>NC_007908.1:3000000-3600000 GCF_000013605.1 Rhodoferax ferrireducens T118
GCTGGAGGTGAAGGTGTAGGTGTAGGTGTCGGTGCCGCTGCCACCATAGAGCTTGTCGTCGCCTTTGCCGCCGTCCAGGGTGTCATCGCCATCATCGGCCAGCATGACGTCGTTCTTGTTGCCACCGGTGAAAGTTTCTGCGCCACCCTGGCCGAGGAATATCTGGCTTTTGTCGACATCGCGCGCCGTGGCGGTCACCGCGCTGGTGCCTGTGTTGACATTCCACTGCTCGTAGGTGGTGCCAACGCCATAGGCACCATGGGCTGCGGCCTTGGGGTCGAGCCAGAGCTTGGCGTAGGCGGCGGCTTTGTTTTGCGCGTCTTGCAGGCCATCACCGATGGCGCTGGTGTATTGCAGCAGGGCGCCCGTCTGGGTGATGAATTCCTTGCCTGCGTAATCGGTGCCTTGCCAGTAGTACCACTCGATGCCCTGGGCGATGATGGCGTCTTGGGCCTGCTTGTTCAGGCCGGCGATGTTGGTGCCGAGTTTGTTGAGGTCGGAAGCGAAGTGGGTGAGCATGGCGTCGCCGCCTGCAGGCATGCCGCCTATGCCGCCGGTTTCGTGACGAACCAGGTGATCGAGGAAGTTGACGTTGGTTGTGTTGCTGATTGAGGTCGAGTAGGCATACAGCTTGGTGTCAAAAATCAGCGGCAACACACCGGTCAGCTTGGCCGTGAGTTCATTGAGAGCTTGGCCGGGCGCGGCGGTCTGCTGGCTTTGTAAAAAGGCAGTAAGCAGCGCCTGAGCATGCAGGTCAAAGCCTGACACGCCCGGCGCGCTGTTGGCAATGGTTTGGGTGGTCGTTCCGATACGGTCATACACGGTCCAGGGCGCGCTGGACAGAAACTCTCCCTGGACATTGATATTGCTGATCAAGGCAGCATTGGGTATGAAGGTGGTGGCCGCGCCGAACGCTTCCTTTTGCTCGATGTAGCTCGCCAGCGGTTTGAGTGCCGCGTCGCTGTACAGGCGGTTGCCGCTGGGGTCCGTCTGGCTGGACAGATAAGCCATGACGTCGGGCGCCTTGAACCAGGCGGTTTTGGCAAAGGGGGCCTGGTCGAATGTCTGGGCTTGGACGCCAAGGAACACGCCGACCAGCGCAGCCAGCCCACCGCCCAAACTATGACCCGTGAGGGTGATCGTTGCGCCGGGATTGGCGGCCTTGACTTGCAGGTAGTACTCGACAGCCTGCAACAGTTGGGTCGACCCGACGCCAGTCGCCAGACCGGCGTTTGCCACCATGTCGCCGGAATAGTCTTTGTCGTAGGTGCCGGCGTAGGAGATGACGATTTCCGAGCCTTTTTGGAATGAGATGGCTTCGAAGCCTGAGGTGACCGGAAAACCTGTAGCCGTGGTGGAATCGGGAACCGGGAAATATGGCGTCCACCCTTGCGGAGCTGGAAGCCAATTTATTTCGTCGCGCGTTGTGCGATAAACATGGCCCGCCATCAGTGCGTATTCAGTCGTTGTTGTCATGATTGCTCTCCTTCAAGTGTTGTGAGTAGATTTCAGATCACAAATTACTTGGGGCTTGACGCAATTGGATTAGGTGCTTTTGGCCCGCTCGAATACTGGGGGCACCGTTCCTTCGGCAATGCCTCCCTCAAGATGCTCCGGAATTCGGTTTGTCGGTAACTGGCATAAAGTCTTTTGATTGTTTCTGCGGACACCACAGACTGGCCTGCATTTTTTGCCTCATCGTCTGGCGATGAAAAAATCAGATTCGGAGTTTTTAGCTCTAGCGGTAACTCTTGCAAAGCAATGCGACTCCACTGTTTACCCTCGTGTCTGAACACGACATAAGGCGGGTTGGGCCTGCCCCATTTGTTGTAAGACAGACATCCCATGGGATACACAACAAGGTATGCCACAGCGTTATGTATTTCGAGCAGCATCGGTTAGAAATTGGCCCCACCGATATCTTCAGTAAAAGGGTCTTCCCAAATTACTCGCTGCTTGGTGCCGGGCATGTTGAAGGCTAGGCTCTGCTCCCTGATGGGCGGCGGCTGCCCGACCTCACGACGCCCGCCGCGCTGAACTGTGCGCTCGACGATGATCTTGCTGCCTTCGTGCAGCAATACCTCTTCTTTCCAGCTGTTTCCACCGAAACCGAGTAAGCCAGCGCTAGTATTCATGCTCACTCCCATCACTAAAAACAACCCAAATTTCATCATTCGCTTCAGCCATAGTTGGTTGGTTCTCATGCTGCAACACTCCAGTCCGAATCGTTCGTAGCGTTGCCATTTGATGCATGGAAGGTGTCGTTGCCTGGGTCCGGGGCCAAGATGATCGAAAACCGTTTCAGTACTTTCATGTGCCAACTCCGTCTTGTTGCATGGACCATAGATTTGAAAAATCACTGCCAATTGTTGTCGCCAAAGGGCCACCACTTGTCATTTTTTCGACAACGTTCTGCTGGTGTTTCAAAAAAGCTGTTTCGATAGCATTAACCACCTGCGCAATCACGCTGCCCTGAGTGCAACGTACATATTTCCACGCAATGGCCTTCGCCGCTTCACGCGCATCTGCATCATTCAGAATTTGCTCTATAGCTTCATGCGCATGGGTCGCCACATGTTCCAGCGGCAACACCTGTGCGGCACCCGTGGATTTGATTCGCTTGGCAAGCATGACCTGCTCGACGGTGCGTGGAATCAGTAGCAAGGGAGTGCCAGCAAGCAAGCTTGCCGCGATCAGTCCATGCCCTGCATTGGTGATGGTGATGTCAGCCTGTTCGAGGAGCCCAGCGAGTCTGACTGGATGCGGATAGAGTTGAATGCGGTCGTCACTCAAGCGCTCTGCCGCACCTGCCTGAAGCCCCGGCAGCACTGCGATCACCCGTGCACCCAGGCTCTTCAACACTTTCAGGAGAGCCAGATTCGCCCGGTCTGGCTGAAGGTACACAAACACCCGGCGTGTTGTGTGCTCTGTGGACGGTTCAGACCACCGTGCCACCGGTCCAAATTCTGTAGAAAACAAGGGGCCGATGTATCGGCCCTGTAGCCGTGGCCCAAAGTGGTCAGTTTCTGGCAAGGTGGCAATCAACTGAGTGGCGCTCTTGTAGAGATCGCTCAACCATTGAAGCTCAGTCACCCCCGCGCTGGAACAGTGGCGATTGATACGCTTTACCAACGACGCTTCCATTTCGAACACCGAAGCTTCGTCTACCATTTTCGATGGGCGGATGATCGGCAGCGTTCTAGATTTGGGCGGTGCTTCCCAGCCGATAGCCAGATGCACAGCCGGCAATTTTTGCAGCCTTGCAGCCAGCATGGCGAGCGGGGCAAACTCGATCAGGAGTACATCTGGTCTGAAATCTCCGATTAATGTTGCCCAGAGGCTCAGCGCGTCGGCAAGGCCTTCTTCGTCGCCATAGGCATATCTGCCCAGGATGTCGGCATAGCAAACGACGTCGCTTTCCCGTTGTTCGCTCCCCGCCCGGGAGCGAATCGTCGGACATTTGACACATTTGACTTGCGGGTCACGCAAGAACTCATGGGCAGAGGCAGGATCGGGAACCGCCAGCAAGACCTCATGCCCGTTGCCCCTGAGTTCCGTCACGACCGGCAGCAGACGCAGCAGATGCCCGAGATGAGTCCCTAGCTCCCAGACGACCAATACTTTCAACAGCGTGGAAGCAGATTTCAAGCGCCCTCCAAAACTTGGTGCCCTGCGGCAGGTGTTGGAGGATTGGAGACGCTGCGCATTTGCCTCGCCCCGTCCCTGCCCAGATGAATCACCTCATCGACCCGCAAAGCCTTGGGTAAGGCATGGGTAATAAATAGCATCGTGACCTTGCCTTTGAGGCCATTAATAGTCCTGGCAAAATGCTCGGCCGTTTCCGCATCGAGCGCACTGGTAGCCTCGTCAAAAATCAGTACCTTGGGGCGCTTCAGCAAGGCACGCGCAATCGCCAGGCGCTGCTTTTGACCGCCTGAAAGGCCGGCACCGCGCTCTCCAATCGGCGTTTGGTAGCCCTGCGGCAGCGCTTCGACGGTGGCATGAATCTCTGCCATCTTGCAGGCCTGCACCACCTGCTCGAAGCTGGCGTGCGGGTTGGCCAGCGCCAGGTTGTCGTAAATCGTGCCACTAAACAGCACGGTTTCTTGCGGGACCACGCCAAAAGTGGTGCGCAGCTCATTGGCGCTGAGGTGGCGAATATCGATGCCATCCAGTTTGATCTGTCCGTTGGTTGGCCAATAAAAGCCCTGCAGAAGTTTGGCCAGTGTGCTTTTGCCCGAGCCACTGGGTCCCATCAGCGCGATGGTGCGACCCGGCTCGATGTCCAGACTGAGGTTCTCATACAGATAAGGCAGGTCATCGGCATAGCGGAAGGCGATGCGGTCGATCTCGATGCGGCCTTGCCCCGCGCCCTGACGGCCCGGCGTCAAACTGTAGGGCTCAACTGGCGCGTTCATCAGGTCACCGAGCCGTGCCACGGCCAGACTTGCCTGTTGGAACTGCTGCCACAACCCGACCAGGCGCATCATCGGCTGGCTCAGCTTGCCGGCAAACATCTGGAAGGCCACCAACATGCCTATGGTGAAGACCGCTGCTTTGCCGGTGGCTGCCTCGGCGGACGGATTCATCACGATCCAGGCCCCCACCAGCAGGATGAGCAAGGTCATCAGTTGCTCCAGCGTGGAGGCGATCACGTTGTAGGTGTTGCCTATCTGCTTGGTTTGGAAGCCTGACTGCAAATACGTAGCCAGGTAACCTGAGTACTTGGCCTTCAGTTGCGGCTCGAACTGCAGGCTCTTGACGGTCTCAAAGCCTGCGATGTATTCGGTCAAAAACGCCTGGTTGCGCGCGCCCAGCATGAACTGCTCGTTCAGCCGGGCCTGAAATACCGGGGCGACCAGTACCGACAAAATGCCAATGACCGCCAGAATTCCCAAGGCAATCAGCGTCAGCGGCACCGAGTAATAAAACATCACGGCCACTGCAATCAGCATGAAGGGCAGGTCAAGAACTAGGGTGACGGCGGCCGAACTGACGAACTCGCGAATCGTCTCCACACCATGCAGCCGCGCCGCTACTACGCCGGTGGGGCGGTTCTGAAAATAGCGCGGTGGCAATTTGAAGAGATGATCAAACACCTCAGCCGCCAGTACCGCATCGACCCGGTTGCCGGTGTGCAGCACCAGATACTGGCGTACCCAGGTGAGGACGGCGGTGGCCACCATGAAAATCGCCATGCCGACGGCAATGGCAATCAAGGTGCTCTGGGTCTGGTGGACGATGACTTTGTCGATGATGGCCTGGGTGAAAAGCGGCAAGCCCAGGGCCAGCAGTTGCAAGACCAGTGAAGCCCACAGCACATCACGCCAGACCTTGCGATGTTTGAGCAGTTCTGGCACAAACCAGCGAAAGCCAAACGAGGCTGATCCTTGTTGGGGCTGATCGGGGTCGTTGAACGCTTCGACCTGTGGTTGCAGCAACAGGATTTGGCCGCTGTAGCGGGCTTCGAATTCGGCCAAGGGCTGGGTGTTGGGTTTGTTCGAGCCAGCTGGGATCCAGGTCACGGCATCAGCGCTGGCGCTGACCAGCAGGCCTAGGCCGGGCTGGTTTTCGGCAGGCGTAAGCAGGAAGATGGTGGTCGTTGAGAGGCGCGCCAACTCAGCAGAACTTGCTTCGAGCAAGCGAGCTTGAAAGCCCAAGGCGCGAGAGGCTGTGACCAGGGTGGCCGCAGAATACGGCGGCGCATGCTGTTTGAGCAGCAGCTCGGGATCAAACGGTTTGCCATGCAATGCGCAGCAAGAACCTAGTGCCCAGACCAACTCCCTCAACTGAATCTCTTGCAAGAACCGCTCCTCGCCCTCACAACCCGGTTGCAAGGTGTCCCTATGTTGCTATTGCAAATGCAGAAATGCTTTCTGGTCTTGTGGCGCATCCAACATCTGATAAAGCGAGGCCAAAGGCCATGAATTTGATCATTGAAGTAGCCAATGGCAATCCTGTAGGGTTGCAACAGCGAAGATGCTGATGTAACGAATGGTAACCGGCTACTCTGTCAGCGACTATCCCCCAAATGGGGGGTATCCAATTTTTGACATACTTTTTATCCAAATTATTCGGTTCGAATCAGGAATTGTTGGGCGGGTTTGGGCGGCCCCGTAGCCTCAACGAGAGAAGTACAACAGATTGGATGGGCAGTATGATGAAGCGCTTGCCAACCCATGAACACCCAAAGAAACTTTCATGCTCAACAGTCTTTCACCTTTTCTGCTGCATTGGGGCATCACAGCAATCTCGCTCTGGGTCACCAGCCTCCTGTTCCAGGGAATTCGGTTCAGCAGTACCTCTGCGTTGATCGTATCGGCACTGCTGCTGGGCTTTGCGAACGCCGTTGTCAAGCCGCTGCTCATTGTCCTGACCTTGCCGTTGACTTTTTTGACATTCGGCCTGTTCCTGTTGGTGATCAACGCCTTGATGATTCTGCTGGTTTCGTCTCTGGTCACGGGTTTCAAGGTCTCAGGCTTCTGGACCGCGTTTTTTGCCAGTATTTTCATTTCCGTGCTCAGTTTTGCGATTGGCGCCATCTTGCCCAGTGACAGTCCGGCGCACGATATCCAGATGCCCCACAGCGGCATGTGGCTCTGACAAAGAAAGATCACCATGGCCTACCCTCCAGAATTTCTCAAACTCGTTGACGAGTTCATTCATCTTGCCAACCGATTGGCCGAGGGCGGAAACGACGGAGAGGTAAGCGCCGCAATTTTGTTCGCCGCTGGTCGTTATAACGCCTTCAATTTCGTGTCCCGCAATGGTACGGAACAGGATCGCGAGAAGGCGGTGGAGTTTTATGTGTCGGAGTACCGTAAAGCGCTTGTCTCAAACATGGAGGGTGTCGTCGGACCTGTGGTCAAACCACAAGGCTAGAGACCAGTAACAACGTCGGCACACAAACTGAGTTGCGATCGGAGTCATCATGAAATGGGAAGGCAATCGAGAGTCTGACAACGTCGAAGACCGGCGCAATGAGGGCGGCAGTGGTTTTGGGGGCGGCCTGCTGGGCGGGCGCAGCATCGGCATTGGCACCGTCGTGGTGGCGCTGCTGGCCAGCTGGATTTTTGGCATCAACCCGCTCACCGTCCTGAGCCTTTTGAGCGGGGGTGGCGGCTCACCGTCGGCCCAGGTACAGCAACAGACACCCGCACAAAAGCCACCGGCCGATGACCGCATGGCCGCCTTTGTGTCCACGGTGCTGGCCGACACCGAGGACGTCTGGAAAGACGTTTTTGCCAAGAGCGGCGGCACCTATCAGGAACCCCGACTGGTGCTGTTTCGCGGTGCGACGCAAACCGCCTGCGGTCAGGGACAGGCGGCAATGGGGCCTTTCTACTGCCCTGGCGATCAGAGGGTGTACATCGACCTCGGTTTTTACGAAACTCTGAAAAACAGGCTTGGTGCACCCGGTGATTTTGCCCAAGCCTATGTGATTGCCCACGAGGTGGGCCACCATGTGCAAAACCTGCTCGGCATCAGTGCCAGGATGGACCAGATGCGTGGACGCGTTAGCACGGCCAACTACAACATCTTGAGCGTGAAGCTTGAGTTGCAGGCCGACTGCTTTGCTGGCGTGTGGGCCAACCACGCCCAGAGCGCGCGCCAGATTCTGGAGCAGGGCGACGTGGAAGAAGCCATGAACGCAGCGGCCAAAATTGGCGACGACGCTTTGCAGCGTTCCGGCGGTGGCGCCGTGGTGCCCGAGAGCTTTACCCACGGCACCAGCGCCCAGCGCCAGCGCTGGTTTGATGCGGGGCTCAAGAACGGCAGCATTCAGGCCTGTGACACCTTCAGCGCCCGAAGTCTGTAAACACAAAATGGCTCATTGAGGCCCATGGGGGCCAGTAGCTATGTGGAATTTTTGTGAACCGAAGCAAAAGGGTCAATGGCTGTTGACTCTGTGCTGGGCGTGGCTTCATGCAGCTGGTCGGGCACCGTAGCAGGCCACGCGGCTTGCATCTGACTGTCATGAAACGCAACGGATTCCTGCCACAAGGACCAATCAGACTCCTCGTTGCCTTCAACCACTTCAGGAAGTGGGAGAGGCCGCGGTATGAGTCGCCTCTCCTTGGCTGTCGATGAAGTCTTGTTGAGTGCTTCTGTCTGCGTTGGTCTGTTCACTGCAACTTTTGAATTCCTGAAAAAATTCAACATGGGCGCCCCTCACTTCTTTGACTTTGCTCCACTACATTTGACATTTGACATTTGACAGCAGATTATCCTGCGGAATGGGATACGCGTACCACCCCCAATGATTCAGGCGGACTGGCGGGCCGCCGCGATGGCCTGATTGCGCAGTGTTCTGAGCAAGGCCAGTTCTTTCTCAAATTGACTGCTAACTACCGACACCAGAATATGCTTTTCCCTACATCAGCTCAGTTGTTCGTCTGACATCGTTTGCGGGTACAGCGCGTCATGATTGCTTTCACAACACATCAAGGAGAAAGCCATGGGCCTCGGAACCATACTTCTCATCATTCTGATCCTGATGCTGGTTGGGGTTATGCCAACCTGGCCGCACAGCAGGAGTGGGGCTACGGACCCAGCGGTGCGCTGGGTCTGGTGGTGGTCATCATCATTGTGCTGCTGTTAATGGGGCGTCTGTGACAGGTCATCTTGCCTGACGGACTGGTTGATGCGAACGCGCTCAAGCTCCGCGCTGATTGGCGCGATGGTATTGGCACTCGCCGCCTGCGGTGAGGTGGCCACGCTGCCACTATCGGCCGGCATCGGGCCAGAGCCCAAGTTGCCACCGCCACGGCACACGCTGATTCCAACGGTGAACATCGCGCCCGCCAAGGGCTGGCCGTCTGGCGGGAAGCCACAGGCGGCACCGGGTACGCGCGTGAACGCGTTCGCCAGCGGCCTTGATCACCCGCGCTGGCTTTTTGTACTACCTAACGGGGATGTGCTGGTGGCTGAGACCAATGCCCCGCCCAAGCCCGAAGACGCCAAGGGCATCAAGGCTTGGCTGACCGGCTTGGTGATGAAGCGGGCCGGAGCGGCTGTGCTCAGCGCCAACCGCATCACCCTGCTGCGCGATACCGATGGCGACGGGGTAGCGGACCAGCGCTCGGCGCTGCTGGAGGGGCTGAACTCACCTTTTGGCATGGCGCTGGTGGGCAACGCGCTTTACGTGGCTACCTCCGACGCGGTGCTGCGCTTTGCATACACAGCCGGCGACACACGCATCAGCGTGCCTGGCGACAAGCTGATCGACTTGCCTGCGGGTCCGATCAACCACCACTGGACCAAGAACCTCATCGCCAGCCCGGACGGCAGCAAGCTCTACGTCACCGTGGGCTCGAACAGCAACGTGGCTGAGCGAGGCATGGCGGTAGAGACGGAGCGCGCCGCCATCTGGGAGGTGGACATCAAGAGTGGTGCGCACCGGATCTTTGCATCCGGCCTGCGTAACCCGAATGGACTGGCATGGGAGCCTCACAGCGGCGCGTTGTGGACGGTGGTGAACGAGCGCGACGAGCTTGGCAGCGACCTGGTTCCCGACTACATGACCTCGGTGCGCGACGGCGCCTTCTACGGTTGGCCTTACAGCTACTTCGGCCAACACCTCGATGAGCGGGTGACACCACAGCGGCCCGATCTGGTCGCCACGGCGATTGCACCGGACTACGCCTTGGGGCCGCACACCGCCCCCTTGGGATTGGCGTCCTCGGTCGGTACCACGCTGCCGCCAGCCTTTTCCAAAGGCATGTTCATCGGCCAGCACGGCTCATGGAACCGCCGGCCCCACAGCGGCTACAAGGTGATATTTGTACCCTTTGAAAGCGGCCAGCCCGTCGGTGCACCGATTGACGTGCTGACGGGCTTCCTCAGTGAGCAAGGCACTGCCTTCGGCCGCCCCGTGGGTGTGGCGCTTGACAGGCAGGGCGCACTGCTGGTGGCCGATGATGTGGGCAATGTGGTCTGGCGTGTG
Organism: Rhodoferax ferrireducens T118; assembly: GCF_000013605.1. Classification (NCBI taxonomy): domain Bacteria; kingdom Pseudomonadati; phylum Pseudomonadota; class Betaproteobacteria; order Burkholderiales; family Comamonadaceae; genus Rhodoferax; species Rhodoferax ferrireducens. Next base: position 3,009,947 of record NC_007908.1, read on the forward strand.
AGCGCAGAGCATTAGCCGTCAAAAATGCTCAAATTTCAGGTGGACTGGCGGAACGCCATGATGGCCTGATTGCGCAGCGTTCTGAGCAAGGCCAGCTCTTTCTCATCGAGCACCAGCCCGCCCTTGTCTGCTTTGTCAGCGTAAATCAAGCCAAAGGGTCGGCCCTTGATGTTCACCGGCAACAGCAAGAAGGTCGGCGCGTTGAACAGTTCACGATACCAGGCGGGCAGACGAGAGGTGATGGTCGCTTCGCTTGCGTCCCGGATCATGGTGTCAATGCCCTTGCTGCACACCACTGCAAACAGATCGGGCGGCGTCGTTTTGAGCGACACGTTAAATTGTTTGACCAGGTGCTCGACACCCTGTCCCAAACCAAAGCGACCAGACAGTATCTCGGTTTTTGGATCACGCATGCAGAAGATGATGCGCTGAAAGCCCATGGCCCGGAACATGGTTTCCAGGATCATGCGCAAGACATCACTCAGTTGGAAGTCCTCCACCAGCGTGTTGGTGATGTCTTGAATGCCCGCCGCCAGAATTTGCGCTACTTGTTGGGTATCGCGCGCCTCAACTTCGTTCGCTTGCGCAAGGACCGCCTGGGTGGCTTGCAAGGCCATCGGATACAGCGAGTCGGACGCTTCGTCGCCTGAATTCGGGTGCGGGCCGTCAGGCTCTGCGGGCGCCTTCAGCAGTTTGGCGGCAGCCGAGCCGGGCAGCACCTTGATGTCCATGACACTGGCCATCTCGATCAATTTTTTGCGTGCCACGATTGTGGCCACCTGCACCTCGCTGCTGCTCACACCCAGGGCTCGGGCATAGCGCTTGCCGAGCTGCGCCAGTTGCCCGTCGACCGCCTGAGGATCGGCGTGCAGCATCACGTCGGCCATGTCATTGGCGGCCAGGGCCAGCCAACGCTGACGTTCCACCCCGTCCAGCAGCGTGCGCGTGGGTGGCTCGCCGCTGGGCTTGTGCATGCAGCGCTGCAGGTCCTCGGGCAAACCCCAGGCTTTGGCGACCCCGACACCCAGCGCCTCAAAACTCAAACCCAGCACGCTGACGGACGCGGTGGTTTCGCTGACCGGCTGGTGGCTGGTTTCGGTAAGGCCGCGTATGGTGCGCGCTTCTTCCGGAAAGTAAAACGCGGCCAGCAAGCGCCCCAGGTTATGAAACATGGCGCCAAGAAAAGCTTCCTCGGTGCCCTGCATCCCCGGGCAAAGCTCGCTGGCGATCGAGCCGGCCATCAGGGAACGCAAAAATTCTTCTCTCAGCACATGGGCATGGGCTTTGTCCTGCATGTGTTCCAACAGCACCAGGCTAAGCGCCATGTTGCGAATGCCGTTAAAACCCACCAGGCTGACCGCCCGTGACACCGTGCCGATGCTGCTGCCGCGGGCGTAATGCGCGCTGTTGACCAAACGCAGCAGTTTGTTGGTCAGGGCCACGTCCTTCAGGATTTCATTGGTGACACTGTTGATGCTCTCTTTTTCTGAACTTGCCATGTTCTGGATGCGCAGCACCGCATCCGACAGCGCCGGAAAATCGCTCTTGTGGCGCATGCGCCGCAACAAAAACGCCAGCGTGCTGTTGTTGCTGGCAGCGCCCGCCCCGGTGTTCTGTCCGGCTTTGGCCGCTGCCACACCCGACCAGTTGGCCAACTCGTCACGAAACACCTGCGCGCTGGAATAACGTTGCAAAGGATCACGCGCCAGCGCCCGCATGACCACCGCACGCAGCTGATCGTCAACATCGCCACTCAAGTCGGGCGACAGCGTGAACTGCTCGTGCAGCACCCGGTAAATCGCACGATAGGGATCGCGTTCAGCATTGAGCGGCTGACCCGATAGCATTTCGGCCAGCACCATGCCGGCCGAAAAAATATCCATCAACGGCGTGGGCGGCAAGTTTTGCGCCGCCTCGGGCGACATATAGCCCGGCGTGCCGCCCGTTGGCACCTCGGCGCTGTTGCCACCCTCCTCCTGTATGCGTGCGGCAATGCCAAAATCCATCACCCGCGCGCGCCCGGTTGGGTCGATCACAATATTGGACGGCTTCAAATCGCGGTGTATCACACCGGCGGCATGGGCCACCACCAGAGCATCCAGCACGCCCAGCATCAAGGCCACGGCCTCAGTCGGCAGCATGGCACCCTGTTTGGCCAGCCGGTCGGCCAGCGTTTGCCCCGGCACATACTCGAACACCAGATAAGGCTGCTGATCCTGTACGTCAGCTTCAAAAACCGGCACGATGTTGGGGTGCGTCAGGCGGCTCACACTGCGCGCCTCCTGCAGCCACTGGGCAAGGGCCGACGCATCCGAGCCGGCGCCGATTTTCATGAGCTTGATCGCGACGTCACGCTCCAGGCGCGGATCAAACGCCAGCCAGACCGTCGACTGCGCCCCCCGGCCCAGGATGCAGCGCAGCTCAAACCGCCCCAGCATGGCGGGCTGAGCTGGCGCAGACAGGCCAGGCGCCAGCTTGCGGATGGTCTTCAACGGTGAAAAATCAACCATGGATCAATGAACAGAAAAAATATGCAAAAAATCAAATCGTGGCAGCAAGTATGACACTGACGCCATCGGCTGGTCTTGCTCCGGCACAACAATGAACCAGGCGTTTGCGTTAAAGTGCAAACCCGCTGCATTGCAGCACATTCCCAGAACAACCATGGTCATTAAAAAGAGCATTGTTCGACGCTACCTGATCCTGTCGGTGCTCGCGTCGACGCTCTTGCCTTGACGCGCGGCGCTATCAGCTGGAACCCTTGACCAACCACCCTGGAGTCGCAGGGTTTGCAACTGCAAAAAAAGGGGATGTGCACAGTGAGGTGACGGCGGTTTTACAACAATACTTTTTTAACAGGATTCATCATGTCGCAATTCAGTTTTGAAACCGCCCCCAGAATCATTTGTGAACAGGGCGGAGCCAATCGTCTGGGCGAGATCGCCAAAGGCATGGGCATTTCCCGACTCTTTCTGGTTACCGACGCGGGTCTGATCAAGGCCAAACTCATCGACGGTGCCCTGGCCTCATTGACCGCCGCTGGTGTCGCGGCAACCGTCTTTTCCGACGTTCTGGCCGACCCACCCGAGCTCAGTGTGCAGGCTGCAGTGGACGCCGCGCGTGCCGCGGGCGCCGACGGCGTCCTTGGCTTCGGTGGCGGCAGCTCGCTTGATACGGCAAAACTCGTCGCCCTACTGGCATGCACGCCGCAGGCGCTGCCCGACATCTACGGCATCGGCCTGGCGCGCGGCCCGCGCCTGCCACTGATCCAGGTGCCGACCACTGCAGGCACCGGTTCCGAAGTCACGCCGATTTCCATCCTCACCACCCCCAGCCATGAAAAGAAGGGCGTGGTCTCGCCGCTGCTCTACCCGGACGTGGCACTGCTCGACAGCCGCCTCACGCTGGGGCTGCCACCCACTGTGACGGCCATGACCGGCGTCGATGCCATGGTGCATGCAATCGAATCCTTCTCCACCCGCTTGAAGAAAAACCCGCTCTCCGACGCGCTGGCAATCAAGGCGCTGCAACTGCTCTATGCCAACCTGCCAGCGGCAGTGAACGACGGCAAGGACCCGACCGTGCGCGAGAACATGTTGCTCGGCTCCTTATTCGCCGGCATGGCCTTCGCCAACGCACCCGTAGGTGCCGTGCACGCGCTGGCCTATCCGCTTGGTGGTCACTATGGCCTGCCGCACGGCTTGACAAATTCCCTGGTCTTCGTGGCGGTGCTGAGGTTCAATCTTGCTGCGGCGCAAGGCCTCTATGCCGAGCTGGGCCGCGCCATCCTGCCGGAACTGGCTGCTGCTGGCGACAGCGAAGCGGCAGCCAGCTTCGTGGCGGCCATCAGCGCGCGCGTGGCGGCCATGCCCTACGCCCAAAGCCTGCGTGATGCAGGCGTCAAGCAGGATGACCTGCCGATGCTGGCGCGCGACGCCATGAACGTCCAGCGCCTGCTGGTGAACAACCCGCGCGATGTGAGCTTTGATGACGCGCTGGCCATGTACCAGGCCGCCTACTGAACGGTATGTGGTGCGCTGGGGGACAGGACGCGTGCCAAGCGGCCTATTTCAGCTGCACCGACCCCGATACCGTCACCAGCACCGCGGTCTTGCCGGCTTCCACCGGAACCGGTGCATCCGCCACCGCCTTGGCCTCCATGGCCATCATCCGGGGGCGCGGGATATAGCCCTGGTCATTTGCGCTGACGTTGACTTCGCGCAGGGTGTAGCCGGTAAAACCAAAACCGCGGGCAATGTCGCTGGCGCGGGCTTTGAAATGTTCAATGGCAATGCCTTGCGCATCGGACTCGACCCGGGTGCGCTGCTCGCGGCTCAGGCCGAAACTGACATTGCTCACGGTCAAGGTCTGTATCTTGCCGGCGGCACTGCTGATGCGTGCAAAGTCGCGCCCCTCCAGAATCAACTCGGCAGTACCCTGCCAGCCGATCGGCTTGCCGTCCCGCCCGTAGCGCGGATAAAGGCTGAAGTTGCCGGTACGCGCATCAAGCTGGCCCGGCTGTGCCGTCTTCTTCGCCTCGACCAGGGCGGCGTCAAGCGCGCTCTTGAGCTGGCTTTGTACCGCACTGGCATCACTGCCGTCGCGGGTGGTGCTCATGGCAATCGACAACAGATCTTGCGGCACCTCAACCGAACCGGTGGCCAAGAGCTGCACCACGTTCTGCACCGCAGGCGGCAAGTTTTGTTGAGCAAATAGGCTGCTGGCCCCCGTCAATACTATGCAAGCTGCTACTAATTTAATAGTTTTTTTCAAACGAATACCCTCCAGACATCGACACGCCATTTGGCAGTCCCAGACAATGATTCAGTATTATTTGCTGGTCACGTTGAGCAGGCCATCGAAGCTCTGCTGACGCAACTGCTCGCGCAGATCGGCACGCTCCTGCGCTGACAAGCGCCGATCATAGATTCCGCGCGGCTCCAGGGCTTCTGCGTCGACCAAGGGGCTACTCTCCTGCGCCTGAAGTGTCTGTGACCGCTTCAGCGCCTCGCGCAACTCGGAGCGTCGCAAATCAGGCTGCAACTGCATGGAGGCCTCTTCCCGCCTGGGCGCAGCAGACTGCGCCCAGGCGCCCACCGCAGCGGCAGACAGAAACAGGAAAAAGAAATGAGAATGCTTCATGGACAAACCATAACGCCAAATCGGCTGCTCGCGAATACACTGTTAGACAGTCGCAACACCCGCTGAGGCAACATTTGTAACATCGTGTCAATGATGCGCGAAAATTCCGTCATTCCCGTTGCTTAGCCTGCCAAAATCGGCTTTGTTACAAATTCAAGGAGGCCCAGATGAGCCAAGTACCCAGCCGGAACGACAAAATATTAATCTGTGATGACGATGTCCGCATCCGTGACCTGCTGCGCCGGTATCTGACACAAGAGGGGTTTGACGTGTTGCAGGCCGAAGACGGCAAGTCGCTCACCCGCCTGCTGGTGCGTGAACCGGTGGACCTGATCGTATTGGACCTGATGATGCCCGGCGAGGACGGCCTGTCGATCTGCCGACGCCTGCGTGCCGCCAATGACCGCACCCCCATCATCATGCTGACAGCCAAAGGTGAGGATGTGGACCGTATTGTTGGCCTGGAAGTTGGCGCCGACGACTACCTGGGCAAGCCATTCAATCCACGCGAACTGCTGGCGCGCATCCACGCTGTGCTGCGACGACGCCCGACCCAGGAGGCGCCCGGTTCGCCCGCCAGTGACAGCGCGGTCGTGACTTTTGGGCCGTTTACCTTTGACCTGGGGGCTCGCACACTGCGCAAAGACGACGAGGACCAGCCTCTGACCACCGGCGAATTCGCCATGCTCAAGGCGCTGGTGCGCCATCCGCGCCAGCCGCTGTCGCGCGAAAAACTGGCGCAGTTGGCGCGTGGCCGCGAGTTTGAACCCTTTGACCGCAGTCTGGACGTGCAGGTGTCGCGCTTGCGCAAACTGGTTGAGGTGGACGCCGCCGCGCCACGCTACATCCAGACCGTCTGGGGTGTGGGCTACGTTTTCGTCCCTGATGGTGCGGCTTGAACACTTTCGCTGACGCGCCGGTCACGCCCCAGGACAACAGTGGCCTGATGCCACTGGAGGCCGGCCCAACCGAGCGCCGCACGCGCTCGCGGGTGCCCTTGAGCCTCTTCTGGCGCACTTTCTTTTTGCTGGCCCTGCTGCTCGTAGGCAGCATTCTGGCCTGGCTGCAAACGCTGCGGGCGCTCGAATTCGAGCCACGCGCCATCCAGACGGCGCAGCAGATGGCATCGCTGGTCAATTTGAGCCGGGCCGCACTGATTCACTCCGACGCCATCAACCGCGTGTCCTTGATCAAAACCATGAAGGAGCAGGAAGGCGTGCGCATTGTGCCGCGCGAACCCGGCGACGTTTTCGAACCTTTTGACACCGATGCGCTGAGCCAGCGCATTGCGGAGGAACTCCAGTCCAAGCTCGGACCCGGCACGGTGGTGGCCAACAGCGTCAACAAGGAAGAGGGGCTATGGGTCGGTTTCACCATTGATGAAGACCGCTACTGGATGCTGACCGACCGGGCCCGATTCAACCGCACCACCGGGCGTACCTGGTTGATTTGGTTGATGACGGCGGGCGCCCTGTCGCTGGCCGGAGCGGCCCTGATTGCCCGCTTCATCAACCGACCACTCAAACAACTGTCGTTTGCCGCCAGCCGGGTACGCGAGGGTGATTTCGAGGCCAGTTCGCTGGATGAAGGCGTGGCCACCAGCGAGATCCGGGCCGTCAACATCGGCTTTAACCGGATGACGCAGATGCTGGCCAAAATCGAGCAGGATCGCGCCGTCATGCTGGCCGGCATCTCACACGACCTGCGCACGCCGCTGGCGCGTCTGCGACTGGAAACTGAATTGAGCGTGGTTGACGTCGAGGCGCAGGCCAATATGTCCGCTGACATCGCGCAACTTGACGCGATCATCGGCAAGTTCCTTGATTACGCCCGGCCTGGCAGCGTCGACCTGAGCCCGGTCTCACTGCGCGAAGTCTTCGATACCTGTCTGTACAGCACCCGCCACCGCACCGATATGCGCATCAGCCTGGATGTGCCTGAAGACTTGACTGTGCTCGCTGATGAAGTGGAACTGGGCCGCGTGTTCACCAATCTGCTGGAAAACGCCGCCCGCTATGGCAAGTCCGTGGCGACCGGCGTGGCGGTGGTGGACATTGTCGCCAAGGCACGCGATCAATGGGTGCTGTTGCGCTTGCGCGATCACGGAACCGGGGTCTCCAACGAGCAGTTGACCACCCTGACCACACCGTTTTACAGAGGCGAGACTGCCCGCACTGCCGCCAACGGCGCCGGGCTGGGGCTGGGGCTGGCAATTGTCGAGAAAACGATTTCGCGTATGGGCGGCACTTTTATATTGAGTAATGCATCCTCAGGTGGACTGGCGGCCAACATCAGGTTGCAACGCGCACCCAAAGCCTGAGCACGGTCCTTCGGGCAAGATCGCTATCGTGCTTTTCTTGCTGCATTGCCACCCAAGCGCCCAGAACCCGTATCGCGCGGGGGCAAGCCGGTGTGCTGGGTCAGCAATCGCCCAGGCTGCACCTTGCTGGCCAGTGCAGCCCCCCCGGTAGCGGTCGCATTTTTGTGCCGTGCGCTGGCATAGCTGCCATCCAGCAGCGGCTGAAACGTCGGTATCAGGTGATGCTTGCCATTGCCAATCAAGTCAGCGCGCCCCATGGCCTTGAGCGCTTCGCGTAACAGCGGCCAGTTGTTGGCGTCGTGGTAGCGCAAAAACGCTTTGTGCAGACGGCGGCGTTTTTCACCCCGCACGATGTCCACCGTCTCACTGTCGTGGGTGATCTTGCGCAGCGGGTTCCTGCCGGTGTGGTACATGGCCGTGGCGGTTGCCATGGGGCTGGGGTAGAAGGTCTGCACCTGATCGGCACGGAAACCGTTTTTCTTCAGCCACAGCGCCAGGTTCATCATGTCTTCATCGCTGGTGCCGGGATGGGCAGCGATGAAATACGGTATCAAAAACTGTTTCTTGCCGGCTTCCAGGGTGAACTTGTCAAACAGCGTCTTGAACTTGTCATAGGTGCCAATGCCGGGCTTCATCATCTTGGTCAGCGGACCTGCCTCAGTGTGCTCGGGGGCAATCTTGAGGTAACCGCCGACGTGGTGCTGTACCAGCTCTTTCACGTACTCCGGGCTTTGCACCGCCAGGTCGTAACGCACGCCGGAGCCAATCAGGATTTTCTTGATGCCTTTAAGCGCCCGCCCGCGCCGGTAAATCTGGATCAGCGGGTCGTGGCTGGTGCTCAGGTTTTGGCAAATGCCAGGATAGACACAACTGGGTTTGCGGCATGCCGCTTCAATCTCGGGGCTCTTGCAGCCCAGCCGGTACATATTGGCCGTGGGGCCGCCCAGGTCTGAGATCGTGCCGGTAAAGCCCTTCACCTTGTCGCGCACATCCTCAATCTCGCGGATCACCGAGTCTTCCGATCGGCTCTGGATGATGCGGCCTTCGTGTTCGGTAATGCTGCAGAAGGTGCAGCCGCCAAAGCAGCCGCGCATGATGTTGATGCTGAAGCGAATCATCTCCCAGGCCGGGATTTTGGTGCTGCCGTCATGGCTGCCCTGCGCATCGGCGTAGCTGGGATGCGGGCTGCGCGCGTAAGGCAGGTCAAAGACGAAATCCATCTCGGCGGTGCTCAAAGGAATCGGCGGCGGGGTGATCCAGACATCGCGCGCAGTGGCGCCCACACCATGCGCCTGCACCAGCGCGCGGGCGTTGCCGGGGTTGGTTTCCAGGTGCAGCACGCGGTTGGCGTGGGCATACAGCACCGGGTCGCTTTTAACCTGCTCGTAACTCGGCAGGCGGATCACCGAGCGGTCCCGCGGAGGCACCTTGAGCTTGCCCAAGCCGGTTGACAAGCTGGGATTGGGCATAAAAGTCAACGGGTGGATCACGGGACCTGCTTCATTATTTAAGCCTAATTGGCCTGTAGCCCCCGTGGAACAATCGCTAACGGCTATTGTTTTAATAGCATCTTTGTTTCCATCCTCTTTGGCGCAGGAGCCGCCCTGCCCCGCCGCCTGCTCCGAAGTCGTCAGGTAGGGGTTGACCTGAGACTCGACCCGTCCCGGCTCGTCCACGCTGGTCGAATCAATCTCAAACCAGCCGGTGTTTGAGGCGTCATCCGAACGGCGCACAAAAGCGGTGCCGCGCACGTCAGTGATTTTCTCGACCGGCTCACGTGCGGCCAAGCGGTGCGCAATCTCGACCAGTGCGCGCTCGGCGTTGCCATACAGCAGCAGGTCGCACTTGGCATCAACCACGATCGAGCGGCGCACCTTGTCCGACCAATAATCGTAGTGGGCAATGCGGCGCAGACTGCCTTCAATGCCGCCGAGCACAATCGGCACCTCCTTGAAGGCTTCCCGGCAGCGCTGGCTGTAGACAATCGCGGCGCGGTCGGGCCGCTTGCCGCCGACGTCGCCGGGCGTGTAGGCGTCATCACTGCGGATTTTTCGGTCCGCCGTGTAGCGGTTGATCATGGAGTCCATGTTGCCCGCCGTCACACCCCAAAACAGATTGGGCTTGCCCAAAGCCTTGAACGGTTCCGCGCTTTGCCAGTCGGGCTGTGCGATGATGCCGACCCTGAAACCCTGGGCTTCCAACATGCGGCCAATCACCGCCATGCCAAAGCTGGGATGATCCACATAGGCATCGCCCGTCACGAGGATGATGTCGCAACTGTCCCAACCCAGTTGGTTCATCTCCTCGCGGCTCATCGGCAAAAATTTGGCAACGCCAAAGCGCGCCGCCCAGAACTTGCGGTAACTGGTCAGTGGCTTGGCGGCACGCGGAAAAAAAGAGACGTCAACGAGGGCGTTCATGAAAACTCAAACAATGGGAAGGGACCGAGTGTAAGGTTTGGCGCCCATCAGAGCGGGTGGCATGGGTACTTGTGGCACCGGTGCCCTGCCGAACACCAAAAAAACGCCCCAAGTCCATGACGCAGGGCGCTTTGAATGACCCTTACCGGGTCCGAGTGCTCGTTTACGCTGTTTGCTTTGTTTCCATCAAAGCCTTCGCGCCAACCCAGACCAGCATGGCCGTTCCGACGAAGGGCAGCATGATCGCGTAGGCCAGACCAATAAACGGGGCAAAGGCGAACAGAGCCACGTTTCTCAGATAGGCCGGCGTCTTTTTTGCGGCTTGTGTTTGAAGCAGCGCCTTGCCCCCTATCCAGGCCAGCATCGCCAGACCGACCAAAGGCAGAAATACTGCATAGGCCAAGCCGATGAACGGCGCCGCCAGAAACAGGGCGATGTTCCTGAAGTTGCTCTTTTCCTCCAGCACTTCGACCTGCGACTGTTCGACCGGGCTCGCTTGCAGCGTTGGAACGATGGTCAGCGCGGGTTGGAGCAGCGCATGTGCGGCGCTTTCTTCAATCATCTCCGGTGACAGCGGCTTGCGCATGAAGTCCGACACGCCCGCTGCCTTGGCTCTCACTTCGTTTTCAGCGGTGCCGTAGCCGGTGATGATGACCACGGGTGTCCAGGGCCGACTGGCCTTGACGTGTTCGGCCAACTCGACGCCGTCCATGCCGGGCATCTTGATGTCGGTGAAAACGACATCGAACTCTTGCTCACGAATTTGCTTTAGCGCTTCATGAGCATTTTCAGCGGTGGTAACGATATAGCCTTTGTCGGACAGAACCCGTTTGAAACTCTTGCCGACCACAGCATCGTCATCCACGACCAGAACTTTACGCAGTGCACCCATGATATTTCTCCTTCAGTGAAATTGTTAACGGTCTGCCTTTCTCTAAGCATAGGTCATGCCAACTGCTGAATTTTTTAAAAAATCATTACTTATCAATCACTTAGCTGTTGATTAATGAAGCCATGGGGGAATTTGATCGTCGCAGCAGGACGCCCAAGTACACCGTTTTCATGCAGTGGCTTTGCTCGCAATCCTGGCAAGGCACAAAAAAACGATTCAAATCAAAGGGTTGCTGGGTTTTGGAGGGCACAAATTTTTTTGTACAGCGGATGCCAGGGCTGAGGCGACACCAACTGAATGGGCTGCATGACCCATGCCCTTGAGTGTCTGAATGCGAGTTGACGAAAGATACTCAAAACACGAGGATCTTCCCTGACGACGCGGCCGCCATCGAGCTGATTTCGCTGGCACTGCGCAAGTTCATGGCTGATTTGAAGCGCGTCAGGCCGTAGGCATGGCGCCTACGGCCTGACGCTTCGCTGGCCAACAATCAGCCTGCGATTCCCTTACTGAGAAAGAATCCAGCCGATAACATTTTTGATCTCACCCGCGTCCTTGGTCGCGATGATCTTGTGCTCCTCTTCTGTTCCGTCTTTCTGTTTGACCTTTGGCGCCTTGGTCAGGGCGTCGGTCAACTTGGCTTCGGCGTCAGGCTTGCCTTTCCATTTCTCGGCAATCTTCTTGAAAGAGGACGCTTTCTTGTCCTTGTCTATGGCGTGGCATTTCAGACAATCACTTTTCTTGGCCAATGCCACGGCCGCATCGGCATCGACTGCGGCGTAGGACGCGCCGGAAAATGCTGCTGCCGCGACGCCCAGGACCGAAAGGGTAACTAGTTTTTGGGGAATCGAAAGTTTCATTGCGATGTTTTCCATGTAATTCCGCTCACGTCAGTTCACGGAAGATTATTGCTATTGGAATCGTCAAGAATCTGTCCGTCGGGGTAACTCCACCTCACCGGACCCGCCCTGACAAAAACGGAATCCGCTGCACGGTCCACACATAACCTGACCCGTAAAAAGTCTGTAAGTCAAACCAATCTGATAGACAGAAACGTTGTTATCTTGCGCTGATTCATGGCGCACTTGCGCAGAATATGAACCGATTCTGATCTGGGTCAAGCCGGTAGCTACAAAACCGAATTCGGCCCCCGATGCGGCCCTGACCACGGGCCGACCCACCCGCCAAACGGCCTGAGAGGGTCGAATTTCTTATGGCTGTACAAAATAAATATTGCGACTTAAACGTCGCATCTTGTTGATTCAGTGCGCATTTGTTATTTTTTTCCTCTTCAAAGGTATATCGAATTTGTACTTGGGAGTGCCGGCAGGGCGCTTTTAAGCTTCCGCTCCAGCACGTGCATGCAAACCCAACTTGTTGATATTAAACATAAATATCAATTAGAACCAACCTGGCACAGGATTTGCTTCGTGGAAGGAAGCAAGAACTGAGAGGTGGTCGAAATGATTGCAAAAACCAAAATTCTGGTGGTGGACGACGAAGAAGTCGTGCGGCTCAGTTATCTCAGAACCTTGTCAGGACAACACTGCAAAGTGGACGTTGTAGCAGACGGCAAAGATGCATTGCAGATGATGAGCCAACAGCCATTCGATGTTGTTTTGCTCGATTTGCGTATGCCTGGAATGGATGGCATGACTGTTCTCAAGACCATCAAACAAAAATGGCCCGAGAGTGAGGTGATCATCATCACGGGGTATCCAGCCGTTGAATCTGCCAAGGCTGCGGTAACGCTGGGCGCCTATGGCTATCTCGCCAAGCCGGTTGGTCCGGACGATGTCATCAACGCTGCCAATGGCGCCATGTTGCATAAAAGATGGGCCTTGCGTTGCGACCAGCCTGCGCAATGTGCGGCAATGCGGTAGAGATCAGTAAGGCAAGGATTCAAGTTCAGGGCTGGTAGCAATTTCGCTGTCCAGGCCAGTTTTTCAAAGGAGAAATATCATGAGTGCACTGCGTAAAATTTTGGTTGTGGATGACGATCCTGTGGTTGGCAAGAGCTTCAACCGGGTGCTTTCTCAGGACAAAGGATATGTGGTCATCACCGCCGAGAATGCCGCCGAAGCGCTGGAAAAACTGCACGAGCAAGAGTACGACCTTGTTTTCACGGACATCAAGATGCCCGGCATGGACGGCGTCGAGTTGGCCGAACACGTCAAGGCCAGTCGGCCCTGGACACCCGTGGTCATCATCACCGGCTACGGCACCGCTGAAAACGAGGTGAGAGCCAAGGCAGCGGGCGTGTCGGACTTCATGCGCAAGCCGCTGTCACCGGAGATGATTGAAGAAAGCGCCGCACATGCGCTGCTCCAACCCGCGCTGACCGTCGTTCCAACGCTGCAAGCGAGCCCGGTCGAACAGTCGCAGATCGAAGTGCTGGAGGAAAAGAGCAACTTCAGGAACATCGCCCTGTTTCTGGCGGCGCCGTTCATCGGCTTGGCCTATGCAGTCATGCTTCCACTCGTTGGCACCGGCATGCTGGTCTGGATGGGAGCGCAGGCCTTGATGAAGAAGTCCCGTCCGGAGTAAAGTGAACACCACCAAGGAAGACCGTCTGCGCCGATAGTTGCAGGCGATAGACTTCAAAAAAAAGAGGAAAATTCCCATGAATGCACTGTGCACATTGACCAATAGGCATCTGCTGTCACACGCAAAGAGTTTGATCTTGCTTGGCCTGTTCGGGGTAGTGCTTTCTTTTGCTGGGCCGCAGGCTCGCGCCGAAGGAAGTGAATTGGCCAAAGAGGAACTGGCATGCTTGAGTTGTCATGACAAAGTTGAGCCGGGGAAGAAGCTTGAAAACGGAGAAATTCTTTCCCTTGCCATTTCCACCAAAGCCTATGTCGAGTCGATGCATAAGGAAACCAGTTGCGAGGACTGCCACTCGGACATTGATGCCAAGACTCACGGCAAAAAAATAACACCCATCAAGAGCAAGCGGGACTTCACCCTCAGCATGCGCGAGTCTTGCCGGGCGTGCCACAAAAAGAACTTCACGCAGTATGAAGACAGTGTCCACGCGGCACTGATCAAAGATGGCAGCAAAGAGGCGCCGCTTTGTTCGGATTGCCACAATCCGCATACGGTTCGCTCCACAAAGACCGTCGAGCCGATCACAGCAACTCCCTGTGCGAACTGCCACGAGAATATCTTTAAGGCCTATGCCAAGGACGTGCATGGACTGGCGCGCATTGCCAATGGCAAAACTGCCCCTCTTTGTGCCGATTGCCACAAAGCCCACAATGTCCAGGCGGCGTCCTTGGGCAGCGGTGTCAAGGACGCCTGTCTTTCCTGCCATGAAAATGCAGTCGACCAGCATAAAGACTGGTTGCCCAATGCCTCGCGCCACTTTGAGGCGATCTCGTGCCCGGTTTGTCATGCACCGACTGCGCAGCGCAGGGTAAATCTCAGGCTTTATGACAATGTTGCCATGAAGCAAATCTCTGAAAAAGCAGGGGTGCCGCAGTTTGAGAAACGGACGCAGGCTGCTGACACCAAGGATCTGGGTTTGAATGAGCGGGCCCTATGGAGCTTGCTGAAGGAATTCAACCAGGACGGCGGTGAAGGGAAAACAGTCTTACGCGGCCGCCTGGAGGTGCTATCGGGTGTTGATGCACATCAGCTGAGCGAGAAATCAAAGGCCATCAGAGACTGCAAGACCTGCCATCAAAAAGGGGCGGAACCTTTTCAGAGCGTCACACTGACGATCGCCGGACCAGACGGTCGACCGATTCGCCATGTGGTCCAGCAAGAGGTATTGACCTCATTGCTGGCCACCGAGTCCGTGCGTGGTTTCTACGCTATCGGCAGCACGCGGATCAAGTTGTTGGACACTTTGCTGATCATGGTCATGCTGGGCGCTGTCAGTGTGCCGATTGGGCACATGACCATCAAGCGACTATTCAAAAGCGTGCGGGAGAAACTGGCAGCCGAGAGGATTGCCGCACGATCTGAGACCGATGGTCAAGATTCAACCCACCATCGTCGCACCGATGATGACGCCTCAAAAAATAGCAGGAGTTAACCATGCAAAAGCTTTATATCAATCCGCTACCGGTCAGGATCTGGCACTGGACCAATGCCTTCGGTTTCGTCCTGTTGATTGCCACCGGCCTCCAGATCCGGTACCTCGACTTGATCCAGCTGGTGTCATTCAGAACGGCGGTGGTCGCTCACAACTGGATTGGCTTTGTGCTGATCGCCAATTTCTTTGTGTGGCTAGGCTTTTATCTTTTCACAGACAAGATCAAGGTCTATCACCCCGAGTTAAGTCCGATGAAGTATTTTCGCGCCAGCTTCCGGCAAATGCAGTTCTATGGTTACGGCATCTTCAAGGGTGACCCCAATCCACATCACCCTAGCGCCTATCGAAAATTCAATGCTTTGCAGAGCATGATGTACCAGATCATCATGATGTTGCTCGTACCCCTGCAGTTTTTTACCGGCGTGCTGCTTTGGGATGTGTCGCGATTTTCTGCCATGGTGGAGATGTTTGGTGGCGTGCGGGTAGTCGATACCGTGCACGTTCTGTTATTCATCCTGTTTAGCGGATTTATCATTGTGCATGTCTATTTGGCGAGCCTTGGCCACACGCCGTCGGCACACTTCAAAGCCATGATCACCGGTTACGAGGAAATTGAAGAAGAACCGAAACACGGCACCTCTTCCTGAGGACCGACAGTCAGGCCTTGCGCGCCTCACCTCGGCGCATCAAATCAAATGGGTTCGGGTTCGCCGTCGTCGTATTCGGTATCCCGGACCCGAATGTTGTACTTCTTCATCAAGGCCTGAAAATTGGTGCGCTGCATACCGGTTTCTTCAGCACTGCGGGTCACGTTCGACGCGTTTCTTTTTAGTGTTTCCTGGACGAACAGCTTCTCAACTTCCTCAACCGATTTTTCTCTGGCGATTTTTTTAATTCTCTTGAGTTCATCGCTGGTACGAGGCACGTCAAGATCGAGCCGGGGAGAATTGTCAATTATGCTAGCCAGATGCGCCTGACGGATGATGCCGTCAGACGACAGGATCACTGCCCGCTGCATGGTGTTTTCAAGTTCGCGCACATTACCTGGCCAGCCATAGTTCATCAGCAGACTCATCGCTCCTTCCGAAATCTCTGACACGGGCTTTCCCAGTTCACTGCAAAAAATCTTCAGGAAGTGAAAGGCCAGCGCGGGGATATCGTCACGGCGCTCGCGCAAGGCTGGCGAGTGAATTGGGAAGACGTTGATGCGGTAGTAAAGATCCTCACGGAACGTTCCTTCAGCCACCATCGCCTTGAGATCCTTGTTGGTCGCGGTAATGAGCCGGACATTGGTCTTCTGGTTGGTGGTCGTGCCAACCGGCCTGAACTCACGCTCCTGAATCACCCGCAACAATTTGGCTTGGGTTGACAGCGGGATATTGCCGAATTCGTCGAGGAACAGTGTGCCATTGTTGGCGACATCGAACATGCCGCGTTTGTTGGCCACGGCCCCGGTAAAGGATCCCTTGGTGTGCCCGAACAATTCACTCTCCAGGAGGTTCTCACTCAGCGTGTTGCAGTCAACGGTGACAAATGGCTGATCCTTGCGCAAGCTGTTGTAATGAATAGCGCGCGCAATCATTTCCTTGCCGGTGCCACTTTCTCCGGTGATCAGCACGGTGCTGTTTGTCGGCGCACACTTGGCGATCAGGCCAAAGACTGCCTGCATCGGCGGACTCGAGCCGATGATGTTCTCAAAACGATATTTTGAGCTGACTTCGGTCTTGAGCTTGCGATTCTCTTGCATCAGTTGCCGCCGCTCCAGGGCGCGATTGACAACAAGCTTGAGTTCATCTGGATCGAAGGGCTTTGACAGGTAGTCAAATGCACCCAGCTTCATGGCCTTGACAGCCGTTTGAATCTCGGACAACCCGGTCATCATGATGACGTCGATCTCCGGATGCCTTTCCTTCACGTGTTGCAAGACCTCAAGACCGTCCATCTTGGGCATCATGACGTCGAGAATGAGAATATCGTAGGCTGTCTCATCGACTTTTTTCAAGGCCTCAAAGCCGCCCGGGGCAGAGTCCACGGTATACAGGTCATCGTTGAGTATGCGCACGCAACTTCTTATAACAATCTCTTCGTCGTCAACAACTAATATTCTGGCACTCATGGGGTAATCTCCGCGGCCTGGGATTCGGTTTCATCAAAAGGAGACGTTATAGGCAGAAGGACGTAAAAAGTAGTTCCTTCTCCAACCACGCTCTCGACATTGATCTTGCCTCCATGGGCTTTGACAATGCCATAACTGACGGACAAGCCCAGCCCCGTTCCCTTGCCCACCTCTTTCGAGGTAAAAAATGGATCGAAAATACGCTCCAGGTTGGCTGGCGGAATACCGCAACCGGTGTCCGTCACGCTTATTTCAACCATCGGAAGGGTATCAACGCCAGGTTTGTCAGAGGCCATGCCGGGATAGAGGCGACTTGCGACCTTAATGTTGCCCTTGCCCTCGATGGCTTGCTGGGCATTGACAAGCAAATTCAAGATAACCTGCTTGATCAGATCGGCGTCACCCCATACCTGGGGTAACGCAGGATCAAGAGCAGTTGTGATCTCGATCTGCTGCAAGGATGCTGGCCGTTCAACAAAACGCACGGTGTCTTCAATCACCAGATTCAGGTTGAAAAACCCCTTCACCGGCACTTTTTCCCTTGCGAAATCGAGAAGCCGCCTGATGATGCTGGCACACCGTTTGGTCTCGCGGATCACCAGGTCCAAGTCCGCAGCATCCTCACTGCCATCGGCCGCTTTTTTGCGCATCAGGGAGGTAAAGGTCAGCACGCCGGTGAGCGGATTATTCAATTCATGAGCAATGCCAGACGCCAGCACACCGATAGAGGCCAGCTTTTCCCCCTGCGCAACCTCGGCCTTGGCAGCCAGCAGTTCCCGGGTTCGTTCTGTGACTTTGGATTCCAGGGTATGCAACATGTCCTGCATCTCTGACCTTGATGCTTTCAGTGCTTCAGTCATATGATTAAAAGATGCCGCGACGCGGCCGAATTCGTCATCGCTGCGCACCGGAATATTCTGATCAAGGCGGCCAGCGGCGATCTGCTTGGCGCCGGAATCCATGTCTTTCAAAGGCACATAGATAAAGCGCTGCAGCAAAACGCCGATGCTGACAGCGAAAATAAGAATGAACCCAGCTGCCATGCCAATCATGTGAATGGTATGCGTCTTTCTCGACTGGTCGATCTCATCGAGAGAATAGGCAACATCCACTATGCCAAGCACCGACTGACTGGCAGAATGTTCGTGGCAGGACGCAGATGAACACGAAGGCTCGTTGCGTATTGCTTGCATGGTACCGAGAACTCGGTGCCCCCCCGGCATCTCAATGACTTTCCACCGCTTGTCGTCTGAGACTTGCTCCAGTGGTGTACTGGTCTTATGGCATTGAACACAAGGTTCGTCCTGTTGTTCGACCGAATAGCCAACCTCTGATGTCCGGTTTGAATGAATGATCGTGCCATCTTTATCGATCACCCGGACACGTTCAATGCCTTTTTGCTTGCCAATGTCCTCAATGATCTTGCCAGCAATGTCACGCTCGTTCACCAACATCGAACTACGGGTACTCGCGATAATCACGTCGGAAATTTGTGTGACATGCCGGGAAATCTCACTCTGCAGTTCTTCCTCCCGGTGTTCAACGAAAACCAGTGTGAACAGGACCGCCACCGCTGAAAGAACGATGAACAGATACAGGCTGATTTTGACCCTGAGACTTATTGAACGCATTTACCATATCTGAATAAGCGGCAAATTCATTATGACATCGCCTTCATGGCCTCAAAGTGATCAGAATCAAGTTCCACTTCATCCGCGATGGCAAGTTATGGCGATTTTTGAGATTTCTTCGCTCGCCGTCCGGCTCAAGTGCAGCAACGGGCGCGTCAACTTCAAACCGGCACCGCGACAACCCGCCCTTGCGCCGCGCTTTGCTCACCCAAGGTAAGCAGCTGCATGACGGCGCGCACGTCTCGGGCGGTCACCGGTGGCTCGGGGGTCAAGCCGCACAGGTGGTCGCGCAACTGCGCGTAATAGGCCAGGTAGTTGCCGCACGGGTTGGGTGCTGCACGACGCACCGAGACCGGAGATGCCACCCCGGCGATCATGTCAAACCGCAAGACTTCGCCCGCCTGCGGGTCTTGCCCCCAATCGTGCAGCGCGTCCATTTGCGGGTGACGCCCGGCCTTAAGTGCGTCTTCTTGAGTATCCAGCCCAAATTTGGTGAAACTGCCCTGAGTGCCGTGCACCGCCCAGCGTGGGCCCAATTCAGCGACCAGCGTGCTGGCGTGCAAAATCACGCGCAAACCACCGTGGCGCGTGTCGTAGTGCAAGACGGCATGAAACCAGTCGTTCACTTGGGCACCATCGCGCAGGCAAGCCAGGTCCAAGCACAGCGCATCAGGCACGCCCCACAAGGCCAGCGCCTGATCCACCAGATGCGGCCCGAGGTCAAACCACAGACCCGAGCCGGGCAGACTTTGCTCGCGCCAGCGCGCTGGCACAGTGGGGCGATAGCGGTCAAAGTGCGACTCCACTTGCACCACTCGTCCCAGTTGGCCGCTGGCCAGTACTTGTTGCAGCGCCAGAAAATCAGAGTCAAAGCGGCGATTCTGAAACACGGTCAACATCCGGTTTTCGGCTTGGGCGGTGGCCAGCAAATCATCTGTCTCGGCCAGCGTGACGCAGCAGGGTTTGTCCACCACCACATGCTTGCCCGCCTGCAAGGCGGCTTTGGCCAGGGCATGGTGGCTGGCGTTGGGGGTGGCAACCACGACCACGTCAATGCCGGGATCAGCAAACACCGCCTCGGGTGTCGCCACCACGCGCACCAGTGGCCAGTCAGCGTGCACGGCCTCGGGCTTGTTGGAGCAGATGCAGGCCAAATGCAAACCCGGTACACCCGAGATCAACGGCGCATGAAAAATTCGGCCCGCGTTACCATAACCAATCAAGGCAACTTGCAGCGGTGCGGCGACGGCGCTGGCAGGATTTGTGGCAATTGTTGATTCATTCATGTCGTCATCATCCTCGAAAACACACGCACGGCACTTTCACTGTCATTCGAGCCGGGCGTTCAGCAGAAACACCCACGTTCCGAAGGCACCCAAAATGAGCTATCGTCAAGCTATGTCTTGCTTGAAAGCAACTGATGCTTAATTTCTTACCCGCACCCTTGGTGGGCCTGATCGCCAGCCTGTTGCTGGCGCTCAACGCGCTGTTCTGGGTCCCAGTCCTGCTGCTTTTTTCTTGTGTGAAGCTGCTCCTCCCGATCAAAGCCGTGCGTTTGTTGATCGACCCGCTTCTTTTGCACATCGCCGAAACCTGGATTGCCGGCAACAGCGGCTGGATGCGGCTGACCCAACGCACCAGTTGGGATGTGCAGGGTGTTGAGGGTCTCAACTACCGTAGCTGGTACCTGGTCAACTGCAACCACCAGTCCTGGGTCGACATTCTGGTGTTGCAGCACTTGTTTAACCGGCGCATCCCGCTGCTCAAGTTTTTTCTCAAACAGCAACTGATCTGGGTGCCGGTGATGGGGCTGGCGTGGTGGGCGCTGGAGTTCCCGTTCATGCGCCGTCACAGTGAGGAGTTCCTGAAAAAACATCCCGAGATGCGTGGCAAAGACCAGGCCACCACTCGCAAGGCCTGCGAGAAATTTGCCCTGATTCCCACCAGCGTGATGAATTTTCTGGAAGGCACGCGCTTCACACCGGCCAAACACCAGCGGCAACAGTCACCCTACAAGCATCTGCTCAAACCGAAGGTCGGCGGCATGGCGCTGGCCCTGAACGCCATGGGTGACAAGTTTCAAGCCATTCTGGATGTGACCATTGTTTACCCGGACGGTGCCCCCGCTTTCTGGCAATTTCTAACCGGCAAGCTTAAACGCGTCATTGTTCGGGTACGTTCCTTGCCAATTCCCCAACACCTGGTGCAAGGGGATTACGCCGGTGACCCGGCCGTGCGCGAGGCGTACCAGCAATGGGCGCAGCAGATGTGGGCCGACAAGGATGCACAGATTGAGGCGCTCATTTCCAGGTCAAATCAGCGTGTAGGCCCTCCATAATCCAGCATGTTTCAACAGGCTGATTCACAACCGACACACATGACTTACACGGCAGTACTCCAGGGCCTCAAGGTCATCGAACTGGGACAGCTCATTGCGGGCCCTTTTGCAGCAAAAACGCTGGCGGACTTTGGCGCCGACGTCGTCAAGATCGAGCCTCCGGGCGCGGGTGACCCCTTGCGCAAGTGGCGTCTGCTCAAGAACGGTACCTCGGTCTGGTGGCAAGTGCAATCGCGCAGCAAGCGTTCGCTGGCGCTGGACCTCCGGCAAACTCAGGCACAAGACATCGTGCGCAAGTTGGTCCGGGAGGCCGATGTATTGATTGAAAATTTCCGGCCTGGCGCGATGGAGTCCTGGGGCTTGGGGCCCGACGAACTGCTGGCACTCAATCCGCGCCTGATCATGCTGCGGATCAGTGGTTACGGCCAGAGCGGCCCGTACCGCGACAAGCCGGGCTTTGGCGTGGTGGCCGAGGCCATGGGCGGGCTGCGCCACCTGACGGCCGAGCCGGGACGGGTCCCGGTGCGGGTTGGCGTGAGCATCGGTGACACGCTGGCGGCGCTGCACGGCGTGATCGGCATCTTGCTGGCTTTGCAGGAACGCCAGCGCTCGGGCCAAGGCCAGGTGATTGATGTGGCGCTGTACGAGGCGGTATTCAACTGCATGGAAAGCCTGCTGCCCGAGTACAGCGCCTTTGGCGAAGTCCGCGGCCCTGGCGGCAGCGCGCTGCCCGGCATCGCACCGAGCAACGCCTATCCCTGCCGGGACGGTGGCTACGCCTTGATCGCCGGCAACGGCGACAGCATTTTCAGACGTCTGATGAAGATCATTGGCCGTGACGACTTGGGCCATGATCCGGCGTTTGCAGACAATATCGGCCGCGTGGCCCGGGTGGGCGAGCTTGATGCGGCGATTGGTGAATGGGCGCAGCAACACACCGTCGACGAGGTGCTGGCAGCGCTCGACGCCGCCGGCGTGCCGGCCGGGCGTATCTACACCGTGGCCGACATCGCACGCGACCCACATTACCGGGCACGCGGCATGATCGAGGAAATACGGCTGGATGATGGCAGCACGCTGGCCGTGCCCGGCATCTGCCCCAAGCTCTCGCGCACACCCGGCAGTCATGGACGTCACGCGCCGCTTCAAGTGGGGCAGGACAGCGATGCCGTGCTGCGCGAGATCGGTCTCACGCCGGCGCAAATTCAGGCGCTGAAAGACAAGGGCATTGTGGCCGCTGGACCCCAAAGAGTGATTTCGTAACCCGGATTTACGGCAACGAAGTCGCGACGCGCGACGCCTTCCAGATCGAGTCCACCGCTATTTGGCAGCGGGGACGAGGGCAATAGCCACCAAGCACTTAGAGCTTTTCCGTTTCACCCGACTTCGGCTGCCACTTCATCAGACGCTTTTCCACCAAGCCGACTGCGCCATCCAGCACCAGCGCAAACAGGGTCAGGACCAATATGCCGGCAAACACGGTGTTGATATCGAATGTGCCTTCTGCCTGCAGGATCAGGTAACCGACGCCGCGCGCCGAACCCATGTACTCGCCAACGATGGCACCGACGAACGCCAAGCCGACCGACGTATGCAGGCTGGAAAAGACCCACGACGTAGCCGACGGCAGGTAAACGCTGCGCAGCAGTTGACGCGCATTGGCGCCCAACATGCGGGCATTCGCCAGCACGACCGGACTGACTTCCTTGACACCCTGGTAGACGTTAAAGAACACGATAAAAAACACCAGTGTGATCGCGAGCGCCACCTTGGACCAGATCCCCAGGCCAAACCACATCCCGAAGATAGGCGCCAGAATCACGCGCGGCATGGAGTTGGCTGCCTTGATGTAGGGATCCAAAATAGCGGAGGTCAGCGGCGACAAGGCCAGCCACAGGCCGACCCCCAAGCCCATCACAGTACCAATGCCGAAGGCCAGCAAGGTCTCCGTCAAGGTAATGAGAAGATGGGAATAGATCTCGCCGGGAAAATGCAGGGTGAACCAGGTCGAATCACCCAATCCGACTTCGAGATTGCCGCTGCCGGAGGTAAACCAGGCCCACACGCGCCCCAGGACAATCAAAGGCTCGCCGAAGAAGAAGGCCACCTGAATATCGCGCGAGATCCAGTGCCACAGCAGAAAAAACAGCAACAAGACCAGCACCTGCCAAATGCGAACGTTGCCCGAAGTGGGTCGAATTCGTCGCCACATGGTCAGGCCCGCCTCTTTTGCTGGGCATAGCCACGCAGGACTTCTTCCCGCAGCACGTCCCAAATCTGGGTATGCAATTCCACGAAGCGGGGATTGCTGCGCACCTCGGCCACATCACGCGGGCGCGGCAAATCAATGGTGAAGTCACCGATCGGATGGGTCGCCGGTCCGGCAGACAGGACGATCACACGGTCGGACATGCTGATCGCCTCATCAAGGTCATGGGTAATGAAAAGAACCGCTTTTTTCTTCGCACTCCAGAGTTCGAGCACTTCGTTTTCCATCAGTTGCCGGGTCTGGATATCAAGCGCAGAAAATGGCTCGTCCATCAGGATGATGTCGGGATCGAGTATCAAGGTTTGCGCCAATGCGACCCGTTTACGCATGCCACCAGAAAGCTGATGAGGGTAGCGATCGCCGAAGCCATGCAAGCCCACACGCGCCAGCCACGCTTCACCCAGCTCGACTGCCGCTGCTTCTTCCATCTTGCGAAATTGCAGGCCGGCGATCACGTTTTGCAGTGCGCTGCGCCAAGGCATCAGGGCATCCGACTGGAACATGTAGCCGGCTCGCCGGTTGATGCCGCTCAGCGGTTCACCGAATATTTGCACACTGCCGGACGAGGGTTGCAGAAGCCCGGCGGCAACATTCAGCAGCGTCGATTTTCCGCAACCCGTCGGCCCGACCACCGAGACGAATTCACCGGGCGCTATCGCGATTCGGGTGTCGCTCACCGCGGTATAACGCTGACTACGATCCTCCTTCGAGACGAAGGTGCAACTGATCTGGTCAAGCAAAAGCGCTGGTGTCATCGATATTTCGCGTTGGCTTTTTTGACGAACTCGTTCGTGAAGGTCTTTGACAGGTCGATTTTCTTGTTCGCCAGCTCGGGCTCAAACGCAGTGAGCGTGCGCAAGGCCGTTGCAGCGCCTGCATCAGGGAAGCTGCCATCCGGTGAGAGTGCGCCGCGTATGTTCATGAAGGCATCAAGATAAAGAGCGCGGTCACCGAGCAGAAAACTTTCCGGCACCACCTTGACGATATCCGACGGTCCTGCGGTTTGCAGCCATTTGAGGGCTCGGACCATGGCATTTGTGAGCGCCTGGGTCGTGTTCGGATATTTCTTGACGAAAGCCTCCGTCGCGTACAGGGTACCGGCTGGCATCGGTCCGCCGAAGAAGGCATTGGTGTCGGAGAGCTTGCGGGTATCGGCAATCACCCTGATCTCGTTTTTCTGCTGCAGCATGGTGATCACCGGGTCCAGGTTCGAGATCGCATCGATTTGCCCGGAACGCAGTGCCGACAAAGCGCCGGCAGAGGTACCCACACCGATGAAGGACACATCAGTCGGCTTCAGGCCGCCCTTGGACAGGACGAAATTGGCCATGATGTTGGTTGACGAACCGGGTGCGGAGACGCCGATCTTCTTGCCTTTCAAGTCGGCGATGCTTTTGTAGTTCGGCAGGGTCTTGTTCGAGACGCCGAACACGATCTGCGGCGCCCGGCCCTGCAACACGAAAGCCGTGATCATCTGGCCCTTGGCCTGCATGTTGATCGTATGCTCGAAGGCGCCTGAGACGACATCAGCGCTGCCACCGATGAGCGCCTGCAGAGCTTTCGAACCGCCGGCGAAATCGCTGATCTCGACCTCCAGACCTTCGTCCTTGAAATAGCCGAGTTGCTCAGCGATGGTCAGCGGCAGATAGTAGAAAAGATTTTTCCCGCCGACCGCGATCGAGACCTTTGATTTCTCGATCGACTGTGCAAAAGCGGACGTAGTAAGGCAAGCGGCCAGCATGACCATGCCGATCGCGATTTTCTTGAAATTCATGTTGTCTCCTCAAATGATTCCGTCGCGCTTGAATGGCGTGATCTCTTGAATATCATACCCCAGCCCACCTGAGACTTGCGCATGGCGTTCGCCCGGAGGCAGCGGATGTGGCTGGACAGAGATGCCCGGATCGAGGCACTTTTTTTCAAATCGAATTGAGCTGTAGCCCCCGTACAATAAGCGTATTAAGCTACTAATTGCATAGCATATTCCAGCCTGATGCTGTCGAAAGTCGCAGCCGACTGATTGGATTCAATGCGAACCCTGAAGCGCTGTCATCCAACGCCAGGTCGGATCGCAAAGGAGGCTATCCCCGATGAGAAAGCTTGAACACCGACACCGTTTGCACCAGCTCTTGTGCCTGAGATTTCAGGCTGTCGGCGGCTGCGGCCATCTCCTCCACCAGCGACGCGTTCTGCTGTGTGACCTGGTCCATCTGCGAGATGGCCTCCCCCACTTGCGCAACCCCAATACTTTGTTCAGCACTGGCGGTACTGATTTCGCCCATGATATCGGTGACGCGTTTGATGCTGCTCACGACCTCCTGCATGGTGCTGCCGGCCTGATCCACCAGCACTGTGCCCTGCTCCACACGCTCCACGCTGGCGTTGATCAACGACTTGATTTCTTTGGCCGCCTCGGCCGAGCGTCCGGCCAGGGAACGCACTTCCGTGGCGACCACCGCAAAACCACGGCCTTGCTCACCGGCACGCGCCGCTTCTACCGCTGCGTTAAGCGCCAGGATGTTGGTCTGGAAAGCGATGCCGTCGATCACACTGATGATGTCGGAGATTTTGTGCGATGCGTCGTTGATGCCTTTCATCGTTTCCACCACCTGGCCTACAACTTCGCCACCTTTGACCGCCACCGTACTCGCGTTGAGGGCAAGTTGATTCGCCTGGCGTGCGCTGTCGGCATTTTGTTTTACTTGCGAGCCCAGCTGTTCCATGGAGGCGGCGGTTTCTTCGAGCACACTGGCCTGGCTTTCGGTGCGGGCAGAAAGATCGTGGTTACCCTGGGCAATCTGGACACTGGCCGTGGCCACGCTTTCGGCGCCCTGACGCACGCTACCCACGACCTCGGACAGGCTTTCCTGCATGATTCTGAATTGGGCCATCATGCTATGGGTATCGCCCGTCTTCAAGCCAATCGACTGGCTGAGATCGCCATGGGCCACACTCTGCGCCAGGCTGGCAGCCTCACCTGGCTCGGCGCCGAGTTGATTGAGCAAGCGCCGGACAATGGTGCCAATCACAAAAAACAGGACGATCTGCACCACGGCCTGACCGATCCAAATCCAGGTGTTGAACAGCTTGATGGCGGCCAAATCGTCTTTCACGTCGATGGTGACGCTGGCCACCCCGAGGACGGAACCCTCATCCACACCGTGGCATCCAAGGCATTTGCTGGAACGGAATTCTTTCATTGCAATGAACGGAAGCACCGCTCTGAGTGACGCTTCGCCGTCGCCAGTGGCGATCATCTTGAACTGTGTTTTCCCACTGGCGAGGACGCTGCGGTCCATGTCGTCGACGGGCAGCTCCTGGGGAAGGCCGACACCGAACTCGTCATTGGTTCCTTTGCCACGGACAACCCGGAGTTCCTTGAGATTCTCGGAAACACCCATCTTCTGGATGAAAAGGGCTCGGCTCACGGGGTCGCTGATGACATCCTTGTCACCCAACTTGGTGACCATCAATGTGTTCAAGCCATTGATGACGCCATCTGCCACCGCGACCGTCCGATCTTCGGCGGCTCGCAGGGCTCGCTGCTCGAACTGGTTCGACAGCCATTGCTGTGCACCGACAAGAACAACAATCAAAAATCCCTGTATGAGAAGCTGCAACTTCCGTTGCAGACCAATTTTGCTCCACCAGCCGGCGATGTTATTCATTGTTGAGATTTCCGAAATAGTTACGGCAACAGAAGAGAAACCAAATGTATCTCCTGCAGGCTTGATCCCCGGACTGCCTGCTTCGCGCTTTTTGACCCATATCATGAGTGATGGGAATTTATGAACCGACGATGCGGATGCTCGCCACATTCAATTCCGAATCGTTTCAGCGCAGATGCTTGAACATCTTGGCATCGAACATTTCTGTGATACGCCAGTGGTGCGGACCAGGCCGCAAGTCGAAGGCCTCGCCGGCAAGCAAGTGCCCCGGCGGGTCCACCGCCAGATAAAACCCGCAGCAACCATTTTGTGCCATGGCCTTGGCGGCGCCACTGAAGCCCATGACGGCGTTGAACTTGTAGCAAGGTTCGCGCGGCTGCGTTACCCGTAGTTCGCAGTGGGGAAACCTGAGCACATCGCCCACCCACACGTCCGCCATCTAAACGCGGCGCGCTCGTGCCACCTGGATGCGGAGAAGTGTCGGCATAAGGGTCACGCTAATTCCCCAAGAGAATACTGTCGATAATTTTTACAGTATCCGCTCAAAACAAGCGAAGTGCCGAGCCAAGCCTTCCCCAAGAGACAGTTAACCCATTGAAACAAATAGGGATTACTTCTATCTGATTTTTTGGCATGAGTTATGCATATGGTTCCCGATGCGCTGGTGTCGCGATGCCTCAAGTCATTACTACGCTCTGACTACGGCTTGTGTCACGCCAGATTGAAGTTCACCCGATCCCTTCAAAGGATTCCCCATGTCGAAACTCCCCGCCCTCGCCGCTGCGCTTTTATTGACGGCCAGTGTCACGGCCACCATCGCAGCGCCCACTGTCGTTTTTCAAACGGATTTCAATGGGGTGCTTCCAGCCGAAATTTCACCGGGCACGGCAACGCTGACGGGTGTACAGGGTTATGCCGGATTAGGTCCGACAGGGAATCAATTTGGTGGAAATTTTCTGCGCAGCGCAACGGGTAACACGGTGACACTGCAGTTGAACAACCTGCCCTCGCACAACACGATCAGCCTGGAGTTCCTGTTTGCAGCGATTGACTCACTCGATGGCACCGGTACTTTCCCGGCCGGAGATTTTTTCAAAATCGTGTTTGACGGCACAACCCTGTTCAGCGAATCATTTGCCAACGCGCTGCCATCGCAGATCCAGAGCTACGTTCCTCCCGCTGGCGTTGAGCTGGCGCGTCACGTTGACCTCGGCTTCAGCGGGCCCGGCTCGTTCTACACAGACAGCGCCTACAACCTCGGCGCCGACCCGCTCTTTTCCAACTTTGCACACTCCGCGTCTTCCGCAACCATCGAGTTCTTTATTTTTGGTCCAGGCAACCAGGATCTTGCCGACGAATCATGGGCCATGGACAACCTGCGCGTGAGTGTCCTGACCAATGGCAACGGCAATGTCATTCCCGAACCGGGCTCACTGGCCTTATTGGGCTTGGGTCTGTCCGGTCTGGCCCTCTTGCGTCGCCGCAAGGTGTCCCCTTAGCTCGCGTCTGACTTCTATCACCCGATGCGGCCTATTTGCCACCCAGCCCCATCGCCCGCGTAATCACCTCTTTCATGATCTCGTTGGTGCCGCCGTAGATGCGTTGCGGACGCGCGTCGACGTAGGCGCGCGTGATCGGGTATTCCCACATGTAGCCATAGCCGCCAAACAGCTGAACGCACTCGTCCATCACTTTGCACTGCAAATCGCTGCACCAGTACTTGGCCATGCTGGCCGTGGCGGTGTCCAGCGTATTCGTCATCAGGAGTTCGGTGCATTTATCGATGAACACCTGCGCGATCTGGACCTCGGTCTGCAATTCCGCCAGGGTAAAACGCGTGTTCTGGAAGGCCGCCACCGGCTGGCCGAACACTTTGCGCTCCTTGACGTAGTCCACGGTCCAGTGAATGGCGGCCTGGGACGCTGCAATGGCGCCGATGGCGATTTGCAGGCGCTCCCACGGCAACTGCTCCATCAGGCAAATAAAGCCCCGGTTTTCGTGCGCCGGGCCACCCAGCAGGTTGTCGGCCGGGACACGCACGTTGTCAAAGAAGAGCTCGGACGTGTCCTGCGCTTTCATGCCCATTTTTTTCAAGCGCTTGCCCACTGAAAAGCCCGCCATGCCACGCTCCACCAGCAGCAAACTGGTGCCCTTGGCGCCTGCGGCCGGGTTGGTCTTGGCCACCACAATCACCAGATCGGCGTGCCAGCCGTTGGTGATGAAGGTCTTGCTGCCGTTGAGCAAATAGCTGCCGTCACTTTGCCGAATGGCAGTGGCCTTGATGCCCTGCAGATCCGAGCCTGCGGCGGGCTCGCTCATGGCGATGGCGCCAATCATTTCTCCGCTCGCCAGTTTGCGCAGGTATCTTTTCTTTTGTTCTTCCGTGCCGTAGTGCAGCACATAGGGGGCCACGATTTCACTATGCAAGCCGTAGCCAATACCTGTGAACCCGGCACGCCCAATTTCTTCCAGTTGCACGACCGAGTACAGCTTGTCGGCTGCCGCGCCACCGTATTCTTCCGGCATGGTCATGCATAAAAAACCGTTCTCACCGGCCTTGCGCCAAACCGCGCGATCCACATAACCCTGCTCCTCCCAGTCCGCATGAAAGGGGGCAATCTCCTTGTCGATGAAACGGCGAAAGCTGTCGCGAAAGGCTTCGTGGTCGGGCGTAAAAAGGGTTCTCTGGATCATGGCGTCACCTGGTTAACGTGAATTAGACTATTTATACAAAGCAATCGCTTTGCGAAAAGCAATATACTGCATTCCGACAATCCGCAGTACCCCATTTTCTTGAAATTGATTTTCAATTGGAGACCCCATGACTGAAGCATTTGTGTATGACGCCATCCGCACGCCGCGTGGCAAAGGCAAAAAAGACGGCAGCCTGTACGAGGTCAAGCCCGTCAATCTGCTGGCCGGTGTGCTGACCGACTTGCAGCGCCGCAATGACTTCGACACGTCCAAGGTGGATGACGTGGTCATGGGCGTGGTGTCGCCCGTGGGCGACCAGGGTGCGGTGATTGCCAAAGTGGCAGCCCTCAAGGCCGGTTGGGACTTCACCTGCGCCGGTATGCAGATCAACCGTTTTTGCGCCTCGGGCCTGGAAGCGGTGAACCTGGCAGCGCAAAAAGTGCGCTCAGGCTGGGAAGAACTGGTGGTGGCTGGTGGCGTCGAGAGCATGAGCCGCGTGGCGCTGGGCTCGGACGGCGGCGCCTGGGCGATGGACCCCGAAACCAATTCGGTCACCGGGTTTGTGCCGCAGGGCATTGGCGCCGATTTGATTGCCACGCTGGAAGGCTTTTCGCGCCAGGACGTGGATGCGTTTGCATTGGAATCACAAAAGCGCGCCACCCAGGCGCGTGCCAGTGGCTACTTTGACCGTTCAGTGGTGCCGGTGAAAGACTTTTTGGGCCAGGTCATTCTGGCGCAAGACGAGTTCATCAAGCCACAAACCACACTCGAAGGCCTGGGCTCGCTCAAGCCCGCGTTCGAGCAGATGGGCGGCATGGGTTTCGACCAAGTCGCCCTCACCCGCTACCCGCAGGTGGAGCGCATCCACCATGTGCACCACGCCGGCAACTCAAGCGGCATTGTGGACGGCGCCGCAGCGGTGTTGATTGGCTCAGAGGCCGCTGGCAAAACCCACGGCTTCACACCCCGTGCGCGCATTGTGGCAGCCGCCCTGAGCGGCGCTGACCCGACCATCATGCTGACCGGCCCGATGCCGGCCGCGCGCAAGGCCTTGGCCAAAGCCGGTCTGACGATTGACCAAATTGACCTGTTTGAAATCAACGAGGCCTTTGCTGCGGTGGTGATGCGCTTCATGAAAGAAATGAAGGTGCCGCATGACAAGGTCAACGTCAATGGCGGCGCCATTGCCATGGGCCACCCGCTGGGCGCCACCGGCGCCATGCTCATCAGCACCGTGATTGACGAGCTGCAACGGCGCCAGCTGCGCTATGGCATGGTCACGCTGTGCGTGGGCGGCGGCATGGGGATTGCCACGATTGTGGAAAGATTGTGAGATCTTGCGGGACAGACCGCAGCTACGCGAAGCGAGCCAGCTCTGTCCTCAACAATTTAGAAAGAATCGGCCTGTAGCCCCCGTATTCATTGCGAAGTACGCTACTTATTTAATAGCAAAATTACCATGAAAACCATCCAATACGAATTACAAGACGGCGTTGCCACCATCACCTTTAACGAACCCAATTCCCCCGTCAACACCATGTGCCTGCAATGGCAGCAAGACATGTCGGCCCTCGTTGCGCAGGTTCTGAAGGACCAGGACGCCATCAAAGGCATCATCCTGACATCGGCCAAATCCACTTTTTTTGCCGGGGCTGACCTGAAGGGCGCGATGCGCCTGCGGCCGTCCGACGCGGGCGCCATCTTCACCGAGATCGAGCTGGTCAAGAAGAATTTCCGCACCCTGGAGACCTTGGGCAAACCGGTGGTGAGCTGCCTCAACGGCACGGCCTTGGGCGGCGGCTGGGAAGTGGCCCTGGTCGGCCACTACCGCATTGCCGTTGACGATCGCAAAACCCAGTTCGGCTTGCCCGAAGTGACGCTGGGCTTGTTGCCTGGCGCCAGTGGCGTCACCAAGATGACGCGCCACCTCGGTTTGATGGGTGCACAACCCTACTTGGTGGAAGGCAAGACTTTCTCGCCCAAGGAAGCAAAAAGTCTGGGACTGGTGCATGAGCTGGTCGCACCGGGCGACACAGCCGCCACCGAGATGCGCACCAAGGCACTGGCCTGGATTGCCGCCAACCCCAGCGCCCAGCACCCCTGGGAAGCCAAAGGCTACAAGGTGCCCGGCGGCCTGCCCTCCAGCCCGGCTGTAGCCCAAATGCTGGTGGTGGCTCCCGCCATGATCAAGCAGCAAACGCGCGGCCTGTACCCGGCACCGGAGGCCATCATGGCGTGCATGGTGGAAGGGCTGCAAGTCGATATCCCGACCGCACTGCGCATCGAGAGCCGCTACTTGGCCAAGCTCATGACCGGCATCAACGCCCGCGCCATGATCAATACCTTTTTCTTCAACCTGAACGCCATCAAGAGCGGCCAGTCGCGACCTTCTCAGTCCCCGCGCTTCAAACCGGCCAAGGTGGGTTTGCTGGGTGCCGGGATGATGGGTGCGGGCATTGCCTTCGCCCAGGCCAGCAAAGGCATCGCCACCGTGCTCAAGGATGTGAGTCAAGAAAAAGCCGATCTGGGCAAGTCTTACAGCGCCCGGATCACCCAGGCGCGCGTGGACAAAGGCCGCATGAGCGCAACCGACCAGCAAACCATTCTTGAGCGCATTCACGCCACCGACCAAGTGGCGGATCTGGCGGGTTGTGACCTGATCATCGAGGCGGTGTTTGAAAACCGGGAGCTCAAGGCCAAGGTCACCCAAGAAGCCGAGCCCATGCTGGCGCCCGGTGGCTTCTTTGCGTCGAACACCTCCACGCTGCCCATCAGCGGCCTGGCCAAGGCCAGTGCGGCTGCAGACAAATTTATCGGCATTCATTTCTTCAGCCCGGTGGACAAGATGAAGCTGGTCGAAATCATTCGTGGCCGGCAAACCAGTGAAGACACAGTGGCGCGGGCTTATGACTACGTGCAGGCCATCGGCAAAATGCCCATTGTGGTGAACGATTCGCGTGGCTTCTTTACCAGCCGTGTGTTTGGCACCTTTGTCATGGAAGGCGTGGCCATGCTGGGTGAAGGCATTCCGGCGGCAGCCATCGAAAATGCGGGCATTCAGTGTGGCATGCCGGTCGGACCGCTGGCGGTTTTGGATGAAACCTCACTGACGCTGAGTCTGCATGTGATGGAGCAAACCCGCGCCGACTTCGAAGCCGAGGGCAAGACTTATGTGGCCAGCCCAGGCGAGGCGCTGCTGGTCAACCTGGTGAAGGAGCACCAGCGGCCCGGCCGCGCGGGGGGCGCCGGCTTCTACGAATACCCCGCTGAGAGAGGCGTCAAAAAATTCCTCTGGCCGCAACTCAAACCGCTGTTTGAAAAAGCCGATGTTCAGTGGGACATCACCGACCTGAAAGACCGCCTGCTTTATCGTCAGGCGGTGGAGACGGCGCGCTGTTTGAGCGAAAACGTGCTCACCAGCGTACATGACGCCAACATCGGCTCCATCTTCGGCATTGGGTTCCCGGCCTGGACCGGTGGTGCCATGCAGTTCATCTATGGCATGGGGATGGACGCCTTTGTGACGCGGGCAGACGCGCTGGCAGCCCGGTTCGGGGCCGGTTTTGCGCTGACGGACGAAGTCAAGGCAGCAATCACACGCTACCAGCCTGTTTATTGACATACAGCGCCGTCAGACGCATCGCCTCATGCGGTGTCGTCGCGGGTAGAAAAAAGTCTGGGGCCTTCCTGCCTTGTCACGCCTGGATGCGTGACAGTGGCCGCGCCCGCGCCCGCGCCCGCGCCGGCCGGATCGTCACCATGGGCACGCCACTTCCTGGCGGAGTGCGCACAGCCATCGACCTGGATCGGCCACTACCCGGATATCTGTAAAAATGCTGCCATGACTGATATCGCCACTGACCCCAAACACTTTACCAAGGCGGTCACCGAACTCGGTGAAAAACGCCCAGTGGTGACGACACAAGCGATCTTCAATGATCGCGGCGTCAAGATCATTGAAAAAGGCGTTCAGGTCAATGCCGGGCTGTACGAGCGGCTGATGGCACACAAGCTGACGGTGCCGATTGAACAATCCGTGGCCAGCACGCCCACCGTCACCGGACAGTTTTTACGCGTGCATGCCGAACAGGTGATGCGCGAAGTGCCTTTCTTTGAGCGTATCGGCGCCAACACGAAGACGCGTAGCCTGATGCTGGACGCGCTGACGAAGCTGCCATTGCCCAGCCCTATTGCGTTTCAATTGACGCTGGCCTATGAGGTGCGCCCGGTGCTGTTTCGCCACTCAATCTTTATGGCGCTCTTTGCCGCCTGGATGACGCAGGGCCTGATGGTGTCACGCTTTGACGTCAGCGTGGCGAGCGCCGCGGGATTGCTGCATGACCTCGGTATGCTGCATCTCGACCCGCTCCTGCTCATGCCGCAGAGCGCCATTGGTCACGATCAAACGCGACAGCTCTACTCACACCCACTGGTCTCTGAGGTGCTGATCGAGCGCCACCACGAATATCCGCGCGACCTGCTGCAAGCCATCAAAGTGCACCATGAGTTCCTCGACGGATCAGGCTATCCTGGCAATCTCGCTGGCGAAGCGATCAGCCCCTTGGGTCGCGTTCTCTCGCTCGGTGAGCTGGTCACATCCATGTTGGCGTCCAACGAGGCGGCATCCGAGTTGCGGCTTTGGGTGCTGTTGCGCATGAACATGCATCGCTATGACGTGGCACTGGTCGAGCAGGTGATGCAAAACATAGAGCCACAAACTGAACTGCAGAGCAAGGGTCTGGCAGTGATGACTGATCCTGTGAGTCGCCTCGTGGAAATCGACGCAACCCTGTCCGAATGGCCGACCGAACTGACCCAGCGCGCGGACCTGAGTGCGCCGCGCCAGGCAAACCTGGCTGGACTGACGGAGCAGTCGGCACAACTGCGCCGCACATTGGCCGGCGTCGGCGTGGCACCGCAGCAGTTGGCACAATTGGGTGACGATACGCTGGACGATTTTCTTCAGTTGGAGTTGACACTGCTGGCACAGGAAGCCGCCTGGCAACTGCGATCGCTTGCGCGCCAGACCAGGCGGCGCTGGCACATTGAGGCCGATGCCCGTTTTCCGGATCAGCTGACAGCGTGGCTGGACCGGGTGGACACAGTGGTGGCCGGTATCAACGGCATTGCGCCCGCGCAACTGCACGACACGGAGTAGTCTGTGGCGGCGCATCAAGATGGCGCCTCACCGCGTCCAAGCTCCCTGGCTGACTTGTTCTGGTCATTCACACGACTGGCCCTGCAGGGCTTTGGCGGCGTGCTGGCGATCGTGCAACGCGAGTTGGTCGAAGAG
Organism: Rhodoferax ferrireducens T118; assembly: GCF_000013605.1. Taxonomy (NCBI): domain Bacteria; kingdom Pseudomonadati; phylum Pseudomonadota; class Betaproteobacteria; order Burkholderiales; family Comamonadaceae; genus Rhodoferax; species Rhodoferax ferrireducens. Next base: position 3,044,769 of record NC_007908.1, read on the forward strand.
AAGCAGTGGCTCACACCCGAGGAGTTTATGGAGGACTGGGCAGTGGCGCAGATTTTGCCGGGGCCCAATGTCGTCAACCTGTCCATGATGATTGGTGACCGCTACTTTGGCTGGCGTGGCGCTTTGACGGCGGTGGCGGGCATGCTGGCCTTTCCGCTGCTGATTGTGCTGGCGCTGGCGGCGCTGTTTGCTGGCATTGCTGATTCACCGGGCATTCAAGGCGCGCTGCGGGGCATGGGTGCGGTGGCGGCAGGTCTGATCGCCGGCACCGGACTCAAACTCATCAGCTCCTTAAAGAAAAATATCATGGGAGCCCCCGTCTGCTGGTCGCTATTAGCTATTACTTTTATAGCTATTGCCTTGCTGCATGTGCCACTGGTGTGGGTTCTGCTGGGTGCAGGGACGCTAGCCTGTGTCTGGGCTTACCGGCAACTGGGCAAAGTTCAGGCTCGGGGGGGCAGAGAATGAGTGCGAGCCTGACACTGAATCTGACGCTCACCGATTGGCTGGCCTTGCTAAGCCATTTCCTGTCGCTGTCTCTGCTGGCCATCGGGGGCGCCATCACCACCGCACCCGACATGCACCGCTACCTGGTGATCGAACAGCACTGGCTGAGCGACAGCCAGTTCAACTCCTCCATCGCGTTGGCGCAGGCCGCACCGGGTCCCAACGTGCTGTTTGTTGCATTGCTGGGCTGGAACGTGGGTTTGAACGCCGGCGGCGGCATGGGCGCAGGCTCGCTGTCGTGGGTCTACGCCCTGCTCGGAGTCGTTCTCACCATGCTGGGCATCATGCTGCCCAGCACCACGCTGACCTTCGTGGCCGCCCGCTGGGGTCATCAAAACAGGGAGCTGCAGTGGGTGCGCGCCTTCAAGCAAGGGATGGCGCCAATCGTGATTGCGCTGCTGCTGGCGACCGGCTGGATTCTGGCGACCGGCCACGGCAGCTCGCTGAATAACTGGCCTGTGTGGCTGCTCACCGGAGCGAGCGCCCTGCTGGTTTGGCGCACCCGGCTGCATTTGCTGTGGTTGCTGGCGGCTGGTGGGTTATTGGGATGGTTTGGTTGGGTGTAGGTGTTTTATTGAGAATCATTCGCATTTGTGATAATATTGATGCTTCATTTTTTGGAGTTCACGCGACATGATCAAAAAACACATCCCTGCAGCATGCGCCATCTTGTTCGCCTGCACTGCTGTATCGGCGCAAGACCAGGTCCTCAACATCTACTCCGCCCGTCACTACCCATCGGACGAGGCGCTTTACAGCACCTTCACCAAGACCACGGGCATCAAGATCAATCGGGTTGACGCCGACGATGCGGGCATTCTCGCGCGCCTGAAGGCAGAAGGAACCGCATCGCCTGCCGACGTCATTTTGTTGGTCGATGCCGCGCGGTTATGGAAAGGTGAAGTTGAAGGGCTCTTCCAACCCATCAAGTCCAAAATATTGACTGAGGCCATTCCCGCTCAACTGCACGGAAAAACTACTGCGGACGGCGCTTCCCAGTGGTTCGGTTTTTCAACCCGCGCCCGTGTCATCGTGTACAACAAGGACAACGTTCAGAAACAGGATGTCGATACCTACGAAGAACTGGGCGACCCCAAAAACAAGGGAAAATTGTGCATCCGCTCCGGCTCTCACCCGTACAACCTGTCGTTATTTGGCGCCGTGCTTGAGCACTTGGGCGAAGAGAAAACACAGGCTTGGCTCAAAGGCATGGTCGACAACATGGCGCGCACGCCCAAAGGCGGTGACACGGACCAGATCAAAGGCGTGGCCTCGGGCGAATGTGGCATTGCGGTGACCAACTCCTACTACCTGGCTCGCATCATGCGCTCGGACAAGCCTGAGGACAAAGCCATCATTGAACGGGTCGGTGTTGTGTTCCCAAACCAGGCGTCGTGGGGAACCCACGTCAACATCGCGGGTGGCGCGGTGGCCAAACATGCCAAGAACCAGGCCAACGCTGTCAAATTTTTGGAGTATCTGGCCAGCGCCCCAGCGCAGGACCAGTTTGCCAACGGCAATAACGAATGGCCGGTGGCCAAAGGCGTCAAGATCAGCAACCCAGCCCTGCAGACCATGACCGGTGGCAGCTTCAAGAGCGAAACCATCCCCATCAGTGTGGTGGGGATGAACCAGGTCAAGGTTCAGCAAATGCTTGACCGGGTTGGTTTCAGATGAAATTATTGTCCTAGCCGATCGTCGCTTCCTGCGCCTCAGGTTTGGATTTGCCTTCCTTCTTCGACAAGGGTTGAATATCCAGCAAGACATCGGTCTTGCTCTCATCCTTGTCATCGAGATCGACTGTCAGTCTGCCACCGTCGGTCAGGCGGCCAAAAAGCAATTCGTCCGCCAGCGCGCGGCGAATAGTGTCCTGAATCAAACGCTGCATGGGGCGCGCACCCATGAGTGGATCAAAGCCCTTCTTGGCCAGGTGTTTGCGCAGTTTATCGGTAAAGGTCACATCAACCTTCTTGTCGGCCAACTGGGCTTCCAGTTGCAGCAGGAACTTGTCGACCACCCGCAGGATGACAATCTCATCGAGTGCCTTGAAGCTCACGACCGCATCCAGCCGGTTACGGAATTCCGGTGTAAACAGCCGTTTGATATCGGCCATCTCATCGCCCGCCTCGCGCACATTGGTAAACCCCATGACGGTCTTGTTCATGGTCTCTGCACCAGCGTTGGTCGTCATGACGATGATCACGTTGCGGAAGTCGGCTTTGCGCCCATTGTTGTCCGTCAAAGTGCCATGGTCCATCACTTGCAACAGCACGTTGAAGATTGCCGGGTGTGCCTTCTCAATCTCATCAAGCAACAGCACGCAATGTGGCTTCTTGGTGATAGCTTCTGTCAACAGCCCACCCTGATCAAATCCCACATAGCCGGGCGGCGCGCCAATGAGGCGACTCACAGCGTGTTGCTCCATGTATTCGCTCATGTCAAAGCGAATCAAGTCAATACCCATGATGTAAGCGAGCTGCTTGGCGGCTTCGGTTTTGCCTACGCCCGTGGGACCGCTAAACAGGAATGACCCGATTGGCTTGTCGCCCTTGCCCAAGCCGGAACGTGCCATCTTCACGGCCGACGCCAGCATGTCAAGCGCTTTGTCTTGCCCAAAGACCACATTCTTGAGATCCCGTTCCAGCGTCTTGAGCTTGCCGCGATCGTCATTGGACACATTGGCGGGAGGAATCCGGGCAATCTTGGCCACAATTTCCTCCACTTCAGCCTTACCGATGATTTTCTTGCGTCTGGAGGGAGGCAAAATGCGCTGGGCTGCACCTGCCTCGTCGATGACATCGATGGCTTTGTCTGGCAAATGTCGGTCATTAATGTACTTGGCGCTCAACTCGGCCGCAGCCTGCAATGCCGCCACGGCGTACTTGACGTTGTGATGTTCTTCAAAGCGGGATTTGAGGCCCTTGAGAATCTCCACCGTCTGTTCAACGGTCGGCTCAACCACGTCAATTTTCTGGAAACGGCGAGACAGTGCGGCGTCTTTCTCAAAAATACCGCGATATTCAGTAAAGGTGGTCGCACCAATGCATTTGAGCGCACCGGAACTCAATCCCGGCTTGAGCAGGTTGGACGCATCCAGAGTCCCCCCCGACGCCGCCCCTGCACCAATCAAGGTGTGAATCTCATCAATGAACAAAATGGCATTCGGTTTGTCCTTCAAGGACTTCAACACCCCTTTGAGCCGCTGCTCAAAGTCGCCCCGGTACTTGGTGCCAGCCAACAAAGCACCCATGTCGAGTGAATAAACAAGGGACTCAGCCAGAATTTCAGGCACATCTTTTTGCGTGATACGCCAAGCCAAGCCTTCGGCAATGGCAGTTTTCCCAACACCGGCCTCGCCTACCAACAGAGGATTGTTCTTGCGGCGGCGGCATAAAATCTGAATGACACGCTCGACTTCATACTCGCGACCTATCAACGGATCGATCTTGCCGTCTTTGGCCAACTGATTGAGGTTTTGCGTGTACTGCTCCAGTGGAGACGATTTCTCATTTTTCTCAGAGACACCCTCCTCGCTTTCAGCTTGACTCTCACCCGACTTTGCTGGCTCCGGCGGATCGCTTTTCTTGATGCCGTGCGCGATGAAGTTCACCACGTCAAGTCGGGTCACACCCTGCTGATGCAGGTAGTACACCGCGTGAGAATCTTTCTCACCGAAGATGGCAACCAACACGTTGGCGCCGGTGACTTCCTTCTTGCCGCTGCCCGTGGATTGCACATGCATGATGGCACGCTGAATTACACGCTGGAACCCCAAGGTGGGTTGTGTGTCGACGTCATCTGAACCAGCTACCTGAGGCGTGTTGTCCTTGATGAAGTTCGCCAAGGATTTGCGCAAATCATCAATATTGACCGAGCAGGCCCTTAGCACCTCAGCTGCGCTGGGGTTGTCCAGCAAGGCGAGCAACAAGTGCTCAACCGTGATGAATTCATGACGCTGCTGGCGCGCCTCAACAAATGCCATGTGAAGGCTGACTTCCAATTCTTGGGCAATCATGTGATTTCCTTTATAGCCTTTACTTTGATGATTAACTGTAATCCGATTTCAATATTAATTCCGAAGAGATGCCAAGATGTCCCTATCGATCAGGGGCTGAGCGGGACCAGATATCGCCCAGCTAAGGGCGGTCCCGCAAAAACATCTAAAAACCAACGGGCTCGCTGATGCACTTTAACGGATGCCCTGCTTTGTTTGCCGCATCAAGCACCTGATCCACTTTGGTGGCGGCCACGTCCTTCGAGTAAACCCCGCAAACGCCTTTTCCGTCTAGGTGAATCTTGAGCATGATCCGCGTTGCCGCTTCCAAATCTTTGCCAAAAAATTCCTGAATCACCACCACCACAAATTCCATCGGTGTGTAGTCATCATTGAGCATGACAACCTGGTACATGTGGGGAGGCTTGGTCTTTTGCGTTCGCCGCTCAAGTACAACGGCGCCGCCTTCGTCCCGATCAGGTTCCTGAACCAGCGGCACTTTTGGATTTACGGGTGATTTGGTTGCCATGCTTTCATTCTATCGAGCGTACCGCTGCACTGCGCTGTCAAGGTGAATTGGTGCCAGTCTGTCTAGATTCAAGCAGAGGAAACAAAAAAAAACCGCTCACAGCCGACAAGCCAGAGCGGTTTGGATACCGGAGAGGTCAAGCCTCACCGGCAGACAACAGACTGTACCTACATATTGTCGATCATCACCTGACCAAATCCAGAGCAACTGACCTGGGTCGCACCGTCCATCAGACGAGCGAAATCGTACGTGACTTTCTTGCTCTTGATAGAGCGTTCCATCGACTTGATGACGGCATCGGCAGCTTCAAACCAGCCCATGTGGCGTAGCATCATTTCAGCCGACAGAATTTCAGAGCCTGGATTCACATAATCTTTTCCAGCATATTTGGGGGCTGTGCCATGGGTGGCTTCAAAGCAAGCGACCGAGTCTGACAGGTTGGCCCCGGCCGCAATGCCGATGCCGCCCACTTGAGCCGCCAATGCGTCAGAAATGTAGTCCCCATTCAGGTTCAAGGTCGCTATCACACTGTATTCAGCCGGGCGCAACAGAATTTGTTGCAGGAAGGCATCCGCAATGCAGTCTTTCACGATGATCTCTTTGCCCGTTTTGGGGCTCTTGAATTTGCACCAGGGTCCGCCGTCAATAAGTTCGGCACCAAACTCATTCTGCGCCAAGGCATAACCCCAGTCACGGAAAGCACCTTCGGTAAATTTCATGATGTTGCCCTTATGCACCAGCGTGACATTAGGTTTGTCATTGTCAATGGCGTACCGGATCGCCTTACGCACCAAGCGCTCGGTACCCTCACGTGATACCGGTTTGATGCCGATGCCCGACGTATTGGGAAAGCGGATTTTGGTGACACCCAGCTCATCCTGCAGGAACTTGATGAGTTTTTTTGCCTTGGGCGATTCGGCTTCAAATTCGATGCCGCAGTAGATGTCTTCGGTGTTTTCACGGAAGATCACCATATTGGTTTTTTCCGGCTCTTTGACGGGGCTGGGTACGCCTTCAAAATACTGAATCGGACGCAGGCAGACAAACAGGTCAAGCTCCTGACGCATAAAGACATTGAGCGAGCGAATACCGCCACCGATTGGGGTTGTCAGTGGGCCTTTGATGGACACCACATAGTCACGCAAAGCGTCCAGCGTTTCAGTTGGGAACCAGACATCGGGACCATAGACCTTGGTTGCCTTTTCACCAGCATAAACTTCCATCCAGTGAATCTTCTTCTTGCTACCGTACGCCCTGGTCACCGCCGCATCCACCACTTTAATCATCACCGGTGTGATGTCCAACCCGGTGCCGTCACCTTCAATAAAAGGAATGATCGGCTGATCGGGAACGTTTAACGACATATCGGCATTGACAGTGATCTTTTGGCCTTCTGAGGGAACCTTGATGTGCTGGTACATGTAGCTACTTCTCCATGAGTTGGTTGAATTTGTGAGCAAATTGAAGCCGAAACCACCCGAAATTGCCTTTTCCTGGCTAGCTTGAAGGCGTCGGTGAATTTTAGTCCCAAAAAATTACTGACTTCTGTCAACCGGATCCAAGTCGACCCCGTTACGGACAGGCCTCTCAAAGTTTGGGAGGAAATCATTTGACATAACGTTATCTCAAGGAAATTGAAAATGAACAAACTTATCGCTGCTTTGGTTGCTGGTCTCTTCGCTGCTGGCGCATTCGCCGCTGATGCTCCCGCTACGGCCGCCGCTAAGGCTGCTGCTCCTGCTGCCGCTAAAGCAGCAGCACCTGCTGCCGCTGCTGCTGCCGCACCCGCCGCAGCTGCCGCTGCAGCACCCGCTGCTGCTGCTGCCGCTGCACCCGCTGCCGCTGCATCAGCCGCTAAAGTAGATGCCAAGGCTGCCAAGGCTGAAAAAGCTGCTGCCGCCAAGGCTGCCAAGGCTGAAAAAGCTGCTGCCGCCAAAGCCGCCAAGGCTGAAAAAGCTGCTGCCGCCAAAGCCGCCAAAGCTGAAAAAGCTGCTGCTGCCAAGAAAGCAAAAGAAGAAAAAGCTGCTGCTGCCAAGAAGTAATTCTTGACAACTTGAACTGAAAATGCCCGCTGACGCGGGCATTTTTCTGCCTGTCCTTCAGTTGCGTCAGAATTGAGACATGAAACACATTGCAATTGCACTTCTCTGCTTGACAGCCGCTCTCGTCAACTCAAGCCAAGCTCAAGACGCACCGCAGATGGACTTGCCCCGCGTCAAGCTGTCAGCGGGTATGCACCTGATCGATGCACAAGTGGCAGCAACCATTGAACAACGCTCAACCGGGCTGATGTTCCGACGGGACATGCCACAGTCCGAGGGCATGTTGTTTGTATTTGAGCAAGCCGCCGTGCAATGTTTCTGGATGAAAAACACCCTCATGCCACTGACGGCTGCCTTCGTTGCCAACGACGGCACCATCGTCAATCTGGCAGACATGAAGCCAAGAACAACTGAGTCCCACTGCTCAAAAGAGCCGGTTCGTTATGTTCTGGAGATGAATCAGGGTTGGTTTGGCAAGAAAGGAATCAAGGCGGGTTTCAAGCTCGGCGGCCCACCGTTTGAAACGAAGTGAAGATCAAACAGCCAGCTGTTCAGTTCCCGTCGCATAAAACGCCGTCCGAAAGCCGCATTTTTTCGGCACGGCTTTTGATGCCACCCAATATTTCGGATGTGAGCCGGTTGCCGTATTGACTGACGACCTGCCCTGCAGCCTGGTTGGCCAGCCAGGCAGCTTGGGCGTGGCTGTGACCGTGCGTGACGGCATAGAGGAAAGCACCGGCAAACATGTCGCCCGCACCATTGGTGTCCAACGCTTTCACGCTGGCGGCGGGTACGGTGGTTTGTTGTGTGCCTTCCAGCACCACGCAGCCTTGGGGACCACGCGTGAGGCAGACGGTGCGCGCCAGTTGGCTGAACTGCTGGCAGATCACCTGCAGGTCTTGCGTGCCGCACCAGACCTGGGCTTCTTCCTCGTTGCAGAACAGGTAGTCCAGCCCTTGGCCGATGATGGCGTCCAGGCCGGGGCGGCAAAAGTTGATCATGCTGACATCGCTCAAGGTGGTGGCCAGGGCCACGCCAGCCTCTTGGGCCATTTGGCGCCCCTGCAGTGCCGCCTGCAGGCCGGTTGGGGATGCGGCGAGGTAGCCTTCCATGTAATAGATTTTTGACTTGGCAATGTCGCACTCGTGCAGGGCGGTGTGGTCAAGTTCAGCCGTAGCCCCCAGAAACGTGCTCATGCTGCGCTCAGCATCGGGGGTCACCATCACCATGCAGCTGCCGGTCTGGCCCGGCGCGGGCAGCGTGCGGGTGAGGTTGGTCGCCACGCCGTTGGCGATCAGGTCCTGGGTGTAAAACGCGCCCAGCTCATCATCAGCGACCCGGCAGGAGTAAAACGCCTTGCCCCCCAGTTGCGCCAGCGCCACCACGGTATTGCCCGCCGAACCGCCCCCGGTGCGCCGTGCAGTGACTGCGTCCAAATGACCCAGTAACTCAAGGCGCCGGGTGGCGTCGATCAAGGTCATGTGCCGCTTGTCCACGCCCATGGCCTGGAGTTGCGTGTCCGAGACTTCGTATTCAGAGTCCACCAGTGCGTTGCCGATGGCGTAAAGGTCGTAGGTTTTCATGCTGAAGTATTTCTTGATTTCGCAGTGTTGTGCGGTGACGCGCTGAAGGCTTGAAGTGTATCGGCATGACCGACACGCCATGGCGTTGGTGCGCCCTTATGGCGCAATAATTCAAAAATCTTCCGTACTATCAAAGCACATGGATTGCCCACTCACGGGGTGGCGCAGTTCAAGTAAGCAGGCATGCAAGAGCAGTCGATCAGCCATGGCTTGCACGCGCGGACTGCCGTACAACGCATCTCCCACAATGGCGTGCCCCAATGCCAGCAAATGCACACGCAACTGGTGCGACCTGCCGGTCACGGGTTCCAGCTCGACCCGGGTCGTTTCATCAGATGTGTTGTGTGCCAGCACGCGCCAGTACGTCACGCTGGGCTTGCCGCGCTGGTGATCAATGATCCGGCGCGGCCGCTCGGGCCAGTCCACGATGATGGGCAGGTCAATCACACCCCAGTCTTGCAGCGATGGCGCCAGTTGCCCGTCGACGATAGCGACGTAGCGTTTTCTGACGCTGCGGCTGGCAAAAGCCAGACTCAGGGCGCGCTGTGCAGCCGCGCCACGGGCCATCACCATCAAGCCCGAGGTAGCCATATCCAGGCGATGTACCACCAGTGCATCCGGGTACAGGCGCTGGGCACGCGCACTGAGGCAATCCTGCTTGTCCTCGCCCCGTCCGGGCACAGACAACAAACCAGTCGGTTTGTCCAGCACCAGCAGGGACTTATCGGCATAAATGACCTTCAGCTCATCAGCGTGCATCGACACTTTGGAGAAGTCGCTGGACGGTCTCACACAACTCGTCCACATCATTGGGTTTGTGGATCAGTGCCCGCGCGCCTGCACTGAGGGCACTTTGCTCGATCTCTGCGGTCACATAGCCCGATGCCAAGGCAACAGGGAGATCAGGTCGAATCAAACGGGTTTCCCGCAAGAGTTCTATGCCGCTGTAACCTGGCATGTTGTAGTCCGTCACCAACAGATCAAAGTCCAGCGGGCGGGCTCGCAAGGCTGCAGCAGCCAAACGGGGATCTGTGAAGGTGCTGACCACAAATCCTTTGCGTTTGAGCACGCGTTGGACCAAAAAGACCAGCGCTTCATCGTCGTCAACGTACATGACCCGCTTGCCTCCGCCCCGCACCGACTGGGGCTCCGACAATTTTGCAGCATGCGGGGTCTCGGGCAAGGCAGCAAGGTCGGCGACCGGGAAATAAAGCGTGAACACACTACCGGTGTCAGGCGTGCTTTTCACATCCACAGTGCCCTGGTGAGTGCGCATGATGCCATGAACAACCGCCAGTCCCAAACCAGTGCCCTGGCCCACGGGTTTGGTGGTGAAGAAGGGTTCAAAAATGCGCTGCAGCGTCTGGGCATCGATACCGCTGCCCGTATCACGAACCACCAATTTGACGTGCTGACCACGTACGCCGCCTCGACGCTCTATCCGACCCAGGTCAGCCGTCAGCTTGTGCCCAAGTTCGATACTGAGCGTCCCGCGCCGGGGGCCGATCGCATGAATGGCATTGGTGCACAGATTGAGTAGGGCTTGTTCCACTTGGGTCGCATCGGCCAGCACCAACGGGGTGCTGGGGTCAATGCGCACCTGCATGTCGACCAGGGGCGGAAGAGTAACCTTGAGCAAATGCACGGTTTCCTGCACCACGTCAGCCAATTGAATTGGAATCCGCTGAGGTGATTCATTGCGACTGAATGTCAAGATTTGTCGCACCAGATCGCGGGCTCGCCGCCCTGCCTTGTCAATCTCGGAAAGACTGACGAGCGCTGGCGACCTTGCGCCAGCATCTTGTTTGGCGAGTTCCACATTGCCCAGAATGGCACCAATGATGTTGTTGAAATCATGCGCGATCCCGCCCGCCATGGTGCCCACCGCCTGCATTTTTTGCGACTCCCGCAGTTGTGACTCCAAAGCATTGCGGTGCGCCTCGATTTTCTTGCGGCTGGTAAGGTCGCGCGCGAAGATGGTCGTGGTATCACCCTCCGGGTGCAGCTCAAACGACACACTGACTTCAATGGAGACGCTGTTGCCGCTTGCCGTCAAGCCCGTCATTTCACCTAATTGCGCATGCGTGGTGAGCTTGTTGTAGCTGAGTGTTTGCACCGCGTCCGGCAGAAAGCGTGTCAGTTGGCTGCCGAGGGCTTGCGACGACGGGCACTGAAACAACGCTGCCGCAGTAGGATTAAAAATGGTAATGAGGTAATTCTGATCGATACAAATAATGGCGTCGAGTGACGAATTGATGATCGAGGCCAGTCTGTTTTTGCTCAATTGAAGTTCTTCATTGCGCTGCTGCAGTTCTGCTGCACTAAGCTGCAAGGCTTGACGCTGAGCCAGTAAAGGACTTTGGTCAATAACCGCGCATATGAATTGCGCCAGATCATCCTGAAAATTCTCGATCCGGGCAATATGCAAGTCACCTGTGAAAACACCGCTGAAGCCGCTCGAAAAAACGACTTCTGTTGTCTCGTTGGTTCCGACCATTTTGGCGCTGACAAAGGCCTGTGCGACCTTGTCAAGATACTCGCTGTTCACCAGCGGCAGTAAGAAATTCAGTGGCGGATCACTCTCCAGGGGGCGAAAAAGTCGCAAAGCCATGGCATTGCTCTCGAGCACCAGACCATTTTCATCCACCACCAGCAGCGCCAACGGTACGTTTGAAAAAAGGGTAAGAAACCGCTCCGAAGCGCCTTCGGCAGCGATTTGGCTATACCGCAGCGCCTTATTTTGAATTTCCAGCTCAGCCTGGTAATTGCGTAAATCCTCCACCATCTTTGCCAGGGAATAGCCCCTGGCCAGAACTGTTTGCTTTTGACCTGTTGCGCGACCGCGCAGAAGGCGTTTTGGCTTGAGCACGGAGGGCATTCTGGGCCTGGACAAAATCCTCATGGGTGCTGTCTTTTCCCGCGCATACCTTGCCCTTTCTGCCGAAGACCTAAACCCCGGAACTAAGTCCGTGATGGTGCATTTTTCAGCTTGCCGCGCACCGGCACCACCGTGGTGACCGTTGGGCGGACAGCGTCAGGCGACACCGGCTTGGGTGGCGAGGTATCCTTTTTCGGTTTTTTTACCATTTTGTTGCTTTGCTGACCTTTTGCCATTTTTTGCTCCAGAGTTACATGTCCGGCCATTCGAATTGAGGCTGGCGCGCTAGATTATCTTCCTGCTGACGATTATTTCAGGACTCCTTAATCAAACCGGGATTATTTTTTGCCCGGCATATCGGGCACGGGGTCAGTAAAAAGCTATCTTGCGCTGACCTGCGCCAAGCCAGAACGCGCACCGCTAAGCACGGCATGGGCATTGAGCGACCGGATTGGTATCCGCACGTCGCTTGGTATGCACTGAGCCACCTGCAGGCTCAGGTAACGCAGAGCGCAGACCCGTAAAAAGCTTGAATAATTTGGGATGTCACCGCGGTGCGTCAACAATTCGTCGTAGAGCGTGGAGAGGAGCTGCGGCACCGTCATGCCGTCGCGGGCGCCAATCTCCTCCAGAGTGTCCCAAAACAGGTTTTCGAGTCGAACGCTGGTGACCACGCCGTGCAAACGGATACTGCGCGTCGTGGCCTCATAGCTCTGCGGGTTGGCGCGGACGAAAATTTGACACATAGTGGTCTCCTTCGCGTTTCAAAAGAACAGCCCGTAAGCATAAGCGCCGACGCACTTTGTGACTAGTGGGAGACTTTTATACCCAACAGAGCCATAAACTGCGACAACCAGGCGGGGTGTGCCGGCCAGGCCGGCGCAGTGACATATTGACCATCGGTGACGGCGGCATCGATGGCAATCTCGGCAAACAGGGCGCCCGCCAACTCCACTTCTGGTCTGCAGGCCGGGTAGGCGCTGATGCGCTTGCCTCTGATGATGCCGGGCACGGCGGCCAGCAATTGAGCGCCGTGGCACACAGCGGCGATCGGCTTTCCAGCGTCGGCAAACTCTTTGGTTATGGACAGCACGCGGGCGTTGAGCCGCAAATACTCGGGTCCGCGTCCACCGGGGATCAGTAGCGCATCGTAGTTGGCGGTGTTGACATCGGAAAAATTGGTATTCAAAGCAAAACGGTGGCCCGGCTTTTCACTGTAGGTTTGCGCACCTTCAAAATCATGGATCGCGGTCATCACGTAGTCACCGGCTTTTTTGTCCGGGCAAACCGCGTGCACGCTGCAGCCAACAGCGAGCAGGGTTTGAAACGGCACCATGGTTTCGTAGTCTTCACCATAGTCACCACACAACATCAAAATCTTCTTGGCCATGACAGTCTCCTGAAAAATTGAAAGTGACAGTTTGCCTGCCGGCTGCGCCAGCGGGGTAACAGCGCACTACTACGGCACTAGGCGTTTTCCCCATGAGCCCCGGCTGATTGCGGCGACAATCTAGCTCCAATTTTTATTACTCGCTTGCTTACCCAAGCCCTCTCCATGTCCAGTACCTCCAACTTTGAAGTCCGGCCCGCCACCGTGCGCGATGCCAAAGCCATTGCCGAAATTCATGTCAGTGCCAGTCAGGCGGCTTTCAAGGCCCTGTTCCCGGGCGAAAAGGCGCCCGCCATGGCCATCGACAAGAGCCAGGCCTACTGGTGTGACGCCATTGAATTCAGCGAACCCCAAGTCTTTGTAGCGCTTGATGCGGGCCAAGTCGTCGGCTTCGTCGGTTTCGACCGTTCGCGTGACAAGGGCACACCGCCGACTACCGGTGAAATCTGGGCCATTTTTGCCGCCACTTCGCACTGGGGACAGGGCGTTGGGCTGGCGCTGTGGGACGCGGCACGCGAAGGTTTGCTGGAAGAAGGCTGTACCAAGGTCACGGTATGGATCCCTCTGGGTAACGAGCGCGCCTTGCACTTCCATGACCTGGCCGGCTTCAAACGTGAAATGACCAGCATCAAAACCGTGCCCGTGGGGGCGGTCAAGGTCGAAGAAATTCGCCTGAAACGCGATCTGAACTGAGGCGTTGCCTGATCAAGTGCGGCGTAACACCACACTGCCAATCGAATAGCCGGCTCCAAAAGAGCAGATCACCCCTACATCGCCAGCCTGGATGTCGTCATGGTGCCGGTGAAAGGCAATGATCGAACCGGCTGAGGCGGTGTTGGCAAATTCATTCAGGATCACCGGCGCGTCATCCGGCGTCGCATCGCGCCCCAACAATCTGCGGCTAATCAACTGGTTCATGGCCAGGTTGGCCTGATGCAGCCAAAAACGACGCACCGCATCGGGCGCCAGGCCAAGTGCCGCCAGGTGGCTGGTGATGTGCTCCACCGCCATCGGACAAACTTCCTTGAAGACCTTGCGCCCCTCTTGGTAGAAAAGCAGATCACGGTCATCGGGGTTGCGGTCCTCGCTGCGCCACATATAGCCGGCATTGTTGCGGATATTGTTGGAAAACGTGGTGAGCAAGCGGGTGCCCAGCACTTCAAAGGCACCCGCAGGGGCATTCTCCAGCCGCTCGATCAGGATGGCGGTGCAGACGTCACCAAAAATGAAATGGCAGTCGCGGTCCTTCCAGGCCAGATGCGATGAAGTAATCTCCGGGTCCACCACCAAAATGGCCCGGGCCGAGCCAGTTTTGACTGCGTTGACCGCCATCTCAATGGCAAAAGTGGCAGATGAACAAGCCACATTCATGTCGAAGCCGAAGCCCTGAATGCCCAACGCAGTCTGAATTTCCACCGCCATGGCCGGGTAAGCACGCTGCATATTGGCGCAAGCACAAATCACGCCGTCAATATCTTCGGGCTGTCTACCGGCGCGGGCCAGCGCGTCGCGCGCTGCGGCCACACCAATTTCAGCCATTAACGAAATCTCGCTATCAGGGCGGACCTGCAAGCGCGGGCGCATGCGCTGCGGGTCAAGAATGCCGGATTTTTCCATCACATAGCGTTGCTTGATGCCAGACGCTTTCTCAATGAACTCAATGCTGGACTGGGGAATTGGCTGGCGGGTTCCGGCGGCGATGGCAGCAGCATGTTCCTTGTTTTCCTGCGCTGCAAAACAATTGAAGGAGGCCACCAACTCTTCGTTGGTAATGACGTGCGGTGGAATATAGAGTCCGGTGCTACTGATGGCGACACGATGCATAACGTTTGTCCTGAAAGTACGAGGCTGGAGTAGTCCAATAAAACCGTGATTATCTGCGGAGTCACTTTTGGCCTACCCGCCGCTCATATTCAGCCGCCATGCCGACTGGCCTCAGCCAGGAAAAGTCGCAAAGTCCGAAGACTTGAAAGCGGGCTACTGGTCAGGTGATTTGGTGAGCACCCAAATGCACGCGGGGGGAAAATTTGCGAATACCCACTTGATCTGCTGCCACTTGAAGCCCGCAGGCGCTGTGAATGGAGCGCTCAGACCATAGGTGTACTGAATAAGCTGTGAGCCAGGTGATGATTTCAGGAATGCCAGAAGGCTCTGCACTGTCAAGTGTTTGATAGCAGGCGGCAAGGACCGAAATGGCAAGCTGGAGACGACCGCCACTGACCCGGATTGCCGATAATTATCGAGCGCGCGGTGTGCCGTCGAATGCAAGACTTTCAGATTTGGATATCGCTTCTTTAAAGAAACCGCCAACTTTTTTTGCAGCTCGACTATTTGAAGTTTATCTTCATTGACCACCCTGGAAAGGGCTTGCGTGACTGCGCCGGTGCCCGCGCCAAGCTCCAGAACGTTCTCTGAGTTTTTCGCCAAATTGGCAAGCTCTCGCGCAAGACGAGCGGAAGAGGGAGCCAGCGCGCCCGTTGTGCGCGGGTCCTTCAGCATTCGAAAGAGAAATGAATAGGGCATTGTGAGGCTTGAGGCAGGCTGAATTCGTCGCAATCAGGGGTCAGACGCACCGGCAGAAACATGCTCAGACATCCGCCGGAAACTCATCGCCGATAGTCATCTAGCCAGTCTTTCAGTTCGTTGACTATAGTCAACTGCCAGTCATTCACCGGTGGGCCAGGTGCGCTGGCCAGCGCACGGCCATCAACAGCGACAATAATCCTGCACCCAATTACAACGCGCCCCGAGAAGGATCAAACCCATGGCAACTAGCCTGCTCGCACTGCTTGATGACATTGCCGGCCTACTGGATGACGTATCCGCATTGACCCAGGTGGCTGCCAAGAAAACAGCCGGGGTGCTGGGAGATGATCTGGCCCTGAATGCGCAGCAGGTCGCCGGTGTCAAAGCCGAGCGCGAACTGCCGGTGGTCTGGGCGGTGTTCAAAGGCTCATTGATCAACAAAACCATCTTGGTGCCCGCAGCCCTGGCCTTGAGTGCGCTGGCGCCGTGGGCGGTGACACCGCTACTGATGCTGGGCGGCGCCTTTTTATGCTTTGAAGGGTTTGAAAAACTGGCCCACAAGTTCTTGCAAAGCCCTGCTGAGACCGCAGCGCAACATGCCAAGCTGATGCAGGCGCTGGCAGATCCGTCGCTTGATCTGGCGGTACTGGAAAAAGAAAAAATCAAGGGTGCAGTGCGTACCGATTTCATTTTGTCGACCGAGATCATTGTCATCACGCTTGGTACGGTGCAATCGAGTCCGCTCCTCACCCAGATCAGCGTGCTGAGTGGCATCGCCGTGCTGATGACGATCGGCGTCTATGGTCTGGTGGCGGGCATTGTGAAACTCGATGATGGCGGGCTCTACCTCAGCCAGCAAACCGGTGCCGGCGTAGCCGCGCGCCTGCAGCGCAGTCTGGGGCGCAGCATTCTTGGCGCGGCGCCCTATTTGATGAAGGGGCTGTCGGTAGCGGGCACCGCCGCCATGTTTCTGGTGGGGGGTGGGATCCTGATCCACGGCACGCCAGGGGCTGGCAGCTTGATTGAGCACTGGAGCCTGGTCGCGGGCGCGGCACTGCAACCCGTGGCCGCTTTGACGCTGAATGCGCTGGGGGGCGTTCTGGCTGGGGCGGTGGTACTGGGCAGCGTGTCCCTGGTGAAACGACTCAAGCAGCGATTTATTAAAACGATTTAGGCCTCTAGCCCTTATGGAATAAGCACTGGCAGCTATAAAAATAATACTGAATTTTCTGTACACACTGAGCCCAGAGGTTTATGATTTCGCTCGGGCGTCTGATGAGTACGCCGGGTGTCAACAGGAGGACATTGATTTTGAAAATGTTGCGACTGCCTCGCTCTAAAGTGCAGATCGGCACACCCCTGCCCTGGAGTGTGCGCGATGAGCAGGGCACATTGTTGCTCTCGAAGGGGCATCTGGTTGAGAGCGAGCATCTGCTGGACCAATTGCTCCTGCGCGGTGCCTACGTGGATGCCGAAGAAGCCCGAGCAGTCGCGCTGGCGGACGCCCCGCAGCGGCCCAAGACGCCTGTGCCGCCGCCCAATATTTTTGGCTTATGGGACAAAACCACGGATGATTTAAAAAAACTGCTGGTCAGCGTGACACACCAGGACGACTTCCCTGGCCGCATCGAGCAGTTTGCGCGCCACCTGCTGGAACTGGTTGACTGCAACGCGGACATCGCCATTTATCGATGCGTGCGCCAAGACAACGCCCAGCATTTCTATTTTGGCTATACCCATGCCGTTTATACCGCCATGCTGTGCATTTTGATGGCCCGCCATTTGAAATGGTCCGAGACCCGTTTGATGAGCCTGGTGAAGGCGGCGCTCACCATGAACCAGCCCATTCTTGATTTACAGGGGCAAATGGCGGGACAGGATGTCCCCATGAAAGACAAACAACGGGCTGCCATTCACACCCATCCGACCCAATGCGTTGAATGGCTTCAAAAAGCCGGGGTCACAGATGCCGACTGGCTGACTGCCATTGCGCAACATCATGAGCGAGCGGATGGAACCGGCTACCCGCTGGGCTCTACCGAGGTCTGCGAGATGGCGGTCGCACTGCGCGTGGCAGATACCTTCACATCAAGAATAAGTCCGCGTGTCATGCGTCCGGCGCTGTCGCCTCAGGAGGCAGTACGGCAACTGTATCAAGAGGACAAAGGTGGTCCTCTGTCAACGGCAGTCATCAAGGAGTTGGGCATTTATCCGCCCGGTGATTTCGTGAAACTTGCCTCCGGGGAACTCGGCATCGTGGTGCAACGCACGGCCAACGCGCGAGCGCCCATTGTGGCCTCCATCACCGACACGGCCGGTCGCCCGGTACCGCATACCGTGCGCCATGACACGGCGCAACCTGAATTCGCGATCAAAGCCACCGCGTCTGACAAAGTCATGCTGATGCGTTTGCCGCCCGAGCGGCTATTCGGGTTTTCATTGGCACCGCAGGCGCCGGTGGTGCGGCCCAAACCGGTGCATTAGCGCAGGTGCTCATGATGGCAAGAGCGGCCATGGATGCAAGCCGCCGGATCAGACCTCGCCACCAAAACGTTTGCTCAGGTTGGCAACCCACTGGTCGGTCATTTTTTCAAATTCCGACTTGACGAGCGGTGTAATCACCATTTTCAACAAGCCCGGCACGGGCAGCGTGAGTTCGCCCGTGAGACTCAAGACAATCTTGGTTGACTTTTTCTTGTCGGTCAATTTCCAGCCGCCCTCGATCAAACCGTTGCCTTCGCCCTTGACGGGCGTCCAGTTGATCGTGCCTTTGGCTCGGTTGGACGCGTATTTGCAGGCAAAAATGGTTTGCAGGTGGAACTGCGCGATGCCAATTTTTTCAAATTCCCAGCGAAAAGTATCCTTGCCAAGGTCCACCAGTTTGTCCACCTTGGGGTAGTGGCTGGCTGCGACAGGGATGTCAGACAACACGTCAAAGACCTCTTTGATACCGGCTTTCACTTCAAACTCGTAGCCAAGATCGACATTTACGTTAATGGTCATGGAAAACTCGCTCAATGGTTGATGGAGAGTTGCGGACAGCGCAATGTGTAGAGTCCGACTTCAAAGACCCAGCGCGGCAATGCCCGCCCGGGCGATCTGAGCATCTTCGCTGGATTTCACACCACTGACACCGACCGCCCCCAGGCACTGACCGTCTTTCATCACCGGGACCCCCCCCTCCAGCAAACCCTTGACCTCAGGCGCACTTAAAAAAGAGGCTCGTCCACCATTCACAATGTCTTCATAGACTTTGCTTTCGCGCCGGCCCAGGGCCGCCGTGTGCGCCTTGGCGGGTGCAATATGGGCGGAAATGGCAGCGGCACCATCCAGGCGCTGCAACCACAACAAGTGACCGCCATCGTCAACGATGGCAATGGACACGGCCCAGCTATTTTTCAGGGCTTCGGCTTCCGCCGCGGCCGCGATGGTCTTGACATCAGCCAGTTCGAGAATGAGTTTGGTTTTCATGGGTTAAAGAATTTTGATTGCACAGGCCTCAAGCATAGCGGCTGCCCCTTACCGCGTGGAGGTGTCCAAGCGACAAGTATCCTTACAGGCTGTAGGCGCCCGGCCCAAATAATTGGGGCGGCGGCGCTGACTGACCCTAAAATGAACTTGTTTAGGTACGGTTCAGACCACAAAGGAGCTTGACGATGACTGACAGTGTTCAATCAATTAACCGCAGCTATGGCTATGCGGCCTCAGCCGAGCAGCGCAACAAAGTGCTGCGCAACACCTACTGGCTACTGGCCCTGAGCCTGGTGCCCACGGTGTTGGGTGCCTGGTTGGGCGTGGCCACCGGCATCACGCGCTCGCTGAGCGGCGGCCTGGGTATGGTTGTGTTTCTGGGCGGCGCCTTTGGCTTCATGTACGCCATTGAGAAAACCAAGAATTCGGCCGCCGGGGTGCCGGTGCTGCTGGGTTTCACCTTCTTCATGGGCTTGATGCTGTCGCGCATGATTGGCATGGTGCTGGGTTTCAAGAATGGCCCGGAGCTGATCATGACCGCCTTTGGTGGCACGGCGGGCGTGTTTTTTGTCATGGCCAGCCTGTCCAGCGTCATCAAGCGTGACCTTTCCGGCATGGGCAAGTGGCTTTTTGTAGGTGCCATGGCGGTGATGGTTGGCGGCATCATCAACGTGTTTGTCGGATCCACGGCGGCCATGATGGCGATCTCGGTGGCAGTCATCGGTATTTTCAGTGCCTACATGCTGTATGACTTGAAGCGCATCGTCGACGGCGGCGAAACCAACTACATCAGCGCCACATTGGCCTTGTACCTGGACATCATCAATGTGTTCCAGGCGCTACTCGCCCTGCTGGGTATCGCGGGCGGTGAGCGAGATTAAGACCGCTCTGCTTCCAGAAAAAAAGACCCTTTCCGGGTCTTTTTTCTTGATGGCGTCAACAGATAACTTCAGTGCAACACAAAATTGACCGATAAAGAGACTATCTTTCTGTCACACACCATGAACGTACGCCTGCTCATCACAACGGTCACCCTGCTGCTGGCGGGCTGCGTCATCCCTGGCATGGAGCCGGACCCGAGAATCGCCCAGCGCGAAGCGGAGGCAAAGGCGATTGGCGGCGCCTGCCGATATGGGCTGCGCGGCATTGAAGACTGTTACAGCCTGAATGAAGAAGCGTCCAAAGCGGCCATCTTTGACGGCTGGAAAGACATGGACCAGTACATGCGTGAGAACAAAATTGAGGGCATTCGCGCCGCAGTCGCGAAGGTGGAACCGGTCGAGGTCATTCTGGACAACAAGAGCGCAAAGACCGATATCGCCGATAAAGAAGCGCCGCCAAAATTGACCCATAAGCCCGCGGCGGCGGCAACAGCTGCAATCGCAGCAGCTCACTGATTTTTCCCGATTGGCCCTTGCGTTCAAACTTCCAGGTCAAACACCGCCATGCTCTCCACATGCGCCGTGTGAGGAAACATGTTCACCACGCCCGCAAAAGAACAGCGATAACCCGCCTGATGCACCAGCAGATCAGCATCGCGCGCCAGCGTAGACGGGTTGCAACTGACATAGACAATGCGTTTCGGAGGCATCCAACCCACGGCTCCGACGATGGGTGGATGACCGATGGGGTCCAGCTTTTGTTGATGCAGTTCAGCCAGCGCCTGCACCAGGGAAACAGCGCCCTCGCGCGGCGGATCCACCAGCCATTTGTCAGCTGCACCGTCCTGGATCAGTAATTCAGGCGTCATTTCGAACAAATTTCTCGCTACAAAGTTAGTAGCTGCAAGCGACTTATTGACGGGGGCTAGAGCCTGATTTAGCTTAAAATTTTGACGCGATCGCGCGACCAGTGCCTCACTGCCCTCCACCCCCAGCACCTCACGCGCCTGCGTCGCAATCGGCAATGTGAAATTGCCCAGGCCACAGAACCAGTCAATCACCCGTTCATGCCTTTTTGCATCCAGCAGTCGCAGCGCGCGCGACACCAACACCCGGTTGATATGCGGATTGACCTGCGTGAAGTCGGTCGGTTTGAACGGCATGTGAATACCGAACTCCGGCAGGTCATAGCTCAACGCCTGGCCGCCCTCATCAAGCAGATGTGCTGTCTCGGGCCCGTTGGGTTGCAACCACCACTGCACCCCGGCATGCTGGGCGGCAAAGCCGCGCAGCAGCGCCAAATCGCCATGAGTCAAGGGCTCCATGTGGCGCAGCACCAGCGCTGTGACACTGTCGCCACAGGCGAGTTCGATCTGGGGACAGGTCTCCATCGCCTCCATCGCGCTTATCAATGCCCTCAGCGGCAGCAGCAGGTCGCTCACATGCGGCGGCAACACCGGGCACTCTTTCATGTCGGCCACATAGCCGCTTTTGCGCTCGTGAAAACCGATCAGCAGCTCGCCCTTTTTACGCACATAACGCACCGACAACCGGGCCCGGTAGCGGTAACCCCAGGCCGGGCCTTCAATCGGCCGCAAAATGGTGTCCGCCTTCACTTTGCCCAGGTGCCACAGGTTGTCCTCCAGCACGCGCTGCTTGACCGCCACCTGGGCGCCAACGTGCAGATGCTGCATCTTGCAGCCGCCGCAAGCACCTTCATGCAGACCAAAATGGGGGCAACCCGGCTGCACGCGCTGCGAGGACTCGCGGTGAATCGCGGTCACGACGCCCTGCTCCCAGTTGTTTTTCTTGCGGTGCACATTGGCGCTCACCAGCTCAAACGGTAACGCACCCTTGATGAACACCACTTTGCCGTCGGCACGGTGAGCTACACCCTGTGCCTCCAGATCAAGTGATTCAACCAGCAGCCAGTCGGGCGGAAAATTCTCGGTTTTATGCATGTCGTCGGTCATGGCGCTATTGTCTCAGGCACCGGATCACCCCAAAACAATTTGAGCACCGCAGAACGGATCAGCAAACCTAAATCAGGGCGTCCCGTGTGATACCGCGGTGCGCCAGATAGCGTTTGAGCTTGGCCAAAGCCTCGTTCTGGACCTGTCGCACGCGCTCACGCGTCAGGTCCAGACGCGCGCTGAGCACATCCAGCGTTTCAGGCTCGCGGTCATGCAAGCCAAAGCGCCCCTCCAGCACCTCTTTTTCGCGTTCTGACAAGGTACCAACCCACTCCTCCAGCAAACGCTCCACCTCGTGGACCTGCGTCACACCAGACGGGTCCGCCGTGATTTCATCGACCAGTGAATCCCCGAATGTCTGAGTCTCGCCCGAGCGGTCCAGGGCGGCGTCCAGGGACCTGGGCGCCTCCGCCAGGCCCAGCAAATCGGCAACATGGACCGGGTCGCGGCCCAACAAGGCGGCCACATCTTCGACTCGAATGCCATCGGGTCGACTCACCACGAACGCCGCATCACTCTCCAGCGCCCGGCGTGCCCGCAGGACCTGCTGCAACTCCCTGACCACGTTCACCGGCAGGCGCACCACCCGTCCTTGGCACATCAAGGCACGATCCACCGATTGGCGAATCCACCAAGTGGCATAGGTGGAAAAGCGAAATCCCCGCTCCGGCTCAAATTTATCAATGGCGTGCATCAGACCCAGGTTGCCTTCTTCGATCAGGTCCAACAAGGGCACGCCACGGCCCATATAGGCCTTGGCAATACTCACCACCAGGCGCAGATTGTGTTCAATCATGCTTTGGCGGGCGGCAAAGTCGCCAGCGCGGGCCCTGCCGGCAAGTTCGAACTCTTCCTGCGGCGTGAACAGGGTGGTGCGGCGCACCTGGCGCAGGTAAACGGTCAGCGCGTCACCGGACTCGCCCGCCGCGTCAAGTGCCTCAAGGCCCGCACCCGGCAGCGCCGGCGATGCGTGTTCCGACAGCCCGTGTTTTACTACTGAATCAGCAGCATACTCTCCACCATCAACGGGGGCTGGATGGCTATTTGTCACAAAATCCGACACGCCGCGTGTCGGCAGTCTGGGAGCGTTGTCAGGGCCAGGCACGGGGCTTTTTTTCATGGCCCGTTCCCGTACCCATCACCGAGCTGGCAGATACCTGGCCGGGTCGACCGGTTTGCCTTGCCGGCGAACTTCAAAATGCAACTTGACGCGGTCGCTGTCGCTACTGCCCATTTCGGCAATTTTTTGCCCCTTGCGCACCGACTGATCTTCTTTGATCAACAAGGTCTTGTTGTGGGCATAGGCGGTCAGGTAAGTGTTGTTGTGCTTGAGAATGATCAGGTTGCCATAGCCGCGCAGACCAGCCCCAACATAAACCACCCGGCCGTCGGCGGCGGCGACGACCGGGTCGCCCGCGACGCCGCCAATGTCGAGGCCTTTGTTCTTGACCTCATCAAATCCGGCCAGCACCGTACCGTTGGTCGGCCAGATCCAGTCGATATCATCGTCCGCTGTCGGGGCAACAGTCGGCCCAGGCGTCGAGCTGGCCGAAGCGGCCGCAGTGGCCGCCGACGCCGGCGCAGTCGGCACCGGCGTGGCACTGGCCGAGGTAACAGGCTTGGCGACCACCCCGCTGGCCGCACTGGCTGCTGCAGGCGGCACCACCCGCAGCACTTGGCCGACTTCAATAAGATTCATATTGTCAACATTGCTCCAGCGCGCAATATCCTTGGCGGCTTGCCCGTGCTCCAGGCCAATGCGGATCAGGGTGTCACCGGGTTTGACGGTGTAGTAACCGGGCTTGCCTGCATTCTCGAAACCAGGCAACTGCTTGACGTCCGGGCTTGCCGGTTCCACTGCCACTGGTGCAGGCTGGCCCATGCCAACCCCGCGATCTTCCACCGGCGCCCGATTGAGCGCTCTGGAGCCACACCCCCCCAGCATCCCGACGATAACAACAGCAACAAAAGCCAAGCTCAGGCGAGCACTCAAACCAGACATACAAAATCCCTTCATGCGATCCCCGATTTTAAAGGGACAAAGTGAACCGCCTCAAGCATCATTTGCCGCAGACCTTGCGGCGTACGATCAATCACCACCAGCGCTTGCCGCCCTGGCGCCCCAGCGCCGGCGGACACCGGCGCCACCAATCGCCCGCCCATGGCCAGTTGATCGATCCAGGCCTGGGGCACGGCTTCCCCCCCGGCAGCAGCGATGATGGCCGCGTAGGGGGCGCCCTTGACATAGCCCACCATACCATCCCCAAACAAAAGATGCAGGTTGGCCAGCGCCAAATGCCGCAGGTTGTGACGTGCCTTGTCATGCAAACCGCGCAGTCGTTCGATGCTGTAGACCTCGCTCGCCAACCGGCTCAACACTGCCGCTTGATAGCCGCAGCCCGTTCCGATCTCCAGCACACGTCCCAATTTGCCCGGCGCGCCGTTGCGCAGCAGTTCCAGCATACGGGCCACCACACCAGGTTTGGAGATGGTCTGTCCCAGGCCAATCGGCAGACTCGTGTCCTCATAGGCCTGATTAACCAGCGCCGTGTCGACAAAACGGTGGCGTTCAATGGCCTGCATGGCCGCCAGCACCATGGGGTCGCTGACACCTTGCTGGACGAGCTTGCGCACCATGTTCATGCGCACCGCGCTGGAGTCCATCCCCACGCCTTGGGAAAGCGGGTGGCCTGACGGCCTGGCGCCCGGGCTCTGGGCCTGTCCTGCAAACCTCGGGACGGACCGCCTGTCTGTGGGTTTACCCGCCGAGAAATCCAGCCGGACAGGAAAAGGCGGGCGCTCTTTCATGCGAGCGTCAACTTGGCGGCCGTCTGAGCCCAATACCCGAGACTGTCATGGTCGGTCAAATCCACCTTCAGCGGTGTCATCGCAATATGGCCGAGGCTGGTGGCGTGAAAATCAGTACCCTCAGCCTCGTCCTTGGCCGGGCCCGCAGCACCGATCCAGTACATGGTGTCGCCGCGCGGACTGACCTGGGTAATCACAGCCTCGGCCGCGTGGCGCCGCCCAAGCCGACACAGCTTCACATGGGCGATTTCGTCAAAAGTCAAATTAGGAATATTCACATTGAGCAGCCAGGGGCTGCTCCCGATCAGGTCTTGCTGCGACATCTGCAGAACCAGATCGCGGGCTTTACGCGCCGCCGACGCCAGATGACTCCAATTTTTCTCAACCTGGGAAAATGCAATAGCCGGTATGCCAAACAGATAACCTTCCATCGCCGCACCCACGGTGCCCGAATAAATCGTGTCGTCGCCCATATTGGCACCGTTGTTGATGCCTGCCAGCACCAGGTCCGGTCGATAGCCCAACAAGCCTGTCAGCGCAATATGCACACAGTCAGCCGGCGTGCCATTGATGTAGCGAAAGCCATTGCTGGCACGGCAGACATACATCGGGGTATGCAGGGTCAAGGCGTTCGATTTGGCGCTGTTATTTTGTTCCGGTGCAACCACCTCGACCTCCGCCACGTCCTTCAGGGCGTCATACAGTGCCACAAGGCCCGGCGCCTGATAACCATCGTCATTGCAAATAAGAATTTTCATAGTCAAACTGAGTTGATATTCATTGTAGGTGGCGCAGCAGCTTGGGCGCTCAGGTCACACGAGCGACATTTTCCGAAGTTGCGACCAACTATCATCTGCGCAACCAATTAGGAGACTTACCCTCATGCATGCCTGGCTCTGTGAAAACCCCGTGGGCGTCGATGCCCTGACCTGGAAAGAATTGCCCACCCCGAGCCCGAAGGCGGGTGAAGTACTGATTGAGATCAAGGCGGCCAGCCTGAATTTTCCCGATCTGCTGATTGTGCAGAACAAGTACCAGATGAAACCGCCCCTGCCCTTTGTGCCGGGCTCCGAGTATGCGGGCGTGGTGCAGGCCGTGGGCGATGGCGTGAGCCATCTGAAAGTCGGCCAGCACGTGGCCTGCCTGTCCGGTACCGGCGGCTTTGGCACGCACACGGTGGCACCCGCAGCACTGTGCCTGCCGCTACCGGATGGTTTTCCATTTGTGGATGCCGCCGCCTTCATCATGATCTACGCCACCTCGTACCACGCGCTGGTGGACCGGGCGCAACTGAAAGCGGGTGAGACCGTGTTGGTCTTGGGTGCCGCCGGCGGCGTGGGCACGGCAGCGATCCAGATTGCCAAAGCGTGTGGGGCCAGGGTTATCGCAGCCGCCTCGAACGATGAAAAATGCGCGCTGTGCCAGTCCATCGGGGCCGACGCCACCATCAATTACACCCGCGAGAATCTGCGCGACGCAGTCAAGACACTCACTGCGGGCAAGGGCCCGGATGTCATTTACGACCCGGTGGGCGGCGACTTCGCCGAGCCCGCCTTCCGCTCCATTGCCTGGCGCGGGCGCTATCTGGTGGTGGGATTCGCGGCCGGGCCGATTCCCGCCTTGCCGTTCAACCTCGCACTGCTCAAAGGCGCCTCCATCGTCGGCGTGTTCTGGGGCGACTTTGCCAAACGCGAACCCCAGGCCAATGCCGCCATGATGAAGGAATTGGCCCAATGGTATGGCCAGGGCAAAATCAAACCCGTCATCGACAGCACCCTGCCGATGGCGGAGCTCAAGGCCGCCTTTGCCCACATGGGCTCACGCGGCGTCAAGGGCAAACTGGTGATGGTGAACTGACCGGGTCATCGAATCAAGCCACGTCGCCAGCGGTTTTGAGCCTGGTCGCGCCAGCGCCGTCGTTTTTACAAAAATGCCTTGAGCGCCACGGTGAGAGGGGCGTGACTGATGGCTGGATATATATTTTCAGCCTCTAGCCCCCGTCCCTACTGCTTAAGCAGCTATTAATTTAAAAGCAAAGAGTTCCAGACTCTTGGCTACCGAAAGGCTCAGGCAGCTCGCAGCAGTGGCTTGGTCCGCTGGCTGGCGTGCAGCCAGGCACGGCGCAACACGGTCGGCGACTTGGTTTCTTCGGGAATCAGCAGGTAGTGTTGCGCCCGCATCGCCGTCCCCAAGCCGACGCGGCTGGTCACGACAGTCATGGGAATGGACAGCAGCAGCGGCAAGCCGACCGGCAGCAACCAGACCAGGGCAAGGGGGTCGATCACGGCGACGCCGCCAGCCAGTACCGCAATCACCAAACTCATGGGGGCGAGTTGCGCCAGCGCATAACGCCATGGCACTGCCGCCGCTTCGCGCGGAGGCGATTTCCATTCGAGCTTGAGACCGGTGAGCGCCACCACGACAAACAGCGAATGCGCCAGCATGCGAACGGGCGCCTGCAGCAAGGCAATGAGGGTTTCCAGCAGGGCGCTGCGCAGCAGGCTGGCCGTGCCGCCATAAGCCTGCTGCTGGCGGTTGAGCAGCACGGCGGCGAGACCCAGAATACGCGGCAGAAACAGCATACACAGCGTCCAGACCCAGAGCGCCACCAATTCGCCGGGCAGCAGCATCCAGTTGGAAATCATCGGCGAGCCCGACAGCCACAGCGCCGTGCCCAGCGTCATGAAGCCCAGCCACAGGGGTGCCGACAAATACGCCATGGCCCCGGTGGCAAACATGGAGCGGTGCACCGGATGAATGTCGGGCTCGGCGATCAGGCGCGAGTTTTGCAGGTTGCCCTGGCACCAGCGGCGGTCGCGTTGTAATTCGGCCAGCAGGTCGGGCGGCTGCTGCTCGTAGCTGCCCACCAGGTCAGCCACCAGCCAGACGTGGTAGCCGGCGCGGCGCATCAGTGCGGCTTCCACAAAGTCATGCGACATGATGCTGCCCGACATGCCGCCGCTGCCCGCAATGCGCGCCAGCGCGCAATGTTCCATAAAGGGTTTGATGCGGATGATGGCGTTGTGGCCCCAGTAGTGCGACTCACCCATTTGCCAGAACTGCATGCCCAACGTGAACAGGCGACCGGTCACGCGCGAGGCAAACTGCTGCGCCCGGGCGTGCAGGGTGACATGGCCGATGGCCTGGGTGGCGGTCTGGATGATGCCGGCGGTGGGGTTGGCTTCCATCAGCTTGACCATGGAGACCAGGCAGTCGCCGCTCATCACGCTGTCGGCGTCCAGCACCACCATGTAGTGGTAGTCCTTGCCCCAGCGACGGCAGAAGTCGGCCACGTTGCCGGACTTGCGGTCGGTGCGACGCTTGCGCAGACGGTAATAGACCTCGATTTGCGGCTGGTCGGGCTGGCTGGCGAGTTGGGTCCGCAACTCTTCCCAGGCGGCGCGTTCGGCTTTCTGAATCGCGGCGTCGTTGCTGTCAGACAGCACAAAGACGTCAAAGGACTGCACATGCTTTGTTAGTGCCACCGATTCACAGGTGGCGCGCAGGCCGGCAAACACCGTGCGCACATCTTCATTGCAGATCGGCATGATGATGGCGGTGCGCGTGGCGGCATCGAGCGTATGGTGCTGAACCTTTTTGGCCGACAAACTGTGGCTGTCGCCCCGCAGCATCACGTAAAAGCCCATCATCGCTGTCATGAAGCCCGTCACCACCCAGGCCGACAGCAAGGCAAACAGCGTCGCCTGGCCGTACTGCAAAAAGGCGTTGTCGTAGTCGGGCTGTATGTCCGTGAAGAGACTGGTGGCCAGTACCGTACTGATCACTGTCAGCAGCAAGAATATGGCGCGCCGGCGTCTGGCGGCTTGCTGCCACGGTGCAGGCTTGTCCGCGATCAAAGCGGCTGGAAGCGCCTGGGCCGGAACCCGCCCCGTCAGCTTGAGCACGGGAAGCAGAGCCGCACTGGCGAGGCTGTTCCAGAAACCTCGCCACTGGCGCGGCACCATGGAGCCGCGATTGATCGGCGGTGCCGTGACGGCGTTGGGGTGACGTTCTTCGCGCAAGACGCTGCGCCCGCCGATGGGAATCAAGGTGTGATCAGGTTGGTCCATGTTTCGCTCAGTGTTTGGTTGTTGTGTTGGAGGAAGGCGCGCAGCTCGACCGGCTGGGCCGGATTGAGGCGCTGCACGCGCAATGTCATGCGCCAGGCGCCGGTGGCCGGGTTTTTGTAGGCCAGGCTTTCCACCACGCGGCCGTTGGCATTGGCGGTGGCGATGGCCTTGACCGGCGCGTCTTCGGGCAAGGCGTCCAGGGCCGGGCCGGCAAAATCAATCACAAACTGAATTTGTTGACCCAGGGCCTCGGCTGCGAGCTTGGTGTAGCCCGTGCCGCGGCGCGATTGCGTGACCCAGCCGTTGGGCGGCAATTGCTGGTTTTTGCCCTGCCAGTGAATGGTGTAGGCGAAATCCATCGATTGACCGGGCGCGGGCATTTTGGCCGGCACCCAATAGGCGGCCACGTTGTCGTGGGTTTCGTCGGGCGTTGCAAATTGCAGCAGCTCGACCCGGCCGGCGCCCCAGTCGCCCAAGGGCGTGACCCAGGCGCTGGGCCGGAGTTCATAGCGGGCCTCGGTGTCCTCATAACTGTTGAAAGCGCGGTCGCGCTGCATCAGGCCAAAGCCCTTCAAGCTCTTCATGCTGAACGAGGTCGTGACGGGGGCGGCCGGGTTTTGCAGCGGTCGCCACAGCCATTCACCTTCGCCGGTGGCAATCATCAAGCCGTCGGAGTCATGCACCTCCGGGCGAAAGTCGTTTGGTCGGGGCTGGTTCTCGCCAAAGAGGAACATGCTGGTCAGCGGCGCCAGCCCCAGCGTCGCCACGGGCGTGTCGGTCGGGCGCATGAAGATGCGGGCATGCACCTCCGTCACGGTCTGTTCGCCTGGCGTGATGTCAAAACGGTAGGAGCCCGTCATGCGCGGCGAATCCATCAGCGCATAAACAACCAGCTTCTTCGCATCGCCGGTCGGTTTTTCAAGCCAGAACTCGGTGAAGCGCGGGAACTCTTCCTTGGCGCTGCCCGCCGTATCAACCGCCAGGCCGCGTGCGGACAGGCCGTAGCGCTGGCCGCTGCCCAGCGCCCGGAAGTAACTGGCGCCGGAAAAAACGACAAGTTCGTCCTTGTACGTCGCCGAGTTCAGGTTGTTGAAGGCGCGCAGGCCACCGAGGCCGAGATTGCCCCAGGTCTGCGGTGACAGCTTGTTTTTCCCGAAGTTGAAGTCGACCGGGTTGTAGGGAATCGGCTTGATACCCTGCGGGGTGATCTCATGGACGCGAACCGAGTCGCCGCTTTTCCCGACGTGGAGAAAATTGGCCTCAAAAGGCAGCTTGTCCGCCCGCCACAAGGTGCTGTCTGCATTAAAGCGGATATCACGGTAGCCGTCATAGTCAAGATTGGCGAGTTCCGCCGGAATCGCGTGGCTTGCCGGTTTGAAGGGCGCCTGGGCTTGCTTGCGGGCGAGCCCGGCGACATCTTCAAGCGTCCACGCCTGCGCCTGGCCGGCAACCAGGGCCAGCAGGCTGGCAGCTATCAGGGCAACAAAGCGGGCCGCAAAGGTGTGTCCGCGACGGTGAAAATATGGGAGGCAAATAGTCTGCATGCCAACACTAGTGCAAACCCTATGCCAGACCTGAAAAACCGATTTAAATCAACGGCTTGACGCTTGTCCTGAATTTACAAGCCGGAAAGTGACAGGAAAGCCGGTGCCAACCGGTGTTTTTGTCGCCGAAGAGCGACAACATCCCGCTTGTAAAGTTGAAATCCTTTTTAAATCAAGCGCTTAGGGCTGTCGCCTGGGAGCGACTCAGCTCGCAGCAGGGGGCGAGGCCGGCCCGTTGCTGTCGGCCTTGAACAGCCCGGGCGTCAGGCCGTGCTTTTGCATCAGGCGGTAAAACTCGGTCCGGTTGCGGTCGGCCAGACGGGCGGCGTCGGCCACATTGCCGTCAGTGAGCTTGAGCAGTCCCACCAGGTAGTCGCGCTCAAAGCGTTGCCGGGCCTCGGCCAGGGTCAGCACCTCCACGCTGGGCGAGCGCAGGGCGCGCTGAACCAGGGCCAGCGGCACCAGCGGCGAGGTCGACAGGGCGCAGACCTGCTCCACGACGTTGTAGAGCTGGCGCACATTGCCCGGCCAGGCGGCCGTGGTCAAGGCAATCAGGGCCTCGGGCGCAAATCCGCTCAGGCGTTTTTTGTATTTGTCGGCCAATTTGACCAAAAAATAGTTGGCCAGCAGCGCGATGTCCTCGCGCCGCTCGGACAGCGGCGGCAAGCTCAAGGTGACAACATTGAGCCGGTAGTACAGGTCGGCACGGAATTGGCCCTCGGCCATCGCCAGGTCGAGGTCGCGGTGCGTGGCTGAGATGATGCGCACATCCACGGGAATGGACTGGCTTGAGCCCAAGGGCCGCACCATGCGCTCCTGCAGCACCCGCAGCAGCTTGACCTGCAGCGCGGGCGGCATGTCGCCGATCTCGTCGAGCAGCAGGGTGCCGCCGTCGGCCGCCTGAAACAGCCCGATGTGATTCGCCACGGCGCCGGTGAAGGCTCCCTTGACATGGCCAAACAGTTCCGACTCCAGCAAGGGCTCCGGAATGGCGCCGCAGTTCACCGCGATGAACGGTTTACCGGCGCGCGAGCCGGCCTGGTGAATCGCCCGGGCCAGCAGTTCCTTGCCGGTGCCGCTTTCGCCGCGCAGCAGCACACTGGCGTCCGATTGCGCCACCATGTGCGCTTCCGCGAGCACCTCGGCCATGCGGCTGGAGCGGCTGACGATCTGGTTTTGCCACGCCTGCGGGCTGCCGGGCTTGACTGAATGGGCCGGGGCGCTCAGCGACAGCGCCTGCGCAATCTTGTCGAGCAGGCTCTTGCCATCAAAGGGCTTGGTCAGGTAGGAGAAGACGCCGCGCTCGGTGGCCTGGACCGCATCGGGAATCGTGCCATGGGCGGTCAGCAAAATAACCGGCAACGAGGGATGCTGCGCGCGAATGTCGTCAAACAGCGCCAGGCCGTCGCGGCCCGGCAGGCGCACGTCACTGAGCACCAGTTGCGGCCGCTCGATATGCAGCTGGGTCATGGCGGCCTCGGCCGAGGTGACCGCCGTCACGCGGTAGCCCGCCGCCGTGAGCCGGATGGTCAGCAGGCGCAGCATGTCGGCGTCATCGTCAACCACCAGCAAATGGGGCCCGGGTGCACGAAGCGCCGCTGCGGGCGGCGTGACGGGGTCGTCAGGCAAATCGCTCATGGCGCTGCCGGGCGGGTGCCACGATTGCCCCGCGCCGGGGCGTTGGCTGCGGGCGGACGGCTCGTGAGGCTGCGTTCGATCGCCTTGAGTGCCTCCAGCCGCTCATTGGTCTGATCCAGCCGGCGCTGCACGTCGCGCGTCTGCTGCGTTTGTTTCTCAAGCTGCTCTTCCAGGCGGCGCTGCTCGCCGTAACGCGAGGCCAGCAGGCCGGCCAGCGGATGCAGCGTCTGCGCCTCGGTGTCGGCATTGGCCAGCACGCGTGCCAGCAGTTCCTGGGCACGTATGAGCTCGCTCAGCTGATGAAGCTGACTCAGTACCAGGGACAGTTGCAGTTGTTGGGTCGGGCCGGCCGCGTCGCCCAGCCGGATTACTTCCTGGCTCAATTCTGCCGGCGCCAGCCGGCGCAAGCGGTCCGCATAGGCCAGCATGCGTGTGACGGCGTCAGTCGCCTGCGGCGCGACCGGGCCGACCGGCAATATCGGCAAGCAGCGCTGGGGAGTGGCAGCCGGCGTCGCCATCGCGCCGGTTGCGTCATCACCGCGAGGGCCGAAACGGCCAGCGCAGCCGGCCGCCAGCATCGCGATGGTGATGGATGCCAGCAGACCGAGACGGGCCAGGCGATGAGCCTGTCTCACAGGAAAATCAGGATTTGAAAACATGGGGAAACTCGATTCTGAAATGGGCGCCGCCTTGGTCCGGCAGCAGCTCGATGCGGCCGCCGTGTGCTGCAATATATTCGTGCACGATGGACAGGCCAATGCCGCTGCCCCGCACCACGTCGCTGGGTTGGCGCTCGCCACGGTAAAACGGCTCGAAAATCCGCTCGCGATCAGCCAGGGCGACGCCCACACCCTGGTCGTGAATGTCGATGCGGACCAGGCCCGGCAGTTTACTCAGCTCCAGGCGGATGTCGCCTTTCAGCGGTG
This sequence comes from Rhodoferax ferrireducens T118, assembly GCF_000013605.1. Classification (NCBI taxonomy): domain Bacteria; kingdom Pseudomonadati; phylum Pseudomonadota; class Betaproteobacteria; order Burkholderiales; family Comamonadaceae; genus Rhodoferax; species Rhodoferax ferrireducens. The sequence goes on from NC_007908.1 coordinate 3,077,529, forward strand.
AGTAGCGGATGGCATTGGACAAGAGGTTGGCCAGCACCGTGCCGATTTTTTCGGGGTCCAGCTCCACCAGGATCGGCTTGCCGACGACGATGACCGACAGCTCACGGGCACGCCATTGCAGACGCTGCGCGTCAACCTGGGCTTCAACCAGCTCCAGCAGGTTGGTCGTCCGGCGGTGCAACTGGCGGGCCTCAAACGCCGCGGTATTGAAGCGCAGCAGGTCTTCAATCTGGCCCTGCAAGACACCGGCGTTGTGGCGCAGGATTTGCGCGATTTCTCGCTGCTCTGGGCTCAGTTCGCCGGCCACGCCGTCCTCCAGCAGGGAGACGCCTTCACGCAGCGATGCCAGCGGGGTCTTGAGTTCATGGGAAATATGGCGCAAAAAACGTGATTTGTCGGCGTCGAGCTCGACCAGCCGAAGGCGCAGCCAGTTCAGCCGCTGCCCCACCATGGCCAGGTCGGCCGGACCCCGAATGGCAATCACCTGATCGAGCCGGTTTTCGCCCAGACCGACGATGGCATGTTCCAGGCGCTTCAGGGGCACCGTGAACCAGATGCCGAAAGCCAGCGCCATGGCGACCGCCAGCACGATGGCCCAGGTGACTTGCTGCGCCAGGTGACTTCGGCTGTCTTCGAGCTTGGCTTCCAGCGCCTGGTTGCGCTGCTGGATGGTCTTTTGCACCTGCACCGCGATGGCCGAATTGACATGATCGAGTGAGCGAAACTCCTGCGCTATCTGGCGTTCCCGCTCCAGCGCGGTATCGGGTGCGCCGGTCAACAGGTCGCCAGCAGCTTGCAGGTGCGCTTGCCACTGCTGCTTGAGCCCGCTGGGCAGGCCTTGTGCTGTCAGGCTGGCCAGGAGGGTGGCGGCCTCGCGCGCCTGGTCGGAAAAGCGCACGCGCAAGACGCGGTCGTCCAGCACCACCGACTGGCGCGATGTGCGCTCCATGGAAACGCTGAGCTCGCTCAGTGACTGGGCGAGCCGGCTGAGTTCAAGCGATTGGGACGCGCCGTCGCGGCTTTGCAGCGTGAGTTCTTCCAGCGTGAACAAGGCGCGCAACGAGGCCGCACCCAGCAAAGCGGCAATCAGCAAAAAAGCGATCACCAGCAGTTGCCGGAACGAAAATTTCTGCAGCATCTTCAAAGGCTAGGGGGTGCGGTAGCGAAGGTGTTGCCAGTGCAACGCGGCCGCTTCAGACGGCACCTGTGTGTTGTTGGCGCTTCACGGCGTGGCAGGGAAGCTGGCACCATGACTCAAAAATTCATTGTAGATCAATGATCTTGCCCCCGGAAGACGAATATAGGCCATCGCCAGGATGGCCTTTGTGCTTCAACTGGTGGACCGGCTATGGCCAAGGCTCAGCAGGGGTCCCTCGGCCAGCTTGAAGACACCGACGACTTGCTCCAGATGGCCCGCCTGATCCTGCATGGATTGCGCGGCGGCGGCAGCCTCTTGTACCAGTGCCGCATTTTGATGGGTGACATTGTTCATTTCGCCAATCGCATCGTTGACCCGCTCGATGCCCGCGGTCTGTTCAACGCTGGCGGCGGCAATGTCACCCATGATGTCGGTGACGTGGCGAATGCTGTCGACGATTTCAGTCATGGTGGTGCCGGCCTGATGGACCAGAGTGCTGCCCGCATCGACTTTGCCGACCGAGTCGCCGATCAGCGTCTTGATCTCATGGGCCGCGGCAGCTGAGCGCTGTGCCAGGCCGCGTACTTCTGCGGCGACGACCGCAAAACCGCGCCCCTGTTCACCGGCGCGCGCCGCTTCCACGGCCGCATTCAAGGCCAGGATGTTGGTCTGGAATGCGATGCCGTCGATGACGCCAATAATGTCGCCAATTTTTTTCGACGATGCATTGATGGACTCCATGGTATGGACCACTTGCGCCACCACGGCCCCGCCTTTGACCGCGACCTCGGATGCGGAAATGGCAAGCTGATTGGCACGCCGCGCATTGTCGGTATTCTGGTTGACCGTGGACGTGAGGTCTTGCATGGACGACGCGGTCTTCTCCAACGAACCGGCCTGCGACTCGGTCCGTCTGGACAGATCGAGATTGCCGCGGGCAATCTCACTGGAGGCGCCGAAGATGGTGTCGGTGCCCTCGCGCACCTGGCCGACGACTCGCACCAGGCTTTCATTCATGTCTTGCAAGGCCTGCTGCAGCTCGCCCATTTCGTTGTTGGAGTTAACCGAGATTTTCTGCGTCAGATCGCCAGCCGCAATGTTGCGTGCCACCTTCACCCCGAACTCCAGCGGCTGGGTGACGACTTTGCGAATGAACGGGTAGATCAGCATCAGCACCGGAATGCAGGTGATGAAGGCGGCAAGAATCGACTTCAGACGCTGATCAGCCAAGCCCGCGTTGACCTGATCGAGCGAGACTTTCATGCTGACCGCACCCAGCACGGTGTTCTCAGGCACCAGGTGACAGAGCGTGCAATCCTTGCCCAGGGAGTTCTTCATCGCCATGGTGGGACGCACCGCCCGCAGATATTCACCCTTGCCGTCGGATTCGACCTGGATGACTTCCTTGCCCGTCTGCAGCACCTGTTTTTCAAGCGCATCCGGATTGCTGTCATCCTTGGCGGTGCCGGGCCCAAAGAGCTTGCTGACGCTCTCGCCGCGCAGCACGCGCACGTCACGAATGGAGCCAAGCTGTTTGACCTGATCGAGAAACACATTGCGCTGTGCCACGGTGCCGGTCACCATCATGCCCGTGAGTCCCGCCATGGTGGCGTTGTGCATGCTGAGGGAAAATTCGCGCGCCTGATCCAGGGCCGCCTCGCGATAAACATAGCCTTGCCAGACGATCACCCCAGACCACACAACAATCAGGGCGGCTCCGATGGTGGCCAAGAGCTGTACCCAAATTTTATATTTAGCCACGCGCAAAATATGAGTCTTCATGGGATCGAATGAAAAAGCCGATGATTTTATCGTGGGGTGACCTGGCCAGCCCCCCCCTCTTTCGGTTCTCTGGTGACCCCGCTCGTCCCCAGTGAGGGCGATGGCGAAATGACTGAATTGCTGCAACCAGCCGCAGCCCACCAATCAGCCCGCCTAGTTCTTTGGAACTAGGAAAGCGGCATCGCGCATAGTTCTTTTTTCAAGAAAGACCTGTTCCACAGAGGGATAGCGTCGCAGGGTCGACAAACCTAAAGTCATGTCAATCCAAAAGGAGTTTTTGACATGACCAAGAAAGGGCAAGCCCTCTCGGTGCTGATGGTCAGCACATTCGCATTCACCGTGTGCTTCATGGTCTGGATGATGTTTGCCGTGATCGGCATCCCGATCAAGAAAACACTGGATCTCAATTCAACCCAATTTGGCATTCTGATGGCGATGCCCGTGTTGACCGGCTCGCTGATCCGGGTGCCACTGGGCATCTGGACGGATAAATTTGGCGGCCGCATTGTGATGACCGTCCTGATGGCGTCCACGGTGCCCGCCATCTGGCTCATGACCTACGCCACCGCCTATTGGCACTACCTGAGCATTGGCCTCTTTGTCGGTATGGCGGGCGGCGCGTTTTCAGTCGGTACGCCGTACGTGGCACGCTGGTTTCCGAGAAAACAGCAGGGCTTTGCAATGGGTATTTTTGGCATGGGCAACGCCGGAGCCGCCTTGAACAAGTTTGTGGCGCCGGCGCTGGTGGTGGGTTTTGGCTGGACCATGGTGCCCAAGGTTTACGCCGGCATCATGCTCGGCACCGTCATTCTGTTCTGGTTGTTCAGCCACAGCGATCCAACGCACCAGGTGCCCAGCCACGTCAAATTTATCGATCAACTCAAGTCACTGAAAGACCCCAAAGTTTTCAAGTACTGCCAGTACTACAGCATCGTGTTTGGCGGCTATGTGGCCATGTCGCTGTGGATGGTGCAGTACTACGTGGGGGAGTTCGGGCTGGATATTCGCACCGCCGCTCTGCTGGCCGCGTGCTTTTCGCTCCCAGGCGGCATCCTGCGTGCGGCGGGTGGCTGGCTGTCGGACAAATACGGTGCGCACTCCATGACCTGGTGGGTGCTGTGGGTCAGTTGGATCTGTCTCTTCTTGTTGAGCTATCCGCAGACCGATCTCACCATCGCCACCCTCAACGGCCCCATGACTTTCCACCTCGGCCTGAACGTTTATCTCTTCACCACTTTGATGTTCACCCTGGGCATTGCCTGGGGTTTTGGCAAGGCCAGCGTGTTCAAGTACATCAGCGATGACTACCCGCACAACATCGGCACCATCAGCGGCATTGTGGGTCTGGCCGGCGGCATGGGCGGCTTCTTGTTGCCCATCATGTTCGGTGCCCTGATGGACCTGACCGGCATCCGCTCCAGCGCCTTCATGCTGATGTACGGCGTGGTCTGGGTGTCGCTGATCTGGATGTACCTGACCGAGATACGCCGCAGCGAATTTCTGGGCAAGAGCGTCCCGGCGCCCGTGGCGCAGAACTGAAGCCAATTTTTTTGAAAGACCACAATGACCAAGCAAGCAAGAACCGGTGTTGACATTGCCGACTGGCGCCCCGAAGACGAGCAGTTCTGGGAAAGCACCGGCAAAAGAATCGCCTACCGCAACCTGTGGATATCCATCCCCTGCCTGCTGTGCGGCTTTGCCGTCTGGGGCATGTGGGGCATCATCACGGTGCAGATGCTCAACCTGGGCTTCCCGTTCACCCAGGACGAGCTGTTCACGCTGACCGCGATCTCCGGGCTCGCCGGGGCGACTATGCGCATCCCCTCGTCTTTCTACATCCGCCTGGCCGGCGGGCGCAACACCATTTTCCTGACCACTGCCATGCTGCTGGCACCGGCCCTGGGCACTGGCATCGCCTTGCAGCACAAGGATTGGCCACTCTGGGTATTCCAGATGTTGGCGCTGTGGTCGGGCGTGGGCGGCGGCAACTTCGCCAGCTCGATGTCGAACATCACGACCTTCTTTCCCAAGCGCTTGCAGGGCACCGCGCTCGGGCTCAATGCCGGCTTGGGCAATTTCGGCGTCACCAGCATGCAGATCATCATCCCGCTGGTGATGACAGTCGGCATGTTTGGAGCCATGGGTGGAGACCCGATGCCGCTGATCAAGGACAGTGGCTGGATCTTCGGGAAGATTGCCGCCGGAACCCCGACCTGGATTCAAAACGCGGGGTTTGCCTGGATCTTGTCGCTCGTCCCCTTGTCCGCCCTGTGCTGGTTCGGCATGAACAACCTGCTTCCCATTTCACCGGACATCGGCGGTACCTTGATGGCGTTCATCAAGGTCACCTGGATCTACACCTTGACTTTCATCCCGGCCGGGCTCGGTTTGTACCTCTACATGCCCGCACCCACCGGCCTGGGGCTGCTGAATATGTGGCTTGCCATGCCCTTGATCATCGTCGGCACCCTGTTTCTGATGAAGCTGGCGGCGTTCGGAACGATGAAAGACAACATTGCCAAGCAGTTCGCCATCTTCAGGAACAAGCACACCTGGTCCCTGACGGTGCTTTACATCGTGACCTTCGGCTCGTTCATCGGCTTCTCGATGGCGCTGCCGCTGTCGATGAAGGTGATTTTTGGCGTCAGCCATGTGCCGGACGCTGCCGGCGTCATGCAGCACACGCTGAACAACCCGAACGCGCCGGCGGTGCTGGCCTATGCGTGGATCGGTCCCTTCGTCGGCGCGCTGGTGCGCCCGATCGGCGGCTGGGTATCCGACAAGGTCGGCGGCTCGATCATTACCCAGGTGATCTCGGCGGTAATGGTGCTGGCCTCGGGCGCCGTTGGCTACGTCATGATGCAGGCCTATGCATCGGCCACGCCCGAGCAGTACTTTTCCACCTTCATGTGGCTGTTCGTGGTGCTGTTCACGGCCAGCGGGATCGGCAACGGCTCCACCTTCCGCACCATTGGCGTGATCTTTGATCGCCAACAGGCCGGCCCGGTGCTGGGCTGGACTTCCGCCGTGGCCGCTTACGGCGCGTTCATCGCCCCGGTGGTTATTGGTGCCCAGATCAAGGCTGGTACGCCCCAGATGGCGATGTACGGGTTTGCGGTGTTCTACGCCCTGTGCCTGGTGCTGAATTGGTGGTTCTACCTGCGTGCCGGCTCGGAAATCAAGAACCCATAAGCCATTTGCTCCAACGCCCATGTGCTTAATATGCTATTTATTTAATAGCAAATTAAGCAGATAACACGGGGGCTTGAGCCTGTTTTTATATAAACTCTACCGAGGTACTCCATGAGCCACTTTCTGGATCGACTGACTTACTTTTCACAACCCAAAGAGCCTTTCTCGGGCGAGCACGGCGTCACCACAGGTGAAGACCGCACCTGGGAAGACGCCTACCGCGACCGCTGGGCGCACGACAAGATCGTGCGCTCCACCCACGGGGTGAACTGCACTGGCTCCTGCTCGTGGAAGATCTATGTCAAGGGCGGCATCGTGACCTGGGAAACCCAGCAGACCGATTACCCCCGCACCCGCTGGGACATGCCCAACCACGAACCGCGGGGGTGCGCACGCGGCGCCAGTTACAGCTGGTATTTGTACAGCGCCAACCGGGTCAAATACCCGATGGTGCGTGGCCGCCTGCTTAAATTGTGGCGCGAAGCCCGTCAGTCCCATGATCCGGTCGATGCCTGGGCCTCGATTGCCCAGTCTGAGCCTAAGCGCCGCGAATACCAGAGCGTGCGCGGCCTGGGCGGCTTTGTGCGTTCCAGCTGGGAGGAAGTCAATGAGATGGTGGCGGCAGCCAACGTTTACACCATCAAGCAACACGGCCCGGATCGCATCATCGGCTTTTCGCCCATTCCCGCCATGTCCATGGTGTCGTACGCTGCCGGCAGCCGCTACCTGAGCCTGATCGGTGGCGTGCCGATCAGCTTTTACGACTGGTACTGCGACCTGCCACCGGCCAGCCCGCAAGTCTGGGGTGAGCAAACCGACGTGCCGGAGTCGGCCGACTGGTACAACTCCACGTTCATCATTGCCTGGGGCTCCAACGTGCCGCAGACACGCACGCCGGACGCCCATTTCTTCACCGAGGTGCGCTACAAAGGGGCCAAGACGGTGGCGGTGACGCCCGATTATTCAGAAGTGGCCAAGCTGTCCGACATCTGGATGAAGCCCAAGCAAGGGACCGATGCGGCGGTGGCGATGGCCATGGGCCACGTCATCCTGAAGGAGTTTTACTTCCCCGATGGCGGCAAACCGCGCAGCGCGTACTTTGACAACTACGTGCGCCGTTACACCGACATGCCCATGCTGGTGATGCTGAAAGAACATCAGTTGCCCAATGGCGACACGGTGATGGTGCCGGATCGTTATGTGCGCGCCTCTGACTTCAATGGCAAGCTCGGCGCCGCCAACAACCCCGAATGGAAAACGGTGGCCTTCGACGACAACGGCAAAGTGGTTTTGCCCAACGGGGCTATCGGTTTCCGCTGGGGCGCAGACGGCCGCGCCGATGAAGGCCAATGGAATCTTGAAGCCAAGGAAGCCCGCCACGGCACTGAGGTCAAGCTCAAGCTCTCGGTGCTCGAAGGTGAGAACCCAAGCAGCGAGACGGCCAAGGTCGGTTTCCCCTACTTCGGCGGCATCGTCAGTGAGCACTTTCCGAACAACGCCACCGGAGCGGGTGCCAACAATGTGCTGGTGCGCACGGTGCCGGTGCAACGCATTTCGCTCGGAAAAGAAGGCGACCAGCGCGACGCCCTGGTCGCTACCGTGTTCGACCTGCAAGTGGCCAACTATGGTGTGGCACGGGGCCTGCCGGGCGAGCTGGCGGCGAAGGATTTCAACGACGACACGCCTTACACACCAGCCTGGCAGGAGCGCATCACCGGCACGCCGCGCGAGCAGCTCATCACGGTGGCGCGCCAGTTTGCCGAAAACGCCGACAAGACGCAGGGCAAGTCGATGGTGATCATTGGCGCGGCCATGACCCACTGGTACCACTGCGACATGAACTACCGCGGTGTCATCAACATGTTGATGATGTGCGGCTGCATTGGCCAAAGCGGCGGCGGCTGGGCGCACTACGTGGGCCAGGAAAAACTCAGGCCCCAGACCGGCTGGACCGCACTCGCCTTTGCGCTGGACTGGGTGCGCCCGCCGCGGCAAATGAATGGCACCAGCTTCTTTTACACCCACACCGATCAGTGGCGCTATGAAAAACTGGGTGTGGATGAAATCCTGTCGCCGCTGGCTGACAAGTCCAAATTTGGCGGCAGCATGATTGACTACAACGTGCGCGCCGAGCGCATGGGCTGGTTGCCGTCGGCACCCCAACTCAAGACCAATCCGTTCCAGGTGGTACGCGACGCCTTTGCTGCGGGCATGGACGCCAAAGACTACACCGTCAAGAGCCTGAAAGACGGCTCGCTGCAGATGAGCTGCGAGGACCCGGACCATCCTGACAACTGGCCGCGCAACATGTTCATCTGGCGCTCCAACATCTTGGGCTCCAGCGGCAAGGGACACGAGTACTTTTTGAAGCATCTGCTGGGCACCACGCATGGCGTGCAAGGCAAGGACCTGGGCGCTGACGAAGCCCGGCCGACCGAAGTGGTCTGGCATGACAATGCCCCTGAAGGCAAGCTGGACCTGGTTGTGACGCTGGACTTCCGCATGAGCACCACCTGCCTGTACTCCGACATCGTGCTGCCGACCGCCACCTGGTACGAGAAGAACGACCTCAACACCAGTGACATGCACCCCTTCATTCACCCGCTGTCCACCGCCGTGGACCCGGCCTGGCAGTCCCGCAGCGACTGGGAAATCTACAAAGGCTTTGCCAAGAAATTCAGCGAAGTGTGTGTCGGCCATCTGGGCGTTGAGCGTGAAATGGTGCTGACGCCCTTGATGCACGATTCCCCCGCCGAGCTTGCGCAGCCGTTTGGCGTGCAAGACTGGAAACGTGGCGAGATTGACCTGATCCCCGGCAAGACCGCACCCAATATGACGGTGGTGGAGCGGGATTATCCGAATGTGTACAAGCGCTTCACGGCCCTGGGCCCGCTGATGAACAAGGTCGGCAACGCTGGCAAGGGCATCGCTTGGAACACACAGACCGAGGTCAGACAACTCGGTGAGCTCAACGGACTGGAAACGGCTGAGGGGGTGACCTGCGGCATGCCCAAAATTGAAACCGACATCGACGCCTGTGAGGTGATCCTGCAGCTCGCACCGGAAACCAACGGGCACGTGGCCGTCAAAGCCTGGGAGGCTTTGAGCAAACAGACCGGGCGGGACCACACCCACCTGGCGATACACCGTGAAGACGAAAAGATACGCTTTCGCGATATTCAGGCGCAGCCGCGCAAGATCATCAGCTCGCCGACCTGGAGCGGCATTGAGTCCGAAACCGTTTCCTACACCGCCAACTACACCAATGTGCATGAGTACATTCCATGGCGCACCCTCACCGGTCGCCAGCAGTTCTACATGGATCATCCGTGGATGGCCGCGTTTGGCGAAGGCTTCACCAGCTACCGCCCACCGGTTGACCTCAAGACCACCGCCGGAATCCAGGGCATCAAGCCCAACGGCAACACGGAGATTGCGCTGAACTTCATCACGCCGCACCAGAAGTGGGGTATTCACTCCACCTACAGCGACAACCTGATGATGCTCACGCTCAGCCGTGGGGGTGCCATCGTCTGGATTAGCGAAGACGACGCCAAGAGCGCGGGCATTGAGGACAACGACTGGATCGAGCTGTTCAACGTCAACGGTGCATTAACGGCGCGCGCGGTGGTCAGCCAACGGGTCAAGCCCGGCATGGTGATGATGTACCACGCACAGGAAAAGATCATCAACATCCCGGGCTCCGAGATCACCGGTGGCCGGGGCGGCATTCACAACTCGGTGACCCGCATTGTGCTCAAGCCGACTCACATGATTGGTGGCTACGCGCAATTCAGTTACGGCTTCAACTACTACGGAACCATTGGCACCAACCGCGATGAGTTTGTCGTGGTGCGCAAGATGAACAAGGTGGATTGGCTGGATGACGACTCTGGTGCAACCGACAACTCGACCGCAGCCCACGCCTAAGGAGAACGAATATGAAAATACGCGCACAAATTGGCATGGTGCTGAACCTGGACAAGTGCATCGGTTGCCACACCTGTTCCGTCACCTGCAAAAACGTCTGGACCAGCCGCCCTGGCATGGAATACGCCTGGTTCAACAACGTCGAGACCAAACCCGGCATTGGCTACCCCAAGGAGTGGGAAAACCAGGACAAATGGAATGGGGGCTGGCATCGATTAGCCAGTGGCAAGATCGAGCCGCGCCAGGGAGCCAAGTGGAAATTGCTGATGCGCATCTTCGCCAACCCGAACCTGCCCGAAATCGATGACTATTACGAGCCTTTCACCTTTGACTACGAACACTTGCAGTCGGCACCTGAATCCAAGGCGGTACCGACAGCGCGCCCGCGCAGCCTGATCACCGGCCAGCGGATGGAGAAAATCGAATGGGGCCCGAACTGGGAAGAAATTCTGGGCGGCGAATTCTCCAAACGCAGCAAGGACAAGAACTTCGACGATATCCAGAAGGACATCTACGGGCAGTTTGAAAACACCTTCATGATGTACCTGCCAAGGCTGTGTGAGCACTGCCTGAATCCGGCCTGCGTGGCGAGCTGCCCCTCAGGCTCGATCTACAAGCGCGAGGAAGACGGCATTGTGCTGATTGACCAGGACAAATGCCGTGGCTGGCGCATGTGCGTCTCGGGCTGCCCCTACAAGAAGATTTACTACAACTGGAAGAGTGGCAAGGCAGAGAAGTGCATCTTCTGCTACCCGCGTATTGAAGCCGGTCAGCCGACCGTGTGTTCGGAAACCTGCGTCGGCCGTATTCGTTACCTTGGCGTGCTGCTGTACGATGCCGACCGGATTCAGGAAGCCGCCAGCGTCGAACATGATCGCGATCTGTACCAGGCCCAGTTGGACATCTTCCTTGATCCCAACGACCCCAAGGTGATCGAACAGGCTAGAGCCGACGGCATTCCCGACAATTGGATGATTGCGGCACGCAAGAGCCCGGTGTACAAGATGGCCGTTGACTGGAAAGTCGCCCTGCCGCTGCATCCCGAGTACCGCACGCTGCCGATGGTCTGGTATGTGCCACCGCTGTCACCCATCAGTGCCGCCGCCAATGCCGGTCACATCGGCACCAACGGTGAAATTCCGGACGTGAAACAACTGCGCATCCCGGTCAAGTATTTGGCCAATCTGCTGACCGCTGGCGACACCCAACCGGTCGAGCGCGCACTGGAGCGCATGCTCGCCATGCGGGCGTACCAGCGTGAAAAACATGTCGATGGCCGCATCAATACGGCGGCTCTGGATCAGGTCCACATGACCCAGGCCGAGGTCGAAGAGATGTACCACGTGATGGCGATTGCCAATTACGAGGATCGTTTTGTGATCCCGAGCACGCACCGCGAGTATGCAGAGAACACCTTCGATGTGCGCGGCGGCTGCGGCTTCTCGTTTGGCAATGGCTGCTCGGATGGCGCCAGCGAAGTGAGTCTGTTTGGCGGCCCCAAGCGCCGCACCATTCCAATCAAGGCGGGAGTCTGACCATGGCACTCAAAAGCGCTTCTATCACCCTGCGCGTGCTGGCACGCCTGCTGTCCTACCCCAACGCCGCACTCAAAAGCGACCTGGCTGACATGCAGAGCGCTGTTCACGCCGAGCAGGCCCTGGGCAAGGATCGACTGGCTGAGATCGACGCACTCACCAAGCACCTGGCGCACAGTGACACGCTGGAACTTGAGGGCGAGTTCGTCGAACTGTTTGACCGGGGTCACGCCACCTCACTGCACCTGTTCGAGCATGTGCATGGCGACTCGCGCGAGCGCGGCCCGGCCATGATTGACCTGGTGCAGACCTACGAAAAAGCGGGTTTGTTTCTGGGGCCAGATGAAATGCCGGACTACTTGCCGGTGGTGCTTGAATTTGTGTCCACCCAACCGCCCAAAGAAGCCCGCGCTTTTCTGGGTGAGATGGCGCACATTTTCAACGCCATCTTCAATGCCTTGCAGGAGCGCCAAAGCGCTTATGCCAGTGTTTTGGGTGCCTTGCTGGAACTCAGCGGCGAGAAAGCATCACCGGTCAAGGTCATCCCTGACGAGGCACTCGATGCGGCTTGGGAAGAGCCGGTGGTGTTTGATGGCTGCTCCTCCAAAGGGCAAGCCAAACCCGGCCAGGCCCAAGCCATTCACTTTGTCAAACCCGATGCGGCGAAAACCTCCGCGCGAGCTACCGCAACTGCTGGAGCCACACGATGAACACCCTTAACCACTTCTTGTTCGGCATCTACCCCTACATCTGCCTGGTCGTTTTTTTGCTGGGCAGCCTGATCCGCTTTGACCGGGATCAGTACACCTGGAAGAGCGATTCATCGCAGATGCTCAAAGCCGGACAGCTGCGATGGGGAAGCAACCTGTTTCATATCGGTGTGTTGTTTCTGTTTTTCGGCCATTTCGCCGGCCTGCTCACGCCGCACTTTGTCTATGAGCGTTTCGTCAGTGCGGGTGACAAACAATTGATGGCCATGATCAGTGGCGGTATCGCAGGGCTGATAGGGTTTGCCGGTGTCAGCATCCTGCTGCACCGCCGCCTGGCCGAGCCCCGCATTCGCATCAACTCCAAAACCAGTGACATCGTGCTGCTCATCCTGCTCTGGCTCCAGTTCGCGCTCGGCCTGGCGACCGTGCCCTTGTCGGCTCAGCATCTGGACGGCAGTCTGATGATGAGGCTGGCAGCCTGGGCACAGTACATCGTGACGTTCCAGCCGGGCGCAGTTGACTTGCTGGCCGAGGCGGGCTGGATTTTCAAGATGCACATGTTTCTGGGCATGAGCATTTTCCTGATCTTTCCGTTTACCCGGCTGGTCCACGTCTGGAGCGGTTTTGGTACGGTCACGTATTTGATGCGTCCCTACCAGGTGGTACGCGCCCGTCGCTTGAACGTGCCGGCCGGTCAGAACCAACCCCGCCAACCCGGCGCGGGCGTGTAAGGAATCACCCATGCAAGTCAACATGCCATCTCAACCAGAAATTGCGCGCATCAACGGTTTGGCACTGCACGCGGCAGACGAAGTACTGTCCGCCGACGAGCTGCGCCAACGTGCCTGTTCCGAACTGTTGCGCCAAGCCGCTATTGCCAAATGCTTGCTCCCCGCCAGCGACACCTTGTCCACCGACGGCGTATTGAGCGAAGACGCCAGCAGCGCGATTGAAGCCTTGCTGGAGCAAAGCTTGGCCATTCCGGAGCCCTCAGAGGAGGCGTGCAGGCGCCACCACGCCGCGCACATTGCCCTCTACAGCACCGGCGAGCGGATCGAAGTACGGCACATTCTGTTCGCCGTGACACAAGGCGTTGATGTGGTGGCTTTGCGCAATCGCGCCGAGACCACCCTGCTCGACGTGCGCTGCCATGACGGAACCGGTGCTGAGGACAGATTTGCCAAAGCAGCCAGCACCCTGTCCAACTGCCCGAGCGGGGCACAGGGTGGCCACCTGGGCTGGCTGGTCGCCGCGGACTGTGCCCCCGAGTTCGCCAAGGAGCTCTTTGGCCACACTGAGGTCGGTGTACTGCCGCGTCTGGTGCACAGCCGCTTTGGTTTACATGTGGTTGAAGTGCTGGCGCGCGAGCCCGGGGCTGAACAGCCGTTTGAGGCCGTCAGAGGAGCTGTCGCGATGTCACTGCGGCAAAAAACTTACGTGACCGCCTTGCGTCAATATTTGCAGCTGTTGGCCGGCCAGGCGGACATCGCTGGGGTCGACCTGGAGGCGTCGGAGACAGCCCTGGTTCAGTGACCGCGCCATCAATGGAAGCGACGCTCTAACCGAGGGCGTCGTTCACTTGGTCGTTGAACTCGGCCAGACTGACAGCATTGCCAATCTCGCGAGGCATGGCGTCGCGAATCGAAAATACGCCCAGGATCTTGCCCGCCGTATTAATGATCGGCAAATGCCGAAAACCACGCTCAATCATGATCACCACGGCATCCGCAACTCTCATATCGGGACCAACGCTTTGAGGATTGCGTGTCATCACATCCGACGCTAGCGTGGTTTGCGGGTTGAGCGCCTTGGCCAGCACGCGGGTCATCAAGTCACGTTCGGTCAGGATGCCCTGCAACACCCCTGCAGCATCAATGACCAGAATACTGCCGCAGTTGGCCTTGGTCATGATGCACGCCGCATCCCAAACGCTGGCCTGCGGTAAAAGGCTCACCACATGACGCTGTGGTATCGATTGAAACACGGTGCGTTCAGGCATGATTTGCGTCCTATTCAAAAAATGAATGAAAAAGTGCAGGCCAAGATCAGCGCAGGGCTGCGTTGATCTTGTCGAGCGCCTGAGACCCTGGGCAAAGCTGCTTGACACCAAACTTGTTCAGGGGGGTGTCGCTGGTGTTGAGTGACACATGCAGATCAACGGCAAGCGGATCGAGGTAGAGCAGACCAGTGACCACTTCACCACGTTCCTGGTGCGCGTTGATATAGCTGAGCGCTGCGTAGCGGTCAGTCGGATCGTAATCGGTGTGCAGCTTGCGCAAACGCAGAGTGGAGCCGTCGTGTTGTTCGACATCCACCACTTCGCCCGGCGCGTACTCGGTCGTAATCGGGCTGTGCTGCGGGATGAAATCAATGCGGCTGACCGCTTCGTTGTGCGCACGCACATAGTCGTAGCTCTTGGTGCTGCCGCCATGATTGTTGAACGTCACGCAGGGGCTGATGACGTCGATAAACGCCGCTCCACCGTGTTCGATGGCACCCTTGATCAGGGGCACCAGCTGCGCCTTGTCACCCGAGAAGCTGCGCGCCACATAGGTAGCGCCCAGTTGCAGGGCCAGTCCGACCAGATCAACGGGACTGTCGCGGTTGATGGCCCCCTTCTTGCTCTTGGAGCCTCGGTCTGCCGTGGGCGAAAACTGCCCCTTGGTCAAACCATAAACGCCATTGTTTTCAACAATGTAGGCCATGCGCACGCCCCGGCGCATGGCATTGGCGAACTGCCCCAGGCCAATGGAAGCCGAATCACCATCACCTGACACGCCCAGGTACAGCAAATCGCGGTTCGCCAGATTCGCACCGGTCAAGACGGACGGCATGCGTCCATGCACGGTATTGAAGCCATGCGAAGCGCCAAGAAAATAAGTAGGTGTCTTGGAACTGCAACCGATGCCCGACAACTTGGCAACACGGTGCGGCGCAATATCCAATTCAAAACAGGCCTGAATGATGGCCGCTGAAATGGAGTCGTGGCCGCAACCGGCACACAGCGTGGATACTGGGCCTTCGTAGTCACGACGGGTGTAGCCGACCTTGTTCCTGGTCAGCTCTGGATGATGCATCCGGGGTTTGGCAATGTAGGTCATGCGGCCTCCTTTTGCAGGGAAGTGGTGGAAGAAACCAGCGCATTCAAATTCTTGCTGATGGCCTGGGTGATGAAGCGTGCCGTGATGGGGGTGCCGTCGTAGTGCAGCACCTTGACCAGACGCTTCGGATCAACCTCCAGTTCATTGACCAGCAGGGAGCGCATTTGCGCATCACGGTTTTGCTCGACGACAAACACCTTGTCATGCTCCGCGATGAACCGATCAACCGACGCCGGGAACGGGAACGCCAGGAGCCGCATCGCATCCAGATGCACGCCCTGCTCTTCGAGCACATCCAGGGCTTCGCGCATGGCCGGGCTGGTTGAGCCAAAATAGATCACACCGAAGCGCGTGGCTTGCTGGGCCTTGCGCAGCAGCGGTTGCGGCACGAGATCGGCGGCGGTTTTGAACTTCTTGAGCAGACGTTCCATGTTGTAGACGTAATCTGGCCCGCGCTCGGAGTAGCGGGCATAGGCGTCCTTGGAGGTGCCGCGCGTAAAGTAAGCACCCTTGCTCGGATGCGTACCCGGCAGCGTGCGCCAGGGAATGCCATCGCCGTCCACATCTTTGTAACGACCAAAATCCTTGCCGGCTTCGAGTTCCTCGGCCGTCATGACCTTGCCGCGATCGTATTCACGCGCATCGTCCCAGACGAAAGGCTTGCACAAGCGCTGATTCATGCCAATGTCCAGATCGGACATGACAAAGATCGGCGTTTGCAGACGATCAGCCAGATCCAGCGCCGCCGCCGCATGCTCAAAACACTCATGCGGGTCTTGCGGGAAAAGCATCACATGCTTGGTGTCGCCATGTGAAGCGTAGGCGCAAGCCAGCAAATCAGACTGCTGCGTGCGCGTGGGCATGCCGGTGGACGGCCCGCCGCGCTGCACATTGATCAAGGTGACCGGAATTTCGGCAAAGTAGGCCAGCCCAAGGAACTCGGTCATCAGCGATATGCCAGCGCCGGAGGTGGCGGTAAAGGACCGCGCGCCATTCCAGCCAGCGCCAATGGCCATGCCAATAGAGGCCAATTCGTCTTCGGCTTGCACGATGGCGTAATTGAGTTGACCGGTTTCAGGATCGACCCGGAACTTGTCGCAATACTTCTGAAATGCCTCGGGCACCGAGGACGACGGTGTAATCGGGTACCAGGCTGCCACCGTGGCACCACCATAGACGCAGCCCAAAGCAAGCGCGCTGTTGCCATCCGTAAATATCTGGTCGCCCACCTTGTCGGATCGACGCACCCGGATGCCCAATGGGGCTTCAATATGCTGCTTGACGTAGTCACGCCCCAGATGGATCGCGCGCACATTGGACTCAAGCAGTCGCTCCTTGCCCTTGAACTGCTCGGCAAAGAGCTTTTCAAAAACACTGGCATCAACATCGAGCAGCACAGACAGCGCGCCGACGTAAATGATGTTCTTGAACAACTGACGTTGCCGGGGATCGGTATACGCCGCGTTGCTGATTTCGGTCAGTGGCACGCCGATGACTTGCACATCCTTGCGAAACTTGGATTCAGGGATGGGGCGCGTGCTATCGTAAAAAAGATAACCACCGGGCTCGATTTCGGCCACGTCCGCGTCCCAGGTCTGGGGATTCATGGCGACCATCATGTCAACGCCACCGCGGCGTCCGTGGTAACCCTTTTCGCAAACCCGCGCCTCGTACCAGGTCGGCATGCCTTGAATGTTGCTGGGGAAGATGTTGCGCGGACTCACCGGCACCCCCATGCGCATCACAGCCTTGGCAAACAGTTCATTGGCCGAAGCCGAACCGGAGCCGTTGATATTGGCAAATTTAATGACGAAATCGTTAATGGCTTCAATGCGCTTCATGCGGCCTCCGTTTGAACTTTGCGGCTGTCACGACACCCGGGCCCAGCCTGGGTCGTGTTCAGCAAGAATTTCTGCATATCCCAAGCGCCCGTCGGGCAACGCTCGGCACACAAACCGCAGTGCAAGCACACGTCTTCATCCTTGACCATGACACGCCCGGTCTTGAGTTCGCTCGAAACATACAGGTCTTGCGCCGTGTGGTGCGCCGGGGCTTTCAGCCGGGTGCGCAAATCGGCCTCTTCACCATTGCTGGTGAAGGTGATGCAATCCATCGGACAGATATCGACACAGGCGTCGCACTCGATGCAGGTGTCACGGTTGAACACGGTCTGCACGTCACAGTTCAGGCAGCGGCTGGCTTCCTTGAAGGCGGTGGCGGCATCAAAACCCAGTTCCACTTCGACGCGGATGCTCGCCAATGCCACCTCGGCCTTGGCCCAGGGCACTACAAAGCGCTTGTCGACCGATACATCGTTGTGGTAGCTCCACTCGTGAATACCCATCTTCTGGGACATCAGGTTAGTGCGTGGTGCCGGGCGAACCTCCACCGCTTCGCCATTGAGAAACCGGTCAATCGACACCGCGGCCTCATGACCATGCGCCACGGCCGTAATGATGTTTTTGGGTCCATACGCGGCGTCGCCGCCAAAGAACACCCGGGGAACAGACGATTGAAAAGTATCTTTACCCAGCACCGGCAAGCCCCACTTGTCAAACTCAATGCCAGTGTCACGCTCAATCCAGGGAAAAGCGTTTTCCTGACCGACGGCCACCAGCACGGTGTCGCACTCAAAAACCACATCGGGCTCGCCCGTGGGCACCAAGGTACGCCGACCCTTGTCGTCATACACCGCGCTCACCACCTCAAAGGTCATGCCCGTGAGCTTGCCGTCCTTATGGTTGAAACTCTTCGGGACATGAAAGTTAATGATTGGAATGCCTTCGTGTTGCGCGTCTTCCTTCTCCCAGGGCGAGGCCTTCATCTCTTCGAAGCCGCTGCGCACGATCACTTTGACATCGGAGCCACCCAGGCGCCGAGCGGAGCGGCAGCAGTCCATCGCTGTGTTGCCGCCACCCAGCACAATGACACGCGGTCCGACGCTGGTGACGTGGCCAAAGGAGACGGACGCCAGCCAGTCAATGCCAATGTGAATACCGGCCTCGGCTTGTTTATGCCCGGGCAAATCCAGCACACGTCCCCGAGGAGCGCCACAGCCAACAAACACAGCGTCGTAGCCCTGCGTCATCAACTCTTTCATCGAGTCAACGCGTTGATTGTTCTTGAACTTCACCCCCAGATCGAGGATGTATCCTGTCTCTTCATCAATGACCGATTCGGGTAGCCTGAAATGCGGAATCTGGGTGCGCATAAAGCCGCCGGCCTTGGCTTCGCCTTCAAACACGGTCACTTCGTAACCCAAAGGTACCAGGTCACGTGCCACCGTCAATGACGCTGGCCCGGCACCAACACAGGCGATGCGCTTGCCATTGGACGGCGCCACCTGCGGCATACGCGCCAAGACAGAGTCCTTGTTATCGGCGGCCACGCGTTTGAGGCGACAAATCGCCACCGGCTCGGGCTTCTCGCCATTGTTTTCCTCGACGCGTCCGCGACGACAGGCGGGCTCACAGGGACGGTCGCAGGTGCGACCGAGAATGCCTGGAAATACGTTGGACACCCAGTTGATCATGTAGGCGTCGGTGTAACGCCCTTGACCAATCAGACGAATATATTCAGGAACGGGGGTGTGGGCCGGGCAGGCCCATTGACAATCAACGACTTTGTGAAAATAAGCCGGATTGCCCAGGTTGGTAGCTTGCAATTTTGTCTCCTATACCCTTGATACACCGCTGCTGCGAAGGTGCTTGAAAAAGTGTACACGCATAGGACTGTAATTCACTCTCGGGTCAATCCCGTAGCCAGGTGCTACAAAGGCGTTAGTTATTGACCCAACGCAAATATCTGGCGTCGACCCGCACAGACTTCAGGCCGCCCCTGCCGACAGCTTGCCGAACGCAACAACAACCTCCGCCGGGGCCTGCACCAACTCAATCAAAACCCCCTCGCCACTGATCGGAAATTCGTCATTCGATTTGGGGTGCAAAAAACAGATATCAAAACCAGCCGCACCCTTGCGAATGCCACCCGGCGCAAAACGCACGCCATTGGCCGTGAGCCATTGCACGGCCAATGGCAGGTCGTCGATCCAGAGCCCGACGTGGTTGAGCGGCGTGCTGTGCACGGCAGGCTTCTTGTCAGGGTCCACCGGCTGCATCAGGTCGACTTCGACCTTGAACGGACCGCTGCCCATGGCGCATATGTCTTCATCCACGTTTTCACGCTCGCTCCTGAAAGTGCCCGTCAGTTCCAGGCCCAGCATGTCGATCCAGAGCTTTTGCAGCCGGGTTTTGTCGCTGCCTCCAATCGCAATCTGCTGGACGCCCAGCACTTTGAAAGGCCGGTCCGAAGCTGGTCGAAAAGAGCCGCTACTCATGCAAACTCCACAATCGGCTGATCCACGGTCAGGCTCTCTCCCTTCGCCGCCAGCACCTTGGCCACCACACCGTCGGCCACCGCAAAGAGCACGTTTTCCATCTTCATGGCCTCGATCACCGCCACGCGCTCACCAGCCAGCACTTTTTGACCCGCTTGCACCGCCACGTCCACCAGCAAACCTGGCATCGGGGACAGCACATAACGGCTCATGTCGGGCGGCGCCTTGTAGGGCATCAGGGCATAGAGCTCGGCGGCACGCTTGGAGAGTACCAGCGTGTCAATCTGTGTGCCGTTGTGCGAAACCCGGATCGCCAGCGGATTTTTGCCAGCCAAACTGCCGCGCTCGACCTGCGCCGTGAAGGGCTCGCCATTGCAAGTACCCTCCACGCGCACTTGACCTAGGTGGTAATGACTGCATATTTTGTAGCTGCTGGCGCCCACCCTGACAAGACCACAGCCTGTTTTCCCTTCAAATTCCGTGACGACAACCGGTGTCGGTCTGGAGGCCCCTTGCTGACCCAGGGTCACCACCACAAAGTCTTCACCCACCTCCACCTCATGGCCCTCCATCTGACCGCTGATGAATGTGGCGCGGTTGCGGTACATGCGGTTAACAAATGCCGCCAGGGCAATCAGCAGGTCGGCGTCGTCGTGCGGGACATCTTCGGCGCGGAAACCTTTTGAATAATTTTCAGCAATAAAACCGGTGTTGAAGTCCCCGGCAACAACTTTGGGATGCGCCAGCAGTGCGGCCTGAAACGGGATGCTGCTACTGACGCCACGGATCACAAAACCATTGAGCGCTTCGCGCATCTTGGCAATCGCGTCAAGGCGGTCCTTGCCATGCACGATCAGCTTGGCGATCATGGAGTCGTAATACATCGGAATTTCGCCGCCGTCCTGCACGCCGGTGTCCACCCGCACGCCGTACCAATGGTCAGTGTCGGCGGCAAACATGGTCTCCATGGGCGGCTGAAAGCGCACCAGTCGCCCGGTCGATGGCAAAAAGTTGCGAAACGGATCTTCGGCGTTGATGCGGCATTCAATCGCCCAGCCATCTCGCTTCACATCAGCCTGGCCCAAAGGCAGCTTTTCACCCGCGGCAACGCGAATCATCAACTCCACCAGGTCCAGCCCGGTGATGCACTCGGTCACCGGGTGCTCGACCTGCAAGCGGGTATTCATCTCCAGAAAGTAAAAGCTCTGGTCCTTGCCAACCACAAACTCCACCGTGCCGGCGCTTTGGTAGTTCACTGCCTTGGCCAAGGCCACGGCCTGCTCGCCCATCGCCTTGCGGGTGGCTTCGCTGATGAATGATGAAGGAGCTTCTTCCAGCACTTTTTGATGACGGCGCTGGAGGGAACACTCACGCTCATTCAAATACACCACATTGCCAAAGCTGTCGCCGATCAACTGAATTTCAATGTGGCGCGGCTCCTCGACAAACTTCTCGACGAACACGCGGTCGTCGCCAAAGCTGCTGCGGGCTTCGTTACGGCAACTGGTATAGCCCTCAAACGCTTCCTTGTCGTTGTAGGCGACGCGCAGGCCTTTGCCGCCGCCGCCCGCGCTGGCTTTGATCATGACGGGGTAGCCAATGCCTTGGGCAATTTCCACCGCCTTTTCAGCCGTTTCAATCGCGCTGTTGACGCCGGGAATGCAATTGACGCCCGCGGCGCCAGCGAGTTTTTTCGATTCAATCTTGTCGCCCATGGCGGCCATCGAGTAATGCTTGGGGCCGATGAAGACAATGCCTTCTTCCTCCACTTTTTTTGCAAATGCCGCGTTCTCGCTCAAAAAACCATAGCCGGGGTGCAAGGCCTGGGCGCCGGTCTGTTTGCAGGCGGCGATGATCTTGTCGGCTTGTAAATAGCTGTCGCGGCTCGGCGCCGGGCCAATGTTGACAGCCTCGTCGGCCAACAACACATGGCGTGCGTCCTTGTCGGCATCGGAATACACCGCCACCGTTTTGATACCCATTTTTTGGGCGGTCTTGATGACCCGGCAAGCGATCTCGCCGCGGTTGGCGATCAGTATTTTTGTAAACATGGTGCTCTCCTAACGTTATTCGGTCAGCGAATGTTGAAATTCGTTGTGGTATTGGGTCTGTTTTGTTGACAGTGCGCCAAGGTCTTCTTCCAAACCCGCAGCCGGGTAGGTGCGCGCGCCGCCGTTCGTGTCCCCCGGCCTTCGGCCTCCTCCTTGACCTCACTTTGGCGCGCACCCCCACCCTGCTGCTGCGAAGTGCTGAATTTGTCTTTCGCACTCGAATACCAAGCCCCCGGGATTGGGTTGCCTGGGCGTTTTGCGCAGGTAAAGGAGGAGGCCGAAGGCCGGGGGACACGGAGCAAAACGTCCAGGTAACCCGATCCAGCGCGATAGTGATCCATGGTGCATTCCAATCGGACTTACAGCGGAATATTGCCGTGCTTGCGCCACGGGTTTTCAATCTTTTTGTCGCGCAGCATCACCAGCGAGCGGCAGATTCGCTTGCGCGTTTCGTGCGGCAGGATGACATCATCGATGAAGCCGCGCGCGCCCGCCACAAAAGGGTTGGCAAAGCGGGCCTTGTACTCCGCCTCTTTGGCGGCCAGCTTGGCGGGGTCGCCCTTGTCTTCGCGGAAGATGATTTCCACCGCGCCCTTGGCGCCCATCACCGCAATTTCAGCGTTGGGCCAGGCAAAGTTCACATCGCCGCGCAGGTGCTTGGAGCTCATCACGTCGTAAGCGCCACCGTAGGCTTTGCGGGTAATGACGGTAATCTTGGGCACCGTGCACTCGGCAAAGGCGTACAGCAACTTGGCACCGTGCTTGATGATGCCGCCGTACTCCTGCGCCGTGCCGGGCATGAAGCCGGGCACGTCGACAAAGGTGATGACCGGAATGTTGAAGGCATCGCAAAAGCGCACAAAGCGCGCCGCTTTGATCGAGCTCTTGATGTCCAGACAACCGGCCAACACCAGCGGCTGATTGGCCACGATGCCCACGGTCTGACCTTCCATGCGGCCAAAGCCAATCAGGATGTTCTTGGCGTACTCGGGCTGCAGCTCAAAAAAGTCGCCATCGTCCACCGTCTTGACGATCAGCTCCTTCATGTCGTAGGGCTTGTTGGCGTTGTCGGGCACCAGCGAGTCCAGGCTCAGGTCCATGCGGTCGGCCGGGTCGCCACTGCGGCGCACCGGTGCTTTCTCGCGGTTGTTGAGCGGCAGGTAGTTGTAGAGGCGACGCAACATCAACAACGCTTCCACATCGTTCTCAAACGCCAGATCGGCCACGCCGCTCCGGGTGGTGTGGCTGATGGCGCCGCCCAGCTCTTCGGCCGTCACCTCTTCGTGCGTGACGGTCTTCACCACCTCGGGGCCGGTGACGAACATGTAGGAACTGTCCTTGACCATGAAGATGAAGTCGGTCATGGCGGGTGAGTACACCGCCCCCCCGGCACAGGGGCCCATGATCATGCTGATCTGCGGCACCACGCCGCTGGCCATCACGTTGCGCTGGAACACATCAGCGTAACCGCCCAGAGACGCCACGCCCTCCTGAATACGGGCGCCGCCCGAGTCGTTCAGGCCGATCACGGGTGCACCGACCTTCATGGCCTGGTCCATCACCTTGCAAATTTTTTCCGCGTGCGCCTCACTCAAGGCACCACCAAACACCGTGAAGTCCTGGCTGAACACAAACACCAGGCGACCGTTGATCATGCCGTAGCCGGTGACCACGCCATCGCCCGGAATCTTCTGGTCTTGCATGCCGAAATCAACACACCGGTGCTCGACGAACATATCCCACTCTTCAAACGTGCCCTCGTCGAGCAGCAATTCCAGGCGTTCGCGGGCGGTCAGCTTGCCTTTCTTGTGTTGCGCGTCAATGCGCTTTTGGCCACCACCCAGGCGCGCAAGCTCGCGTTTGGCTTCAAGTTGTTCAAGGATGTCGTGCATGGTTTTCTCTTTCTTAAGGTGTGATCGTCTCGGTCGATGTCTACTACTATTTTTATAGCTAACTACGCCCTATTTATCTGGGCAGATAGCAAATTTCGTGCTGCAGTGGAGGCCGCCATGCGGCCCTCCAGCACCGCCTGGGTCAGCTGGGGCAGCAGCGCCTGCACTTGCGGGTGCTGGCGAAACGCCTGCTTCAAACCGGCGTCAATACGCTCCCACATCCAGGCCAGTGATTGCTGCTGGCGGCGTGCAGCGAAGTTGCCACTTTGTGTTTGCAGTGCCTTGAAATGCTGCACCGAAGCCCAGAAGGTTTCCACGCCCTGCCCTTTCAGAGCACTGATTTGAATCACTTTCGGATGCCAGATTGCTTCATTGTGATGCGCATGTTCCGGGTTGCCATGCAAGCCCAGCAGGCGCAGTGACGAGGTGATCTGCGCTTGCGCCCGTGTGGCGGCATGGGGGTCAATATCAGCCTTGTTGATCACCACCAGATCGGCCAGTTCCATCACGCCTTTTTTGATCGCCTGCAGATCGTCCCCCGCGTTGGGCAGTTGCATCAGCACAAACATGTCGGTCATGTTGGCCACGGCAGTCTCGGACTGCCCCACGCCCACGGTTTCGACAATCACCACGTCATAACTCGCGGCCTCACACACCAGCATCGCCTCACGCGTTTTTTCGGCCACGCCGCCAAGCGTGCCGCTGCTGGGGCTGGGGCGGATGTAGGCGTGCTCATGCACCGAGAGCTTTTCCATGCGCGTCTTGTCGCCCAGGATGGAGCCCCCCGAGACGGTGGAAGACGGGTCAATGGTGAGCACCGCCACGCGGTGGCCCTGACCGATCAGGTACAGGCCCAGCACCTCGATGAAGGTGGATTTGCCAACGCCCGGCACGCCGCTGATGCCGAGACGGAAGGATTTGCCGGTGTGAGGCAGCAAGGCGGTCAAAAGCTCGTCAGCCTGCACCCGATGGTCGGCGCGGGTCGATTCCAGCAAAGTGATGGACTTGGCGATGGCGCGGCGCTGTTGGGCACCCGTGGCCTGAACGACAGCGTCGGCGGAAACCGACGTCAGTGCCCAGTTTCGTTGCGGTTGATGTGTCTGCATTGGCATCGTTGTCATGAACTGCGATCCGGCCCAGCATTCCTACTTGGCCTGTGCCTTCTTGATCTGCTCCAGCACATCTTTCGCGCTGGCCGGTATCGGCGTGCCGGGGCCATAAATTCCCTTGACGCCAGCCTCATACAGCATCTCGTAATCCTGGCGCGGAATCACGCCGCCGACGAACACGATGATGTCGTCAGCGCCCTGCTTCTTGAGTTCGGCAATGATGGCGGGCACCAGGGTTTTGTGGCCTGCCGCCAAGGTGCTCACGCCGACGGCATGCACGTCGTTTTCAATCGCCTGGCGGGCGCATTCTTCCGGGGTCTGGAACAGCGGGCCCATGTCCACGTCAAAACCCAAGTCAGCAAACGCCGTGGCCACCACTTTGGCGCCGCGGTCGTGGCCGTCCTGACCGAGTTTGGAAATCATGACACGCGGGCGGCGGCCCTGAGCCTCGGCAAATGCGTTGATTTCAGTCTTGAGGGCTTCCCAGCCTTCGGCGGAGTCATAAGCAGCTGCATACACGCCGGTCACCTTTTGTGTGTCGGCGCGGTGGCGCCCATAAATTTTTTCCATGGCATCACTCACCTCACCCACGGTAGCGCGCAGGCGCATCGCTTTGATCACCAGATCCAGCAAATTGCCTTCACCCGTTTCCGCTGCAAAAGTAATAGCTGTCAACGCAGCATTCACGAGGGCTGGGTCCCGTTTTTGCTTGATACTTTTGAGACGCTCGATCTGCCCGTCGCGCACCGCCACGTTGTCAATATCGCGCGATTCAATCACATCCTCTAGCTTGAGCTTGTACTTGTTGACACCGACGATCACGTCTTTACCGCTGTCAATGCGGGCCTGCTTTTCGGCCGCAGCGGCTTCAATTTTCAGCTTCGCCCAGCCGCTGTCAACGGCCTGGGTCATGCCACCCATGGCCTCGACTTCTTCAATGATGGCCCAGGCCGCGTCTGCCATGTCTTGCGTCAGCTTTTCCATCATGTAGCTGCCGGCCCAGGGGTCGATCACGTTCGGAATATGGGTTTCTTCCTGGATGATGAGCTGGGTGTTGCGGGCAATACGCGAGCTGAATTCGGTGGGCAGCGCAATGGCTTCGTCAAAGCTGTTGGTGTGCAGACTTTGCGTGCCGCCAAACACGGCCGCCATCGCTTCGATGGTGGTGCGCACCACGTTGTTGTAGGGGTCCTGCTCGGTCAGGCTCCAGCCACTGGTCTGGCAGTGGGTGCGCAGCATCAGCGACTTGGGCGACTTGGCGTTGAAGCCTTTCATGATGCGGCACCACAGCAGACGCGCGGCCCGCATCTTGGCCACTTCCAGATAGAAGTTCATGCCGATGGCCCAGAAGAAAGAGAGCCGCCCGGCGAACTCGTCCACATCCATGCCCTTGGCAATGGCGGTCTTTACATACTCCTTGCCGTCGGCCAGCGTGAAGGCCAGCTCCAGCGCCTGATTGGCCCCGGCTTCCTGCATGTGGTAGCCGCTAATGGAGATCGAGTTGAACTTCGGCATGTTCTTGGCCGTGTACTCGATGATGTCGCCAATGATGCGCATGGAAGGTGCAGGCGGGTAGATGTAGGTGTTGCGCACCATGAACTCTTTCAGAATGTCGTTCTGAATGGTGCCGCTCAACTTATCCTGGCTCACGCCCTGCTCTTCTGCCGCCACCACGTAACCTGCCAGCACCGGCAGCACGGCACCGTTCATGGTCATGGACACGCTCACCTTGTCCAGCGGAATCTGGTCGAACAGCACTTTCATGTCTTCGACCGAATCAATCGCCACGCCCGCCTTGCCCACGTCCCCTGTCACGCGGGGATGGTCGCTGTCGTAGCCCCGGTGGGTCGCCAGGTCGAACGCCACGCTCACGCCCTGCCCGCCCGCAGCCAGCGCCTTGCGGTAAAACGCGTTGGATTCTTCGGCGGTGGAGAAACCGGCGTATTGCCGAATCGTCCAGGGCCGCACCGCATACATGGTGGCCTGCGGGCCGCGCAGGTAAGGCTCAAAGCCCGGCAAGGTGTTGGCGTAAGGCAGGTTTTGGGTATCGGCAGCGGTGTAAAGCGGCTTGACCGTGATGCCGTCCGGTGTGTGCCAGTTGAGTGCCTCCACATGGCCGCCCGGCGCGGATTTGGCGGCCGCTTTGGCCCAGGCCTCAAGGCTGGCAGTCTGAAATTCAGGGTTGTTTTGGGTCATGGCAGAGGCCGTTCGCAATGGGTTGATCAAAATCAATCGGGTACCGGATGATCACGGACCGCTTCGGCCCGTGCTTGTCTCGATACGGAGATGAGAGTTTACGTTATTTATAATTATTGATTCAAAAAATTATTTCAAGCTTACAATTCGCCCCATGTCAGCACTTTCGCTTTCTCCCCGCGCACTCTATGAAGAGGTGGCTGAGCTCCTGCGTCAGCGCATTTTCGCGCGTGAACTGGCGCCCGGGAGCTGGATTGACGAGCTGAAGATTGCCGAAGCCTATGGCATCAGCCGCACGCCGCTGCGTGAAGCGCTCAAAGTGCTGGCGGCCGAAGGCCTGGTCACCATGAAAGTGCGCCGTGGTGCTTATGTGACCGAGGTGTCCGAGCGCGACTTGTCAGATGTGTACCACCTGCTCAGCCTGCTGGAGTCTGATGGTGCTGGCGTGGTGGCAGCAACGGCCACGGCACCCCAGATCGAAGAGCTGCAGGCGCTGCACCTTGAACTGGAAGCAGCTGCCGCCCCGGACCGGCAAGACCGGGAACTCTTTTTTGAGATCAACGAACGCTTTCACATGCGCTTGCTGGAGATTGCCAACAACCGCTGGCGCGACCAGATGGTGGCCGATCTGCGCAAGGTGATGAAGCTCAACCGCCACAACTCGCTGCTGAAATCAGGGCGCATCGAGGAATCATTGAATGAACACCGCGCCCTGATGGCGGCCATTGCGGCCCGGGACGCGGCACTGTCCGTGCGGCGGATGCAGGAACACTTCAAGAACGGGCTGGAAGCCGCCAACTGAACCGTGGTTCAGAAGGCGTAGAACGGGCCGGTTCCCAGCGTTGATGCCTGCCCCTCGATGCCAAAAAACACCCGTCGACCGTAAAAGAAGGGCAAACCCCAGTCAAAGGTGGACGGATGGCCAGGTATGTCACCAATGTCGCCCGCCAAGGTCGGAAGCACGTGATTGACTCCACCGGTAAACAAGTCGGTCGCTTTGTCAATGGAAAACAAAATCTCGGGAGTGATTACCCCATTGGCCCCCAGCAGCGTGGCCGACAAATTGACGGGCGGCGTTGGGCAATAAAAACCGGCGCCGCTGGGCCCACATTTTGTGATCGTGGTGGAATCAAAAAACAAGCCATTGGAGCCCGAGTCGATAAAGCTGTTGGTGAAGTTGTTAGGCAGGTTTTGCCCTGCCAGCAAGGTGGTGACATAGCCCACAGCATCGGTTGTCAGAACCGCGCCAGAGGTCCATTGGTTATTGGACTGCGTGCCGATGCCGAAAATCAGCGATCCGCTCAGGTTGGGTGCACCGGCTGAACTTGCGCCTGGCAAGTCGATCAGCACGCCGTTGTTGTCGGATGCAAACAAGGGCACCGGGTTCTTCACCTGTTGGGCCAGACTTGCCTTCGCACCGGTGCAGCTAGCGGTGGTGCAGGTGTAATAAGAACCGTTGTTGACAATGTTGTTGCAGCGTGCCCCACAGTCTTCCTTGAACAGTCCAATCCCAAGGATGCCGTTCGCGCCAAGTATCGTTGCGTTGGTGATCGCCGTGCCGGACGAACACACCGCCGCCAGGCTGTTGAACGACGGGTCGGCGATGACTTGAATCGGCACACTGGCGGCCGTCTTGCCGCCCAGCACAACATCGGCCTTCACCACCGGGCCCCAGGCAAAGCTGAGGTCAACAAACTGCGCACAATTGAGCAGAGGCAAACCGCTGGCGCCGGTCGACCGCTTCAGGTTCAAGGTGGTATCCATCGCGCTGGACAACAGCCGCACACCAAAGGAGCCGGTGTCCACCAACACATGGTCAATGGTCTGGCACTGCGTGGTGCTGCCGGGACTGCAGACCGTGACCGTGGTGTAGAGGCGGTTGACGTTGTAGCCCGTGCCGGACGGGCCAGCATCCACCGTGACTTTGCTCACGTTGGCCGCCTCGGGCACGGTCGGTACCACAGGTGCACTGGGCACCTCAGGCGCAGTCGGCACCGCAGGTGCACTCGGCGCGGGTGTTGACCCGCCGCCACCGCCGCCGCAAGCCGTGACGAGCGTCGCAACCAACGCCAACGCGAGGACGCGATTCAAAAATTTATTGCAGTACATCTTTGATATTCAGACCGGCCGGGATCAGGGCCGGCGCATAGGCATGTCCATAAAAATTTCGCATCCGCCCGCCCGATTGAATGACGAGGTCGGGATGCTCAATGCTCACCGGTCCACCGCGTCGTCCCGCAGCGCGAGCCCGTTCAGTTTCCAGCTTGAAGGTCTTGAAATAAGTGCCCAGCAGGGCACTCAAGTCCGGCAACACCGGACCCTGCCACGACACCGCAAAAACAATTCCGGCAGGCGTCGCATATTCGCGAACGCTGGTTCCATTTTCAAGCTGAACCTCGTGAAGCGTGTAGAGACTGCTTGGGGCCACGGGTGTAGTAGCCTGCATTTTTGCGGCTGGCACCGCAGACGACGCTGCAGCAGCCCCGGCTACCGAGGGTGACTGCCCCAAAGTGGCGGTCGCCGCACCCGCGCTGATTGCCAGCAACAAACCGAGCAACAGCCGAAGCTGATTGAGCAAGTGGTTCATGTTCATCATTGATCCGGCGACTCGGGCCGCTTCTGTTGCATCGCCTCTTCAACCGAGCGCTTGACCTGGTTCTGCAACTGCTGGCTTTGTTGCCGCGGCATACCCACGGGCGCAGAAACGCCGGCCTGGGTTGCGGGTGCTGTGCCCGACACCACGCCCAACTGTTTTTTGGCCAGCAGCCCAACAACGACAAGCGCCAACAACAGACCCAAAATACCCATACCTGCTCTCATATTTCACACCTCTTTCTGGCCCTGCGCTGAACAGGTCTTGCTCTTGTCACCCTGCGGCGGCGACGCCATTGGGCGACCCAATGAGCTTCGATTATTACCAAGGTCGAACATCCATCACGCGAGTCAACCAGACATTTATATGTTTGAGGGCTCTATCCCCCGTGGATACTTGATAAATTGCTATTAATACAGAAGCAAACAAGCCCTGTCATTGCAAGGGCTTTGGGCATTGTCGGGGCAGGCGGGGCAACGTCCGCACTGGCGTTGCCATTTGAAATAATCGTTTACAACTTTTTCCGCCGCCCGCCTTGCACTTCAATAACTCGCCAAGGGAACCGGCAAGGCATTCTTGAAGGTGTAGACCGTGATCGGCGCCTGCTTCATATTGCCTTTGTCGTCATAAGCATAGTTGCCGGCAATTCCCTTGTAAGTCGACTTGTAGATTTCTGCGCCGACTTTGTTCGGGTCGATGGAGTTGGCCTTCTGCATGGACTCGC
Organism: Rhodoferax ferrireducens T118; assembly: GCF_000013605.1. Taxonomy (NCBI): domain Bacteria; kingdom Pseudomonadati; phylum Pseudomonadota; class Betaproteobacteria; order Burkholderiales; family Comamonadaceae; genus Rhodoferax; species Rhodoferax ferrireducens. The sequence continues at coordinate 3,107,818 of NC_007908.1, forward strand.
CAATGAACATGGTCTGGTCATAAAAAGGCGCTGCATAGACATCGGGGTCCAGGCCAAAGCGCTTCTTGAATTTCGCCTTGAAGGTAGGACCATTGGCGGCCTTGTCCAGAATCGAACCCCCTTGGGCACAAAACACGACATCGTTGACCGCTTCACCACCCAGTTTTCCCATTTCGGGGCTGCACAGCGTGTCGCCGCCCAACAACTTGGTCTTGATCGCCAGTTGCTGCAATTGACGCGCCAGCGGCCCGGCCTGCGGTGCATAGCCGCCGAAGAAAATGGCTTCCGGCTTCTTGGCCTTCAAGGTGGTCAAGATGGCGGTGAAGTCGGTCGCTTTATCGGTCGTGAATTCCTGGCCCACCACACTGAGCCCCAGATTCTTGGCTTCTTTGGTGAATTCTTCGGCCACGCCCTGGCCAAAGGCGGTGCGATCGTCGATCACGGCAACCGATTTAACCTTCAACACCTTGGCCGCATAAGCCGCCATGCTGGCGCCAATCTGGTTGTCGCTGGCAATGATGCGAAACAGGTTCTTGTAGCCGCCTTGGGTGACTTTGGGGTTGGTGCCCACGGTTGACAGCATGGCGCCGCCCTGGCTGTAGAGGCGCGACGCCGGAACCGCAACGCCGGAGCAATACGGGCCCATGACAAATTTGACACCGCTGTCGACCAGCTTTTGCGCCACCATGACGCCGGCTCTGGGGTCGCATTGGTCGTCTTCGGATTGCAGTTCAAATTTCAGCATCTTGCCGCCGACTGTGATTTTCTTGCTGTTGAGGTCCTCAATGGCCAGGCGCACGCCGTTTTCATTGTCTTTGCCGGCAAAGGCGTTGGCGCCAGACAAGGGGCCGGTAAGGCCAATGACGACTTTTTGTTCCTGCGCATAAGCGTGGCTTGCAAAGGCAACGGCCAGAGCGCCAAAAAGGGGAAGGAATGTGGTTTTGAGTTTCATGTTTGTTTCCTGAAAGTGAAGGGTTTAGTGTTGGGTTTTGATCCGCGCTGCGCTCAATCCCCACCTCATGGCGGCGTCTTGAATTTCATCGATCTCTCCTCGTTATGGGTTGTTGTGAATCAAGAAACGGCGCCTGTCCGGCACCTGAGAATGCTGTTGGGGTCAGTCCATCGTCATGAGCTGCGCGTTGCCGCCTGCGGCTGCGGTGTTGGTGCTGATGCTTTGCTCATGCATCAGTGCACTCAGGTCGTAGCACGCACCGGCTGCCAACTGCGCCGGTGACAAGCTTTCAATACGCACGATGGCGCCGGGCTGCTGCGCCACGCGGGGCGACAAGGCCTGCAGGGCATCACCATCGCCCTCAAACAACATGGCGCTCAAATGCGGCTCGCCGCGCAATTGATCAAAGCTGCGCTGCTGCACAAAGCGCAGCACCTCGGGGGGCAGCGTGTTGAGCATGCGCGCCACAACACTGTCGCTGGCAGGTGTTTCGATCCAGCACGCGTTGCCGCTGGCCAGGGCCGCTGCCAGCTGGTGTAAAAGCCCAAGCGCCGTTTGCGGCACGGCCCAGACCGCGCCACGCGGCAGCAGTTGGTAACGGTTCGACTCCCCCGTGGGTCCCGGCAGCATGAAGGCCTGGCCGAGCACACTGCAGGCCCGGTAGGCTTCGCACGCGGCTGCGCCTTGAGCGGCGTCAAAGCTGCCCAATGCACCTTGCGCTGCCGCCAGCGTTGGCCCTTGCAAGCTCGCCATCAGACGCTGCAAGGCCTGCAGCGCGGGATGCGCGGCCAGCTGACGATCAAAGCTGCCAGGCACAAGCACGCGACTGGCGGGCGAGGCCGCCAGCGCGGCCAACCCCGGGTTGCTCTGCGCATCGTCCTCCTGCAGCAATCGGTACACATAGAGCGGTCCACCGGCTTTGGGCCCCGTGCCTGACAAGCCCATGCCGCCAAAAGGCTGCACACCGACCACGGCCCCGATCACATTGCGGTTGACATAAATATTGCCAGCCTGCACCTTCTGGGTGACCTGGGCAATGGTTTCATCGATGCGGCTGTGCACACCGAAGGTCAGGCCGTAACCGGTGGCATTGATGGCGTCCAGCACGGCGTCGAGGTCGTCACGTCGGTAGCGCAGCACATGCAGCACCGGGCCGAACACTTCGCGCTGCAAGCGCTCAATGCGGTCGATTTCAATCAGGGTGGGCATCACAAAATGACCTTGGGCCCCGCTCTCATCGCGTGCCATGCGTGTGACCGGCTGACCGTCTGAGCGCATACGCTCAATATGCTGCTCAATCTGCGCGCGCGCATCCTCGTCGATCACCGGACCCACGTCGGTGTGCATGCGGTCTGGATTGCCCATGACCCACTCGCGCATGGCGTCCTTGATCATGCCGATCACGCGCTCGGCCACATCTTCCTGAATGCACAACAGACGCAAGGCCGAGCAGCGCTGGCCCGCCGAGTCGAAGGCCGACGACAGCACGTCGCCCACCACCTGCTCGGCCAGTGCCGACGAATCGACCACCATGGCATTCTGGCCGCCGGTCTCGGCAATCAGCGGGATGCAGCGGCCCTGCCGGCTCAGGCGCTGTGACAAGGTCTGCGCGATCAGGCGCGCCACCTCGGTGGAGCCGGTAAACATGACACCCGCCACCTGGCGGTTTGCCACCAGCGCGGCGCCCACGACTTCACCGGTGCCGGGAACCAGTTGCACGGCATCCATGGGCACACCGGCTTCGTGCAGAATTTTCACCATCAGGTCGGCCACCAGCGGCGTTTGTTCCGCCGGTTTGGCCAGCACACAGTTGCCGCTGGCCAGCGCCGCAGCAACTTGACCGGCGAAAATCGCCAACGGGAAATTCCACGGGCTGATGCACAGCACCACGCCCAAGGGCCGCTGCGTCTGGTTGTCAAAGGTGGCTTCCACCTGCGCCGCGTAATAGCGCAGAAAATCCACCGCCTCGCGGATTTCTGAAATGGCGTTGGGCAGCGACTTGCCCGCCTCGCGCACGATCAAGCCCAGGATGCTTTGCGTGCGCTGCTCCAGCAGGTCAGCCGCGCGCTTGAGGCAGGCAGCGCGCTCCTGCGGCGGTGTGACCTGCCAGATCTGCGTGGCGCGGGCCGCGCGGTTGACGGCCAATTCCACCTCTGCCACTGTCGCCGGGCGCACCCAACCGACCTGGTCGCGCGTGTCGGCCGGGTTGCACACCGCTTGCCAGCCATCGGCGGCTGCCGTTTGCGGGTTGACGTGCGCCATGCCAGCCACCGTTGCAGCGGCCGCGTAGTTGCCTTGTGTGCTGCGCAGCAAACCTGCGGCGAGCGAGGCCAGCTGTTGTTCGTTGGCCAGGTTCAAGCCCGAGGAGTTCAGGCGCGACTGCGCGCCAAGGGCCGCAAACAGCTGGCGCGGCAGCGCAATCTTCGGGTGCGGCGCGCCGAGCTGGCCCGCCTCAAGCTCGATCGCCTGCGCCTCCAGCACTGGGTCGGCCACCAGGTCTTCCACGCGCACCTTGGGGTCGCCGATGCGGTTGACAAACGAGGAGTTGGAACCGTTCTCAAGCAAACGCCGAACCAGGTAGGCCAGCAGCGTCTCGTGCGTGCCGACCGGCGCGTAAATGCGGCACGGGCGCCCCAGCTTGCCGTCAGCGACTGTGCCGGTCACCTGTTCATAGAGCGGCTCGCCCATGCCGTGCAGGCACTGGAATTCATACTGGCCCGCGTAGTAATTGTTGCCGGCCATCTGGTAGATCGAAGCCACAGTCTGGGCGTTGTGGGTGGCGAACTGGGGGTAAACCGCATCCGGCGCGGCCAGCAGCTTGCGCGCGCAGGCCAGGTAAGAAACGTCGGTATGCACCTTGCGCGTATAGACCGGGTAGCCGTCCAGACCATCAAGCTGGGCGCGTTTGATCTCGGCGTCCCAGTAGGCGCCTTTCACCAGGCGGATCATCAAGCGGCGGCCGCTGCGGCGCGCCAGGTCGATCACATGGTCGATCACATAAGGGCAACGCTTGAGGTAGGCCTGCACCACGAAGCCGATGCCGTTCCAGCCTTTGAGCCTGGGGTCGAAACACAGGCTTTCCAGCAGGTCCAATGAGAGTTCCAGCCGGTCAGACTCTTCGGCATCAATGTTGATGCCAATGTCGTACTGGCGTGCCAGCAAGGCCAGTTTGGTCAGGCGCGGCAGCAGCTCACCCATGACGCGGTCGCGTTGGGCGCGACTGTAGCGCGTGTGCAGCGCCGACAGCTTGACCGAGATGCCCGGGCCTTCAAAAATGCCGCGGCCGTTCGACGCCATGCCGATGGCCCGGATCGACTGCTCGTAGGAGGCCACGTAGCGCTCGGCGTCAAGCTCGGTGGTGGCGGCCTCGCCCAGCATGTCGTAGGAGTAACGAAATCCCTTTTTCTCCAGCGCGCGGCTGTTGGCCAGCGCCTCGGAGATGGTTTGCCCGGTGACAAACTGCTCGCCCATCAGCTTCATGGCGCGGTGCACGCCCTGGCGAATCAGCGGCTCACCACCCTTGCCGATCATCCGCGTCAGCGCGCTCGCCATGCTCTTCTCGCTGGCGGTGGCGGTGAGCTTGCCGGTCAGCATCAGGCCCCAGACGGCGGCGTTGACGAACATCGAGGGCGAGTTGCCCAGATGCGAATGCCAGTCGCCGTGGCTGATCTTGTCGCGAATCAGCGCGTCGCGGGTGGCGTTGTCGGGGATGCGCAACAGCGCCTCGGCCATGCACATCAGCGCCACGCCTTCCTGGCTGGAGAGCGAAAACTCCTGCACCAGCGCTTCCACGCCGCCGCTGTCCTTGTTGCTGCGCAGGCCGTCTACCAGGCGGGTGCCGACTTCCGCAATGGCCACGCGCTGTACCGGGTCGGTCACATGGGCCAGTTGCACCAGCATCGGCAGGCATTCAGGCTCAGGCCGGTGCCAGGCGGCCGTGATGGCTGCACGCATCTCGGTCTGTGGCAACACGTTTTGTGCCCAATCAAGGAAGGGCTGTGGCGGAAAGAGTGCGGGACTGGCTGGCAGCGTCAAGTCGTCAGCGTCGTCAATTTCGACGGCTTCGACCGAGCTGGTTGCACCTGCAGTTGCAACTTGCGGTCGATGGCCGCGCTCGATGCCCTCCACATACTGCAAGACCGCCTGTTTGATCAGCCAGTGGGAGGTTCGGCCCTGCAATGTGGCTGCGTCCTTGATGCGTGATCGCAGGGTTTCATCGACCTTGATTCCGAGCGTGACTGTGGCCATGGTTGCACCTTTTAATAGAATTGGTTGCACCTATCTTAATTTAGGTGCAACCCACTATTAATAAGTGTTAACCCTAATAAAAATAAAGCTCTGCCCTCGGAACCTCTGAACGCCATAAAAAGCCTGTGCCGTCACCAGTCAGCGGCGGCAAATATCATGGACTCCTTGTCGCGCCGCCACGTGACTGAATCCTGGTGCACGGCAAGCCACCAGATTTGCATCAGGGGATGCGGTTTGAGCTTGGCAAAGGCTTGCGGCGTGAGAAGTGCGAGGCACCAGGCAGGGTTGGGGTCGCGCACCGACTGATATTGAATTCCGCCAAGATTGGCTTTGCGTGCCACCTGGGCAATGGTCTGGGTGGCGGTGTAGTCGGTGGGATGCAGCCAATGGGGTGCGTCTAGACTGAACGGTGCCTGGCGCAAATCGACCACCTGGGTTTTCACATCGGCACGGAAAGCGGTGTGCGCGACCGGCTCGAGCTTTTCCAGGTCCACAGCGTCTTTGAGAAACCTCCAGCGCCAGTAGCCCAGCTCCGCGCTGGCGGTACGCACCGACTCTGCGCCATAAAACACGCCGGGGTCGGTTATCGCCCTGAAACGGGAGCCGCCACGCAAGGGGCTGTAGCGAAACGGAGTGGCCAGCAAGTAGTCGAGCTTCAGGGCGCCGGCGGGGTGGGCGGGTTTGCTGCCTTCCAGCAGGGACTCCAGCAGGTCTTGCTCGTCGTGGTTGTCAACGATCTTCATGGTGGAGGCAATGTGCTGTGCCTCCACCATGCGCCACACGGCCCCCGCCCAAGGGCGCGCCTCAGACGAGAGCGCGGCTGGCGTCCAGGTATTGAACGACACGGACCAATCCTTCAGTGTTGCGAATGAGTTCGATGGGCTTGGCATTGAGCCCCCGGTTGTCACTGGTGAGCCATTTGCGCGCAGTGGACTCGTCACCCACGATGGAGTCGAGCGAGCGGAACACGCGCACAAAAAGCAGCGCAAAGTCCCACTCTTTGCGCTTGGGGTCAAGCAGGTAGTTGCCGCTGTAGAGACGGGTGATCGTGGGCGGGCTCACGCCCAGCACCTTCGCCAGCAAGGATTTGGAAACGTCCAGACGCTCAGCGGCGCGAGCAACCGCCTTGCTAAGAACGGCTGCGGCTTCTGGTTTCTTGATGACTTGTTGATCGAGGGCAGGCATGAGGGTCGCTCCTGTTTTTTACTTTCTGCAGAAATAATATATTACTATTATTCCTGCAGAAAGTAAAACAAGGGGATGCGGGTCATTTGGCCGGTGCTTGGGTGCTCGGCAAAGAAGACGCCCCAACAGCGGCGGCACCGGTCTGTTTATGGTGCTCGGCTGGCAATTCCATGGCCTGGTGATCTGGGAGTGGTGTGCTGAGTGACGAAGTCCGGGGACTGCCGCACTTTTTTATGATGGTCTGCCCGGAGGGGATTGAACCCCCGACCCACAGCTTAGAAGGCTGTTGCTCTATCCAACTGAGCTACGGGCAGCCGCACGAGGACTATACCCGACGGACTCAGCCAGCCTACATTTTCTCGACCACGTCGCGGTGGCGCTCCAGCACCGCATTGCGCTTGATCTTCATGGTTGCCGTCAATGCGCCCATTCAATGTTGCACGCAAAGTACAAGGCGTAAGCCCAGCAAGCTGGGGGCCTGGCTGGAAGTGGCGCTTATCAGTGCGCCAGTCCGAGCAGGAGCCGCGCTTCTGCCGGGCTGGCCACGGATCGGCCGGCCTTGCCTGCGCATGCAGCCAAGGCTGTGATCAGCTCACCATTGCCACTGGCCCGTTCCCCATTGGGCAAGTAAAACGTGTCTTCCAGTCCGGTGCGCAGCATGCCGCCCAAGTCGGCGGTTTTCTGATGCACCGGCCAGATCTCGCTGCGACCAATCAGCGTGGTCTGCCAGATGCTGTCCGGTGCCATCCAGCGGGGGATGAGCGCCAGCAGGTCGGCATCACACGGCATGCCCGACGCCACACCCATCACCAGGTTGTACTCGGCCCGCCCCATCGCGGGTTTGAGCATCCCGGCCTTCAGATACATACCGACCGAGCGCACGATGCCAACGTCAAAACATTCGAATTCGGGGTGCACATTGCACTCTTGCATGACATCCAGAAACTGCTGAACCTTGGCCACCGGGTTGTCAAACACCATCGGGGGCCAGGCCCACTGACCATCGTCCTTGATCTTGAGGTAGTTCAGACTGCCGGCATTGCAGGCCGCAATTTCAGGCTTGACGCGCCGGATGCAGGCCAAGGGCCCCGAGACATCCTTGCCGACAACACCGGTCGTCAGGTTGATGATGACACCGGGACAGGCCGCGCGGATGGCGTTGACCACGGTCTCAACGACGTCAGGCTCCCAGGACGGCATGTGACCCATGCCCTCTTCCTGGCTACGCACGTGGACGTGCATGATGCAAGCGCCCGCATTGAAGGCGTCACGCGCCTCGGCGGCCATCTGCGCCGGGGTCACCGGCACCGGGTGTTGCTTGGGGTTGGTCAGCACCCCGGTCAAGGCGCAAGTCAGAATCGCTTTGTCCATCATGTTTCCTTTTCGTCTTCCAGTTCAATTTCGATCAGCAAGGCACCCGATTCGACCTGCTCGCCAACTTTCACGTGCAAGGCCACCACCGTGCCGGCGGCCTGTGCCGTCAGCCACATTTCCATCTTCATGGCTTCAACGCAGACCAGGGCCTGCCCCTCTTTGACGCCCTCACCGACCGCAAATTGAATTTGCGTGACCTTGCCGGCCACAGGGGATAGCGCCCGGGTGGCGTCCAGCGCCGCGTCTTTGCCTGGAAATGGCGAAACTTCATGGAAGACAAAAGAGGCGCCTCCCAACGCGATGTGCAATTCCTGCTGATGCTTGACCGCCACCGCGGTTCGCGTCACGCCATCGATCTCGAAGCGCAGCTTGCCATCCTTGAAGTCGATGATCCGCACCAGATGCTTTTGGCCTCCCAAAGTGACCGCCACCTGCCCCGACCGGTCCGGGTGAACCCGAAGCGTTTGCGTGAGCTCATCGCAGCGCAAAGGCATATCAAAGGCCGCCACACTGTCGGCACGCCAGTTGGCGCCGTTTTGCATGGCCAAGCTTGCTGCCACAACGCACCAGGCTTCGTCGCCCGGCAGCGGACGCTGCAGCAGCGCCTCACCCGCCTCCTGCCACTGGTCGATCAGGGTGGTGGTCATCGCCGCGGCACGGAATGCCGGATGGTTCACCAGATCAGACAGAAAACGACCGTTGTTGCGCAGCCCGAGCAGGGGCGCGTTCTCCAGGGCGGCGCGCAAGCGGCGGATCGCCTCATTGCGGTCACGCCCATGCACGATGACCTTGGCCACCATGGCGTCGTAATAGGGAGAAATTTCACTGCCCTCTTCGATGCCGTCGTCAATGCGCACCCCGGCCAACAGGGCTTGCTGGGGACGCCACCAGCGCACCGTTCCGGTTTGTGGCGCAAAGCCGGCATACGGGTCTTCCACATACAGGCGCGCTTCCATCGCATGGCCCGTCAGTTTGATGTCGGCCTGAATTGCCGGCAGGGGCTGACCGGCTGCCACCAGCAGTTGCCACTCCACCAGATCAAACCCCGTCACCAGCTCGGTCACCGGGTGCTCGACCTGCAAACGGGTGTTCATTTCCAGGAAATAGTGCTTGAGGTCGGCATCAACGATGAACTCCACCGTGCCCGCCCCGCGGTAACCCACGGCCAGTGCTGCCGCAACAGCATCCTTGCCCATGGACTCGCGCAGCGCCGCATTAACGACGGGCGACGGCGCTTCCTCGATCACTTTCTGCCTTCTGCGCTGGGCTGTGCAGTCGCGCTCGCCCAGGTACACGGCATGGCCGTGCGCGTCGGCAAACACCTGGATTTCAATATGCCGACCGTTGTCGATCAAGCGTTCCAGCATCAAGGTGCCATCGCCAAAGGCACTTTGCGCCTCACGCCGGGCAGCCACAATGGCCTGTTTAATTTCGCCAGCCTCACGCACCAGGCGCATACCACGACCACCACCACCCGCCACCGCCTTGACCAGCAGCGGGAAACCGAGTTTCAACGCTTCCTCAGTCAGTCGCGCGTCGTCCTGCTCTTCACCCAGATAACCTGGCGCGCAGGGCACACCGGCGGCGATCATGCGACGCTTGGCCAGCGCCTTGTCACCCATCGCCTCAATGGCACTCGGAGGCGGCCCAATGAAAACGAGTCCAGCATCCAGGCAGGCCTGGGCAAAGCCCGCGTTTTCGCTCAGGAATCCGTAACCGGGATGAATGGCATCGGCACCGGTCTTGCGCGCGGCTTGCAGCAAAACCTCCACCCGCAGGTAGGAATCGGCTGCCGCAGAGCCCCCGATGTGGACCGCTTCATCGGCCAGACGGACGTGCGGCGCCGCCTGGTCAGCATCACTGTAGACAGCAACGGTTCGATAACCCAAGTTACGCGCGGTTCGAATCACGCGACAAGCGATCTCGCCGCGATTGGCAATCAGAATCTTTGAGAAGCTCATTGACTAGCCCAGCTTGGTTTGCGCTTTTGCAGAAAGGCGGTGCTGCCTTCCAGCCCCTCGGTGCCTTGTGCGGCGCGGGAAAAAATGAGGGCCGCCTCCTGCACCAGGCTGGCAGGCTCGCTCAAGCGTGCTTTGGCCATCAGCGCCTTGGTGGCGGCGACGGCTCCTGGGGCGCAGGCTTGAATATCCATCAGGACGGCTGCCAGTGCGGCGTCAATCTGCTCGGGCGCGTGCACGGCATGCACCAAGCCAATCGCCAAGGCGTTGGCCGCACTCAGACGCCCGCCCGTCACCGCGAGCCGCTTGGCCTGCGAATAACCCAGCCGCTCGACCAGGAAGGGTGCAATCTGGGCCGGTACCAGACCCAAAGCCGTCTCGGGCAGACGAAATGCAGCCGATTCACAAGCCAGTGCCACATCCGCCACACACGCCAGACCCAGTCCACCGCCCATCACGCTGCCTTCCAGCACCACCACCAGCGCCAGCGGCGTTTTGGCGTAGGCAACACAGAGCGCCCCGAACTGCGCGTTGGCCTGTGCCACGGCATCCAGCGCCACGCCAGTTTCACTTGGCTCGGGCGCGTTCTGCCTAGCCCGCATGCGCGCCGCGGCCATGTCCTGCAAATCGGCACCCGCGCAGAAATGCCCACCCGCGCCACGCAACACGACGACGCGCACGCTACCATCAACCTCCAGGGCGGCCAGTGCGCCGCGCAATTCGGCCACCATCTGCAGCGACATGGCATTGCGCAAGGCGGGGCGGTTCAAGGTAATATGGGCCACAGCCCCCGTCTTCTCTACCTGTATAGCTTCGTAATTCATAGCACCTGTCATTACCCCTTGCCCGGCAGGGTGCCCTCTAACTTGCAGATGATGCCCAGCATGATCTCATCGGCACCGCCGCCAATCGAGATCAAACGACTGTCACGGTAAGCCTGCGAAATCGGGTTGTCCCTGGTGTAGCCCATGCCGCCCCAGTACTGCAGGCAACTGTCGGCCACCTCGCGGCTCAGGCGACCGGCCTTGAGCTTGGCCATGGAAGCCAGCCGGGTCACGTCCTTGCCCGAGATATAGGACTCGACCGCGCGATAGGTCAAGGCGCGCAAGGCCTCGACTTCGGTGCGCAGCTCGGCCAACCGGAAGTGCACCACCTGGTTGTGCAGAATCGGCTTGCCGAAGGTCTGGCGTTGACGGGTGTAGTCAATGGTTTGATCAATCAAACGGTCCAGCGAACGCAGGCAGCCGGCGGCCCCATACAGCCGCTCCTCCTGGAACTGCAACATCTGGAACATGAAACCCATACCCTCCTGCCCGATCAGGTTGCGTTGCGGCACGCGCACATTGTCAAAAAACAATTGCGCCGTGTCGGATGAGTCCATGCCGATCTTGTGGATCTTCTGCCGCGTGACACCGGGACTGTCCAGGCGCACCATGATCAGCGACTTGTTCTTGTGCACCGAGCCTTCCGAGGTATTGGCCAGCAGACAGCACCAGTCTGCCTGCATGCCGTTGGTGATCCACATCTTGGAGCCGTTGATCAGGTAGTCATCACCGTCCTTTTTGGCCGTGGTCTTGAGCGCCGCCACATCCGAGCCACCGCCGACCTCACTGACGCCAATACAACCCACCATGTCCCCGGCGATGCTGGGGGCCAAAAACTCGCGTTTGAGCTCATCGGAGCCAAAGCGCGCCAAGGCCGGCGTACACATATCGGTTTGCACGCCAATCGCCATCGGCACGCCCCCCGCATTGCATTCACCGAGCGCTTCGGCCATCACCATGGAGTAGCTGAAGTCCAGCCCCATGCCGCCGTATTCCACCGGGTACTTGATGCCCAGCAGCCCCAGGTCGCCCATCTTCTTGAACAATTCATGCGCCGGGAACTGGCCCGCCGCTTCCCACTGCGGCAGGTGCGGATTGATCTCTTTGGCAACAAACTTGCGCACCGTGTCGGCAATCTGTTCGTGTTCAGGGGTGAATTTCATAAAGACCTCTCGGTTGAATAACTAACTTGAAATCGAAAATAGTTGTTTCACAGTCGCGCCACGCCAAAGGTATTGGCGTGCAACTGGCGGCTCTGCGCCTCATCCGCCAAGGCCAGACAAAGCCCAAGCAGCCGGCGCGTATCGCGCGGATCGATGATGCCGTCGTCCCACAGCCGTGCGGTGCCAAACAGCGCCGCAGACTCCTTGTCCAGACGCTGGCGCAAGCCATCTGACATGGCCTTCAGGGCTTCCTCGTTGGCGGCCATGCCGGTGCGTTCCATCTTGGCGCGATTGACGATATCCATCACCTTGGCCGCCTGCGCGCCGCCCATCACGGCGGTGCGGGCCGTGGGCCAGGAAAAAATGAAATTCGGATCAAAGCCCCGACCGCACATGCCATAGTTGCCCGCCCCGTAGGAGCCGCCCAGCACCACCGTGAACTTGGGCACCCGCGCGTTCGCGACCGCCTGAATCATCTTGGAACCATGCTTGATGGCGCCATTGCGCTCGGCCACCGAACCCACCATGTAGCCGGTCGTGTTTTGCAGAAAAATCAGCGGCGTCCCGGTTTGATCACACAGCTGGATAAATTGCCCGGCCTTGGTAGAACCACTGGGCTGAATCGGACCGTTGTTACCCAGAATGCCCACCAGCCGACCCTGCACACGGGCATGGCCGCACATCATCTCGCTGGCGTACTCGGCCTTGAACTCCAGAAAATCGGAGCCATCCACCAGCCGCGCAATCACCTCGCGCACATCGTAGGGTTCGCGCTCATCGGCAGGCACCAGTCCCATCAAGTCCTGCTCGTCGTACAGGGGTTCGGCCCAGCTTGTCTCAACGGGCGCCAGATCCCACTTCAACTTGTCCAGCACTTCACGCGCCATACCAATGGCATGGGCATCGTCCTCACACAGATACTCACCCAGGCCCGTCACCTGCGCGTGGGTTTCGGCGCCGCCCAACTCGTCTTCGGTGCAATCTTCACCAATGGCGGCTTTCACCAGCGGCGGGCCCGCCAGGAAGATATTGGAGCGCCCGCGCACCAGAATCACATAGTCCGACAAGCCGGGCAGGTACGCGCCCCCTGCGGTGGAAGAGCCGTGCACGACGGCTATTTGCGGCAGACCTTGCGCCGACATGCGCGCCTGGTTGGCAAAGCTGCGCCCACCCTCAATAAAAATCTCGCTCTGGTACATCAGGTTCGCACCACCGCTCTCAACCAGATAGATCACCGGCAACTTGTTCTCGCGCGCGATCTCCTGCGCACGCAAGGCCTTGCGCAAGCCCATCGGTGCCACCGTGCCCCCCTTGACCGCGCTGTCACTGGCAGAAATCAGGCAGCGCTTGCCCGCCACCACACCAATGCCCACGATGGACCCGCCCCCGAGCACCGACTTTTTCCCATCGTCATCGTGCATATTGAGGCCGGCCAATCGGCTGAGCTCCAGAAACGGCGAACCACGATCGAGCAGGCGAGCCACCCGTTCCCGCGGCAGCAACTGGCCACGTGCCTCGAACTTGTCACGTTTGGATTCGGACTCGGCAATCACCATCTGCTCAAGACGCTGGACTTCCGAGAGCAAGTCACGCATGCGCCGCGCGTTGACGCCAAACGCGTCGGATTTGGCATCGATCTTTGAACGAATGACAGGCATTGGATGTAATCCCCTTGATTGCTCCGCATTAGACGTGATGGTGACGTTAACGTCAACCGAATTGCGTATAGGTATTTCCCCTATACTTCGCGTCATGCGGCCCTGATAGCATCCAGCCGCGATCAATGCTTTGCATTTGATGCCCACTTTTTTCACAAGGAACACCATGAACCTCGAAGCCTGCACCGAAGCCATTCGCACCAAAGTCGGCACCGACAGCGGCCTAGACGCCACCCTGAAATTTGACTGCGGCGAGGATGGTGTCATTTGCATCGACGGAAAGTCCGCGCCCAACACCGTCAGCAACAACAACCTGGATACCGACTGCACGGTCGGCATCACGCTTGAAAACCTGAACGCCATGCTCGCCGGCGATCTGGAGCCCGCCACCGGCTTCATGATGGGCAAGCTCAAGGTGACAGGCGACATGGGCGTCGCCATGCGTCTGCAGCGCGTCATCTGACTCTCTCAGTCCGGACTCCAGGCGTGGCGTTAACCACTTCTCGGCCCAAGTCGTCGCGACCACGCCCCCAGGGTGTTCGCGCGGTCACGCCCACGCCGAGTGACGCGCAGGCTTTTGTCGACTCACACCGTGACGAGGGAACGGCCGAGTTGTTCGGTATTACCGAGTTGTGCAAGGAGTTCGGCATCACCTTGCGCGCGCTGCGGTTTTATGAGGACAAGGGGCTGCTGGCTCCCAGGCGCATCAACGGAGCGCGCGTCTACACCCGGCGCGACCGCGCCCGACTGGCGCTCATCCTGCGGGCCAAAGCCATCGGCTCCCCCCTGTCGGAGATCAAACGCTATCTGGATTTATATGGCGACCACGGCGAAGGCCGGGCGCAACAACTCACCTACGTCATCGACCGCACCGATACCGCCATCCATGAACTGGAGCAAAAGCGTGCCCAGATCGACGAAACGCTCGCCGAACTGCAACTCATCAATGCCACCTGCCGCAAACATTTGCAGGACCGTCGACAGGTTGAGGGCAAACAGCGAAAAGTCGCCATTTGAAGCCCTGTGCTCATGGCGATATTGCGCAGTGGCGCAGCTCTCGAACTAACAAGCAAGGATTCGACCTTGGAACGGTCGAAAAAATGACGCTATAATTTGCGGCTTTGCAGCGTATCGAAAACTTCGATTCAAAGCAAGAAGGGATGTTAGCTCAGTTGGTAGAGCAGCGGACTTTTAATCCGTTTGTCGTGGGTTCGACCCCCGCACATCCCACCAATTAGCCCGCATGGGCATTGAAAAGCCTGCTACTTAATTGTTAGCAGGCTTTTTTGTTTCTGGTGTTGGTGACAGTTTGAGGGTCGATGCTTTGTTATTCGATGAATAACAGGCATTTTTCCAGTATCCCAGAAAGTTGCTGGTGGTGGCTCTCATCAGAGCTGAGCCAACGAGAATTTTGTTGGCAAATTTGCTTGCTTCCAAGGCATCTTCAGTACCGTTCTGCATCATTAGCATTGATCAACGATGTTCGACATCAATGTACGAAGTACCACACCCCAAAACCGATGCCGCCGTACATCAATCCGGAAACGGCACCCACCTTGATATCGGTGGTTGACGGAATACAGGAAAAAAAAGAACAAGCGGTCACGTATCCAGACACAACCCAAATCAAGTAATTGGCCGCATGGAAAGTTGGTAGCATCCAATTCACGTAGAGCAGCCAACCGATACCGAGCATCAACAGTGGAGCAAATGCGACCGGTGCAGCGTTCCAAATATTCAGATTGCCAAAGCCAACCGAACCCAACACCCAAGTGTTCCGTTCTCGCTTGGGGAAGATTGAAAACGCCTTGGGCTTGGCGAAAAGAACCAGCCCCACCATCCCATGCAATGCTTCATGCATAGCCGTACCGGGAAGGCTGATCAATGCAAGCTGCCACTTTGAATAGCGGGTCGAACGTATGACGACTAACCATGTCAGGATCAGCACGGCAGACGCCAGCGTCTCAGTCATCAAATAAAAGTTGTTGGGCAGGCGCATGGTGGCGAATAATAGCCACGGGCAGTGGGCGTCAGTTCAATCAGATTTCAAGTTTGTAGACCATTGCCCCGGCCCTTTCAGCGGCACTGTGCCCCAAGAGAGCACTATCCCACTCGGCGCCGAGCGCCCCAACTTCCGGAACCAGACCACTTGTCATAGCCGAGACTTCCTCAACGGCGGCATCGAATTCGGCCACCTGTTCGCGCGTTGCCAGAAACATTCGCGCAACCATGTACCCGCCAGAGTCGATAACCACAAGGAAACGCGCAGGCTGTCGATGCGACTCGTGGTTGTGCTTTCGCGGTGATTCCATGCCAAAAGTTTGACTCATGTTTCATGTTGCCACACTTACGCCATCGGGGTTTAGACAGGGCGAAATTCGCAGTTGAAATGAACATTCCGAAATGTTCGTAGAAACGCGACGCAACCGTTTACTTCTTTTCTAGATTTCGTATACTGTACAAAACAACAGTAAACTGATTTTTGGAGAAGCTGCAATGGAGACAAGTGAGTGGATCGCAAGGTGCTCTGCCCGCCTGCACGCGCAATGGCCGAGACTGCATAAAGATCAGCGCGATGAAGTGGCAAAGGACCTCTGGAGTGACCAGCGGTGGCAACAGAGTGAACCAGAAACAGCGGTGGTCGAATGGTTGCGCCAAGGCATTCCTGTGCCAATCGGGAGTGAGCGGCAGTGAAGCACACCACCTATTCCCAAACACCAGATTTCAAGCACCCTTGGAGTCTTCCATATGCATTGCCGGGACGTCGAGTTTTCGTGGCGATTTGGAACTGGATGTAATGGACAGGCCGGGGCTGGGCTGGGCTGGGCTGGGCGCAGCGTACAGTCACGGCATACCTAGAAGTTCATGGAGGAATGTCAATGAAGTGGCTACACCCCCAACAAGAACACCGCAAACTTGCGGGACATCGTCGGCACCAACACGGGCACTTCAGTGTTTTGGAAGCGAGTACGCGAAGATTGCAGCCAATCGAGAAAGCCTCAGTCGGCAGCGCTGCAACCCGTGTTCCCCGCAGGCTCACTTAGCCCATATGATCGCCCGGGACAAAATTCACTGTCAGTAATCAAAATAGGATCAATTTATGAAAATCGCGTTCATCGTAAAAGTTTCAATGCTGGTTTGCACTGCCGTACTAGCTGCATCTGGCTGGGCGCAACAGGTCAAGGTGGAGGGCTTAACTTTCAAGATTGGTGACGACGTCACCACCGTCAAGACAGGGTTGCATACAAATCTTGATCCAGAACCGATGGAGAGTTCACTGCCTACCTCGATTTCCAATCCGAATAGCGGCAAGACGTTTATTCACCTACGAACAAAAGGAATTTGGGCCTTCTTCAACAAGAAAGAGATCGTTGAATCGATCCGATTTGATGCACCATATGCTGGTTCTATTGCTGGAGTAAAACTGGGTGACTCAGAAAAAACAGTACGAACCGTCATGGGAAAGCCAATTAAGACACCATGGGGGTTTGGCGCAAACCAGGCCTTTCTGTATGCTCTTGACGACACCGCCTACATCCGCTTCGACATCAATGAAGCCGAGGGTGTTCAGACAATCTTCATTAATAAGTAAATCCAGTTTTGAATTAATGACGGCTCGGTTATGCATCAATCGCAACACCGCCAACGGCTCGACACGTAGTTGTAATGTGACAATCTTGGCGAAACGTGACGAGCGAAGACGAGCCTAAGTCATTGATAAATAAGGGTGTTACCCCCTTTTAATTCGTTTGTCGTGGGTTCGACCCCCGCACATCCCAGCAATTAGCCCGCATGGGCATTGAAAAGCCTGCTACTTAATTGTTAGCAGGCTTTTTTGTTTGTGCTCTATCTGCTGCGTGTAGCCACCGTGTGGCCACCCGTCTAATTTTTGTCCGTTAAGCTTGCACCATGAACAAGGGTGGCTCCGTCTGTTGGGAAACCCAATCCTATGAACCAGCCGCAGCAGCAACACCAAGACCCTGAGCCAAACACAGCCACCGAACCCGGGAGCGTGTTGCCGGCCCGTGGCTCGGCCAGTGAGGTGTTCCTCGCCTTCCTGAAGCTTGGCCTGACTTCGTTCGGAGGTCCGGTGGCACACCTGGGCTACTTCCGCACAGAGTTTGTCGACCGGCGAAAGTGGCTGGACGACAAAAGCTACTCCGACTTGGTGGCCTTGTGTCAGTTTCTTCCGGGACCCGCCAGCAGCCAGGTCGGAATCGCCCTCGGGCTCGGCCGTGCTGGGTGGCTTGGCGCCCTTGGCGCATGGGCGGGATTCACGCTGCCGTCGGCCATTGCGCTCATTCTTTTTGCCTTCGGTGTCACACAGTGGGCCGGCCTTTCCCAGTCAGGGGCAGTCCATGGCCTGAAAGTGGTCGCGGTCGCGGTGGTCGCGCAGGCTGTTTGGGGCATGGCCAAGTCGCTGTGCCCAGACCGCATCAGAGCGGGAGTCGCCGTTGGAGCAGCACTGCTGGTTCTTGCGAGCCCGTCGGCCGTCGGACAAATCCTGGCCATCGTCGCCGGTGGTGTTATAGGTCGATGGGCGCTGCAGCTTGGGCACCTTCCTCCAACTCGTCATCGCGACTATGGCGTCAGCAAGACCACGGGGGCTGTCCTGCTGCTGCTGTTCGGTCTCTTGCTGATCTTGCTCCCGGCACTGGCCGGCACAGTCCAGTCTCCCATCACGTCAGCGGTTTCAACCTTCTACCGGGCGGGCGCACTGGTGTTCGGTGGTGGACATGTCGTGCTGCCCCTTCTCCAGGCTGGCGTTGTGCCCAATGGGTTGGTCAGCAACGACTTGTTCCTTGCTGGATACGGAGCTGCACAGGCTGTTCCAGGGCCGCTGTTCACCTTCGCGGCCTATCTCGGGGCCGTGATGACCCCTCCGCTGGGCGGCTGGTTGGGTGGCTTGGGCCTACTCATCGCCATCTTCGTTCCCGCGTTCTTGTTGGTCGTCGGCGCTTTGCCGTTCTGGGAGGCGCTGCGTCAACGCGACGCCGTGCAGCGAGCGATGGCCGGCGTCAACGCCGCTGTAGTCGGTGTGCTTGGGGCTGCACTGTACGACCCGGTATGGACAAGCGCCATTCACTCCCGAGGAGATTTTGGGCTCGCGTTGGCGGCGTTCGGCTTGCTGGTCTATGGGCGTCAATCACCTGTGCTGGTCGTGGCCTTTGCTGCGGCAGCAGGCTGGCTACTCGCCCTTTGACGGATTTTCTGACAAACCTATGGCAGCTGCGGGCTCACGTGGCCGCCATGCCAGCACAAGGCGCCAGCCTGCGCATGTTTGTAGTTCCAACGCAAAACGCGTAGCATGTGCAGAGTTAAATTGATTAACTCTTAGGAGCATTGTGATGAGCAACCATGTCTACAAGCTGCTTGAACTGACCGGTTCCTCCAGCGTCAGTATTGAAGATGCTGTGAGCGCCGCCATCGCCAAGGCGCATGAGACGGTGCGAAACATCCAGTGGTTCAGCATCACCGAGACCCGGGGCCATGTGGTCGATGGCAAGGTGGCGCACTGGCAGGTTTCCCTGAAGATCGGATTCACGCTCGAATAAGCGCCAACCCAACAACTCGGAGATGTGCCATGTACAAACGAATCTTGCTGGCTTATGACGGCTCTGCCCCGGGGCAGCAGGCCCTGCTCGATTGCAATGAAATCGCGCAGTGGAGCCATTCTGAGTTAACACTGATTGCCGTGATGCCGCTGGCCCTGACCGTCATCGGTCCCGAGAGCGGCGTCTACGACGAGTCGCTTCAGGCAGGCGAGAAAGGCCGCTATCAGGCGATTCTCGACACCGGTGTGCGCAAGCTGGCCGATGCCGGGATGACCGCGCGCGGCGAAGTGGTGATCGGGGATGCGGTGACTGAGATTGCGCGTTGCGCCCGTCGGATCGACGCCAACCTGATCGTTGTCGGTCACAAGCATCTGGAGGGCTGGGCAGCGCGCTGGTGGCGCGGTTCCATCTCCAAGGCACTGATTGAGCACGCACCCTGCAGCGTGCTGGTGGTTATCACGCATTGAAGGCGCCTTGGCACCATTCGCCCCTTGCTGGTGTCGGGAGGATCGCGTGGTGTCGGCGCGGTCAGGCGAGCCCCAGCGCGTGGAAAACACGAACGGCGGCATAGGCATCGTTGGCGGCGTACACCAGTTGGGCCTGGCTCAGGCTAGGCAAGGCCCAGTTGGACGTGGTCGCCTTCTTCGACTTGATGAAACGCTGGTTGAACAGCACCGCCACTGCCCCTTTGACACCCATGTCCTTGCGGTAGCCGCGCTGGCGAAACACGGTGTTGAGCTCCAGCATGCCCACCACCTCCACGCCCAGCTTGGACTGGATACGCTTGCGATCGTCGCCCAGGCCAAAGCCGGCCTTGGTGAAACCCGGCAGGGCCAGCAGGTGTGCCACCACGGCGCGGCACGCCGGGTCGTGCAACTGAAACACCCAGGCCTGGTCCAGCGTGGCCAACTGCACGATGTGCGGGCCATCGGACACCTGGTCCTTGAAAAACGTGGGTTTGGATTCGGTATCGAAGCCCCAGACCGTGGCGGCGCTGAGTTCCGCATGCGCCTCGTGCGCCTGTGCGGCGGTGGTCACGAGCGCAATGCGGCTGGGCTCCAGGCGGTCGAATTCTGGCAGCAAGGCAATCTGCTCTTTGCTGGGGGTGGCGTGTTGGGTGTGCATGGGGGATGTGAAGGCGCGGGGGTGCCAGCTTAACGCCTTGCCGCTTCCGCACCAATATACTACATTTTTTATAGCTATATATCCAGTATTGACGGGGGCTAGAGGCCAATTTTGTGCCAACAATCTGTTAGCCGGCGGCAACGTGGACGCCAGCGGGCACGAGGACTACTCAAGCAGGCCAAAGACAATAGGGGCGCCATGCTCCACAAGGCACTGGGGACCTTGCACCGGCAGTGCGTCATCCTGGCTTGCATACACTTGAATGAGCCATCAACCCTATTTTGCGGATAATCACCCCATGACTTCAACATTAAACGCTGATCCGGCCGAACTGGCCAAGTTTTCTGATCTTGCCCACCGCTGGTGGGATTTGGAGGGTGAGTTTCGCCCCTTGCATCAAATCAATCCCCTGCGCCTGGAGTGGATTAACCATCTTTGTCCGGTCGCGGGCCAACAGGTTCTTGATGTGGGCTGCGGCGGCGGCATCCTGGCAGACTCGATGGCGCGACTGGGCGCCCAGGTGACCGGGATTGATCTGGCCAGCAAAGCGCTCAGAGTGGCGCAGTTGCACGCCCTTGAAGCGCAAACCCCCAACTTGCAGTACCAGGAAATCAGCGTTGAAGCCTTGGCAGCACAGCAACCCGGCAGCTTTGATGTCGTCACTTGCATGGAGATGCTGGAACATGTGCCCGATCCGGCCTCGGTGGTTCGGGCCTGCGCCACGCTGGTCAAGCCCGGTGGCTGGGTCTTTTTTTCCACGCTGAACCGCAGCCCCAAGTCCTTTGTTCTGGCCATTGTGGGTGCCGAGTACGTGCTCAACCTTCTGCCGCGCGGAACCCACGAATACGCCAAGATGATTCGACCCAGCGAGTTGGCAAGTTACTGCCGATCGGTGGAACTTGACCTGCGCCACACGCGGGGTATGCAATACAACCCGCTGACCCGGCGCTACTGGATGAGCGACGACACCAGCGTGAACTATCTTTTTGCCACCCAGAAATCCAACGCCGCCATCCTGTGACTGGCACTCCCGACATGTTTGCCGGTATACAGGCGGTACTGTTTGACCTGGATGGCACTTTGATTGACAGTGCGCCGGATTTGGGTGCTGCTGCCGACAAAATGCGTGTCGTTCGCGGCCTGCCTTCGTTGCCGATGGCGCACTATCGCCCAATGGCTGGCGCCGGTGCCAGGGGAATGATTGAGGTTGCATTGGGGCTGACCCCGGAGCACGCGAATTTTGACGTTTTGCGTGAAGAGTTTTTCACCAATTACGAACAATGCATGACGGAGCAGACCTATGCCTTTGACGGCGTGCACGAATTGATCAGTTGCTTGCTGGCGCGCGGTCTGCCGTGGGGGATTGTCACCAATAAATCCAAGCGATTCACCGATCCCCTGATGCGCAGCATGCCGCTGTTTGAATCGGCCAGGGTTGTGATCAGTGGCGACACCACGCCCCATGCAAAGCCCCATCCGGAACCGCTGTTCACAGCGGCCCGGCAACTTGCCATTGAGCCGGCGCATTGCCTGTATGTTGGCGATGATGAACGTGATATTGTGGCGGGACGGGCCGCTGGCATGGGAACGGTCGCCGCCACCTACGGTTATCTTGGCCAAAAAGCCGATCCGCTCCAGTGGGGCGCGCACGCCATCATCGATTTTCCGGCCGACCTCTTGCAATTGCTGCAAAAGGCCTAAAATAGCGTTCCTGGGGCTGCACTGGTTTCGACGTGGGTACGGAATCGCTGTGGTGCATGTCGAGCTGAATGCGCTCGTAAAACAGATTCAAAAAAAACTAACTGCAAACGACGAACGTTTCGCACTCGCTGCTTAAACACCAGTGAGCCTTACAACAGCAGGCCGATGGGCTGGGCAAGGGGTCTCTAGCGCAAGTTAAGGATTCCAGGCTGTAAGGTCATTCACATCGGCTGGCGCTGAACCGGGTACCTTGGTTTGGAGCAAGACAATAGGGTACTGGCGACTGTGAAAGCGTGTGGCTGCGCGTTCACAAGGGCGAGACTCAAATCAGACCACTAAACATGTAGATCTGCTCGAAGATGGCTTGCGGACGCGGGTTCAAATCCCGCCAGCTCCACCATATCCCCTGACGAAGGCCGCTAACGACATACAGTTAGCGGCTTTTTTCATTGTGAAATCAACAACTTATAATGCAGCGGCGTACAAAGGCTGGCATTGACAGCTACACCAAAGCGGGGGAACAATAGGGGGAATAGGCGGGGGTAAACTGGCTTTTTTGGGTAAATGTTCCCCCGTTTGCCAATGAAAATCCTCTGTTCCCCCACTCGCTGACTGGAGTTGTTCCCCCATGCTGACCGATGCCGAATGCAAAAACGCTACCTGCCCACCAGATAAGGCGCGGGCGCGGCTGGCCTGTTCCGGCGGGCTGTATCTTGAAATAAGCCCTGCGGGATCGAAACGGTGGTTTTATAAGTACCGCAAGCACGGCAAAGAGGGCCGCATGGCGCTGGGCAGTTATCCCACCGTGGGGCCAAAGAAGGCACGCGAGGCACGGGACGCGGCAAAGTCGCAAAAATCAGACGGCGCTGATCCCGTACAGGCACGCAGGGTTGAAAAGCTGAAAGCCGCGCGACCCGGCGGCGACACATTCAAAGCCGTGGCACTGGAGTGGTACGGCAAACAGTCCCCCCAATGGAGCACAAGCCATGCCGAACGCTCCTTACGACAATTCGAGCGTGACCTGTTCCCGTATATCGGTGCCCGGCCCATGGCAGAAATTCACCCCATGGAGCTACTGGCAGCCCTGCAAAAAGTAGAGGAACGCGGCGCGATTGAAACGGCAGACCGGGTTTTGATGCTGGCGCGGCAGGTATGGGACTACTGGCTACCCACTGCGACCGTGCAGCAACGCAACATCACGGAGGGGCTGAAAGGCCGTTTGACACCGTACCGGGGCAAAACCTTTGCGGCCATCCTTGACCCGGTGCGCATGGGTGGCTTGATGCGGGCAATCAAAGGATACAAAGGCGGGCCGATTGTGCGCACGGCCTTGCAGCTAACCCCCTTCCTGTATCAACGACCGGGCAACCTCCGCATGATGGAATGGGCAGAGCTTGATTTAGAGGCAGCACTGTGGACCATCCCCAGCATGAAAATGAAACGCACCAAGCTGGAAAAGGAACAAGGCGAAGCCCACGTTGTGCCATTGCCCACGCAGGCCGTGGCCCTACTGCGCAGCATTCACCCACTCACGGGGCATGGGCGCTATGTGTTCCCCGGTGAACGCAGCCACGACCGGCCCCTTTCTGATAATTCGGTGCGTAGTGCCTTGTATGCGCTGGGTTTCGGAAAAGAACAGAGCTGGCACGGTTTCCGGGCAAGCGCACGCACCATGCTGGTTGACGAATTGAACATTGATTTCAACGTCATTGAAGCCAACCTAGCCCACGCGGTGAAGGATGCCAATGGACGCAGCTACAACCGCACGCAGTATGTGAAACAACGGTTCGAAATGATCCAGCAATGGGCGGACTACCTGGACAAGCTGGCTGCGGGCGCGGACGTGATCCAATTCAAAGCGGCATAACAGTTTTAAGGCACGCCTAGCTATCGGTTGATCCCCGATGGTGAAAACCGGGACACCGTTGATCCGGCGGTGCTGGCTTTCTTATCAGTCATCTCAATCTTGACCCAGGGGAAACATTCAATGGTGGATAAATTTGTCTATACCGAAACCGATGACGATGGTCAAAAAAAAAGGGCACAAAATGTATTCAATTGCTTTCTAGACGACGCATACGACATACCGGTTGATGAAGGAATGAGCGTTGCTCAATACATGCTCAAAGTCCATGAAGTGGAGCAAAAAGTCATAAGAGATAACCTAGACCACGAATCCATCTTCCACTTTATGAATCTCATTCTTAAACATGGAACATCAGTTACAGCGTCAATAAAAGCGGGAAAACGGCATAGCGCATCACGCGCCAACAAGGCAAAAGTGTTCTATTGGTGTGATGACAATATGCATCTGCACGATTCCATGGATGATGCGGCGTGGGATATTGCCGAGACATTTGTGCCGGAGAAATTTCGCGCAGTGCGCGATTGGATGACTGAGTGGAAAAAATTACGGTCTGCCAGCACACCGTAACCCCTGCCAGTACACCCTACGGCGAGCCAGCAAACAGGATTCACATCGCGTTCCGGAAGACTGAGACTGCCCCCAATTGGCAATACCTGCCAATGCAGCATAGGGGCTTTCAATGTCAATTCTCAGATTACGCGCTGTCCTGGCGGAAACCGGCCACCGCAGCCACGCCAGCATTTACAGCGCTGTCCACGCGGGTACTTTCACCATGCCAGTGCAGATCGGTGAACGCTCTGTGGGTTGGCCGTCCGATGAAGTGCAGGCCATCAATGCGGCGCGGATTGCAGGCAAGTCGGATGCCGATATTCGGGCGCTGGTAGATCAACTCCACGCGGCACGGTGCGCAAACACTGGCGAACCATTCAAGCCGACGTGGCTGGAAAAAAGCGCAGAGCAAAAGCAACAGGCCGCACATCGGACAAAGCGCACCAAACGTGCCGCCCCAGCCAGGGTTTGCAAGACCGAAGCAAATCATGGGTAAATTCCTACGCGAAAACCTGCCCGATCCGATCAGCTATTTTGAATCCGAAGGGCTGAAACTCCAGGGCCGCGGCATATGGCGCACCACTGCGTGCAGTTTCCACGGCGGCAGTGATTCCATGCGCGTCAACACACATACAGGGGCATTCGTCTGCATGGCTGCCTGCGGTGCTCGTGGTGGCGATGTGTTGGCGTATCACATGGCTACGCATGGCCTTGACTTCGTGACCGCAGCGTCGGCCTTGGGTGCAATGCAAGACGACGGCAAGCCAAACAAACCACACCGTCCCAAGCCACTGCCCGCAACGGCGGCACTTCACCTGCTGGCCTTCGAGTCGAACTTCGTCGCCTTCGCCGCTGGCAGTCTGGCTCACGGCGTCATTTTCACTGACCAGGACCGCGCCCGACTGTATGTCGCCGCCCGGCGCATTTCACAAGTTGAGGAGATGTTCGCATGAATGACCGCGCAAACTGGAATGAAAAGCTGGATGCAGAAGCCGGTATCGAGCCACAAGAAATCATCTGGCCCGCACCGCAGGAAATCAAAATCGACCTGCCCCTTGCGCCAGCCTTTGACGCGAAGACCTTGTTACCCCCAACGCTGGCCGACTTTGTGTTGGACGAGGCCGACCGGATGCCGTGTTCGCCGGACTACATCGCGGCGGCGCTGATCGTCTGCCTGGGCTCGGTCATTGGTGCGCGCTGCGGTATCAAGCCCAAGCGCCGCGACGACTGGATCGTGACCCCGAACCTGTTTGGCGGCATTGTGGGTGATCCGTCGTCCAAGAAGTCTCCCGCCCTGGGGGCTGTGACGCGCTTTCTTGATCGCCTGGAGGCCAAGGAGGCCGAAAAGCTGGCGGATGCCAAGAAGATATTTGCATCCGAGATCGCGGCGTTTGAGGCGAATCAAGCGGCGGTGAAGGCCAGCATGAAAAGTGCCGCAGGTGGCAAAGGTGACAAGGAAAAGATGATGGCGGCCATGGCTGACCATCAAGGGTTACAGCCACCGGAAGAACCCCACGAGCGGCGCTACAAATCAAATGATTCGACTGTAGAAAAGTTGGGTGACTTGCTGGTGCACAACCCGCAGGGCATATTGGTGTTCCGTGATGAGTTGATCGGTCTGCTGGCGTCCTGGGAAAAAGAAGGCCGCGAGGGTGACAAGGCTTTCTATTTGGAGGGCTGGAACGGTACTGCCAGTTTCAATATTGACCGCATCGCCCGAGGCAGTTTGCGTATTGAAAACTTGTGCCTGTCGGTGTTCGGCGGCATCCAACCTGAGTTACTGGAACACTACCTTGCGGGCATATCAACATCGCTTGATAACGATGGCCGCATCCAGCGGTTTCAGGTGATGGTGTACCCCAACGCCGTCGCATGGGAATGGCGCGACCGTTACCCGGTCAAGGGCGCACGCGAGGCGGTGCGTGATCTGTTCGACCGGCTGGCCGTGTTTGACCCCGTGCAGGACGGTGCGGCACCCAATGACGACTTTGTGAAGCTGCCGCATTTCTGCTTTGACGACGCGGCGCAGGACATCTTTATCGAGTGGTGCACCGAGCTGCACACCGTGCATATCGCCAATGAGCAAAACCCGATGATGGTGCAGCACTTTGGAAAGTTTGAAAAGTTGTTCTGTTCCATCGCTTTGATTTTGCATTTGGCAGAGGGGTTGATTGGCCCCGTACAGGCCCGCAACGCATTGCGGGCCGCCGCGTGGTGCAAATATCTCACCGGCCACGCCCGTCGCGTCTATGGACTGGTTGAGGCCGCCAAAATCACCACGGCACGTATGGTCAGCCGCCGACTGGCAGAGGGCAAGCTCGATGATGGTTTCACCGTCCGTGATGTGGTGCGCAAGCAATGGACCGGCGTCACCACCGCCATGCAGGCCGAAGCCGCCCTGGGCATCCTGGAGGAAAACGGCCACATTCAAAGTTCCGACCACATAATTCAGATGGGCCGTCCGACCGTCCGGTATCACATCAATCCGCAAGTTCGGAGGGCTACAGCATGACCAACTGGACCAACCGCGCAAAAGTTGCAATTTCAAAAATGGCGCAGGGAGGCGCTGACATAACTGACGAAACCACCCTTTTGTCAGTTTTGGCAGTACCGCCGGGGGCCGTTTATCACTTTCCTGATCGACTTTCGTCAGTTTCGTCAGTTTCGTCAGTAGGGGGGTGGGCCGTTTTTCAAAATCGCGCACTTGCTGCCGACTTGATCGAAGCCGCCATGAAAGTCTGCGACGGCCACGGTGATGGTGAAACTGCGCGCGCCCAGATGCGCCAGCAATGCATTGAGCTACCGCCGCACCTTCAGGCTGATCTGTTGCAGCACTTCCTGGGCAAACGCCCGGACAAGTTCATTTGAAAGACAGCATCATGACAAGCGACTTCACCGAAGATTTCAAAACCCTGCACGCCGCCGCCCTGACGCTCAGCACCAAGATGCTGGCTGCGCAGCACCCAGACCAACTTGATTTTCTTGAACATTGCACCAAGGCGGGCGCGAAGCTGCTGATCCAGATTGGCCCGTTGCCAGACTGTCGGCGGGTGGAATGGGTCATTTTGGAAAGGGAAGGCAATCGTTCGTTGTTTGCCAGTCTGGGAACAACAAGCGATTAACCTATTGTTTTTACTTGTTTCATAGTAAAAAACTATGTAAGATGCTTTTGCGGGCACGCGCCCGTAGCGGTTTAGTCCCTGAACACACCCCCAGCGGGACGTTGGCGCGGTGCAGAAGGTGTGGCAAGACCGGGTTCGATGCTAGTGCTCGCGGGATGTAAGTTACTACGAGAGGCGAACAAACCAGTTCAACCTTTTCTGAAAGGGGCACTACCATGTCCGACCAAATCCTCCTGGCGCTCAAAGGCGTCGAATCAAAACTTACCTCCTGTGACGTAGAGCAGCGCGTACTGGCTGACCGCCTCACGCAGCTTGAGCAAAAAGGTGTCCTGTTAACTGGCGAGGGCGTTACAAAAAACGGCTCCAGCCTGGGCGACCTGTTCCTTAAATCGTTTGACGCTAACCGTGAGTTGTTTGATAAGACTCGCTCTGTCCGTTTGGAACTCAAAGCCGCAGGCGATGCCATCACGACCAGTTCAGGCCGTACCATCATCAGCGGTGGCGTTGGTGCCCCTGGCAGTGGCGTGTTGGGCCTGCAAAACGCGCTACCCACTCGCCCCACCGGTGGGACGACGGCGGTTGAATACAGCCGCTACACGGGCCAAGAAGGCGCTGCTGCCCAGCAAGCCGCTGAAGGCGACGCCAAAGATGCGGTGAAGCCGACCCACAGTTTGATTACGCAAACCGGCCTGACGATTGCGGGCTACTCCAAGATGAGTCGCCAAGCCCTGACCGACAGTGCCGAGTTGAAGAGGTCGGTGGACATAACCTTGAGTCGCAGTGTCGGCACCGCGCTTGATGTGGCATTGGTGAACGGGGCCACTGGTTTTGCCGGTGGCTTTGAATCGCTTGCAACGGCTTACACATCGCTGGTTTACACCGCGCTGGTGGATGCCATTTCCGAAGGCGTGGCAACCATGCAGGCCGCAGGTTTTAACCCTGACGTGGTGGCAGTGGCCCCCGCCGATTGGTTGGCGGTTGTTGTTGCAAAAGGCACGGCCAATGACCACTATCTGAGCGGCAATTACTTGGGTGCAATGCCTAGCGAAATGAGGGGGTTGCGTGTGGTGTTGTCACCATCGGTTGACGCGGGCAAGGCGCTGCTGCTGGACTCGGCCCATTCTGAACTGCTTGTTGTCGATAACTTCAGCGTGCAAATCGGATATGAGAACGACGACTTCACGAAAAATCTCGTGTCGATTTTGGGCGAGATGCGCGTGATACCGGTGTTCCGGACTGTCGGCTCGGCCCGGTTAATAACTCCCAAAGCGTAATCGTGACCCTGCCGCTCGAAAATTTAGGTGCGGGAGTGGCAGGCTGGCCGAAAGGCACTGCACGCTGAGCGCAGCACAACAGCTTAGAGCCGGTGGGCGTCATCCCCGTCGTGACCGGCACCTTTTCAAGAGGCCAGGCAATGAACAAGCAAACCCTCCCGCCTTCGGTACGCCGCGCAATCAACCGCAAGGCGCATGAGCTTGCCCTGGTACAGGAACGGCGCATCAAGGCCGAACTGATCGCACAAGCCATTGCCTCCCAAGATTGCGTAGCGGCTGGTGATGACGGTCTGTGCGGGATGCGCCCGCTGACCGATGTAGAACTGGCTGCACTTTTCAAACCGTTTGATTTGAATGAACTGTTCAAACCGGGCGAGGATGCACTGTCCGACTTTCGGAAGCCGCATGACAAAACCGATTGACGGGAGGGCGGGTCCAAAGTCGAAGCGGTTTTGGCCTAGACCGGTCTGTACCACCCTCGTGCATGAAAAAACTCGAAAAAACGGCAGCCCTTTCACGCGCGTGAGGCGCGCGCTCGCGCAAGCAAACAATCTGGAGCGATCAAGTGCCTGCGGGCCGGGGCAGGTTCACTGATCGTCGGCTTGGCAGCGTTTGCGGGTATTCGCCAACGACAGCTTTCTGGATGTTGAATTTTGTAGATTGACTTGCTAGTCAACGGTCGTTCGTGACGATCAACAACGGGTCCCAAGTTGCCGTTCGGGTACCCGCCGCTAACGTTCAGGGAGCAGGTGGCGCAGGGGGAACGGAGGACACAGTAACTGCCGGTAAAACCGGGACCGAATTGGGTATGGCAGGCGAAAGAGGTGACGAAGTCACAATGGGTGAAGGCGAAGAAATCGCGATCGGCGCAAGTCCTGAAAACAGTCTTTGCGTTTTCTCTGGAAGGATATAGACCTCTTCCAAGAGGTGATCTACTACCGCCATCGCCAGGCCAAGTTGGGCCGGCGTGTGTGGGGCAGCTTCGTGAGCGGACAGGTTACCAAGGGTCCTGATCTGATGTAACACACTTGCACGCCCAGGGGTCAGTATGCCCAGGCTGACTAAGTCATCAATCTGCTTGAGCAAATTGTTCCCCTTCGCTGCTTTGTCCTTGCACAAAGTCTCAAGAATGGCCCGAACTCCAATTCCAGTCAGCACAGGTTGATCGGCTATCAGCGCAGAGGATGTTTCGTCGTATATGCGACGGAGCGTATCGGGCAAGAGCCAACGGTCCTCCCCAAGGCCCGAATACCCGTAAATGCGAGGCGGATAGAGCTTCTCTGTGGTTGTGTAGACCAATTCCTCTTCACCGTCTTCGTCGGTGTAGTGATCGAAGTCCTCAGAGTTGGATGATTCGGAGCGGTAGGAAATAGTCTTGCAGCCCATGCACTGCAAGATTTGATAGTCGGTCTGCCAATCCATGTGTCCATCGCCACCTGACAGGTTTGCGTTCGCGAGTATCTTGTGCGCTGTCGGGCCAACACACCGGGGGCACTGGACATTGATTTCCTTGTTGACATCTTTATTAAGATTGAGTTTGTCTGCGCGAGCCATTGATTTCTCCTCCTGAGAAGCAGCATATGTTACTGCCCGAATGCGTTCTTACGATCATCTTTTCAGCAACATCTACCGATTACGAGGACCAGCGTCGCCAATGTTAACTTTTGGCCGGGTGCGAGTGCTGAAATCATCGAAATCGGCGCCACATTGCCGACACCCAACCTGCCGATGTCAACGTCAGGAATGGAGCGACCAATTCGGAATGCTCTACAGCCGCTGACAGTCTTCAGCCGTCAGTCAGAACATGTCTTGACCATCAGCGAGCGCTGTCTGGCACCCTTGCCTTGCCCAGCATCGCAAAACGCGCCTGTGGGCCGTTCTGATGCGCCCCATCACCATGACACAGCGATGGGCTGGGTTTTTTTGTTGATTGAATAGGTTATGAGCACCATTGGCCCAATCGCATTTGAAATGCGGGTGGCGATGGCCCCGACATCCTGGCGTCACGTTCACTAAGGCTTGATAGTGACTCGCGGTTTGGCGCTTGATGCCGTTGTCGGTCAGGGCCTGCGCGTTGAGGGCAAGGTTCACTGAACGTTGGCTTCGTAATGAGAAGGTCGGGCGTTCGATTCATCTCTCCGGCACCAAATGCAAAGGCCCCTAGCTGTCATGGTTAGGGGCTTTTTCATATAACTAACGCGTAACTTGGGTTGATTATCAACCTAGAAAACCAAACCTCCAAATCAAGAACCTAGGACGGCAGGCGTCTTCAAGACCAAGAATTGCACGATCAGCAGCAGCAGATACGCGGTCGACGCAATTCCAACAAAAACAAGACCCATCAGTATTTGACGCTTCCAAAGTGCCAGTGCTGGGTTCTGAACCAGTGCCACTTCATTGGCCACGCCTTGATCACAACGAGCATTTACCAGCGCCGGTAGATCTTGATTGACTGATAACAATTCGAACCCCACGAACTCTCCAGGGGCAAGACTATCGAAAACGTAGGCAACACGACCATCTTCTTGAACTTTTTCGGTTTTGCTACGCAAAGGCCAAAAGTTCACACACATCGGTTTGAAGTTAAAGACTAGTTCTAAATTTGTCGCAGACTTTCGCCCAACGTTGTGCACAACCACTGACGCAGTCCGCGCAAGTTGCGACGGCGCAATAAGAACACCGGCCGCGTCAACCAAAGGTTGATTGATCAAAAACGTATGCGCGTGACGGACCCCCCGAATCAGCTTCGCATCACCACGTTGCGACCTGTTCAGAGCCCAGGTGATGACCGGCACAAGCAGCGAAACGATCTCTTTTGCGTATAGCTGGACAAATTCCACGAACCACTCCCTAAATCTTATTGACTGGCATTATGTCCTTGCGCTGTCAAACGGTCACCTCGAAGCAACCAGTCAAGGCGGGAAGCCGCAACCTGAAGCCCCTCTGGCGCGACAGGAGCATAGCGCTCCACCATCGACTGCGTCTTCCAGCCACCTAGGCGCTGTAACTCATGCGTTCGGGTGCCAGCCTCACGATGCCAAGTGGCAAAGGTGTGCCGCAGGTCATGCCACCGAAAATCTTGAATCCCAGCCCGACCATCAGCGAGCGCCGTCTGGCACCTTGCCCTGCCCTGCATCGGGAAATGCGCTTAGGGGCCGTTCTGGTGGGGGCGACCTCCATGACAGAGATGGGCGCGTCCGAGAGACGGGCACCGTAGCGAAACTGCAACAAGCTAAGAGAACGAAGACGGCACTTTTTCAGTTCAGAAGACGATCAAAAGATCGGCCGGTTATCTTTCGACTTTTTTGGATAGCAATAACAAGTCGGGGGAACAGCCGGGGGAACAAATCGTTTATTAAAAATCAAGAAGTCAGTATCCATGCGGGTTTCAAGCCATCATTCAATTGACGCCAGCCCACCATATCCCCTGACGAAGGCCGCTAACGACATACAGTTAGCGGCTTTTTTCTTTGGTAAATCAATCACTGACAGTACAACAACGATGCCGGTGAGAGTCATTAAGCTGAACTATTCGGTACCGTCAGCGTACTGGCGAAGCGCGCGGTAGGGTTGCGCCCTATCCCCCGTTGAGACGACCAGCACAAAACCCCGTACCCACCACACCACGGGCGCAGGTGCCGCCGGCGGGATCGCAGCACCCGCACGCCGCGCGAATGTGACATGGGGCTGATAGGGTCGGGTCTCGACCGCAAGATCAAGCCCGCGCAGCGCGTACCCAAGCCGCTCGTACAGCGCCCTTAAGGGCATGGGCACCTCTGTCGTGCCAAGTACCGCCAATCCGTGCGGCCAGAGCCTGGGCTGATCCAGAACCAACTCGAATGGCTGGAACGGCACATCTGCGCTGGCCAGGATGGCTGCCACACGATCGGCATCCACGTTGCCGATGAAATGCAGGGTGATATGCCAGTTTGCTGGCGCGGATTGCACACATCCAGCGGGCCAGGTCCATTGCCTGGCATGTGCGACCAGTTGCCCTTGAACATCCTCATCGGGCCAAAGCGCCAGAAAGAGGCGCTGGGTTCGGGTGATCAGGGGTTTGCCACGGTCCATGCTTGCGTTCCAATAGTCCAAGGAAACTGCAGTATCAGGCTACATCTTCTTCTTGATCACCAGATGGGTGGCATTGGATGAGGCTGCATGTTCGGCACATTGGTACCCAAGCGACAGCATGTTGAGATCGGCGAACAGGCGCTCGCCGGAGCCGAGCAGGATGGGCGCGACTGCAATGTGCATTTCGTCAACCAAGCCGGCACGCAGGTATTGCTGAATCGTCGCCACGCCCCCGCCAAGCCGAACATCGAGCCCGTTGGCCGCTTGTCTGGCACGCGCCAATGCGCTGAAAATGCCGTCGGTGACAAAGTGAAAAGTAGTACCGCCATCCATGGTGATCGACTCGCGGGGGTGGTGGGTCAATACAAACACCTGGGTGTGATACGGTGGATTGTCTCCCCACCAACCTTTCCAATTCATATCAGGCCATGGCCCGCGAATCGGTCCGAACATGTTCCGACCCATGATCCACGCGCCTATGTTCCGAAAACCACGGGCAGCAAATTCTTCGTCGGTGCCGGTTGTGCCGCCGTCATGTCCAAACAGGGTCCGAAACGTCTTGGTCGGCCATGCCCACTGGTGTAGTGCCGGCCCCCCAGCTCCGAGAGGATTCTCAAGATTCTGGTTCGGTCCTGCACCAAATCCGTCGATGGAAATGGTGAAACTCTCTACACGCAGCTTTGACATGGTCGTTCCCCTGGTAGAAATAGGGTTGCCTTTCCCTGTGGGGCGACACGCCCCCAGGCCCCTCAACGCAACTGCAGCTTCGGGGTCCCCGCCCCGGCCGTGATCTCGCCAATCTCGCAGGCCGCATCAAACCCATGCTGCCTGAAAATGGCCAGCACCGCGTCCACCGCCGCAGGGGCGCACGACACCAGCAGGCCTCCGCTGGTTTGCGGGTCGCTCAGGAGCGCTTGGTCAACCTCGGCAAAGCCGGTGGGCAAGGCAATCTCCTGCCCATAAGCGGTCCAGTTGCGCCCGGAAGCGCCGGTGACAATGCCCTGCAACGCCAGCTCACGCACACCGGCCAGCAGCGGCACCCGCGCCCAGTCGATTTGCACCGTGCAGTGTGCTCCGCGTGCAAGTTCCAACGCGTGGCCGGCCAGGCCAAAACCGGTGACGTCGGTCATGGCGTGCACGCCGCTGAGCGCGGCCAGTTCGGGGCCGGGGGTGTTCAACTGGGTCGTGACGGCGATCATCTGGGCGTAGCCGGGTCCATCCAGTTTTTCCTTTTTAAGCGCCGCCGACAAAATGCCCACGCCCAGCGGCTTGCCCAAAATCAGCCTGTCGCCCACTTGGGCATCGGCATTGCGCTTCACGCGGCTGGGGTGCACCAGACCGAGGGCCACCAAGCCGTAAATAGGCTCGACCGAGTCGATGGTGTGGCCACCGGCGATCGGGATACCGGCGGCACGACAGACCGAGGCGCCGCCTTCGAGGATTTTGGCGATGGTCTCGGTGGACAGCACGTTGATCGGCATGCCGACCAGGGCCAGCGCCAGAATCGGCTTGCCGCCCATGGCATAGACGTCGGAGATGGCGTTGGTGGCGGCGATGCGGCCAAAGTCAAACGGGTCGTCGACGATCGGCATGAAGAAGTCGGTGGTGGCGATCAGGGCCTGCTCGTCGTTAAGCCGGTAGACAGCTGCGTCATCGGCGGTCTCGATGCCCACCATCAGCTCCTTCGGGATCGGCATGGCGGTGATGCCCTTGAGGATTTCAGACAGGACACCAGGCGCAATCTTGCAGCCGCAGCCGCCGCCATGGGACAGGCTGGTGAGGCGCGGCTGCTTGGGTGGGGTGGTCGCAGGGCTTGGGGTGAGTGAGGTGGTCAAGTTTTTTTCCTGTTGAAGCTTCAAGTCATGTGTTTCAGAGTCCAGCAACCCGGACCGGGCGCGACGCCATGGTCCGCGGGCTCTATTTTGCGGTTGTGGGCTCATGCCGCATCATAAGAAAATACCAAAAACTGTCGGTGATGGGGGTATTTCAAAGAACGCCTGCCACAAGGCGTCGGCGTTTGAGTCAGCCTTCCACCGCGCCGCTAACGGGCGCCGCGAATCAAACGCGACTTAAGCTATATTATTTATAGCAATAAATGCATGATTGACGGGGGCTGCAGGCCAGTTTTATATAAACCAGCACAGCGACAGCCCCCTCCGGCACAAACGCGGTTTAACTGAACACGCCGCCGTACTGCTTGCGCAAATCGCCCTTCTGCACTTTGCCGGTACCGCCGACCGGCAGTGCGTCGAGAAAAACGACATCATCCGGCACCCACCACTTGGCCACGCGCTCGGTGAGAAACGCCAGAATTTCTTCGCGTTCCACCGCCTTGCCCGGCTTGCGCACGATGAACAGCAACGGGCGTTCATCCCACTTGGGGTGTTTGACGCCGATGACGGCCGCCATCGCCACTGCCGGGTGGCCCATCGCGGCGCTTTCCAGATCAATCGAACTGATCCACTCGCCACCGGTCTTGATCACGTCTTTGGCGCGGTCGCGGATCTGCATGACGCCGTGGGCGTCGATGGTGGCAATGTCGCCAGTGGGGAACCAGCCATCGACCAGCGGTGAGCGATCCCCCTTGTAATAGCCGGTCACGATCCACTGTCCGCGCACCATCAGTTCGCCTTGCGACACGCCGTCGCGCGGCAAGGTGGCACCGGCCTCATCCACGATCTTGATCTCGGCGCCAAACACCGACTTGCCCTGGCGGGCTATTGTCGCGTGCTGCTGCGCCGGGCTCAGCTCCAGGTCCCTGGGTGTCAGGCAACTCATGGTGGTGGCGGCCGTGGTCTCGGTCATGCCCCAGCCGTGGCGCACCTCGACGCCGTAGTCGTCGGCAAATTTGGCAATCAAGGACGCGGGCATGGCCGAGCCGCCCACCGCCGTGCGGCGCATGCTGGAAAAGCGCAGGCCGTGTTGCTCCACATGCTGCATCAGACCGAGCCAGATGGTGGGCACACCGGCGCTCACCGTCACGCGCTCGGTTTCCATCAGTTCATACAGGCTGGCGCCGTCCAGACGCGGGCCGGGCAAGACCAGCCGCGAGCCGCCGATCGGCGCGGCGTAGGGAATGCACCAGGCATTGATGTGAAACATGGGCACCACCGGCAGCACCGTGTCTCGGGGCGAGAGCGACAGAATGCCGGGCAGGCAGCCCGACATGGCGTTGAGCACAATCGCGCGGTGCGAGTACAACGCGCCCTTGGGGTTGCCGGTGGTGCCCGAGGTGTAGCACAGGGCGGCGCCGGTGCGCTCGTCAAATTGCGGCCAGTCAAACTGCTCGCTGTGCGGGGCAATCAGCTCCTCGTAGCACAGCACATTGCTCACCCCCTCAACCGCTGCCATGTTGGCCACGTCGCTCAGGCAAACCCAGGCTTTGACTTTGGGGCAGTGCGCGGCGATCCCTTTGACCAGGGGCGCAAAAGTGGCGTCAAACAACATCACCGCGTCTTCGGCGTGGTTGATGATGTAGATGAGCTGCTGGGCCTGCAGGCGCGGGTTGCAGGTGTGCATCACCATGCCGCTGCCGGAGACCGCAAAGTAGGCCTCCAGATGGCGGTGGTTGTTCCAGGCGATGGAGCCGACCGCGCTGCCGGCTTCCAGTCCCAGACTCTTGAGGGCATGGGCCAGTTTGCGCGAACGCGCGGCGCACTGGGCATAGGTGTAGCGAAACAGCGGTCCGTGCGTTTCACGCGAGACAACCTCGACGTCGCCAAACTGGGCCGCGCCATGTTCGATGACATCAGAAATAAGAAGGGGGCGGTCCATCATGAGGCCGGGTTGAAGCATGGTCAATATCTCCTGATTAAAGCTTGAGGGTGGCCAAAAACGACTCGATCGCCGGATTGACTGCTTGCGGGTGGGTGAGGTTTGAGGCGTGTCCGGCTCCCGGCACCACGATGAGCCGGGCGTTGGGCATGGCATCGGCCATGGCCTTGGCGCGCGGGAGCTCGATCGCACGGTCACTGCCGCCGTGGAGTACCAGCGTGGGAACAGCAATGCGCCCGATCTGATCGCTGATGTCATCGCGGGTGCCCAGCGTCTGAAAACTCTGCAACAAATCGGCGGGTGCGGTCTTTTTCCATTTTTCGCGCCACACGGCTGCACCCGGCCACTGCTCACCCAGGATGACGGTTTCGATGGTCGTGGCGGTCTGGTCCGAGAGGCCGTTGACGGCCCAGTCCTGGAGCATGGCTTGGTAGGCGGGCATTTTGGCCGGGTCTTCCGTCTTGGCCTGCGTGTCGATCAGGACCAGCGCACGCACGATTTCCGGATGCGTCAGCGCGCAGCGCAGCGACAGGTAGCCGCCTTGTGACATGCCGACCAGCACGGCCTGCCCGACACCCAGATGTGCCAGCAAAGCGGCCAGGTCATTCGCGGAGTCGTAGTAGCTGAAAGGGGCGCAGGCTCCGGTGGCGGTTTGGCCGTGTGCGCGCTCATCCCACACGATGCAGCGGTAGCGGGACTTGAGCGCGGCCACCTGCGGTGCAAACATGCTGCTGTCCATCAGCAAGCCATGGGAAAAGATGAGGGCCGGGCCAGCGCCGCCGCTGTCCTCGAAGTAAAGGTTCTGGCCATTGACCTGGGCGTAAGGCATGAAGTCTCCTGTTTTATTGTTCAAAGATGGTGCCGCGGGCATCCTATGACGCCCGGATTTTCCGGTCAACCCGGTCCGGTAACGTCAGCGACAAAAGGGAGACAACGCCATGATTGATTCGGCCGGCCAGCCCTGAAGAACCTAGCCGCCGCCGCGCTGCATGTACAGGTCGAAGCGCTTCATGAAGGTGTAACGCCGGGCCTCATCGAGCCCGGCAAAACGGAAGCTGACCTGCAACACCGGGATGCTGACCAGGCCGATCACACGC
Source organism: Rhodoferax ferrireducens T118 (assembly GCF_000013605.1). Taxonomy (NCBI): domain Bacteria; kingdom Pseudomonadati; phylum Pseudomonadota; class Betaproteobacteria; order Burkholderiales; family Comamonadaceae; genus Rhodoferax; species Rhodoferax ferrireducens. The sequence continues at coordinate 3,145,315 of NC_007908.1, forward strand.
GGTGCGGCCACCTGCCATTTCAGACCCAGCGCGCCGTCACCGATGCGCACGCCAGCGGATTTGGCCTGCAGTTTCCAGTGATGGTCGCCAATGGCCCGGGGCAGCCACATCAGCCACTCGGCCTCGGTACAGCCCATTTCGCGCTCAAATATTTCGGCGTAAAACGATTGCATTTTGATAGCGACTTGCGCTCATGGTTCGGGGGCTAGAGGCCAATTTTCTATATAAAAATCAGCCACCGGCAATCGGTGGCCAGATGGCCAGCACATCGCCCTCGGCCAGGGTTTGGTTCGCGCGTTTGTCTGGCGCGATGTAAGTGCCATTGACCAGCACCAGGTGCACCTGCTTCGCCGGCAGCTGATACTGGTCGACCAGCTGGCCAATGGTGGTCTCCCGCGCAATGTCCAGCGCCACGAAGTTGGTGTACTTGGCCTCTGCAGGCAGATAGTCGGTCAGCGACGCAAACAACTTGAGGGTAATCTTCATGCCCTGTCACCTGTCCGCTTAGCGCTTGCGCGCATCGGCACCCGACCAGTCGCCCTGCCCCAGCGCCGAGGCTTGGTAGGCTTCCACCAGGCGGGTGGGGTCTTGCATCAGCTTGTCTTTCCAGGCCCCCAGCTTGATCTGGCCTTCAACCAGGCCGCGCATCACGCCGATGTGCTCGGTCCAGCCAACCGCGTTGCAGCCCACCATCACATCATCCTGAAAACGCAGGCTCAGGTGGCGGCCGGAGGCCTTGTCGGTCAGCTCCACATGGTCGCAGCCCGGCGTACCCTGCCAGTCGCCAAAGCTGGCCGAGATCAGGCCCAGGGTGTCGAGCACGTTGATTTGCGTCACGCCACTGAGGTCGGCCTGCGCCGGCCTGCCCTGCGCGAACGCGACCATGTTGGCGGCAGCGATGCGCGCCTGCTCGGCGGCGTTGGGCTGGATGGCGCTGACCATGGTCTTGCCGCTGACCTTGTCAAAGGCCTCGGCGCAGTCGCCTGCAGCAAAAACGCCGGGCACATTGGTTTGCAGGTGTTCATCGGTCAACACCCCCAGCAGACAGGTAATGCCGGAATGTTCCAGAAAACCAATCGCCGGGCGCACCCCTGCGGCGCTGATGACCAGATCGGCCTGCATGGTGGTGCCATTGGACAGCTTCACGTTCAAAGGGGTGCCGGGTTCAATCGACTCGACCCGGGTGCCGGTAAAGACCTCAACTCCCTTGGACTCGCACCAGTCGCGGATCATGCCGCCCGCCGTCGGGCCCATCATGCGCGGCACCATGCGGTCGCCCATTTCAACCACGCTCAGGTGTACACCGCGCGCCGTCAGCGCTTCCATGATGATGCAGCCGATAAAACCAGCGCCGAGTTGCAGCACGCGCGCACCCGGCTTGGCCCGCAGGCAAATAGCACGTGCATCAGCCAGCGTCCAGCAGGTGTGAACCCCTTCGGACTGGATGCCAGGAATGGGCGGGCTCACCGGATGCGAGCCGGTGGCGATCAACAAGGTGTCATAACTGAGCGTTTCACCACTCGTAAACGCTATTGTTTTTGTAGCTGACTGTACAGACTGCACGCGGGCCTGAAGCACTTTTATCTTCAAGTCTTCAAAATGTGTCGGACTTTTGCGCAGATAAGTGCCACGTTCGTCGATATTGCCCATCAACAGGTAGGGAATGGCCATGCGCGAGTAAGACGGCTCCGGCTCATCACCGATCACCGTGATGCTGTCCTGGGCACTGAGCTTGCGAATGGTTTCAGCGGCAATGACACCGGCCGGGCCGGCGCCGAGGATGACGTGATGGGTCATGAGATTCTCCAGAAAAAAACGGCTCTTTGCAGAGCCGTCATGTTAGGTGGCAGGGACGACGTTTACAAGCTCAGGCGTTCCCGTGTGGCGGCCGTTGGGCGCCCCTCAGTATCCCAGCCACGCGCTTCATAGTAAAGCGGCAGCATGGTGGCCAACTCATTGAACTTGCCTTTCGCCGGACCGGTCTTGCAGGCACCCTCAACGCTGGTCAAACGCGGTGGCAGGCTGTCGTCGGCTTTGGTGAAGCCGGCACGGTTGTTGAACTCGCGCTCCATGTTCCAGATGCGTTCACCAATTTTTGCCAGCTCTTCAATGGTGTACTGCTCACCGCAGGCACCCTGCATTTGCGGTGACAGGTCTTGCAGGCCCCAGGCAAAGGTGGTGAAGATGCACACGCCAGCCGAGTCAAACGCAGCGGTGGCATCCTGGAAGGCCTTGACCAGCTCGGGCTTGCCTTTGGATTCGAGCGGATCGGTCTTGACCGGGATCCCCAGAACTTCTGATGCGATGGTGTAGCCGCGCAAGTGGCAGCCACCGCGGTTGCTGGTGGCATACGCCAGGCCAATACCCTGGATGGCACGGCTGTCATAGGCCGGGAACTCCTGACCCTTGCTGCTCATGCTGAGTTCCGGGTGACCATACTTGGCCGTCAGGCGTTTGGAACCCATGGCAATTTCCTTGCCAAAACCACGGCCGTTGACCGTTTCTTCGGCCAGGAAGGCCACCGCACGGGCGGAGCCAAAGGGTGCTTCAATGCCGAGCTGTTCTTTGGTGAGTATCCCCATGCCGTAGAGCTCCATCACCGCACCAATCGTTGCGCCAAAGGTGATGGGGTCAATGCCTTCTTCGTTGCACAGCAAGTTGACGTATTGCAGAGCTTCCAGGTCATTCACACCATTGGCAGCACCCAGCGCCCAGGCGGCCTCGTATTCCAGACCACCGTTGGCACCGCGGTATTGAGGCTTGTTCTCGATGGTGAAGTGGCCTTCATCCATCTTGCTGATGCGCCCGCAGGCAATGGTGCAGCCAAAACAGGCCTGGTTGGTCACCAACTGCTTTTTGCCATCCGTTTTGCGCGGTGTTGCCATGGCCTCCGCACCAATGTCCTTGGCACCTTCGAACTGCACTTCCTGGTGATTGCGGGTAGGCAAAGCACCAATTTCGTTGATCACACTCATCAGCACCTGGGTGCCCATGGCGGGCAGGCCGGTGCCGGTGACGCCGTTTTCGGCCAGGATTTTTTTGGCGGCTTTGGTCGCTGCCATGAAAGCTTTCGGGTCACGGATGTTGCCCACGCCTTTGGTACCGCGCACGGCAATCGCCTTGAGGTTTTTGCTGCCCATGACCGCGCCGACGCCGGAGCGACCGGCAGCACGGTGCAAGTCGTTGACCACGGCGGCAAACAGCACGCCGTTTTCTCCGGCCTTGCCAATGGAGGACACGCGAGTCAGCGGGTCTTGCAGGCCCTTCTTGATGATTTCTTCAGTTTCCCAGACGCTCTTGCCCCACAGGTGGGAGGCATCACGCAGCTCGGCCAGGTCGTCATTGACGTACAAAAAGACGGGTTTGGCGCTCTTGCCTTCAAAAATGACCATGTCCCAGCCAGCCATCTTGAATTCGGCACCCCAGTAGCCGCCCGAGTTGGAGCAGGCAATGGCGCCAGTCAGCGGACCTTTGGTGATCACCGTGTAGCGGCCTCCGGTGGAGGCCATGGTGCCGGTCAGCGGGCCGGTGGCCCAGATGATCTTGTTGTCGGCAGAAAGTGGGTCAACCGTGGCATCCACTTCCTCGACCAGGTACTTGGTGCCCAGGCCGCGTGAACCGATGTAGGCCTGTGCCCATTCCATGTTGAGGGGTTCAGACTTGACGGTGCCCGCGGTCAAGTTAACGCGGAGGATTTTTCCAGCCCATGACATGATGCGTGCTCCTTAAGCGGCGGTGGGTTGATTGCCAAGCTTGTCGGCCCATTGAGCCATCTTGCCCAAGCCGGTCCAGTTGGCGTCAATGAAGGTGATGGCGCCGGTAGGGCAAGCGTCAGCACAGGCCGGCTCGCCGCCGCACAAGTCGCATTTCTGCACTTTGCCGGTCTCCTGCACATAGTTGATGGTGCCAAACGGGCAGGCAATGGTGCAGACCTTGCAGCCAACGCAGGTGGTCTCGTTCACCACCTTGGCGCCGGTCAGCTTGTCCACCGTAATGGCCTCGACCGGGCAGGCATGCAGGCACCACGCCTCATCGCATTGCGTGCAGGTGTAGGGCACTTTCTTGCCGGTGTGGTGAAAGTCAAAAACCTTGATTCGGGATTTGGCGGTGGCGAAAGTGCCGTAATTGTCAAAAGCACAAGCCATTTCGCACTGCAGACAACCGGTGCACTTGTCTGCGTTGATGTGCAACACCTTTTGCATGTGTGTCTCCTTGGGGTAACGGCACGCCTGATGCAATGCCTTGCCTATGAAATGAAATACATAGCCATTGTTAGGCGTCCGGGGCACTTGATACCTAGGGAAAACCCTAACTCGTCATGCTGAATATCACGAAATTCTCAAATTGCAACAGGGGAGACGGCGAAGGCGCGCGACCCGATGACCGGCCCTTTGAAAATTAAAAAGAAACGCCACCGCAAGGAGGACCCCCGCGGTGGCGTTTGAGTTACGTGAAAAGAAATTACGGCAGTTTCACAGCCTCAATGTCAGCCTTGGCGCCGATACCCAAGGTTTTGACAAACGAAACCTGATGCCCACGGGTGGTGATGTTGTCGTCATGAATGGCAAAGCCCACGTTGTACACGCTGCCAGCCTTCAAAGACTTGTCATCCGCATTGGTCAAGCCCAGCGGGCGCACCAGCACCACAGTCCACTTTCCATCCTTCCAGGAGGCAATGGCGTTGTTGTCGGCCGCCGAGCCCTTGGCGTCTTCACGGCTGACGACATAGTCAGGAATCATGTCGCCCTCTTTCCAACCAGCAGTCGGGTCAAACGGCACGGCATTTTGCTCGCGGATCAGGAAATGATCACCCTTGCGCAACTGGTCGGCCGTGATCGATTTGTAACCGACTTTCTTTGCGTCCCACATGAACTTGGGCTCGTGGGTTTTGGCGTCCGCATTGCCGCCAAACATGTCTTTGCCGGCATCGCTCAAGCGCCACTCCATCACATAACCATCGTCGGCCATGCCGACGGCGTGGCTGCGGTGGGCACGCCACTGGATCAGGTCGACAAATTTGCCTTCGCCCTTGAGCTTGGCAAGTTCTTCCACCGTTTTGCCGGTTTTCCAGTCGAGCGGGTCGGTGCGGCTATCGGGCAGATATTTGCGTACATCGCCCTTCTTGATGGCAGTCAACATCGGATTGGCGGCGACTTCTTCCTTGGTGAACTGCTTGGGCATGTCACGTTGGCCATCATGGCAGGTCAACCAGCAGCCCTGCTGGGCAAAACCAGCCACCTTGCCGTCGTCAATGATGATCGACATGCGGTCTTCGTAGATGCCAGGCTGTTTGCCGTCCTGCACCACTTTGTCCAGTTTCGGGAAACCCCAAACCTTCCACTCCTTGCCGTCAAAACGCAGGTACTGGTGCTCGGTGCCTGGAAAGGGTTGGTCTGTCTTCCATTCGTAGCGCAGGTAAAGATTCTTGGCGTCATAGGCGGCTTGCACACTCAGGTCTTTGTAGCCACTTTTCCCGGCAACCGGCACGGGCTCCAAGGGACCGGCCTTGACCAGCTTGGTACCCAAGTCCTTTTCAGCGTCAGCTTCGTCATGACAATAGGCGCAAGCGGTACCGAGCGCGACTTTTCGAGCGCCACCATGGGCCTTGCTGCGCAACCATTCATAGGAAGACTGTCCTGGGTAAAACAGCGTGATGTTGGCCGTCGGGACCTTGGCCCAGTCAATGTTGGCCGGATCGGCCGCAGATACCGGTACTGATACCGTCAACAGCATGGCTGCGCTGAATGCGACGGGTATTAATTTCAGGTTTTTCATTCCAAATCCTTTTTGCTTATCTCTAAATCATCAAAAAAATACAGAGCAAACCTGCGGCAGACCACGGGGTTGCTCTGTATTGACTTTCTTCCTTTTGTGCCAGATCTGGCACACCGGGCAATCCGCTGCACACGGCAGCCTGAAGCGCCCGATTTGAATCGGGCTTCGGCCGGTGATCGTTTACTTCGGCACGTCACCCGGTTCTGACTTGACCGTGTAGTCGATGCCGATATCAGCCGGTGCCTTCATCTTGACGACCTTGATAAAGGGGTAGTCCATCTTCTTGTGGCAGCTGTTGCAATCGTCGATCACCTTGGTGTAAGCCGCTTCAAACCCATTCAAGTCCTTCGCCTGAATTGTCTTGTCCACCGCCGCAAATTTTCCTTCGTAAAAACTCTTCCATGTCTTGTATTCCTCTGCCTTTGTCAACTTGGCCGGATTCATGGCGCCGTTCATGTACTTCGACATGTAGGCGGCGAGCGCCCAGTTGCCGTCTTTCGCGGCAAAGTACATGTTCTGAAAGCGATCACCGACTTCGCGCATGGGAACGGCGAATTTTGGTATTGCACCCTTGATCGCATCGAGTTGCGCTTGCGTGTCAGCATCGGTGGCGGCAAACGCCCCACCCGTGATCGCGAGCATGACGCCCGCCAGCAAGAGTTTGCTTTTCTTCGTCGACATACATTTCCTTTTGAGTACGTGTTGATGAATACCGTCCATCACGGACGTTTAACGCTACAACAAAAAGCCATTTCACAGAGGAGTCCAAATGACTGGGTATTGGTAGAGTTGGTTTCACAAACGCATATGTCATGCCAAGGTGAATTGGATTCGAGAAACAAGGGATTTTGGTGGATCTGAGAGAAACACTCGACCCCAGACTGTCACCAAATATTGACAGCTGTCACTAATCAATGACAAAACCCCAGCGTTTCATCCGCACATAAAGATTCTGGCGCGGAATGCCGCTGCAACGGGCCGCCTCCGACATATTGCCGCCGGCCGCTTCAAGCAGACGCCGCATATAGTCGCGCTCAAACTCGGTCCGTGCCTCCTGGTAAGCGAGTGTTGGCAAGGCTGTGGTCTTGTCCTGCGGGTCAAGCTCGGGCAGGAAATCGCAGGTCGGACTGAGGTGACTCGCGTCAATGACGCCGCCGGGTTGAAGCGCAACGACACGTTCAATGCAATGCTGCAATTCGCGCACGTTGCCGGGCCAGCGGCAGGCCTCCAAAGCGCGGACTGCTGCCGGTGTGAAGGGGCCGCAATCCTTGCCAAACTTGGTGTTGTAGCGATCCAGAAAGTGCACCGCCAGGCGGACGATGTCGTCGCCACGCTCACGCAGCGGCGGCAGGTTGAGCGCGACCACGTTGATGCGGTAGTAGAGATCCTCGCGGAAGCGTCCTGCCTTGACCTCGCCGGCGAGCGGACGATTGGTGGCGCAGATCAGGCGAAAATCCGTCTTGCGCGGGTTGGTGCTGCCGATGCGGCAGAAGCTGCGGTCCTGCAGCACGCGCAACAGGCTGCTCTGCAATTTGGGGCTCATGTCAGCAATCTCGTCGAGGAACAGATTGCCACCATGCGCTTTCTCGAAGTAACCGGGATTGGCCTGGGCCGCGCCGGTAAAGGCGCCTTTTTCATAGCCAAAGAGCAGGCTTTCCAACAAGGACTCCGGCAGGCCGCCGCAGTTGACTTCGAGATAGGGCTTGGAGGAACGCAGACTCCAGGCGTGGATCAGTTTGGCGATAACGTCCTTGCCGGTGCCGCTTTCACCTTCGAGCAGCACGGTGGTGTCCAGTGCGGCAACCTCACGAACCTGACCCAGCAGCCGCTCCATGGGCGGCGACTGGCCGATGATGTCGGGCGCACCCGATTCAACAGCCAGGCGGGTGCGCAAGCTGTCAATTTCCCGGTAGGCGCGATCGAGCTCAAGCGCCTTGCCGATCACCGCTTCCAGCGCCTCCAGATCCTCGAACGGCTTGGTCAGGTAGTCAAACAAACCTTCGCGCACGGCGGCCACCGCGTCGCGCACGTCAGCATGGCCCGTGATCAGAATGGCCACCAGTTTGGGACGTTGCAAGCGGAATTCGCGCAGCAGGTCGAGCCCTTTGACTTGGGGCAGGCGCTGATCCATCAGCACCAGATTGAAGTCAATCGCGGCAAATAATTCCCGCGCAAGCTCGCCGCTCTCGGCCAGATGCACTTCAGCGCTCTTGCGCATCAGTTGCTCAATCAGCGTGCGGGTGTAGCGGTCGTCGTCAACGACCAATATTTTAGGCAGCATGTTCAAGCTGATCCGATGTGTTGTCTTTCCATAACTTATGGTCTTCCGGCAACCAGATTGCAAATTGCGTGCCACCACCAGGCTGCCCGCTGGCGCTGACATACCCGCCGTGCAGCAGCGCCACGTGTTGGACGACCGGCAGACCCAAGCCGGTGCCGTCACGGCGGGTCGTAAAGAAAGGCAAAAATATCTTCTCCAGGATGTCCGGGGCAATACCCCGGCCTTGGTCGGTCACCGAGAGCCGCCATCCCGGCGCGCCACTGTCCGGATGCACGGCCCGGTCAAGCGCAATGACAATCGCACCGTCTCCGACGGTGGCTTGAGCCGCATTGAGCAGAAGATTGAAAAGCGCGTGCCGGATCAGGATCGGATCCACCGTGAGGACCACCGCCTGCGCGGGCAAGCGCAGTTCCACCGGCAACTGTCGGCGCTCAGTCTGACGAAACAGCAGCACCGTCTCCTCGATCACCTGCGCCATCGACGTGGGGCGGATCTCACAACTTGACACCTTGGCAAAGCGCAACATGGACTGAATCAGCGCATGGCAGTCCGCACCTGCGCGATGAATCTCGGTCAGCAGCTCACGCGTGCGCTGGGGGTCATCCGCCTCTCGCTTGGCCAGTTGCGCCAAGTTGACCACTCCCACCAGCGGGTTGTTGAGTTGGTGCGCAATCTCGCCCACCATCGTGCCCAAGGCCGATAGCTTTTCAATTTGCAACATGCGCTGGTGTTCGCTGCCCACGCGCAGCAACTGGTGCTCCAGATCGTGCTGGCGCTGGTAGTCACGCTCGACCCGGTCCAGGGCAAAGTAGAACGATCCCAACACACCAACACCGGCCGCCAAGCTCAACAAGGTCGCCGCCAGGATCGACATCTGAAAGGTCTTCTGCAGCCCGGAAATGTCGAGCATCACCACCAGGTCGCTGATGCGGCGCCCGCCGGCATCCGCCATCGGCAACATGGCCAGGTGCAATATCCGCTGGCCGTCTTCGAACACCGCGGTACGCCCCGCTCGCAGGCTGGCTAGAACGCCGTCGTTCAGGGCGGCAGGCACTTGACTGGCTGTCTGTGCCACCAGCACCTGGGCGCCAAACCGGTCCCAACTCCCTTGGCGATTGAACAATGCCAAGCCATGCTGCCATTGTTGGGGCAGGATCAGATCCTTGTCCACCATCACCAGCAAGTCGACCGACAGGCTGTCGCGGATTTCGTCCACCAGATAGCCAACCTCTTCGCCAATCTCGAGGTAGCCCAGCAGGCGGTCCTGGCTGCGCCATGGCACGACCAGCCGCAAGGTCAGCGTCCCGAGCGGCCCCAGCTCAATGCCATGCACGGCAATACCCTGGTCCCGCGCCTTGATCGAGGTTTCCCGGTCAATCAGATCACCAAACTGGCCAGGGCTATGCAGGCGCAGCACGTTGACCAGATCAGGACCGTTGAAGTAGAGGTGCGTGATGCGATGGTCAGCGCGCAAGGTTTCAAACAGAGGTCCCGCTTCGCGCACCAGCGCGTCGCGGTCACGGCTGGCGAAAGCCGCCTCGATGGCGCGATTGCCCATCATCGTGCGCAGCACAGCCTGCATCAGACTTGTATCCTTGCTGAGCTTTTGGTCCACCAATTTCGCCACAGCCGCCACGCGGGCAGCCAGCGCCCGGTCGCGAACCTGCACCTGCAGGTAATAGGCGGTCGCCACGAATGCTGCCAGAATAAAGGTGAGCACGATCGCGAACGGCCAGATGAAGGTGGCCTTGACCCGTCGGGGTTTGGCGCTGAGAGCGATTGGTTTCACGGCTGAGAGTGTGCACGAATCTGGGTCAATTTCTGGACAAGGCCGCAAGAACGCGAAAATGCGATAGATTTGGCCACTTGCCGAAAACCATGAGTCACTCATCACACCCTGCTGTCGCCAGCCCCCGCACCACCAGCCCGGCCCTGCGCCTGGCAGGCATTGAGCAAGCCCGACGCACCGCGCTGCTGGAACACGCAACGCTGCCCGCTGGCTGGATTGCGCCCTGGATTGAACGCTCCTGGCAACGCTGCATCGACCTCGGGCTGCAACACCACGAGGCCGCCACATTCAGCCAGGTGTCCACACCGCAGATGCGCCGGACGCTGGAGGCCAGCCAGCAACTGGTGCAGACTGCCAAGCCGGTTTTGGAGCACCTCGCGCGTGCCATTGTCAATACCCGCTACTTCGCCATTCTGACCAACGCTTGTGGCGTGGTGGTCGATGCAAGCGGCGCTATTGACCACTCGGACCCACGTGCCCACCTGATCACACGGGTGGGCACCGATCTGTCCGAACGCAGCATTGGCACCACCGCCATTGGCACCGCCCTGACTGAACTTCAACCGGTCTGGCTGCACCGGGGTGAACATTTCTTTGAGACCACCTCGGTCTACAGTTGTGCCGGTGCGCCACTTTTTGGACCGGACGGCGCATGCGTGGGCATGCTGGATCTGACCGGCATTGACGCACAAGAGCGACCCGAGCTCAAGCACCTGGTCGTGCAGTCAGCCAGCAAAATTGAAAATGCATTGGTCACCGCGCAAGCCCACGCCTTGCTGCTGCGACTGAACTGGCCGGGCAACATCCTGGGCACGGATGCCGATGGCATCCTGTGCCTGGACGCAGACGGCTGGGTGACTGGGGCCAACCCGGTGGCGCGTCAGATGGTGCCCGGTCTGGCGATAGCGGGGGTGGTTGCCGTGCATATCAGCGAGATGTTTGGTATTCCCTATGAGCAACTTTTCGGTGCTGCCAAACGCCCCGGCAGCGCGCTTGAGCTGCCACTGTGGAGCGGACTGCGCCTGCAGGCGCAAGTCATCGCACGGGCCGACGAGACACACCCGCTGCAATCGAGCCCCGCCAGCGCGCCACCCCTGGCGCTGCGCGACGTCGAGGCCGCCATGATTCGCCAGGCGGTTGTCGACGCACGCGGCAGCGTCGGGCAAGCCGCCCGCGCTTTGGGCATCAGCCGCGCCACGGTGTACCGCAAGCTGGGACAAAAATCCACCTGACCGGGCGGGCTTGACGAGTCCTTAAACCCGCGCCAGCACCACCGCGTTTTCTTCCACACTGGCCGTCACCGCGCTGCCAGCGCGCAGGCGGCTGGGGTGATCCGAAAAGCCCACCAGTTGCAGTTCACCCGGCAAGCTCATCACCACTTCGTCGCGCACGCTGCCGCGCGATAAACGTGTCACTTTGCCTGCGATCAAGTTGACGTGTTCACGCGCGGGCGCAGCGCCTGCCATGATTCGCACTGCCGTCGCCTTGCACAGCGCCAACACCGCCAGACCTGGCTGCAAGCCGAGCAACTCGGCACTTTCACGGGTGATGGATGAGGTGATTTGCACGCTTGGCGGCAAAGCCAAAACAACGCGCACCATCGGGTCACCGGGTGTTGACATCGTCAATTGCATCACCCGGCACGGCAGGTTGTTGCGCATGCTGGTACGCAAGCCCGCACCTGGCAGCGCTTGCGCGGCGCCGCCGCTAAAACGCGCCAGCACGTCGCGCCGCGCCGCGTCCATCTGTCGCGCAGCATCGAGCAACTGCTCGCCTGCCGCCGTCAATTTGGCTCCGCCGCCACCCGCCCCGCCCACCGCCCGATCCACCAGTGCCACGCCGGCCAGATTGGTCAAGGTATGAACCGCCTGCCAGGCCGCTTTGTAGCTCACCCCGGCCTGGCGGGCTGCCTCCGAGATGGACCCGGTGCTCCCTATCAAGCGCAGGATGTCCATGCGTTTGTCGGCCGGCTCGTGGCCCAGAGCCTCGATAGAAAAAACGTCTTTGCGCATGCCCGGCATTGTGCTGCAAGCGTCTGGCGTCTGTCGCGGCGCGCAATTTCTATACGCTTTCGCTATTCCTAATTAGAATAGCGGTGCCACTTGCAGCGTCTGACGACTTCGGTTTCGGCGCCTTTTTTCGTTTTCACATGGAGTTTTCCGATGAAGCTTCGCATCAAAAATCTGACGCCTGGTGCTGTTGCGCTGGCCTTTTCAGCCGTCACCCTGGCCGACCAGGCCCAGGTGGCGGTAGCTGCCAACTTTGCCGAGCCCATCAAAGCAGTGGCCGCTGTGCTGGAAAAGACCACCGGACACACCCTCAAGGTCACGCTGGGGAGCACGGGCAAGCTCTATGCCCAGATCAAAAACGGCGCGCCGTTTGATGTGCTGCTGGCAGCCAACACCGCCACCCCCGCCGCGCTGGAAAGTGATGGTCTGAGCACGCCCGGGAGCCGCTTCAGTTACGCCACCGGCAAGCTGGTCCTGTGGTCAGCCGATGCCAACAAGGTGGATGCCAAGGGCGACGTGCTCAAGAGCGGCAACTTTCGCAAGGTGGCTTACGCCAACCCCAAAACCGCGCCCTATGGCGCAGCGGCGGTGCAGGTCATGGACAGACTGGGCTTGACCTCGACCCTGACCCCGAAGCTGGTGCAGGGCGAGAGCATTGGCCAGGCCTTCAACTTTGTGCACACCGGCAATGCCGAGCTGGGCTTTGTTGCGATGTCTCAAGTGCTCGAAGGCGGCAAGCTCAAGGGCGGCTCCATGTGGTTGATTCCGCAAGCCCTGTACAGTCCGATCCAGCAAGATGCCGTGCTGCTGCAGCACGGCGCCAACAACCCGGCGGCGCAAGCGCTGATGAAACTGCTGCAAAGCCCCAACATCAAAGACCTGATTCGCTCTTACGGGTACGACATTTGACATTCAGCGCACCCTCCGCCATGGCCCTGCTCACCTCATCTGACCTGCAAGCGATTGGTTTGACGCTGCAAGTGGCTGCGTTCACCACTGCCATCTTGCTGCTGCTGGGCACACCACTGGCCTGGTGGCTGGCGCGCACACGGTCATGGTTGAAAAAACCCATGGGCGCACTGGTGGCCATGCCGATCGTGCTACCGCCGTCGGTGCTGGGCTTTTATCTGCTGGTGTTCATGGGGCCAAACGGCACTGTGGGGCAGTGGACGCAGTCGCTGGGCCTGGGTCTGCTGCCGTTCACCTTCGCCGGGCTGGTGGTGGCATCGAGCTTTTACTCACTGCCGTTCATGGTGCAGCCGATCCAGAACGCTTTTGCAAACATGGGCACGCGCCCGCTGGAAGTTGCGGCCAGCCTGCGCGCCTCACCGTTGGATGTTTTTTTTAGCGTGGTGGTGCCGCTGTGCAAACCCGGCTTTGTGACCGGCGCCATCATGTGTTTTGCTCACACCGTGGGCGAATTTGGCGTGGTGCTGATGGTGGGCGGCAACATTCCCGGCGTGACGCGCGTGGTGTCGGTGCAGATTTACGACCACGTCGAGGCCATGGAGTACTCAGACGCGCACCGCTTGGCTGCCGTCATGCTGGGCTTCAGTTTTGTTGTGTTGCTGGCATTACATGTCTACAACGGCGCGCAGCGCAAAGGGGCTGGCGCATGAACACCAGACCGGAGCAGGCGAGCAAAGACACATCGGGATTGACCTTGCAAGTGGCACTGCAACGCCAGGACTTTCGCCTGGAGATTGACCTTGAGCTGGCGGGTCACGGCATCACGGCCCTGTTTGGTCCGTCCGGCTCAGGCAAAACCACCGCTTTGCGGGTACTCGCTGGTTTGGAGCCCGCGGCGCAAGGCCGCGTCTGCGTGCAAGGTGACATGTGGCAAGACAGCGCGCAAGGGGTCTTCAAACCGGTACACCAGCGCGCCCTGGGCTATGTGTTTCAGGAGGCCAGCCTCTTTGACCACCTCAATGTGCAAGAGAACTTGCAGTACGGCTTCAAGCGCACGCCTGCATCAGAACGTTTCAGAAACTGGGATCACACCCTGGACCTGCTGGGCATTGCGCACCTGCTCAAGCGCTGGCCGCACGAACTCTCTGGCGGCGAGCGTCAACGGGTGGCCATCGCCCGCGCGCTCGCTGCGAGCCCGCGCCTGCTGCTGCTGGACGAACCCATGGCCGCGTTGGATGCGCCGCGCAAGGCCGAGATACTGCCCTACTTGGAGCGGCTGCAAAGCAGGCTGGAGATCCCGGTCATTTACGTCACCCATGCCATCGATGAAGTAGCGCGTCTGGCCGACCAGCTGGTGCTGCTGGAGGCCGGCCAGGTCACGGCGCACGGGCCGACGGCCGAACTGTTGACGCGGCTGGACCTGCCACTGGCGCACGGCGACAGCGCCGGGGCCGTGCTGCACTGCAGCGTGGTCTCCCATGATGAAGCCGACCACCTCACCCTGACCCGTTTTGCCGGTATTGATCTGGTGGTGCCGCGTCAAAACGCCGCCGTCGGCCAAACCTTGCGCGTGCGGGTGGCTGCGCGTGATGCCAGCCTGACCTTGCAGCGCCAAACCGACACCAGCATTTTGAACATCCTGCCCGCCTCGGTGCTTGCCCTGTCTGCTGACGGCCCAGGCCAGGTGATGGTGGCGCTGGAAGTGGGCGGCAGCGCCCTGCTGGCACGCATCACGGCGCGTTCGGCGCACACGCTGGGGCTCGTGCCCGGCTTGGCGGTGTACGCCCAGATCAAAGGTGTGGCGATTTTGGGTTAGCCCGGCCGGCTTCAGGCAGACAGAAAATTGCTATAAAATTAATAGCTACACACGCTTATTTAACGGGGACTAGAGGCCGATTTACCATAAATGAATCGAGTAACGCGCATTCTTGCAAGAGGCTCTGGGACCAAGAGCATGATGCACTGGACCTCAAATGCGCTTGAGCACCTCGGCCACGCAGCGCTCAATGCCGACAAACACGTCGCTCAGGCGCGCATCGTCAAACATGTAGGCCGGGGTGGTCACGAGTTTATGCGCCTCATCAATCACGATCTCGCGTGCGTTGGGCGTGTTCTGATGCCGTTGGCCGAGCTGACCCATGGCGGCGGCGACACCCGCATCGTTCCCCAAAGTCAATGTTGCGCTGTCATCCACCTGATGCAAGGCCAGCGCCACCAGTGCAGGGGCAATACAGATGGCACCCACCGGCTTCTTGGCGTCAAAAAAGCCACGCACAAACGCCGCCACGTCAGGGCGCACCTCGGCATCTGCGCCCTTGAAGGCAAACGAGCAATTATTTTTGGCCACACCGTAGCCACCCGGCATCACCAGCGCGTCGTAGTCCGCCACCTTGGCCTTGGCCAGATCCAGACACTGACCCAGGCGGGCGATGCGGCTGGACTCTTCCAGAATGTTACGCTGCGCACCTGCCACCGGCTCACCGGTGATGTGGTTGATCACATGGAATTGCGGCGCGTTGGGCGCGATGCACTGAAACGCCGCGCCATGCTGATCCAGCGCCAGCAGGGTGAGCACCGCCTCGCGTACCTCAGCGCCATCAAGGTGGCCGCAGCCGGCGAGTAAAACAGCGATTTTTCGGGTTTTTGCCATGAAAGTCTCCTGAAGTATCAGCGAATTATCCTGCGCACAACCCCCACTTCACAAGAGGGAGATGCCAGGCGGGTCGTCAAGAGTCAGGCTGGCACAATGTTCGGTTCGGCCACTCATCTCAATTGCTCCTCTTTCATGCCCACCGCTTCTGTCCCATCACACGGCCCACAGCCCCCCCGCATCTCCGTGCTGTCGCTCTCCATTCCCGTCGCCATGGGTTATGTACCACTGGGCATGGTGTTTGGATTTTTGTTTGTGCAGGCGGGGGCCTCCTGGTGGCTGGCGCTGCTGGCCAGCATCGTTGTCTTTGCCGGTGCCGCGCAATTCATGATGATCCCGATGCTTGGCCTGGGCTTGCCGGTGGCGAGCATCGCGCTGGCCACCTTGGTGGTGAACCTGCGCCATGTGTTCTACGGCCTGTCGCTGCTGGACAGACTGCCCGCTCAACCCTGGGCGCGCTGGTATCTGGTGTTTGCCTTGACGGACGAAACCTACTCGGTGCTGACCACCTTGCCGCCCGGCACCAGCACGCGCCAGATGGTGACGGTGGCGCTGCTGAACCAGGGCTGGTGGGTGCTGGGCACGCTGCTGGGGGCGCTGATCGGCACCCAAGCCCAGGTGCCACTGCTTGGACTGGACTTTGCCCTGGCGGCTCTGTTTGCCGTGCTGGCGGTGGAGCAATGGCGCAGCGCCGACACGCCGGCGCCGCTGTGGGTGGCGGTGCTGAGCTACGCTGTGGCACAGGCCGTGGCCCCGCAACAGGCGCTGCTGATCGCCATTGGTCTGAGCGTGTTGGCCGGGCTGGTCTGGCCCCAAAGATCACCCCGGGAGACCGCGCCATGATCGACACCCCCTACGCGCTGGGCGTGCTGGCTGCCATGGCTTTGGTGACCTTTGGGCTGCGCGCCTTGCCGTTTCTGGCGGCGCGCTTTCTGCAACGCCACCCACTGGTGCAACGCCTGGGGCGCTTTTTGCCGCTGGCCATCATGACGCTGCTGCTGTTGCATACGCTGGTGGGCAGCGCCCGCCAAAACCCATCGGGCCCGTGGGCTGAACTGGCGGCAGTGACTGCCGTGGTGCTCTTGCAATGGTGGCGTCGGCACGCGCTCTTAAGCATTTTGGCGGGCACGGCGCTGTATGTGCTGCTGCGCAATCCGGGCCTGGCGGGGTAAATTTCTACGCTTTTGGCGACAGTCAGCTCACATGGGCGGGCCTCAAAGCCTACCGGTGCAAAGCCCGCCGCGGCAGAAATAAATCGGGCAGAAAACGTTGTGAGATTCGCGTAATTGATACTCGAATTTCATGTTATTTCAAGGCCGCCAACTTGCGATAAAGGGTCTGGCGGCTGATGCCCAGACGCCGCGCCGCCTGCGACATGTTGCCGCCACTGCCGTCCAGCGCCTGACAGATTGCAGTGCGCGAGAGTTGGCTCAGGTTCTGCGAGGGCTCGGCCGCCGTGGACAACATGGCGGCCCGCGTTTGAGGTGCAGTCGGTGCCGCCTGCACCGCCAAATCTTCCTGCAAATCATCTGACAAATGCGCCCAGTCGATACACAGCTCATGTGGCTCCAGCATGGCGCTGGCGGTGCGCAAAGCATTGGCGTATTGGCGCACGTTGCCGGGCCAGGCGTAGGCGCTCAGGCGCGCCAGCAACGCCGGGGCCACGTGAATGTTGCGCTGTGGGTTCAGGCCGGCCAGCAGCCGCTGGGTCAGCGCCGCAAAATCCGTGCGCTCACGCAGGGCCGGCAGTTGCACCGTCAATCCATTGAGGCGGTAATACAAGTCACTGCGAAAGCGCCCCAGCTCAGTGGCTTCGCGCAGTTTGCAGTGCGTGGCGCAAATCAGGCCGAAGTCCACCGCCACCGCCGAACCACCACCCAGCGGGCTGACCTCGCGTTCTTGCAACACACGCAGCAGGCGTGCCTGCATGGCCAGCGGCATGTCGCCAACCTCATCCAGAAACAGCGTGCCGCCATGGGCTTCACGCAGGCGGCCAGGGCTGCCCTCGCGCCGTGCACCGGTAAACGCGCCTGGCGCATAACCAAACAACTCGGCCTCAATCAGGTTCTCAGGCACGGCCGCGCAATTGATCGCCACAAAAGGCTTGCTGCGACGCGGGCCGCTGTCATGCACGGCGCGGGCAAAGAGCTCTTTACCAACCCCTGATTCGCCCTGGATCAACAAAGGGATCGGCTTGTCCAGCACCCGGCGCACCTTGTCGGTGACACTGCGCCAGCGCACATCGCCGGTGTCGAGTTGCGTGAGCGCATCGTCAAGTTTCGGCATGACGAGCGCTGGCAAGGCAATCTGCAGCGCGCCCTGCGCGACCTGCACCAGCACATACAGTTCAGTGCCATCACACAGGCGAACCAGCCTGGGCTGATCGGGGCTGCGCAAGGGGCGCGAGAGCAAGTCGCTCAGGCGCACGTCCATCGCATGGGTCAATTGCACCGCACCCAAGGCGCGTGTTGCGAGTTTCAAAAAAGCCAGTCCATTGCGGTTGGCCCCAACGATCCAGCCGTCGTCCGACAGCGTCACAATGCCCTCGGCCACCGTGCCAATGCCCTCCCGCTGCGGATGCAGGTGCAGGCGCGTCTGGCACCGGCTGGCGTCGAGCATCAGGCTGTTTTCAATCATGCGCGCGGCCATGTTGACCAGCCCCAGCGTGTGCGGGTGATCGCTGCGCTGGTCGCCTGAAATATCCAGAATGCCCAGCAATTCACCGCGCGCCGACACGATGGGGGCGGCAGTGCAACTCAGGAAAGCATTGCGCTCAAAAAAATGTTCGGCGCCGTGGATTTCAACGCCCTCAAGCTCGGCCAGCGCAGTGCCAATGGCGTTGGTGCCGCGATGCTGCTCCAGCCACGACGCACCGCTGGTCAAGGCCACTCGCTGGGCCTTGTTCAAGAAATCAGGATGGCCCAAAGTGCGCATCAAAGTGCCGCGCTGGTCCGCCAAAATTACCATGCCTTCGCTGCCGCGCACCTGGTCAAACAAATAATCCATCACCGGGCGTGAATGCGCCAGCAGTTCATGGTTGCGCGTCAGTATCCGGCGCAAGTCGATGGCGTTGGCATGCTCGGAGTCCGCCACGCGGTCCAGGGGAGACAGACCCGCCGCCAGACTGCGCTGCCATGAACGCGCCAGGCGGGCATCAATGCCATCGGCCGGGCAGTCGCCATGCTCAATCAAACGCATGCGGGCTTGCCGCAAAACCGCGTCATGGAGTGTGGGTTGCACGTTGTCTCCTGCACAGCGCATGGTCTGTGATTTGTCGTTAGGGGTGAACCTGATGGTATCGGGCGAAGCAACTGCAAGCGATATGAAGGGGCTTACATAGTGTCCCCGCAAGTGTCGCAAGATTTGACACCTGTTCCATAGTACAACGATTGCATGGCCCCGGCATTTCGGCGGCCAGGGACAAAGTCATTTGAAATCAAAGCGCCAACAAGTCGTTACAGGACTGGCACGCAACTTGATCGTGATAGAGGCCCGCCAGGCAAGTTCATGCGTTGTTTTTGAGAACGGAGGCACGATCATCAACGCAGATCCCGGCGACGCAAAAAACCAAAGTCGCAAGGCGGACTTCGACAACCACCAAAACCATTTTCAGGAGATTTCAACATGTCCACAACTTTTTTCATTCCCGCCGTCAACATCATGGGTGCAGGCTGTTTGCAGGAAGCCATTCTGGCCATTCGCGGCTACGGCTTTCACAAGGCGCTGATCGTCACCGACACCGTCCTCAACAAGCTCGGAGTTGCCGGGCAAATCCAGTCGCTGCTGACCGCGCAGGAGATTGAGTCCGTGGTGTTTGATGGCGCCAAGCCCAACCCGACCGTTGGCAACGTGAAGGCGGGGCTGACCCAGTTGAAGGAGCACCAGTGCGACTTCGTTATTTCTTTGGGCGGCGGCTCACCGCACGATTGCGCCAAGGGCATTGCCCTGTGCGCATCCAATGGCGGCGAAATTTCCGACTATGAAGGTGTGGACCGCTCGGCCAAGCCGCAGCTGCCACTGGTGTCTATCAACACCACGGCGGGTACAGCCGCCGAAATGACCCGTTTTTGCATCATCACCGATGAAGTGCGGCACATCAAAATGGCCATTGTGGACCGCAACGTCACACCCCTCATGTCCGTCAACGACCCCAACCTGATGTTGGCCAAGCCCAAGGGTCTCACGGCTGCCACCGGTATGGACGCCCTCACCCACGCCGTGGAAGCCTATGTCTCCACCGCAGCCACCCCCATCACGGACGCCTGCGCGCTGAAGGCGGTCGAGCTCATCTCTCGCAACCTGCGCACCGCCGTGGCGCATGGCGACAACCTGCAGGCGCGCGAGCAAATGGCCTACGCCCAGTTCCTGGCCGGCATGGCCTTCAACAACGCCTCGCTGGGCTATGTCCACGCCATGTCGCACCAGCTCGGCGGTTTTTACGACCTCCCGCACGGTGTGTGCAATGCACTGCTGCTGCCGCATGTGCAAGCGTTTAATGCAGCCACGTCGGCCGAACGTCTGCGCGATGTCGCGCGCGCCATGGGTGTGTCAGTTGATGGCATGGATGCAGCCGCTGGCGCTCAGGCCTGCCTGAGCGCGATCCGCAAACTGTCGATGGACATCGGCATTCCCGCCAGCCTGAGCGAACTGGGCGTGAAAGAAAAAGACATTCCCCTGCTGACTGAAAACGCGCTCAAGGATGCCTGCGGCCTGACCAACCCGCGCAAAGCCAGCCAGGCCGAAATAGAAGCGATCTTCCGGGGCGCCATGCATGCCCCGGTTGCTGCTGGTCAGGCCCAGCACAAGGCTACTCGCGAAAGCGCGCCGGCCTGACTCTGAAGCGGGCTCGACACCGTCACGCGTGTCGGCCCACGGACGCGACTTCTCACTTGAAATCCCTGCTGACAAAGTCTGGCGGTATGAAACGGCTTGCATAGAGCTTGATCACCGCGCTTGTCACAGAATTTGACAGGTGTCGCACATCGCCACACCAGACGCCGACCCAGCAGGCACAGGCGTAGAAAAAGATTTGTTTGAAATCAACGGTTGGCATGCCGCACCCGCGCTGGCACGCAACTTGAATACTGACTAGGCCCGCAAGGGAAATTTCATTCAATTTATTGCAAAAATTCAGGAGACACCATGATCTACGCAGCCCCCGGTCAAGCCGGCGCAAAAATCGCTTACAAGGCCCACTACGACAACTTCATTGGCGGCAAATACGTGGCCCCACTCAAGGGTGAATACTTTGACGTGATCACCCCGATCAGCGGCAAGGTCTATACCCAGGCCGCCCGCTCGGGTGCCCAGGACATTGATCTGGCGCTGGACGCTGCCCACGCTGCTGCCGATGCCTGGGGCAAAACCTCGGTCACCGACCGCTCCAACATCCTGCTCAAAATTGCCGACCGCATCGATGCCAACCTGGAGCTGCTGGCCTACGCCGAAACGGTTGACAACGGCAAGCCGATTCGCGAAACACTGGCCGCCGACATTCCGCTGTCGTCCGACCACTTCCGCTACTTTGCCGGCTGCATCCGCGCGCAGGAAGGCGCGTTGAGCGACATCAATGAATCCACCGTGGCCTACCACTACCACGAACCGCTCGGCGTGGTCGGGCAAATCATCCCCTGGAACTTTCCGATTCTGATGGCTGCCTGGAAACTGGCACCGGCCCTGGCTGCCGGCAACTGCGTGGTACTCAAACCCGCGGAATCAACCCCGGTCAGCATTTTGATTTTGATGGAAGTCATTGGCGACTTGCTGCCTCCAGGCGTGCTCAACATCGTCAACGGCTATGGCCGTGAAGCCGGCATGCCGCTGGCCACCAGCAAGCGCATCGCCAAAATCGCATTCACGGGTTCCACCAACACTGGCCGCGTGATTGCCCAAGCCGCTGCCAGCAACCTGATCCCGGCCTCGCTGGAACTCGGTGGAAAATCCCCCAATGTGTTCTTTGCCGATGTGATGGACAAGGACGACGGTTTCCTCGACAAAGCCATCGAAGGCCTGGTGCTGTTTGCCTTTAACCAGGGCGAGGTCTGCACCTGCCCGTCGCGCGCGCTGATTCAGGAAAGCATTTACGACAAATTC
This sequence comes from Rhodoferax ferrireducens T118, assembly GCF_000013605.1. Classification (NCBI taxonomy): domain Bacteria; kingdom Pseudomonadati; phylum Pseudomonadota; class Betaproteobacteria; order Burkholderiales; family Comamonadaceae; genus Rhodoferax; species Rhodoferax ferrireducens. The sequence goes on from NC_007908.1 coordinate 3,166,821, forward strand.
ATGGAACGCGTGCTGCCGCGCGTCAAGGCTATCAAACAAGGCAACCCGCTGGATTCCGACACCATGATCGGCGCCCAAGCCTCAAAAGTGCAACTGGACAAGATTTTGTCCTACCTTGACATCGGCAAACAGGAAGGTGCGCAAGTGCTGACCGGCGGTGCGCAAGCGAACTTGAGCGGCGACCTGGCCGGTGGCTATTACGTGCAGCCCACGCTGCTCAAGGGCCACAACAAAATGCGTGTGTTCCAGGAAGAAATCTTTGGCCCGGTGCTGGCTGTGACCACCTTCAAGGATGAAGCCGATGCGCTGGCGCTGGCCAATGACACGCTGTACGGTTTGGGCGCGGGCGTCTGGAGCCGCAACGGCAACGTCGCCTACCGCATGGGCCGCGCCATCAAGGCCGGTCGCGTCTGGACCAACTGCTACCACGACTACGCCGCCCACGCGGCCTTTGGTGGCTACAAAGAGTCCGGCATCGGCCGCGAAACCCACAAGATGATGCTGGACCACTACCAGCAAACCAAGAACCTCTTGGTGAGCTACAGCGAAAGCAAGTTGGGCTTCTTCTGATCGGATCGCGACAGCGCGTGAATCAATCCAAAGGGGCGGGCAACCGCCCCTTTTTCAATTTCGAGATTCACAGGGTTGACAAAAAAGCTGGGCGGAGTCACGCAGCTCTGATTTTTAAAGTCACTTCACCGCATTCGGAAAGAACAGTTGCTCGCCGCCAATTTTGTAGCTGGCAATCACGCCCTGACCAGCGGGTGAAATGACCCAATCCACAAACTTCTGCCCGTCTACCGCCTTCACATGCGGGTGCTTGGCGGGGTTGACCAGCATCACGCCGTATTGATTAAACAAACGTTGATCGCCTTCCACCAGCACTTTCAGGTCGCCCCGGTTTTTGAAGTTGAGCCAGGTACCACGGTCGGCCAGCGCGTAGGCGTTGCTGCTGGAAGCCATATTGAGTGCCGGACCCATGCCGCAGCCGCACGACTTGTAGCCGCTGCCCTGCTTGTCGGCCAGGTCGGCCATCTTCCAGAAACGCAGCTCAGCCGCGTGGGTGCCGCTCTTGTCGCCGCGCGAGATGAACGGGCCATTGGCAGCCGAGAGCTTTTTGAGCGCTTCGACCACATCGTTACCTTTGACTTTGACGGGATCGCTGGCAGGGCCAACGACCACAAAGTCGTTGTACATCACCTCAAGGCGCTTGACGGCAAAGCCCTCAGCCACGACTTTTTCTTCGGCCACCTTGTCATGCACGAACAGCACGTCAGCATCGCCCCGGCGGCCCATGTCGATGGCCTGGCCAGTGCCCAGTGCCACGACTTTCACGTCGATGCCGCTGGCCTTTTTGAACTCGGGCAGCAGCACGGAAAACAGACCGGACTGCTCGGTCGAGGTGGTGGATGCGACCACGATGGATGGCGTTTGAGCGCTCACTGGCAAGCCCATGAACGCTACCAAAACAGTAGCTACTAACGCTTGTTTCATAATGGCTAGAGGCCAAAAATACCTAAAATACTTCACAGCTTTCATACCAGTTCTCCTTTGACAAACAAATGGGCCGCCGGGTACTGCTGCTGCAACATTGACCCGCCAAAAAAGTCAGCTACCGGCAAGTCGGCCAGCACACGGCCATGCTCCAGGTAAATCACCCGGCTGGCCAGACGTTTGACCTGGCCGAGGTTGTGACTGGCAAAAATCAGCGTCATGGCATCCGGTCCACTGGAAAATTCTTCAATCAGCGCCTCGACCTCGCGCTTGGCGTGCGGGTCCAGGCTGGCGGTAGGCTCGTCGAGCAGCAACACCTGCGGCCTCAAAGCCCAGGCCCTTGCCATGGCCACGCGCTGCTGCTGACCGCCGGAGAGCTGGCGCGCGTTGCGCTGGGCCAATTCAGTCAAACCAACCCGGGCCAACGCCGCCAAGGCCAACACCTTGGCCTCGCCCCAGGGCGTGCCGCGCAGCCACAGGCCCAGAGCGATGTTGGCCTGCACCGTCAGGCGCATCAGGTGTGGCTTTTGAAACAACATGGCTTGTCGCCACGCCGGGTCAGACACAAGCTGCCCCGATGTGGGCAGCGCCAAGCCATGCAACAGCCGCAACAGCGTGCTCTTGCCGCAGCCGTTGGCGCCCACCAACGCCACCCGCTCACCGGGAGCAACCGTCATGGTCACATCGGACAAAGCGCGTACCGGCGACGCGGCACGGCCAAAATGCACGCTCGCACCCGACAGCTCAAACACAGGCTGCAAACTCCGCACCTCACCGACACGGCCACTCACAGCGAGACTCCGCGGGTGACAGCTACCGCTTCACAGACCGCCACCGGGGCTGCCAATTGACGGACACTGGCAGCGTCATTCTCCGAGCGTTCGCGCCAGCGCCGCAGCAAGGCAATCAACACGTTCAGCAGCAGCACAACGCTGAGCAAAATCAGCCCCAGGCCGAGCGCCAGCGGCAAATCCCCTTTACTGGTTTCCAGCGCGATGGCCGTCGTCATGACACGGGTGAAGCCATCAATATTGCCGCCCACAATCATCACCGCGCCCACTTCAGACACGGCCCGGCCAAACGAGGCGATCACCACCGTGAGCAGCGCGTAGCGCTCGTCCCAGGCCAGCAGCAGACTGCGCATCAAGGGCCGCGCGCCAAGCGACTGCAATTGTTCGCCGTGCAAGTTTTCAGCGTCTTGCACCGCCTGGCGTGTCAAAGCTGTCACCACCGGCAACACCAGCACGGCTTGCGCCATCACCATCGCCTTGAAGCTGAACAGCCAACCCAAATAGCCCAACGGCCCGGTGCGTGACAACAATAAATAAATCACCAGACCCACCACGACCGAGGGCACCGCCAGAAAAGTGTTCAGAAGCGTCAGCACCGCGCCACGCCCGGGAAAACGCGTCACACCGAGCCAAGCCCCCAAAATCAGCCCCAAGCCGCACGCAATGGCGCAGGCCGCGGCGCTCACAGACAGGGACCGGCCCACGATGGTGAGCAGGCCCGCGTCCAGGGAGGTGATGAGTTGCAGCGCGGAGGAGGCGCTGTCGGAGAAAGAGGACATAACTTGCGGTATCGTAGCCACCGATCCAATCACTGACGATATGAACCACCGTGCATAGGCTCCAATTCCACTACACCCTCTCGCGTGACAGCAGTCCGGCGCTGGTGCGCAACCCTTTGATTGATTTGCTGCAGGCAGTCAGCAGCCATGGCTCCATCTCAGCCGGTGCGCGCGCGCTTGGTTTGAGCTACCGCCACGTCTGGGGCGAACTCAAACGATGGGAAAACGAATTAGGCAACGAACTGGTGGTGTGGGAGAAAGGCCAGAGCGCGCGCCTGACCGACTTTGGCAACAAACTGATGTGGGCCGAGCGCCAGGCGCAGGCGCGGCTGGCGCCGCAAATTGAAGCCCTGCGCGCCGAACTGGAACGCAGCTACGCGCTGGCGTTCGACGACAGCGTGCATGTCGTGACGCTTTACGCCAGTCACGACGAAGCCATCTCTGCGCTGCGCGAGTACGCCTCACATCAGGAACCTGGCCGCCTGCACCTGGACATTCGTTTCACCGGCAGCGTGGACGCCATTCGCGCGTTGAACGAAGGCCGCTGCGTGATGGCGGGGTTTCACACCCTGCTCGACACTGGCAAAAAAACACTCACTGAGCGCACCTACAAACCCTTGCTGCAACCGGGCCAGCACAAGATCATCGGTTTTGCACAGCGCACCCAGGGCCTGATGGTGGCCAAGGGCAATCCCCTGAATCTGCACTCACTGCAAGACCTGGCCGAGCGACATGCCCGCTTTGCCAACCGCACGCTGGGCAGTGGTACACGCGTGGTGTTGGACGAGTTGCTGGCGCAAGCCGGCTTGCCGGCCGGGGAAGTCGCGGGCTATGAGCACACCGAGCCCTCGCACGCCGCGGTCGCACAGGCAGTGGCGTCTGGCCAATGTGACGCGGGGCTGGGCATTGCGGCCGCCGCACAGCAGGCCGGGCTGGACTTTGTGCCACTGGCCGACGAGCGCTACCACCTGGTGTGCCTGAAGTCGGCTCTGACGCAACCCGGCATCCAGAGCCTGCTCAAGCTGCTGCAGACACCTGCCTGGCAGGCCGCCATGGCCCATATTCCAGGCTACGCAGCCACCCAAAGTGGCGAGGTACTCTCGATGCGCCGGGTCTTGCCGTGGTGGGAATTTGCGCGCAAAAAAAGTGAATTCAAGCTCCTTACCTAGCGTTTACCCTAAGTAAAAAAACCGCATCCGTCAGCTATTTCTCAGCCACTGCAAGTTACGCTCAAAGGCTGAAGATTAGTTCATCTGAAATACTTTATCCAGGTTCTCTTTCAGTTGACATTTTCCCTTTCCACGGAGACCCCATGCAAGCACTCTTGAAATTTTCCAAAGCGGTCGATTGGCTCAACCGTCAGGTGGGCAAATATGTTATTTGGCTGATTCTGGCCTCCACCGTCGTCAGTGCCATCAACGCCATTGTGCGCAAGGCATTCAATGTCAGTTCCAACGCGTATCTCGAGGTGCAATGGTATCTGTTTGCCGCCACGTTCTTGCTGTGTTCGGCCTACACGCTGCTCAACGGTGAGCACGTCAAGATTGACGTGCTTTACGGCCACTGGTCGAAACGGGCACAAATGTGGATCGATGTGTTCGGATTCACCTGTTTCCTGCTGCCCTTTTGCAGTGCCTTCCTGTGGTTCGGCGTGCCTTTCTTCCTCAAGGGCTTTTACTCGGGCGAGGTGTCGTCGAACGCCGGTGGACTGATACGCTGGCCGGTGTACGCCATGATCCCGCTGGGCTTTGGCCTGTTGTTTTTGCAGGGTGTTTCCGAACTGATCAAACGCCTGGCGTTCCTGATGGGTCTGATTGACGATCCCACGCACAAACAGATCGAAAAGACGGCAGAAGAGGAATTGGCCGAGGCAATTCAAAAACTGGCCGAAGAAAAAGCAGCCAAAGCCAACGCTGCCTGAATCAGGAAACACACATGCAATTTCTAGTACAAAACATCGCCCCCATCATGTTTGCGGGGCTCATCGTCTTCCTGCTGCTGGGTTTTCCGGTAGCGTTCAGCCTGGGCGCCTGCGGCCTGTTCTTTGGCTTTGTGGGCATCGAGCTGGGACTGCTGCCCGAAGCCCTGCTGCAGGCCCTGCCCTTGCGCATCTTCGGCATCATGCAAAACGATACGCTGCTGGCGATTCCATTCTTCACCTTGATGGGTTTGATCCTGGAGCGCAGTGGCATGGCCGAGGATTTGCTCGACACCATTGGCCAGCTGTTTGGGACGATACGTGGCGGCCTGGCCTTTGCCGTGATCTTTGTTGGCGCTTTGCTGGCAGCGACCACCGGCGTTGTCGCTGCCTCCGTGATTTCAATGGGTTTGATCTCCTTGCCCATCATGTTGCGCTATGGTTATGACCGCCGAGTCGCCTCGGGCGTCATTGCAGCATCCGGTACGCTGGCACAAATCATTCCGCCGTCGCTGGTGCTGATCATTCTGGCTGACCAGTTGGGCCGCAGTGTCGGTGAAATGTACAAGGGCGCGTTCATCCCCGGCTTTGCCCTGACCGGCCTCTATTTCCTTTATATCGTGATCCTGACCTTCATCCGCCCGCACTGGGTTCCCGCTTTGCCGCTCGAGGCCCGCACGATCCGGGAAGACAACGGCAGCAGCGGTCTGCGCTCGCTTCTGATACTGACCATCATCTCGACCGTAGCGGCAGTGTCTCTGGGACAAAACTACGCACAGGTGTTGGGCTGGTTGAAAGGTGAGGCGGTACTGAGCGTGGCCACCGATGAAACCATTGTGGTGTCGCTTTGCGCCGGCGTCATACTGGCCTTTGTCATCGCGCTGGTCAACAAGGCGACCCACCTGGGTCTGCTCTCACGCATGGCCGAGCGCGTCACCTTTGTGTTGATCCCGCCGCTGCTGCTCATCTTTCTGGTGCTGGGAACGATTTTCCTGGGTGTAGCCACACCAACCGAAGGTGGCGCCATGGGCGCCATGGGCGCTTTGATCATGGCCATGAGCCGGGGCCGTTTGAGCATGAAGCTGCTGAAACAGGCCTTGAATTCGACCGCCAAACTGTCGAGTTTTGTGGTGTTCATCCTGATCGGCTCCACCGTCTTCAGTCTGGTGTTCCAGGGTGTGGACGGCTCCAAATGGGTGGAGCACTTGTTGACATCGGTTCCCGGCGGGCAGGTGGGCTTCCTGATTGTGGTCAATCTGCTGATTTTCTTCCTGGCATTTTTCCTGGACTTCTTTGAACTCTCGTTTATCGTCGTTCCCTTGCTGGCACCCGTGGCCGAAAAAATAGGCATCGACCTGATCTGGTTCGGCGTGCTGCTGGGCGTCAACATGCAGACCTCGTTCATGCACCCGCCATTTGGTTTCGCCCTGTTCTTCTTGCGCAGCGTGGCACCGGCCACGGCCTATACCGACAAGCTGACCAAGAAGCTGATCCAGCCAGTGACCACCATGCAAATTTACTGGGGTGCAATACCGTTTGTGATTATCCAGATCATCATGGTCGGCCTGATTATTGCGTTCCCCGGCATCGTCTCAAGCGGCCTCGACAAGAAGGCGGAGTACGACCTCGACAAGGTCCGGATAGAAATGGAAGCGACCATGCCGGACTCGATGGAACAGCAAGACCCGACCGCCGGCATGCCAGACGCAGCGGGTGGCGCAGCACCTGCCGATAGCAGTGACCCCGCCGCCGACCCGCTCAAGGCGCTCCAAGACTCACTCAACAAGCCAGAGAAGAAAAACTGAAACTCCTGGGTCCTTCACCCAGGCCCCCAATGGCAAGCATCCAATGCCGCTGCAAACGTCTGATTTGCAGCGGCATTTTCTTGACCGCTGGGCAGGCCAGCGCCGAGGCCCGATCAGCGAGTCACGGGCGAAAAAAAACCCGCCGGGCGAACCTGGCGGGCCGAACCGATTGACAGCGCGCGCGGCGCCATCATCCGGTCAGAGCTTCTTGGAGGACATGAAGCTGTCGAAGCGCCCCTCGGCAAAACGGAACCAGAGAATCTCGTCGCGCTGGAAGTTGCGGTAATCGTCGTAAATTTTCTTCCAGTCCGGGTTGCTCTTTTCCAGATCTCCGTACAGATCCATGGACGCCTGGAACGATGCATCCAGCACGGACTGAGGAAACGGCAGCACCTTGGTTTTGGCGGCGACGAGCTGCTTGAGCGCACCGGGGTTGCGCGCATCGTAGCGGGCCTGCGTAGTGACATGGGCCTCGTAGGCCGCGGCCTGCACAATGGCCTTGTTTTCGGCCGACAGGCCATTGAGGGCTTTTTGATTCACATAGAACTCAAGGTTCAGGCTACCCTCCCACCAGCCGGGGTAGTAATAAAACGGCGCCACCTTGTTGAAGCCCAGCTTCTGGTCATCGTACGGGCCGATCCATTCGGCCGCATCGATGGTGCCCTTTTCCAGCGCCTGATAGATCTCGCCGCCAGGAATGTTCTGCGGCACACCGCCCATGCGCTCGATCACCTTGCCGGCAAAGCCGCCAATACGAAATTTCAGACCCTTGATGTCCGCAGGCGACTTGATCTCCTTGCGGAACCAGCCCCCCATTTGCGCGCCCGTGTTGCCGCCCAGGAAGTTGACAATGCTGTACTTGGCATAAAACTCGCGCATCAGCTTGCCGCCGTTGCCGTCCACAATCCATGCCGTGAGTTGGCGCGAGTTCATGCCGAAGGGAATAGCGCCGCCGATGGCGAAGGCCTCGTTCTTGCCGAAGAAGTAGTACGGCGCAGTGTGCGCCATTTCCACCGTACCGTTTTGCACGCCATCGACCACGCCAAACGCCGGCATCAGCTCCCCGGCCGCATGCACCGACACTTCGAACTTGCCTCCAGACATTTCCTTGACAGCCTTGGAAAACACTTCGGCCGCACCAAAAATAGTGTCCAGTGATTTTGGAAAGCTCGAAGCCAGACGCCATCGAATGGCGGCCTGCGCGTGCACAGCCGGCGCCACACCGGCGGCCAGTACACCGGCAATGCCGGCGTGTTTAATTAAAGAACGACGATCCATAAGGTTCACTCCTGGAGTTGCAAGAAAAATATCAGCGTGCGGATAAGCACAGCGACGACTGATGAGAGTCAGCAAAAATTGTAGAAACATGCTCGAAAAGCGGCACGGGGGTTTTCCCTCTCATTGCTGTCAACAAGCTGTCGACCTGGAGTTCACCGGGGCTGACCGCCAAGCGGTTCAGAACCCTCTCATTGCTGTCAACAAGCTGTCGACCTGGAGTTCACCGGGGCTGACCGCCAAGCGGTTCAGAACCCTCTCATTGCTGTCAACAAGCTGTCGACCTGGAGTTCACCGGGGCTGACCGCCAAGCGGTTCAGAACCCTCTCATTGCTGTCAACAAGCTGTCGACCTGGAGTTCACCGGGGCTGACCGCCAAGCGGTTCAGAACCCTCTCATTGCTGTCAACAAGCTGTCGACCTGGAGTTCACTGGGGCTGACCGCCAAGCGGTTCAGAGCCCTCTCATTGCTGTCAACAAGCTGTCGACCTGGAGTTCACCGGGGCTGACCGCCAGGCGGTTCAGAGCCCTCTCATCGCTGACGACAAGCTGTCGTCGCTGAATCAAGAACACCTGAAAACAAAAATGTCCGATGAAATGTATTGCACACCTCACCGGACAAAAAAAGAACTACCCAAGCGGGCCGCGACGTGCGCGACCCTGCCATCCGGATTTACAGCTTGACTGTGGTCATGTAGCTGTCGAAACGGTACTCGGAAAAACGCAGCCACAACAACTGGTCACGCTGGAAGGCACGCATGTCCTGGTGAATCTTCTTGAACTCGGCAGAGCTGGCCTCGTGCTCCGCAAACACTTCCATGGCCGTCTTGAAGCCGGCATCCATGATTTCCTTTGGAAATGCCTTGAGCTGCGTCTTGTCGGCCACCAGTTTCTTCAAGGCAATCGGGTTGAACGCATCGTACTTGGCCGTCATGTCCCTGGCGGCCACCGTGGTTGCCGCGTCGACAATGGCTTGATATTCCGGCGACAGTGCCGCATAGGCTTTGGCATTGATGAAAAACTCCAGCTCCGCGCCGCCTTCCCACCAACCGGGATAGTAGTAGTAAGGCGCCACTTTGTTAAAGCCCAGCTTCTGATCGTCGTAAGGACCCACAAACTCGACAGCATCCAGCGTGCCTTTTTCAAGTGCCTGGTACACATCGCCGGCCGGCATGTTCTGCGGCACAACGCCCAGCTTTTGCATGGACTCGCCAAAAAGCCCACCGCCCATGCGCATTTTCAGGCCTTTCAGGTCCTTGACGGTCTTGATTTCCTTGCGGTACCAGCCGCCCATTTGCGTGCCGGTGTTGCCCGCACTGCGGCTCTTGATGTTGTACTTGGCGTAAAACTCGTCCATCAGTTTGCGGCCGTTGCCATGCTCCATCCAGGCATCCATCTGGCGCGCGGTCAGGCCAAAAGGCACGGCACAGCCAAAGGCAAAGATAGGATCTTTCCCGGTGAAGTAATAGGACGCCGTCTGGGCCATCTCGACCGTGCCGTTCTGAATCGCATCCACCACACCAAATGCCGGCATCAGTTCGCCAGCGGCATGCACCGACACTTCAAACTTGCCACCAGACAGAGCCTTGACGGTCTTGGCAAACATTTCTGCGCTGCCAAAAATTGTGTCGAGCGACTTCGGAAAGCTCGAAGCCAGACGCCAGCGAACATTGGCCCCTTGTGCATGCACTGCCGGTGCAGCACCAACGGCCAGCACGCCGGCAATGCCTGCGTGCTTGATTACGGAACGACGATCCATTTGGTTCACTCCTAAAATTGTGGATTGAATTTATCGCGATGCGGGTATGCACAGCAATGACCCATTACAGTCATTCACCATTGTAGAAACATGCAGGATCAGTTATGGAGGGGGTTTCCCCTTGCGTCGATGAATTTACGCAAGGGTCACTGACATTCAGGCAGGGCGGCTTCGCCCCAGCAGTTCAGGCGACGGCTTTGAGCGCCAGGCGTCCGGGCACCAGCAGCGCCGCAAAGCGCTTGGTGATCGAGGCTTGAATTCCGGCGGCATCCAAGCCCTGCAGCGCCAGCAATTTGGCCGGGTCACCATGTTCAATGAATTCGTCGCGCAAGCCCAGTTGCAACACGGGCTTGAGCACGCCTGCCGCTTGCAAGGCTTCCAGCACCGCGCTGCCAGCGCCACCCATGATGGCGCCCTCTTCCACTGTCACCAATGCGTCATGGTCGGCGGCCACCTGTAGCAGCAGCGCCACATCCAGCGGCTTGACCCAGCGCATGTTGACCACCGTGACGTTGAGTTTTTCAGCCACCTGCAATGCCGGGTGCAGGAGCGTGCCAAAGGCCAGAATGGCGACACTGCTGCCCGCGCGCCGGATTTCACCTTGGCCAAACGGCAAGGCTTCCAACCCGGCCTGGACAACTGTGCCGGCCCCGGCACCACGCGGATAACGCACGGCCACCGGGTGATTCTGCGCAAAAGCGGTGCTGAGCAACTGCCGGCACTCGTTCTCATCGGCCGGGCAAGCCACGCTGACGTTGGGAATACAACGCAAAAATGGAATGTCGTAAGCCCCGGCATGCGTGGCACCATCGGCACCCACCAGACCCGCACGATCGAGCGCAAAGACCACCGGCAGGTTTTGAATTGCCACGTCGTGGATCAACTGGTCGTAGCCGCGCTGCAAAAAGGTGGAATAGATCGCCACCACCGGCTTCAGGCCTTCACAGGCCAGCCCCGCGGCAAAAGTCACCGCATGCTGCTCGGCGATGCCCACGTCAAAGAAACGCTGCGGAAAACGCTGCTCAAACTCCACCATGCCGGAACCCTCGCGCATGGCGGGCGTGATGCCCACCAGCCGCGGGTCAACGGCCGCCATGTCGCACAGCCACTGACCAAACACCTGGGTAAAGGTTTGCTTCGGGCTGGTGGCGGGCGCCTGCAGGCCAACTGCCGGGTCAAACTTGCCGGGGCCGTGGTAGGCCACCGGGTCGGCTTCGGCCAGTTTGTAGCCCTGCCCTTTTTTGGTCACCACATGCAAAAACTGCGGACCCTTGAGGTGCTTGATGTTCTCCAGCGTGGGGATCAAGGCATCAAGGTCATGGCCATCAATCGGGCCGATGTAATTGAAGCCGAATTTCTCGAACAGGGTCGCTGGCACCACCATGCCTTTGGCGCTTTCTTCCAGCCGCTTGGCCAGTTCAAACAGCGGCGGCGCGCCTTTGAGCACGGTCTTGCCAACGTTTTTGGCAGCGGCATAAAACTGGCCGCTCATGAGCTTGGCCAGATGCCGATTGAGCGCGCCCACCGGCGGGCTGATGCTCATGTCGTTGTCATTGAGGATCACCAGCAGGTTGCAGTCGGCAACCCCGGCATTGTTGAGCGCTTCAAACGCCATGCCGGCGGTCAGGGCACCGTCGCCAATCACGGCAATCGCATACCGCTCCTCACCCCTGATTTTGGCCGCCAGCGCCATCCCCAAAGCGGCTGAAATGGAGGTACTGGAATGTGCGGTGCCAAAGTCGTCGTATTCACTCTCGCCCCGTTGCGGGAAACCGCTCAAACCGCCGAGCTGGCGCAGCGTGGCCATGCGCTCGCGCCGACCGGTCAAAATTTTGTGCGGGTAGGTCTGGTGCCCCACGTCCCACACCACGCGGTCATGCGGGGTGTTGAACACATAGTGCAAAGCCACGGTCAACTCAACCGTGCCCAGGTTGGAGCTCAGGTGGCCCCCGGTTTTGGCCACACTGTGGAGCAAATAAGCCCGCAACTCGTCGGCCAGCGCGCCCAACTGCGCGCGCGGCACGAGCCGCAGGTCAGCGGGATCATTGATGGTGTGCAGCAGGGGATACGAATTATGTGGCATATGCTATATTATTAGTAGCTACTAACGCTTATTGGATAAGGGCTGGAGGCTAATTTCTCTCCTGTGTTCCATTCAACAAGTACGATTGACCAGCCGCCTGGCCAAACCCTGCAGCGCCTGCGTATCGTGCAAGCCACTGCGGGCCAGCGCCGCCAGCGCTTCGGCCAGCAATTCCTGGGCATAGACGCCAGCGCGCTCCAGCCCCAGCAGCGACACAAAGGTTGGTTTGTCCTGGTCGGCGTCTTTGCCCGCCGTTTTACCCAGTGTCGCCGAGTCGGCGGTGACATCGAGCATATCGTCCACCACCTGAAACGCCAACCCGATCGCGGCGCCGTACGACATCAGCGCGGCCTCAGCCTGGGCTGAAACATCGCCGCAAGCAGCACCCATCATCACGCTGGCCTGCAACAAGGCACCCGTCTTCAGACGGTGCATCTGGCGCAGTTGGCGCTCGGTGAGTGCCACGCCGACACTGGCCAGATCAATCGCTTGCCCACCGGCCATACCGGCGCTGCCCGCCGCGCGGGCCAGCAAACGGCACAGTGCGGCTTGCTGGCGGGCCGGGATGGCATCATCGTCCGGCGTCAACAATTCAAACGCCATCGCCTGCAGGGCGTCACCGGCGAGCATGGCGCTGGCCTCGCCAAATTTCACATGCACGGTGGCTTTACCCCGGCGCAGCACGTCGTTGTCCATACACGGCAGGTCGTCGTGCACCAGCGAATAAGCATGAATCAATTCCACCGCACAGGCGGCGCGCAGCGCAATTTCGGGCGTATTGGCAGCCGCTGGCCGCTCGCCGCTGGCCGCTTCCGACGCCGCCAGCACCAGCAAGGGACGCAAGCGCTTGCCACCGTCCAGCACTGCGTAACGCATGGCAGCCATGAGTTCAACCGGGGCGCCACCCTCGGCATCCGTCGCTGCATCGGGCCTGACCCAGCGCTCCAGCGCACTCTCGACGTGCGCCAGATGCAGCGCGCTCCAGGCGCTCAGGTTGAATGCAGCGCTGCCAGTCACTCGGGTGTCCATGTTTTAAGCGTCCCCTGATCGAGTACCTTGATCTGGCTTTCGACCGCTTCCAGCCGGTCACGGCAGAATTTAAGCAATTCGGCCCCGCGCTGGTACTGACTCAAAAGCTGGTCCAGCGGCAAATCGCCCGACTCCAGCCGGGCCACCAGTTGCTCCAGTTCTTCCTGAGCAGCCTCAAAACTGGCCGGGGTGGTAGAAACGGTTTTGGGAGTCGAAGCCATGCAGTCTGGGAAATTCCGTAGAAAAAAGCGCGATTTTAGGCTTTTGGTCACGGCGGGCGCACCCAAAGCCCACAAAACCTCTGATACAAGACGCTGGAACCGGACCGGGCAATCCCTGCCTGACCGTCAAAAACAGCCTGGCAGGTACAATTTGCGTTCCCAACCGGCCCTCGCCGGTTTCTTTTTACCGCGCTTTGGCGCATCTCCCTGTGGGGAGTCTTTAGGTCCGACTGATGTCTGATTTAAGTCTTCAACTGCAGCAGGCCACCGGCCAACTACCAGTTTCAAGCTACTTTGACGACGCGCTGTACCAGCGCGAACTGCAAACCCTGTTCCAGCATGGCCCGCGCTATGTTGGGCATCGGCTGAGCGTGCCCGATGTGGGCGATTACGCCACGCTGGCGCACGAAGGTCACGGGCGCGCCCTGGTGCACACGCCGCAGGGAATAGAGCTGATCTCCAACGTCTGCCGCCATCGCCAGGCCGTGATGCTGCAGGGGCGCGGCTCGGTGGACATGACGCATGCGGGCGCGGCGGCAGGCAACATTGTGTGCCCCTTGCACCGCTGGACCTACAGCGCCAGCGGTGCGCAGCCGGCCGGCACCTTGCTGGGCGCGCCGCACTTCCCGCACGACCCGTGCCTGAACCTGCACAACTACCCGCTCAAAGAATGGAACGGCCTGCTGTTTGAAGACAACGGCCGCGACATCGAGGCCGATCTGGCGGCCATGGGGCCGCGCGCCGAGCTCGATTTTGCCGGCTTTGTGTTGGACAAAGTGGAGTTGCACGAGTGCAACTACAACTGGAAGACCTTCATTGAGGTCTATCTGGAGGACTACCACGTCGGCCCGTTCCATCCCGGTCTGGGCGGTTTTGTCACTTGTGATGACCTGCGCTGGGAATTCAAGGAAAACTACTCGGTGCAAACCGTCGGCCTGGGCACAGGGGTAACCAGCCCCCGCAGCAAAGCCGGCAGCCCGGTGTACCAGCGCTGGCAGGACGCCCTCAACAGCTACCGCAACGACGCCTTGCCCAAGCAGGGCGCGATCTGGCTCACCTATTACCCGCACATCATGATCGAGTGGTATCCGCATGTGCTGACGGTCTCGACCCTGCACCCGATGGGTGTCGGCAAGACCCTGAACAAGGTCGAGTTTTATTACCCGGAAGAGATTCAGGCCTTTGAGCGTGAGTTTGTGGAGGCGCAGCAAGCCGCTTACATGGAAACCTGTCTGGAGGACGACGAGATCGGCGAGCGTATGGACGCCGGTCGCAGGGCGCTCCTGCAGCGTGGCGACAACGAGGTCGGCCCCTACCAGAGCCCGATGGAAGACGGCATGCAGCAGTTTCATGACTGGTACCGGCGTCGCATGAGCGATCGGCCCGACTAGAAAATTACTACTATTTTTATAGCTTCTTACGCCCGTTACACGGGGGCTAGAGGCCTATTTGATTAAAACATCACGCGATGCAAGCACTCTGGATGGTTTGGGGGTCGTTCTTTTTTGCCACCATGGCCGTGGGCATCAAGATCGCATCAAGTGAGTTCAACCTGTTTGAACTGGTGTTCTACCGTGGTGTGGTGAGCGTGATTTTTATGGCGCTGGTGTTGCGGGCGCGCGGCACACCCCTGCGCACGCCGGTGCCGATGATGCATGCCTGGCGCACCCTGATTGGTGTGCTGTCACTGGGCGCCTGGTTCTATGCCATTGCGCATTTGCCACTGGCCACCGCCATGACGCTGAACTACATGAGCGGGGTCTGGGTGGCAGCATTCATTGTGGGCGGCGCACTGCTTTACGGCCAGGCGCAGCGCCAGGGGCCGCTGATGGCAACCGTGCTGATGGGCTTTGCCGGTGTGGTGATGATGCTGCGGCCCACGCTGGATCAAAACCAGTTGTTTGCCGGCTTGATCGGCCTGCTCTCCGGGCTGGGGGCCGCGATGGCCTACCTGCAAGTGACGGCACTGGGCAAGGTGGGGGAACCGGAAGGGCGCACGGTGTTTTATTTTTCGCTCGGATCGGCCGTGGTGGGTCTGGTCGGCATCGCCTTCACGGGCCTGACCCCGTGGACGGCAGTGAGCTGGCAAACTTCCATCTGGCTGATACCGATCGGTGTGCTGGGCGCCCTGGGTCAGTGGTGCATGACGCGCGCCTACAGCCGCGGCTCGACCCTGCTGGTGGCCAATCTGCAATATTCCGGCATTGTGTTTGGCGCCTTCTACAGCCTGGTGCTGTTTGGTGACCAGATACCGCTGCTGGGCTGGGCGGGTATGGGCGTGATTGTGGCAAGCGGCCTGCTCGCCACCGTGCTGCGCACCCGCGCCCTGCCCGACACGCCGGCCGAAGTCCATTGAAGCCAAAAACCTGACCCCCAACCAAGGAAGAAACCATGTACAGCACGCTGATTTCCGTCCCCCAACTGCAAAGCCTGCTGGCCAGCGGACAACCGGTCATGGTGTTTGACTGCAGCTTTGAACTGATGCAGCCTGAAGCGGGCGATGCCCAGTACAGCCAGGCGCACATCCCGGGTGCCGTACGCGCTGATCTGGACCGGCACCTGAGTGCCAAGGGTGCGCTAGAGGCCGCCTCGGGCGGGCGCCATCCGCTGCCCTCACGCGAAAGCTTCGCAGCCTGGCTGGGCAGTATCGGCTTTGACAACCGCATGCAGGCCGTGGTGTACGACCGCCAGAGCGTCAATTACTGCGGGCGCTTGTGGTGGCTGCTGAAATGGGTCGGGCATGAAAACGTGGCGGTGCTCGATGGCGGCTGGCAGGCCTGGTTGGCCGGCGGCGGCGCCACGCAGGGCGGCCCCTGCGAGCGCACCAAGGCCAAAACATCTAAATCAAATTACGCTCTAGCCCCCGCCAACACTGCGCTGGTAACTACTGAAACAGTAGCAAAGCAATTGGGACGGCCGACGCAGACCCTGCTTGACGCCCGTGGCGCACCGCGCTTTCGGGGCGAAGTCGAGCCACTCGACCCGGTCGCCGGTCACATCCCCGGTGCCCTGAACCGGGCCTTCAACCTCAACCTGGATGCCAGCGGCAAGTTCAAAGCCGCTGCTGAGCTGCGCGCCGAGTTTGAAGCCCTGCTCGCCGGTCGCGACCCGGCGACCGTGGTGCACCACTGCGGCAGCGGCGTCAGCGCGGTGCCCAACATCATCGCCATGGAAGTCGCGGGTTTGGGCCGCACGGCGCTGTATGCGGGCAGCTGGAGCGAATGGTGCAGCGACCCGGCGCGACCGATGGCCCAGGGCTAGCGGCAACGGTGGATGGCGATTCAGGTTCGCCCTGCTGATCCTCCATGTCACAGTCAAAAACACGCAAAACAAAAGCCGCCCTGAAGCGGCTTTTGCATGATCAGTCCATGGACAAGGCCAGAGCTTGATCAGGCCTTGCCCCAATGAACCCCTGGCGAACTCACCCCGTGTTCATCACTCGCCGTTCGGGCCGTTGTGGCAGTCGTAGCAACCCACGGTCTGACCGGCCGAATAAGTCTTGGTCCGATTTTCCAGGGTGAAGGTCTTGCTCATCTTGACCTGGCTGAGCGCCGTGCCACGGTAGTCGCCGCCATGGCAATAAGCACAGGCGGTAGCGCCGCCACTCTCGGCCACGTTCTTATGGCTCGAAATCCAGGCGTTGCCGGTGGTGTGCATGCCGTGCGGCCCGCCCGTGATGGTGTTGGGTACCGTGGCGTGGCAAGCCGTGCATTCGGCAATCGTGCCGGCATGACCCTGCAGGTCTTTGCTCAGGACGTTGTCATTGACCTGCGAACTCGGAAATTCGGCGTGTGTTGCGCCGTGGCAGGATTCACATTGCAGCCCGCCATGGCCGGTGCTGAAGCGGTACAGATTGAAACCCGCCGCCGGGGCATTGGTATTGGAGGCAAAGCGCTGATCCGCCCAGACAAGGGGCAGGCCTGCTGCGTTGACGCCGCTGAGTTCTCGCTTGCCGTCATGGTGACACGACTGGCAGGTGGGCTGGCTGAGCCAACCGGTGCGGGCCTTGCTGCCCACAGCCAGCATGCTGCCGTGGCAACTCTGGCAATTCATCGCCGGTTTGCCGCTGGCATCAAGCGCGTTGCCCATCGGCCCCCGCAGGCATTGCGTCACGGAACCCGGGTGGCACATGTAGCAGGAGGTACGGTTGTTGCTGCTGTTGAGTGTCAGCTGTGTGATCGGATCCTTCACGCTGGCATGCAGGGTGTGCAGGGCTTGTGTGAGCGGCGAAATACCAGCGATGCCGGTGCCGGGCAGCGCGTTGGAACTGTGGCACGCGGCGCACAGCACCGGTTTGCCGGCTTGAGCGGTAGCCGCCAAGCCAGCGGCGCTGTAGCCGAGCTGGTTGAGAGCCGCCGTGAACGCTGAATTGGTCATTTTCTTCTCATCGTGCAGGCGCAAGACGTTTCGCTTCCAGTCTTTCTCGGGGTCGCCGTCATTAACCCAGCCCGCTGTTGGTCTGGCATCGCTGCTGACGGTGGAAGAAGCGTGACACGATTTGCAGCTCATTTCATCGCTCACCGGCAACACGGTTCGCGCCGTGGCCATCACCTTGCCGGACGCGTCTTTGGCCACAACTTTGACCATCGGGTAGAAATTCTTGACACCCTTGTCGTCATAGGGCGTGATCGGAATGCCCTCGGCCTCGAACCACTTGTTGGTCTTGTTGAAGGTCATCGGACGTGGCGTCATGGAAGTCGTGGCATTGCCCTTGAGGCCCACGTTGTCTGCCAGCGTCACGCCAAACAAGGACTTGACCCAGGTCCAGAAATTGGTCTTGCCCACGCTGGACGTGTTGATGGAGCCGGTGGCGTCCGCCATCGCTTCGTAGGTCAAGGTCACGCCACTGGTGACCAGGCCACCGGCCGTGCTGACCAGTTGCGCATGCAGGTTGTTATAGGGCGGCAAGATGGAAAAAACCGAATAGTCCTTGCCATCGACGCAATGCATGCCCAGATCATTCCAGGCCAGCAGGGTGAAATTTCCGTTTGCCGTAGGCGTTGATGACGTGCTGCCGCTGTCGGAAGACGTACGTCGACTCTGGTCCATTTGAGCAGTGACATTCGCGCTGCCGGCATCACTGCCTGCGCCACCCCCGCCGCAGGCCACCAACAGCGCGGCCGCCACTGAACTCAAACCTATGCGCATGGCACGATTTATTCGTTGATTCATCACATTTCCTCATCGGTTGTACAAAGCACGCTGGTCCACAGCGACCGCTGTAGCCACTTGAGTCACATGGCCCTACTGTCTCTGGGGTCGTCGGCATGGCGACAAGGCTTGATGGAGGCACGATCCAGGATCAGAACCCGATTGGGGGCTTGTTTGACTCGGATTCATAATATCTTTACTTAATTATGTAATTACTTAATCATCAAGTAACATATTGCAAGTTTGCGCACTGGAAACTTACAGGCTTAAGAAATCACGCGGTCCTGTCCACGTGCCACTGGCGACGCTGCCGAGCCAAAAATCAGGCGCATATGCTTATTGCCCAAAGTAATCAGCGCTAACGGACAATCGCCCCATGGGCATTGGCAACTACATCAAGATCATCGGGCGTGGCAAGGACGGCGCGCGCGCACTCACACGCGAGCAGGCGGCTGACTTGTTTGGCCAGGTGCTCGACGGCACGGTCACCGACCTGGAGATTGGCGCGTTTTGCCTGGCCATGCGCATCAAGGGCGAAACGCCGCAGGAAATGGCTGGCTTTCTGGACGCTACCGCTGCCCGGCTGCGGCCCATTCCCAGCCACGGCCGCACGGTCGTGGTGCTGCCGAGCTACAACGGTGCACGCAAACTGCCGGTGCTCACACCCTTGCTGGCGCTCTTACTGGCCCGCGAAGGCCTGCCCGTGGTGATGCACGGCGCCAGCACCGAGAATGCCCGGGTTTCAGCACAAAATATACTCGCAGCCCTTGCGGTGCCTTCACAAGATGCTATTTATTCAATAGCAGAAGGCGAATTGCAGTTTGTTCCGACCGCGCTCTTGTGCCCCGGACTGCAACGCCTGCTGGAAGTGCGCCGCGTCGTGGGCCTGCGCAACCCGGCGCACAGTCTGGTCAAGCTGCTCAACCCCTGCGACAGCCCGGCGTTGATCGTCAGCAGCTACACCCATCCCGAATACGCAGCGGCCATGACCGCGACCTTTCAACTGATGCAGGGCCAGGCCCTGCTGCTGCGCGGCACCGAAGGCGAACCGGTCGCCGACCCCCGGCGCACACCCGCCATGGACGCCATCGCCCACGGCCAGGTCACGCGAGTGCAGGAAGCGCAAGGCGGCACGCTGGCCAGCGTGCCCGGCCTGCCGACGCCTGACGTGGCCAGCACTGCCGCATGGATACAAGCGGTGCTGAACGGTGAACAACCGGTGCCGGCACCCATCGCCCTGCAGGTGGCACATATCGTGCATCTAGCGAAACCAACGAGGACGACCGCATGACACACACCCCAACGCCGCCACCCAGCCCTGGCAAGCCCGACTTGCCAAACCACAGCGACCATCAGTTGCCGGCAACCGACTTCAGCAGCCTGTCGGGTGCGGGCCGCTGCACGCTGGTCGGCGCTGGCCCGGGCGACCCCGAGTTGCTGACCCTCAAGGCTTTGAAGGCGATTCAGGCCGCCACCTTGCTGCTGGTGGATGACCTGGTGAGCGACGCGATTGTGGCGCTGGCCACACCCGGCGCCCGCATCGTGCATGTGGGCAAGCGCGGGGGCTGCCAGTCCACGCCGCAGGCCTTTATTGAAAAACTCGCGATCATGGCGGTACAAGAGGGTGAAACCGTGGTGCGCCTCAAAGGCGGCGACCCGTTTGTCTTTGGCCGAGGCGGCGAAGAGTTGGAGCACCTGCAGGCCGCAGGCATCCGGGTTGACGTCGTCAACGGCATCACGGCCGGCCTGGCCGCCGCGACCTCACTGGGCGTGCCGCTGACCCACCGCGAACATGCGCACGGCGTGGTATTCATCACGGGACATGCCAAGCCGGGTGACACCGGCACCGACTGGCGCGCGCTCGCCGCCACGGCGCACAGCGCCCGCCTGACCCTGGTCATTTACATGGGCGTCAGCGGTGCCCGGCGCATTCAGGACGAGTTGCTCAGCGGCCTGCCCGCCCACACACCCGTGGCCGTGATCCAGAACGCCAGTTTGCCCACCCAGCGCCAGGCCGTCTGCACCCTGGGCGAGCTGCAGTGCACCCTTGAGCGGGAAGATCTGGCAAGTCCCAGCGTGATTGTGGTGGGCGACGTGCTGAAAGGGCTGCTGGCACTGCAGCAGCCGCTGTCACAACAGTCTTTGCGGGCTTGACCCGAGACGCGCCAGGGCGGGCGGCTCACCGCAGCCGGCCCCGCGCGGCGCCTACACTGCGGCCCATGCAAAATTTTGACGTCGTGGTGATGGGCGCTGGCGCCGCGGGCCTGTTCTGTGCTGGCGTGGCGGGCCAGTTGGGCCTGAAGGTGCTGGTGATCGACCACAGTGACAAGGTAGCCGAAAAAATCCGCATCTCCGGCGGTGGACGCTGCAATTTCACCAACCTGGATACCAGCGCAGCCAATTTTTTGGGCAACAACCCGAATTTTTGCCGCTCGGCCCTCTCAAGCTATACGCCACGCCACTTCACCGACTTGCTGCAGCGCCATGGCATCGCGTTCCATGAAAAGCACAAGGGACAGCTGTTTTGCGACCGCTCGTCCGAGGACATCATCCAGATGTTGCTGGCCGAGTGCGACGCAGGCGGCGTCACGCGCTGGCAGCCCTGCAGTTTAAAGAATATAGTTTTTTCAGCCTCTAGCCCGCATGCAGAAGGCATAGGCAGCTATGAAATAGAGAGTGACCGGGGCACCATCCGGTGCGCTGCGGTTGTCATCGCCACCGGCGGCCTGTCGATTCCCAAAATTGGCGCCACCGATTTGGGCTACCGCATCGCCCGCCAGTTTGGTCTGCGCCTGATCGAGCCGCGTCCCGCCTTGGTGCCACTGACTTTTGACGGTGAAGCCTGGGCCCCCTACGCCGCTCTGGCCGGCCTGTCGCTGCCGGTACAAATAGAAACTGGCAGCAAGAAAGCAAAAATCAGTTTCCTGGAAGACCTGTTGTTCACCCACCGCGGCCTGAGCGGCCCGGCCGTGCTTCAGATTTCGAGCTACTGGCAGGCTGGCACGCCGATCCGGATCAACCTGGCGCCCGGCACCGAGGTGCTGCAGGCGCTCATGCGCGCCAAGGCCAGCTCGCGCAAACTGATCGCCAATGAGCTGGCCCAGCTGGTACCCTCGCGTCTGGCCGACGCCTGGGTGCAAGCGGGCGCCAGCGCCGGCCACGACTGGCAACGTCCGATCAACGAGGCCAGCGACAAGGCGCTGGCGGCCCTGGCCGAGCGCCTGACACGCTGGGAACTCACCCCGACCGGCACCGAAGCCTATAAAAAAGCCGAGGTCACCGCTGGCGGCGTGGACACCCGGGATTTGTCGTCGCAGACGATGGAATCGAAGCAGCCTGGCCTGTATTTCATCGGCGAAGTGGTGGACGTGACCGGTTGGCTGGGCGGCTACAACTTCCAGTGGGCCTGGGCCAGCGCCTACGCCTGCGCGCAGGGCCTGGCAGCGAAACTGCTCAAAAAATAGCGTTGGAGTCTGCAACCGGCGCTTGATGACGGCGGCACCGGACTTGAATTCGGTGGCAAGCCCGCTATAATCCATGGCTTTGCTGGCAAACCCCCGCTGCCTGATCAACTTTAAAGCGGGGAAAAACGCACGATAACCGTCAAATGGCCCGATCTTCCTTTGGCGCACGTCTGCATATTTTGGACAACATTATTTAATGACAACCATCCGTGTAAAAGAGAACGAACCCTTTGACGTGGCGCTGCGTCGCTTCAAGCGCACCATTGAGAAACTCGGCCTTTTGACTGACTTGCGCGCCCGCGAGTTCTACGAAAAGCCCACCGCCGAGCGCAAGCGCAAGAAGGCCGCCGCCGTCAAGCGTAACTACAAGCGCATTCGCGCCATGCAGTTGCCCAAGAAGATGTATTAAGTAGATACAAGCTGAAATCTTGCGGGACAGACCGTAGTTACGCGTAGCGAACAAGCTCTGTCCTCAACTGATTAGAGAAAAAAGCTCGCCGGGGACGCTCAGGCGGGCTTTTTTTTGTCTGCTCGCAGCGAGCCCATAATGCAAATCCCGATTCACCAAGCACCTCAAGGAGTTCACCCCATGTCACTCAAAGACCAGGTCACTGAAGACATGAAGACCGCCATGCGCGCGCACGACAGCGAACGCCTGGGCACCATCCGTCTGCTGCTGGCGGCGGCCAAGCAAAAAGAAGTCGATGAGCGCGTGGTACTCGATGACACTGCCATGGTGGCCATCGTCGACAAGCTGATCAAGCAACGCAAGGACTCGGTCGCCGCTTTTACCCAGGCCAATCGCATGGATCTGGCCGACAAGGAATCGGCCGAGATCAAGGTGCTGGAGGCCTACCTGCCCAAGCGTCTGTCGCCCGAAGAAGTGACTGCTGCGGTGCAGGCGATCGTGGCCCAGCTGGGTGCCAAGGGCCCCGGCGACATGGGCAAGGTCATGGGCGCCGTCAAAGCGCAACTGGCCGGCAAAGCCGATATGGGACAGGTGTCAGCTGCGGTCAAAGCCGCGCTGGCCGCCTGACCAACGGCGCCTCAACTCCCTGCCACCTTCATCCGGTCCACCAGCACCGAACCGATGGTCTTGGCGCCGTAGTTGTAGGTGTCGGCCCCCACGGCAGTGATCCCCTTGAGCATGTCTCTCATGTTGCCCGCGATGGTGATCTCGTGTACCGGATAGGCAATGCGGCCTTTCTCAACCCAGAAGCCACTGGCACCGCGGGAGTAGTCGCCGGTAACGTAGTTCACACCGCTGCCCATCAACTCGGTCACGAACAAGCCGGTGCCCAGTTTTTCGAGCATCGCGTTCAGGTCATCACCGGGGCGCGTCAGGCGCGACGTCAAGATGAGGTTGTGCGAACCCCCGGCATTGCCGGTGGTCTTCATGCCAAGCTTGCGGGCCGAGTAGCTGCCCAGAAAATAGCCCTGCACCCGCCCGGCTTGCACCACCTGGCGCGCTTTGACCCGGACACCCTCGTCATCAAACGGCGAGCTGCCTTTGCCGCGTTTGACAAACGGGTCTTCCAGAATATCAATGTGTTTGGCCAGCACCTGCTGGCCCAGCGAGTCGAGCAGAAATGAGCTCTTGCGGTACAGGGAGCCGCCACTGATGGCTTGTACAAAGCTGCCCAGCAGGCCAGCGGCCAGCGGCGACTCAAACAAGACCGGGCACTCGGTGGTGGCAATCTTGCGCGAATTCAGACGACTCAAGGCGCGCGCGGCGGCGTAGCGGCCCACGGCTTCGGGCGAGGCCAGCTCATCGGCGTTGCGCTGAGAGCTGTACCAGGCATCGCGCTGCATGCCGCTGCCCTTGCCCGCGATCGGCGACACCGACAGGGAGTGGCGCGAACTGGCATAACCACCCCGAAAGCCATGTGTGTGCGCGCTGAAAAAATGCGATTGCTGCGCTGACACGGCCGCGCCCTCGCTGTTGGTGATGCGCTTGTCGGTTTGCACCGCCGCCGCCTCACAAGCCATGGCGATTGCCGCCGCCTGCTCGCTGTTGATCACCCACGGGAAGAACAAATCCAGGTCGGTGCGCTGCTCTGAGGGCTGGGCAATGTCCTGCACATCGGGCAAGGCCGCAAACGGGTCTTCGGCCGTGAAGCGTGCAATGTCATACGCAGCCTGCACGGTCTGCTCGATCGCAACGTGGGAAAAGTCAGAGGTGCTGGCGTTACCCCGGCGCTGACCCGAATAGACCGTGACGACGAGCGACTTGTCGCGGTTACGTTCCACATTTTCCAGCTCCCCCTTGCGCACCGATACGCTCAGCCCGCAGCCCTCGGACGCTTCGGCCCCGGCGTCGCTGGCGCCGAGTTTTTTGGCGTGCGCCAGGGCGCTGTCGACCAAGCCCTCAAAAAAAGAACGGCTGTAACTGAAGCCCCTGTCAGGGTCGCGCTGAGCGGGGGTGGCTGTCTTGGTGGTGTTGGGTTTCTTCATACGGACGGCTATGATACTTGGCTATGTCACGTAAACTAAAAAAAGGCTATTTCGTTCGCGGTGAGTTTGTTGCCGAAGGCAGCGAACGCGACCTGGAGCTCAAGCGCGAGCTCAAGGGCACCGACGAGCAAAGCCGTACCGATCTCAAGCGCGAAAGCCTTGAGCTGCAAAAGCTCGGTGAAGACCTGCTGACGCTGCGCGCCGACCTGATGGCCCGGCTGAACTTGTCCGAAAAGCTCAAAGACGCCGTGCTGGAGGCCAAACGCATCACCAACTTCGAGGGCAAGCGCCGCCAGATGCAATACATCGGCAAGATGATGCGGCTGCTGGATCCGGCCACGCTGGAGGCGGTGCGCACCACCTTGCATGAACAAAACAACGGCTCCGCACAGGAAAATCTGGTGCTGCACCTGGCCGAGACCTGGCGTGATCGCCTGGTCGCCGACGAGGACGCCTTTGGCGAGTGGATCAGCCAGTACCCCGACACCGACAGCCAGCAACTGCGCGCCCTGACCCGCCAGGCCCGCAAGGACGCCAAACCCGAGAAGCCCGGTGAGGCGGCGCGCCATGGCCGCGCCTACCGCGATATTTTTCAACTGGTGCGTGAACAGCTCGGTCGCCCTGAGGAGCCGGCATGAGCGCATCAGCTTCTTCCCCCTTCGACCCCATCAAGATCGGCATCGTTTCCGTCAGCGACCGGGCCTCCGGCGGCATCTATGTGGACAAAGGCCTGCCCGCCCTGCAAGCCTGGCTCACCCGCGCCCTGAAAAACCCGCTGCAGTTTGAGCCGCGCCTGATCCCGGACGAGCAAGCCACCATCAGCGCCACGCTGATTGAACTGGTGGATGCCGGATGTGCCCTGGTGCTGACCACCGGTGGCACCGGCCCGGCCCTGCGCGACGTCACGCCCGAGGCCACGCTGGCCGTGGCGCACAAGGAGATGCCGGGATTTGGCGAGCAAATGCGGAGAATCAGCCTGCAGTTTGTGCCGACGGCCATTTTGTCGCGCCAGGTGGCGGTGATTCGCAACCAGACCCTGATCATCAACCTGCCGGGTCAGCCCAAGGCGATTGCCGAAACACTCGAAGGCCTGCGCGGAGGCGATGGCGCGCTTGTGATGGCCGGCATTTTTACGGCCGTGCCGTATTGCATCGACCTGATTGGTGGACCGTATCTGGAGACCGACGAGGCCGTGTGCAAAGCGTTCCGCCCGAAAGCAGCCATCCGCACGTTTTCTTGATAAAAACGCGTTCCAGCCCCCGTACGCACTGCGTAGACAGCTATTTAATCAATAGCAAATAGGTACTACTTGCCGACCAGCTGATTGAGCTTCTCGGCCTCAAAATGTTCGCTGACCGCGGCATCCCCCGGCACCACACTGGCGTCATGCCGTTGCACGCTGAGCTGCTCGATCGCCTTCCACAGCATTGAAATCTGATGTTCCTGCGTGGAAGCGTTGTCGATCAGGCCGCGCATGGCCTGGCTCAGCGGGTCGTCATTTTGCGTCACACCGTAGGCTGAAAAACCCATCTTGGAGGCGGCTTCTTCACGCTTGACATCAAGCTCGGCCTGAATGATGCGCGCCGGGTTGCCGACCGCCGTGGCACCGGCCGGTACCGGCTTGGTCACCACCGCGTTCGACCCCACTTTGGCCCCATCGCCGACCGTGAAGCCGCCCAGCACTTGCGCACCCGCCCCCACCACCACATTGCGACCCAGCGTGGGGTGGCGCTTGACGCCTTTGTAGAGCGAGGTGCCGCCCAGCGTGACGCCCTGGTAAATGGTGCAACCATCGCCAATCTCGGCCGTCTCGCCCACCACCACGCCCATCGCATGGTCAAAAAATACGCGTTCGCCGATCTTGGCGCCGGGGTGGATTTCAATGCCGGTCAAAAAGCGGGCGATGTGGGAGGTGAAGCGCCCCAGCCACTTGAAACCGTGTTGCCAGCACCAGTGCGCCAGACGATGCAACACCACGGCGTGCAAACCGGGGTAGCAGGTCAACACTTCCCAGCGCGTGCGAGCGGCCGGGTCGCGCTCAAGAATGCATTCAATGTCGGAGCGGATTCGGGAAAACATAGCTGAAGTCTAGCCTTTGACCAAAGCCGTAGCGGGCGTCAGGGCCTCGGGACGCGCCACGTTCTGCAACATCGCCTTGGCAATGCCGCGCAGAATGTGAACCTCTTCCTGCGTGACACCGGCCCGGTTGAACAGCTGATTGAGCCGGGGCATCAATTTTTTGGGCGCTTGCGGGTCCAGAAATCCAATCGCCTGCAGCGACTGCTCCAGATGCCCCAACATGCCCGCCACTTGGGCTGCGTCGGCCAGCACCGGCTCAAGGGTCGCGGATTGAACGGGAAAGGCGCCCAAAGCCAGCCGCCATTCATAGGCAATCACCTGCACCGCCGCACCCAGATTCAGCGAGCCGAATTGGGGGTCGCTCGGAATACTCAGCGCCACGTGACAACGGTAGACATCTTCATTGCGCATGCCAAAACGCTCGCAGCCAAACAGGAAGCCCATGCCGCGCTCGGGCGCTGCAACAGCTGCCTGCACGAGTTCAGACGTCTCCGGCAAAATTTCATTTTTATAAGCCAGATCAGCCTCTAGCCCCCGTGGAATATGCGTCAGTCGCTCTTTATTTAAGAGCAACTCAAAATGCTCACGCGGCGTCGCCGTGGGCGGCCCAAAGTCGCGCGGCGTCATGGCCGTGGCGCACAAATGCGTGATTCCCTCCAGCGCCTCATCGAGCGTGTCCACGATGCGGGCATTTTTGAGCACGTCCAGGGCGCCACTGGCGCGCTGAATGGTTTCTTCGCGCCTGAGCACATTGGCCCAGCGCGGGGCCACCAGCACCAGGTCGGTGAAACCCATGGTTTTCATGGCACGGGCAGCAGCCCCGACATTGCCGGCGTGGCTGGTGTTGATCAGGATGAAACGTGTTTGCATGGACTGGAAAATCTGGAAATCACCGGGGCGGATAAAATCGCACTATTGTCGCCGCCCGCATCGCCGGACAGCTCCCCTCCCCGTTCTTAATAAATATATATGGCCTCCCCCAATCTGCATCCCATGATCAATGTGGCCGTCAAGGCCGCCCGCGCTGCGGGGTCCATCATCAACCGCGCGGCGCTTGACGTCGAGGCGGTTCGCATCTCGCAAAAGCAGGTGAATGATTTCGTCACCGACGTGGATCAGGCGGCCGAAGCAGCCATCATCGAAACCCTGCTCACGGCCTACCCCGGCCATGGCATCTGGGCGGAAGAATCAGGCCGCGAGCACGGTGCCAAAGACTCCGAATTTGTCTGGATCATTGACCCGCTGGACGGCACCACCAATTTCATCCACGGTTTTCCGGTCTATTGCGTCAGCATTGCGCTGGCGGTCAAGGGCAAGATTGAGCAGGCCGTCATTTATGACCCCAGCCGCAACGACCTGTTCACCGCCACCAAAGGACGCGGGGCCTACCTCAACGACCGGCGCCTGCGCGTGTCCAAGCGCATCCGCCTGCAGGAGTGCCTGATCTCCACCGGTTTCCCGTTCCGCCCCGGTGATGATTTCCCAAACTACCTGCGCATGATGACGGACCTGATGCCAAAGACCGCCGGTCTGCGTCGCCCCGGCGCTGCGGCGCTGGACCTGGCCTATGTGGCGGCCGGTTACACCGACGGCTTTTTTGAGGCCGGCCTGCAGCCCTGGGACGTAGCAGCGGGCTCCTTGATGGTGACCGAAGCCGGTGGCCTGGTCGGCAATTTCACCGGTGAGCCTGAATTTCTGGAGCACAAAGAGTGCATGGCCGGCAACCCGCGTGTTTATGGTCAGTTGGTCGGCATTCTGGGGAAATACAGCAAATTTGCCAGCGCGGGCGAAAAAGCAGCGCTGCGCCAGTCCAATCTGACATCAGCCGCGAGTAACGCCGTTGATGCCGATGGCACGCCCGGCGGCGACTGACGCACCGCTGTAGCCCGGCACTGGGGTGCTAATCAGCGCCCCCCAGCCTCAATTGAGCTATGGGCACCGGCTTGCCAAACAAATAACCCTGAAACCGGGTGCAGCCGTGTTGCAATAAAAAATCACGCTGGCCAACCGTCTCCACACCTTCGGCCACTACCCCCAGCCCCAGGCTCTGACCCAGGGCCAGCACGGTGCGCGCGATGGCGGCATCGTTCGGGTCGGTCAGCACATCGCGCACAAACGACTGATCAATCTTGAGTTGTTGCAGCGGCAACAGCTTGAGGTAAGACAGCGACGAATAACCGGTGCCAAAGTCATCGAGCGAGAAGCGCACACCGACGTCGCGCAGCTCGCTCATTTTTGCGATGGCGTCCTGGGTATCGGTGAGCAACAGGCTCTCGGTCAGTTCCATTTTCAGACGTTTCGGGTTGGCGCCGGTCTGGCGCAACATGGTCAGCACCTGCTGCACAAACTCCGGCTGGCGGAACTGGCGCGCACTCACATTCACCGCCATGGTCAGGCGTTCGGTAGCCGCCTGCGCCGACCAGCTCACCAGCTGTAGGCAGGCCACCCGCAACACCCACTGCCCCAGCGGCAGGATCAGCCCGGTTTGCTCCGCCATCGGGATGAATGCCAGCGGGGCAACAAGGCCGCGCTGCGGATGCTGCCAGCGCACCAGCGCCTCAACGCCGACCACGCGCGCATCCTGATCAACCACCGGCTGGTAGAACAACACCAGTTCGTCACGCGCCAGGCCGTGGCGCAGTTCCAGCTCCAGTGCCGTGCGCTGCGTCACCAGCGCCTGCATGGTCGGGTCGAAAAAGCGCAGCGTGTTGCGCCCCGCAGACTTGGCCTCGTACATCGCCAGATCGGCCTGTTTCAACAGGTCGTCCAGGGTCTGCTGCTGGTTGTCAAACAAGGTGACGCCGATGCTGGGCGTGCTGTGGTGCTCCGCGCTGCCCAGCCGGTAAGGCTGGTTGAGCTGAGCCATGATTTTGCGTCCCACCTGCTCGACTTGCGTGATGGCATCAGCCTGGGTGCGCTCCAGGCCCTGCAACATCACCACAAACTCGTCGCCACCGAGTCGCGCCACCGTATCGGTCTCGCGCACACTGGCCAGCAAACGTTTTGCCACCTGCTGCAAGAGCGCGTCGCCCACATCGTGGCCCTGTGTGTCGTTGAGGTCCTTGAAGTTGTCCAGATCGATAAACAGCAGCGCGCCGGCGCCGTGTTCGCGCGCGCTGCTCACCAGCGCCTGCTGCAGGCGGTCCATCAGCAAACGGCGATTGGGCAGATCGGTCAGCACGTCATAAAACGCCAGCCGCTCAATCTTTTCTTCGGCCCGTTTGCGCTCGGAAATGTCGCGCCCAATGCCCCGGTAGCCCTTGAACTGGCCCTGCACATCAAAAATTGGCGTGCCACTGATGGCCACCCAAGTCAGGCAGCCGACCGCGTCGGTGCACAGCATCTCGAAATCGTGAAAGGTTTCATGCGCCTGCAACACCGCCCGGTGTGCTGCCCACTGCGCCTGGCTGACGCCCTGCGCATCGGTTTCCCAGCGTGTGACGCCAAGATAGTTGTCCTCAGGCAAGCGCATGCTGGTCTGCGAGCTGCCATCGAGTCGAACAAAACGAAATTGTGCGTCCTGCTCCCAATACCAGTCCGACGAGAGTTCGGTCAAGGCCCGAAAACGGGCTTCACTTTCACGCAAGCGCTCCTCGGACTGCTTGCGCGCGGTGATATCGGTGATCAAGCCATTCCACAGCACCGTGCCATCCGCCTCGCGCTCAGGCGTGGCCTGGCCCAGCAACCAACGGACCTCGCCGTCCTCAAAGCGCAGGCGATATTCATGGCGCCAGGGCTTAAGCTCCCGCGCAGAAGCCTTGATGGAGGCAATAAATTCTGACACGTCATCGGGGTGGTGCAGCTTCAGGATGCCCGCCGCATCCTGCATGATTTGTTCTGGCGACACCCCCCGGAAAATCTCTCGCACCAGGTCGCTGACGTAGCCAAACTGAAATCTGCCATCGGTCTTGAGCCGCAACTGAAACACCATACCGGGCACCCGGCTGGTGATGTTTTGAATAAAGCCGAGCCGGTCCTGCAACGCCAGGGCCGCGGCCCGTTCGTGCGTGACGTCCTGCACCACGCCGAAAACGATCGCTTCGCCGCCCTCGCCCGACCCATGTTGCATGCGCGAACGATGCCAATGCATGCGGCCATCCGGATGCTCCCATTGATACTCCACGATCGCGCCATCAACCGCACGCCTGGCTTGGGCAAATTTCTCCTGGTCCTCGGCCCGGATGCGACTGCGCCCCACCGACCGATGCATCACCGAGCCGGGCGCCAGCCCGGCCAGACGGTACATGCCCTTGGACCAGCGCAGAGTAGCCGGGTCAGCGCCAGAGGTCCAGTAGCCCACCGCAGCCAGATTCTCCATCGACTCAAACAGATGAATTTGCTGATTCAACCGCTCATTGGTCGATTTCAAAAGCTGCTCACTGGCCAGCAACTCGGCCTGCATGGCGCGCTCGGGTGTCACGTCTTTGAGATAACTCAAAAAATAGGCGGTGTGGCCGATCTCGATGCGGGCAGCATTGATTTGCAGGACGAGTTGGCGCCCGTCCTGGCGGACGAACGGCAGGTCCAGATTGCGCAAGCGAGCGCCTTCGCCAGCCTGCGCCAACGCGTCATCATGCGCAGTGCCATCGGGCCAAAGACCCAACTCGACCGAGGTCCGCCCCAGCACCTCCTGCAAGGACAGACCGGTCAGCAGCGTCCATTGTTCATTGACGTCGACATAGGCACCGTCGCGTTCACGGCTCAGCGATATGGCCACCGGGCTCTGGCTGAACACGGCGGCGAGTTGCTGCTGCGAGCGCATGCGCAGCGCCTGGGTTTCGAGCGCGCCCGCGCTGTCCCAGAACTTCACGACGGCCCGCGCAGGCGCCAACTGGAACGCAAAGAACGTGAAAGATTTCCCCGACAACAAACCCTCGCCGAGCAGGCTGCGCGGCTCGATCACACCGCCGTGCAGCGCCACCTCCAACAAGGCTGCCGGCAGCTCCGTGGCGGACAAGCCCGGCAACAGCATCAACAAAGGCTGACCCAAAAACGGCGCACAGGCCTTGCCCAGCAGTTGTTCGGCCTGGACATCAAAGCCGACCAGCAGCAGACTGTCGCCCTCACGCAGTTCGAACTCAAGTTTGCCGATCAACCCGCCCGCAACATCGGCCACGGCCTGCAAACGGCGTTGCGCGTCAAACAATGCCGTTTGCAGGCGACGGACTTCCTCGGACGGATTCATTTTTGCGGCAGGCAGGTCATCAAGGCTCAACTCAATCCAGCTTTCTTCAGGGCGTTCCATTGTGCAGCAAGTGAGCTGCACACCGAACGCGCGCCAGCGATCGCCGCCAGAGATTTTGGATCGCGTTGATCGAGCCGGGCGCAGGCAGCCTGCGGGACGCCACCGACGCCGGCTTCGCCGTCCCCGCCCGACTCAGTTGCTTCGGTGATGACGGCTTAAGGTGAACACGGGTTCATCCTGGCTCAATGCATGCTGGAAACATAGTCAACCAGCGCCACCATGTCCTGATCAGTCATTCCATGCATGACTTTGGTCATCGCCGCAAACAGGCGGGTACCGGTCTGCTTGCGATAACGCTCCAGAGACATACTGAGGTAACCAGGTTGTTGACCGGCAATAAGAGGCAGCGATTCGGCACCGGCTCCATCGTCGCCGTGGCATTTCAGGCAGCGCGTGTTATAGATCGCCTTGCCTGTTGCCGCCGCCGCCCCTGGGGCGCGCGATGCAATCGAGCTCTGCTGGGCATAGAAGTCAGCCACCGCCGCCTTTTCATCCTCGCTCATCGCCCGGGTCAGGCCGCGCATGAATTTGGAATGTGAGCCTTCGCTGCGCTCACCTGTGCTGAACTTGCGCAACTGCTCATAGACATAGTTCACATTTTGCGCCGCCATATTGGGCACATCCGGTGTCGTGCTGGTGCCTTTGAGGCCGTGGCAACTGGCACAAACTTCCGCCACACGCTGACCCGTCTTCACAAAAGCCGCCTTTTTGTAAGCGTCGTGCGTCGCCGCATCAACAATCGCCTGGGCTTTGGACGGCGTTGCGGCAGCGACCGGCGGCGCAGCGAACGCCGCGGGTGACAGGGAAAACACGAGCAAGCCCATCAGTGAGCCAACCAGACCGGATCGAAATGTGCAGCGCATGAGTTCCTTGCAAATCAGCCATCAAAAGTGAAATTTTATCGCGCGGGTGTCGGTGAAGAACGTGTGATGACAGCATGCGCGGGTCCGTCGGCGAGATGAAAGAAGAAGGAGAAGACTATTTGACTCCCAGATACGCCAGCACCCCAGCGCCGGCCTGATGCCCGCTGGCAAAGCAGGCGGTCAGCAGGTAGCCCCCGGTCGGGGCCTCCCAGTCCAGCATCTCACCGGCGCAAAACACGCCGGGCAGTTGCTTGAGCATCAGGTGTTGATCCATCACCTCAAACAGCACGCCACCGGCGCTGCTGATGGCTTCGTCGAGCGGGCGCGCCGCCGCCAGCGTGATGGGCAGGGCCTTGATGGCGCCAGCCAGTGCGGCGGGGTCATTGACCTGCTCCTTGCTCAAGCGCTCGTGTAGCAAGGCGGCCTTGATCCCGTCAATGTGCAAGCGGCTTTTCAGGTGGCTCGAGAGCGAGCGCGAGCCGCGCGGGTGAGTCACCTCGGCCAGCACCTGCTCGGGCGTGCGGTCGGGCAGCAAATCAAGATAGAACGTCGCGTGGCCCTGCTTGATGATCTCGTCACGCAACAGGCTGGACGCCGCGTAGATCAGGCTGCCCTCGACCCCGGTGGCGGTGGCGACAAACTCGCCTTTGCGCCGGAAGTTGACACCCTGCGAGTTCGTGAACTCAATCGCCACCGACTTGAACGGCTGACCGGCGAATCGGCTGGCGAAATAGGTGCTCCAGCCGGGTGGCGCTACTGGGCTTTGGCCGATCAGTTCCTGCAGAAATTCGCGGCGGGTTTCACCCGGCGTGGTGACATCCCCGCCAGCTGGCTGCGCCTGACGGGCCGGGCTGGCGGCCACATCAAAGCCGCAATTGGCGGGCAGCAGCGGCGCCACCGCCACGCCGCGGGCCTGCAGCCACGGCACCCAGGCGCCGTTGGAGCCGAGCCTGGCCCAACTGCCGCCGCCCAGGGCCAGCACCACGGCATCGGCTTGCGCTTGGCTCGGTCCGCCAGGGCCGTCAAATTTGAGTGTGGTGCTCGCCTGCTCAGTGGCCCAGCCGGTCCAGCGCTGGCGCATGTGAAACTGCACGCCCGGCCCGGCCACCGGATGGCGCAGGCGGTGCAGCCAGGCGCGCAGCAGCGGGGCGGCCTTCATGTCCACCGGAAACACCATCCCCGAGCTGCCGACAAAAGTGTCTACCCCCAGGCCCTTGGCCCAGGCGCGCACCTGCGTGGCATCAAAACCCCGCAGCAAGGCCTCAATCTGCGTGCGCCGCGCGCCATAGCGGGAGGCAAAAATAGCGGCCGGCTCGGCGTGTGTCAGGTTCAAGCCGCCCTTACCCGCGAGCAAAAACTTGCGCCCCACCGACGGCATGGCGTCATACACATGCACCTCAATCCCGGCCGCCGACAACACGTCAGCGGCCATCAAACCGGCGGGGCCGCCCCCGACCACAATCACTTTTTTCATGCACTGTTCCAATTCACTTCATTCACTTCGATCAACGCGCCGTGCGCGGTCAAAAATGCGGCCTTGACCACCGCATCCGGATAAATGGCCTGCACGGCCGCCCGGTAGTCGCGCAGCTGCGCCAGCAGCTCCGCTTGTTCGTGGGGCGCCGGGGCCGACTTGTAGTCCAGCACCCACCAATGGCCCGCGTGCTGTGCGTCCGTGCGCTGCACCAGGCGATCCAGGCGCAGGCATTGGCCCTGGTACAGCAACTCAATCTCATTGCCCTGCCAAGCCAGCCTTGTATTGTCCCAGGCCCAGGCGCCCTCGCCTTGCAGGATACGCGCGGCCATGGCGGCGGCTTGTGCGCCCTGCTCGGGCGTGAGTGCAAATTCACGCGCACAGGCGGCCGTATTGGCTGGCGTCGCGTCGCCCCATTCCAGCAGCCGGTGCATGGCCTTGCCCAGGCGGGCGCTGAGCGCGTCAGCGTCAGCGTTAGCGTCATCACCACCGCGACTTCCGCCCAAATTTGCTTCACTTTTTATAGCTACTTGCCTATATTCTACGGGGGCTAAAGGCAGTTCTTTGATATAAAACACAGCATCCGCCACGGTCACCGCATCGGGAAGCGGCGCCGCCAAGGCGGCTGCACCTGCGGGCACCGCCGGCTGGGCCAGGTCGCTCAGGCGCTGCCACCAGCTGCGCTCCGCGCTGCGGTAGGGTGCGATGCTGGAAATAGCCAGCGTGCGGCGCGCCCGCGTCAGCGCGACGTACAGGGCATTAAGTTCTTCGCGCTGGCGCTCCAGCCGCTCGGCCTCCAGCGTGGGCACGGCGCAGGCGGGCGGTTGGCTCTCACTGGCCAAAAACACAAATTTGCTCGGCCACGCGGCCTCCCCCGGCCAGTCAATCAGCACACCCATGGTGTCGGCGTTGCGCTCGGGCGTGTCGGTGTCAAGCAAGAGCACGACCTGCGCCTCCAGCCCTTTGGCGCCGTGCACAGTGAGCAGGCGAACCGCCTGCGGGTTGACGGCGGCAGGCGCCAGCACGCCACCACCTTTAAGGGCGCGCACAAACGCATAAGGGGTCGAAAAACGTCCGCCGTCGAGCTGCAGCGACATCCCCAGCAAGGCTGTCAGGTTGGCCAGTACGGCGTCGCGCTGGCTGGCCGGTGCTGCCGCCGCAAAGCGGGCCAGCACGTCGCCGTCAAAGTAAATGGCCTGCAGCGCATCGTGCGGCGGCCATTGATCCAGCCAGCCTTTCCATCGCATCAAACAAGCCGCTAGCCCCCGTCCGTCCTGCGTCGACAGCTCTGATTTTTGCAGCACGTCAAACCATGACCCATCGGCGGGCGGCTGCGACTGCGCCCGCACCGCTTGCGCCAGCTGCACCAGCGCAGCGTCGGTCATGTCAAACAAAGGCGACTTGAGCACCCGCGCCAGCGACAGGTCATGCCGGGGCGACACCAGCACGTCCAGCAGGGCCACCAGGTCCTGCACTTCGCAGCAGTCAATGAGATTGGTTTTTTCGCCAATCTGGGCCGCGATGTGCAACTTGCGCAACTCCAACTGCAAGGGCAGCAAGCCCGCGCGCTTGCGTGACAGCACCATCACGTCAGCGGCCTGCAGGCCGCGCCCCTCGGTATCGGGCGTCTCGGCGCTGGCCAACTGCTGCGCAATCCAGTGCGCCGCTTGGCGCGCCTCCAGGGTGCGCAGGGTTTCCTCCGGCAGCTCGCGCGGCGTATCCAGGCTGTCGCGCCAGCCGGCGCTGGCCGTCCCGCCCCCTTCGGTCTCATCGCCGCTGGATGCGGCCCCCGCCAGACGCTCTGGCCTGGCAATCGGCGGCAGCTTGCAAACCAGTCCCAGCTCGGAGGCGCTGGTGGTATGCGCTCTGAACCCCTCGTAGCCATCGGCCTGCACCGCCTGCGTCATGACGGCGTTCACGACGGCGATGACCCCGGTGGCGTTGCGCCGGGTGTGGTCGCAACTGAGCAGATCGCCGTTCAAACCGTCGCGCACAAAGGCTTTGGCCGCCTTGAACACTTGCGGCTCGGCCCGGCGAAAGCGGTAAATGCTCTGCTTGGGGTCACCCACGATGAACACTCGGGGCGCCGTGGCGCCAGCGCCACCGCTTGCGCCCCCGCCCGTGCCCGCGTAGCCACTGAGCCAGGACTTGAGCGCCTGCCACTGCAGCGGGTTGGTGTCCTGAAACTCGTCGATCAGCAGGTGTTTGATGCGCGCATCGAGCCGCTCCTGCACCCAGCCGCAGAGCACCGGGTCACTGAGCATCACCAGCGCGGCGCGCTCCACATCGTTCATGTCAACCCAGCCGTGCTCCCGTTTGAGGGCCGCGAACTCCTTGAGCAGCGCCCGGGTCAGGCGCGCCATGCGTTGCTGGTAAGTCCAGGCCGCGTGTTGCAAGCGGGCCGCCACCACGCGCAGCACCAGGTCCTGGGCCTCACGCACGGCCTCAATACCGGCGATCTTCTCGCTGAACTTGCGCGGCGCGTCCTTGTCGGTCAGCAAGGCGGCAAACGCGGCCGACAGGTCACCGCTTGAGAGCGCCATTTCAAGCTCCACCCCTTTGGCAGCAAACGTCTTGGCACTGGCACGGCCCAAGGCGGCGGCGGCGTCGAGCAGGATTTGCCAGCGCTGCGGCTGGTCGCGCAAAAAATCATCGGGCGTGCCCAAGCCGGCAAACTCGGGGAATTGCGTGCCAAACGGCAACACCGAGCGCAGCACCACGCCTTGCGCATCGGCCAGGGTAAATTCGGTGCGCTTGTCGAGCGCGGTTTGCAGGGCTTTGTCGGTCTGCGCGCGGCCGTAGTCAAACACCACCGCCTCGTAATCAAACTGCAGGGTGAAACCACATGATTCATCAGGCGCGTCACCACGCAACTCGGCGCCGCCGACCTGCGCTGGCTTTGGCCGCAGCAGCGCGGCATAAAAACGCCGCCAGACCAGGGCTTTGGCCGGGGTATCGTCCTCCAGCAACTGGTAGTTGGCAGGCAGCTCCATCTGCTGCAAAACCGCCAGCGGCGCACTGCGCAGCAAGGCAGCAAACCAGCTGTGGAAAGTGCGCACCTGCACCTGGCGCCCGCTGCGCAAGATATTCTGATACAACTTTGATAGCTGCTCAGGCAGCACGGACGGGGGATGGAGCTCATTTTTATCCAAAACGCCACGCAGCGTCAGCTCCTTGAGCAGGGTGGCGCGATCGGCCACGGCAAACTCTGCCAGCCATTGATACAGCCGCTCGCGCATCTCGCTGGCCGCCCGCTTGGTGAAGGTGATGGCCAGAATCTCGTGCGGCTGCACCCGCAACTCGCCACTCGATGCATCCACCCCATCAAGCAAAGCGCGCACGATGCGCGACACCAGCATCCAGGTCTTGCCGGCACCGGCGCAAGCCTCCACCGCGACACTGCGGCGCGGGTCGCAGGCGATGGCGTAGAAAGCCTCGGCGCTGATGAGCTGGCCGTTGTGCTCGTAGGCTGGGGCGGGTTGAGAGTCAGGCATTTTTGGGGTCCTTACTGCATGGTTCCGATGCAATTCGGTCTGCATGGCTTGATCCGTCAACCCGGTTATCGGCGGCGTTCTTGTTTTTTAGGCGTTGTATCCCCCCCCTATCCCCCCCGCCCCTTTCCACCCCCGCCGGGGCGGAAAGGGGAGCCAACAGCCACATTTGGCCTTGTCTTAAAAGGTGGGAAATAAACGTGCCGTGGCACGTTGGCCACAAACCGGCTGAACGGCTTCTCGGTAGGTTGCCGCCACTTGGAGGCCAGCATGCAAACGAGCGCATATTTCCCACCTTTAAAAACGCGGCCAAATGAAGCCCCCCTCTTTCGCCCGGCGGGGCGAGAGAGGGGTTGGGGGAGTGAGTGGGGGAAAAATCACAAAAAAACACAGTCACGCCACATCCCAAAAATCTTTCCGACACAGTCCCCGCGCAGCACAAAACTCGCACGCCTTGCCCTCCCCCATCGCCGCCATAGCCGCACCATCGGCGATCCGCGCCATGTCCGTGGCAATCCCCGCCAGCAGCAGGTCACGCAAAGCCACCACGTCGGACTGCTCGTACGTTTTGGTGCCGTCTTTTTCACCCACATTCACATAAGCCGCCGCCAAGGTGTCATCACCCAGCAACGCCGCATAAAACGCGAGTTGGGTGTCTTCCGGCGCATCCTTGATGCGCTGGGCGGTGCTGGCACGCGGCTCGGTTTTGTAGTCGATCACCAGGGCGCTGCCGTCCTGCAGGCGATCGATACGGTCAATCTTGCCAACCAGGGTCAGGTGGCCGAGCGCAGTTTCCCGCCAGCGCTCGGCGGCAACAAAGCTGGCGCCGCTGGCCTCGTGCCCGGCCAGCCACTCCAGGTAGCCCGCGCGCACCCGCGGCCAGGCGGCGGCGAACGGCAAGAATTCGCTGCTGGACAAACCCAGCGCCAGCGTTGCCTGCTCTGCTGCTGCGTTAATCATAGCTAATCGCCCAACAAAATCGGGGGCTGGAGATTCATTTAATGCTTCATGAAAGAGCTTGAGCACGGTGTGCAGCCAGTTGCCGAAGTCGCGTTTGCCAAGCTCGGTGTCGAGTTCATCCGACTCCTGCAGCTTGAGCTGGCGCAAGGCAAAGAACCGGTACGGGCAGCGGCGCAGGTCTTCATACGCCGTGCTGGAGAGCCGGGTCAAAGCCAGCGCATCGCCCCTCGGACTCGGCATGGCGCCAGGCTTGGCCGTGAGCGCGCGCAGCGGCCGCGGATCCGCCGCCATGGCACCGATCTGGCCGAGCTGCAGTTCCTGCACAAAGCCGCTGGCCATCAGGTGCTCGCCGCCTTCGCTCTGGCGCCACAACACATCCACATGGGGAAACTGCAAGGCGTACTGCCAGGCCGCGCGGCTGGCTGCGGCCAGTTGCGCGCGCGCGGGCAGACCGAGCAATTCACGTTGGGCAGGGGTCCACGGGCCGGTGGGTTCGGGTGACATCGGCAGGCGCACGTCGTCGCAGCCGGGCAGCACCACCGCCGCCAGCGGGCGACCCAGCAGCTGGCTCAAGGGCAGGATCACGACCTGACCCGGCGCTGAGTTCTCCGGATGTTCCGGCAAAAAACTGGCAGCCTCCAACGACTGGCTGACCCACGCCGTGAACTCGCTCTGACTCATGGACACGGCCACATCCGCAAACTCGGTATGGGCCCCCTCATGCAAGCGCAGGGCCTGCAGCACCGCTTGCCCGGCAGCGTCTTGCATCAAGCCCGTCCATTGGCCCGCGCTTTGCAGCACGGCGCGCAAATCGACCAGCCAGCGCGCCAGCGGCCGTCCGGATTGCAGACTGTCGCGCAGCGCCTGTACCGGGCGCTGCAAGGCGTCACCGAGCGGCACCGCGCGCCACTCGCGCACCGCGCCGCGGCGCCAACTGGCCTCGGCCTGCGTCACCAGCTGCGGGTCAAACGCCGGCGCGTTCTTCAGCCAGTCAAGCACCCCGTCGGTGCTGGCGTCCCACGCGCTAGCGCGCAGCAGACTCATCAGTGCGGCGGCGGCGCGGGTGGTCGACAGCGTCCAGCCGGTTTCGTCGCGCACGGCCACGCCGCGCTCTTC
The DNA here is from genome assembly GCF_000013605.1 of Rhodoferax ferrireducens T118. Lineage (NCBI taxonomy): Bacteria > Pseudomonadati > Pseudomonadota > Betaproteobacteria > Burkholderiales > Comamonadaceae > Rhodoferax > Rhodoferax ferrireducens. The sequence continues at coordinate 3,206,271 of NC_007908.1, forward strand.
CAGCATGGCGCGGACCCGGCGCGTCAGCACCCGATCCTGCGCCACCAGCGCCACCGGCGAGCGCCCCGCCGCCAGGTGCGCCAGCACGCAGGCAGCCGCGCGCTGCGCTTCGTCTTCGGCATCCTGGGCCGCGTGCAGCGCCACCGTGTCCGCACCTGCGGCGGCGCCTGTTGGGGTGTCTTCCTGCTGCAGCGCCAGCACGACGACCCGCTCGCCCAGGCCGTGCTGCAAAGCCAGCGCCAGCGGTTCGCTCTGGAAACCTTGCAGCACCACCAGCAAGTCAGGGCGGGCCGCAAACAGCCGATCGGACGGATAACTTGAGCTGGCCACCCAAGCCAGCGCGACCCGTGCCAGCGCGGCTTCCAACGCCAGCACCGGCGCGTCCAGGCCGCTCACCAGCAGACTGTCCAGGCGCAGGCCCCACTGCGCGCGCGCAGTGGGCGCAACAGAGGCGGCAAGCCGGGCCAGACTCCAGGCGGCTTCCATCAGGCGCGCCGCCAACAGGTTTTGATACGGGGCCAATCCCGCGCGTGCCAGCAAAGAAGCCGCCGTCAGCACGTCGCGCGCGCAATCGAGCTGCAGATCGTCCGGGCCGGGCTCAAAGCCACCCAGGCTGCGGGTCCAGTTCATGCTGGTCTCGAAACGGGGCAGAAAATGGGCGGGAGAATTGACGCCGGGTGTAGCGCCCTCCAGAGCACGCAGCCAGGCGCTGCGCGCTTGCTGCATCAGTTGGGCGTACGGCAACAGCACCACCGTGCGTGACGCGTGCACCCCGCGCGCCGCCATTTCGGCGCGGATTTGACCCATGACACGGTCCCACGCCTGATCAACAGGATGGTTTTTTGCTATTTCAGCCATAGGATTTTGGTTAACGATGCAGGGGCTTGGTTTCTGTCACAATTTCTCCACTTTACCTGTACCGACTATCTACCAAGGAATTCTCATGGCCAGCGAACTTATCAAACATGTGTCCGACGCGTCTTTTGAAGCCGATGTGCTGCAATCCACACAACCCGTGCTGGTGGACTACTGGGCCGAGTGGTGTGGCCCGTGCAAGATGATCGCGCCCATTTTGGAAGAAATAGCGACCAGTTACGAAGGCAAACTGCAAATTGCCAAGATGAACGTTGATGAGAACCGCGATATTCCGGCCAAATTCGGCATTCGCGGCATTCCCACCCTGATGCTGTTCAAGGATGGGCAGCTCGCCGCGACCAAAGTCGGCGCCATGAGCAAGTCGCAGATGACGGCTTTTATTGATCAGCAACTCGCCTGAGCTTTTGCGGGACAGACCATTGCCACACGCAGTGGGCAAGCTCTGTCCTCAACTGAACTGAAACCTTGCGGGACAGACCGCAGTTACATGAAGTGAACAAGCTCTGTCCGTAACAATTCAAGCTTTTCCAGATCAGCCTTGACAGGGCTTGAAGACTTCATTTTTTTCCTGTCATAATTACAGCCAGTTCACTGACTCCCATCCTGAGTCAGTTCGAGTTCCCGGTTTAGAACATTGAGGCTGAGGATAGCAGTCCGCCTCACCCAAACCCCCCCTGTATTTCGTTCAATTCCCCTACCTGGCCATTCCATGCACTTAAACGAACTCAAGGCACTGCACGTGTCAGAAGTCCTCAAGCAAGCTGAAGAGCTTGAGATTGAAAACACCGGACGCATGCGCAAGCAAGAGCTGATGTTTGCCATCATCAAGAAGCGCGCCCGCGCCGGTGAGCAGATCTTTGCCGATGGCGTGCTGGAAATCCTGCCCGATGGTTTTGGTTTTTTGCGCAGCCCCGACACCAGCTACACCGCCTCCACGGACGACATTTACATCAGCCCGAGCCAGGTGCGCCGCTTCAACCTGCACACCGGCGACATGATTGAAGGCGAGGTGCGCACGCCCAAAGACGGCGAGCGCTACTTTGCCCTGAACAAGCTTGAAAAAGTCAACGGCGGCGGGCCTGAAGAAAACAAACACAAGGTGATGTTTGAGAACCTGACGCCGCTGTTTCCCAACAAGCAAATGCGGCTCGAACAGGACATCAAGACCGACGAAAACATCACCGGCCGCATCATCGACATCATCGCGCCGATTGGCAAAGGGCAGCGCGCCCTGCTGGTGGCGCCGCCCAAAAGCGGCAAGACGGTGATGATGCAGCACATCGCCCACGCGATTGCCGCCAACTATCCGGAAATTCACATGATGGTGCTGCTGGTCGACGAGCGGCCCGAAGAAGTGACCGAGATGCAGCGCACCGTCAAGGGCGAGGTGATCGCCTCCACCTTTGACGAGCCCGCCGCCCGCCACGTGCACGTGGCCGAGATGGTGATCGAGCGCGCCAAACGCCTGGTCGAGCTGAAAAAAGACGTCGTTATCCTGCTGGATTCCATCACGCGCCTGGCGCGCGCCTACAACAATGTCGTGCCATCCTCCGGCAAGGTATTGACCGGTGGCGTCGACTCCAACGCACTGCAACGCCCCAAGCGCTTCCTGGGCGCGGCGCGCAATGTGGAGGAAGGCGGCTCGCTGACCATCATCGCCACCGCCCTGATCGACACCGGCAGCCGCATGGACGAAGTGATTTTTGAAGAATTCAAGGGCACCGGCAACAGTGAAATCCACCTGGACCGCCGCCTGTACGAAAAACGCGTGTTCCCGTCGATCCAGCTCAACCGCAGCGGCACCCGTCGCGAAGAGCTGTTGCTGGCCCCCGAGATTTTGCAAAAAACCCGCATCCTGCGCCAGTTTCTCTACAACATGGATGAAATCGAGTCGATGGAAATGGTGCTCAAGCAAATGCGCGCCACCAAGAACAACAGCGAATTTTTTGACATGATGCGCCGCGGCGGCTAGGCTATAATTTGCGGTTCTACGCGACAAGTACGACGGGCTTTTAATTGCGCAATGGTTTGCACAAGGGCTGACGCGGCTAACGCAACTGATGGAGAAAACATGAAAGCAGACATTCACCCGAATTACCGCGAAATTTGTTTCCTGGACACGTCCAACGGCTTCAAATTCGTCACCCGCTCTTGCGCTAACGCCAAAGAGATGATCAAGATGGAAGACGGTCGCGAACTGCCGCTGTACAAGATCGACACATCCAGCGAATCGCATCCTTTCTACACCGGCACACAAAAATCCGTGGACAACATGGGTGGCCGTGTCGAGCGCTTCCGCAACCGTTTTGGCAAGACCAAAACCGCAGTTGCCGCTGTCGCCGAATAAACTGGCAAACGCTTCGTCCAAAAGGCAGCCCGGGTTACCCGCGCTGCCTTTTTTTCATCAAACCCGCGTGAATCAAACCACCCCCGCCATCGTCGCCCAAGGCGCCGTGCAGCGTTTGCCGCGCGTTGCCTTGTTTTTGTTTTGCATCGCCTATGTATTGCCGGGCTTGCTGGGCCGCGGCCCCTGGAAAACGGCCGACATATCCGCCTTTGGCTATATGGCCGAATTGGCACGCGGCGGCACCGCATGGCTGTCGCCGCAGTTGATGGGCCTGTCACCCGAGGTCGATGCGCTGCTGCCTTATTGGCTTGGCGCCTGGGCCATGCAACTCGCGCCAGCCTGGTTCGCACCGGATTTTGCGGCGCGCATCCCGTTTGGCTTGTTACTGACGCTGGCCCTGGTCGCCACTTGGTACGGCACTTACTATCTGGCACGCAACCCTGAGGCCCAACCGGTTGCTTTTGCATTTGGCGGAGAGGCCAGGCCGACGGACTATGCGAGAGCCATGGCCGACGGCGGCTTGCTGGCTTTCATCGCTTGCCTGGGCCTGGCCCAGTTGTCCCATGAAACCACGCCTGCGCTGGCACAACTCTGTTTTACGGCGCTCGCGCTGTACGCGCTGGCGGCGCTCCCCTACCGCACGTTAACGCCCGCCATCGCTGGCGTGCTCGGTCTGGCAGGTCTGACCCTGTCGGGGGCTCCCAGCATGGCCGTGCTGTTGGGCGGCGGCGGCGCCCTGATTCAACTGCTGGATCGCTCCAATGAACAAAGCGTGACGCGGCGCGCGGCCATGTTGGCCGCCGGGGCGATCGCAATCGTCACGCTGCTGGTCGCTCTGCTGGCCACCGGGCTGGACTTGTGGCGCTGGCGCATTGAGCTGCCCCATGCCAACTGGACAACGTGGCGCAACCTTGGGCGCCTGCTGCTTTGGTTCACCTGGCCCGCCTGGCCGCTGGCCTTGTGGACCTTGTGGCGCTGGCGCCATCAACTGATTCGCATGGGCATGCCCAGCCGCCATCTGGCGCTGCCGCTGTGGTTTGCAGGCGTTGCCATCGGCGCCACACTGACCACCGGCTCTGCCGATCGGTCCTTGTTACTGGCACTGCCCGCACTGGCTGCGCTGGCTGCGTTTGCCCTGCCCACCTTGCGCCGTAGCGTGGCGTCCTTGGTTGATTGGTTCACCCTGTTATTTTTCTCAGGCTGCGCCTTGACCATCTGGGTCGTGTGGATCGCCCTGCAAACCGGCGTGCCCAGGCAACCCGCCGCCAACGTCGCGCGACTTCTGCCCGGCTTTGAACACAGCTTTTCCTTTGTTCCTTTTCTGCTAGCTGCCAGCGCAACATTGGCGTGGGCCTGGCTGGTGAAGTGGCGAGTTGGCCGGCACCGGGCTGCCATCTGGAAAAGCCTGGTTTTGCCAGCCGGTGGCGCGGCGCTGTGCTGGCTGCTCCTGATGACCTTATGGCTGCCCTTGCTCGACTTTGCCCGCAGCTACGCCCCGCTGGTGCGTCGCACCCTGGTCATCTTTCAGCATCAACCGCGCTGCGTTGAAATCTACGGACTGAGCCGCAGCCAGATCGCGGCTTTTCAATTTCATGGCCATCTGGCACTGCGACCGGCCGGATCGGACAGCCGCTGCCCCTGGCTGATCGTGGACAAGGATGCCGCGCCGACTCTGTCCTCAGTCGTTGACCTGACACGCTGGAACTTTCTCAGCACCATGCGCCACCCGGCAGACCGGTACGAAGACGTGCTCATCTACAAACGAGCAGCCGAACCGGGGTCATAGCCAGGATTCATTCCTGAAGCTGCGCCAAAGTCGCGGTCTGACTTGGCTGCCTTTTGATTGCATCGAACAATCATTCGGCACCGACTCCATAAATCACTTCCTGTCGTAGTACATTCTCGATCTATGACTGCTGTCGACACCTCGTCTCGAGAATCCCCCGCCACGGCCCTTCCGGGCTTGGGCCGCGCCCTCATCCTGGCGGGGAAACTGGGGCAAAAATCAGCAGAAGAAATCTACCGCAAAGCCCAGAGCGCCCGCACCAGCTTTATTGCCGAGCTCACCGGCTCGGGCGCTGTGTCGGCCTCTGACCTGGCGCACACCATGTCGACAGCCTATGCAGCACCGTTGGTGGACATGGCCGCCATTGACCCGCAACGCCTGCCCAAGGGCTTGCTGGATGTAAAAATCTGCCATGACTACCGCGTGGTGGTCTTGAGCAAACGAAATAACAGGCTGATCGTTGCGACCGCTGACCCCTCCGACAGCCAGGCGGCCGAAAAAATCAAGTTTGCCACCCAGTTGGGCGTTGACTGGGTCGTTGCCGAATACGACAAGCTGCTGCAACTGGTCACCGCCAACGCCATCACCGCGTCGGAAACGATGGAGCACATCATTGGGGACGACTTCGAGTTCGATGAGGCTTCGACAGAGGCCTTGACGGAAAGCTCGGACACGTCAAGCTCCGAAGTTGAGGACGCGCCAGTTGTCAAGTTTTTACACAAGATGCTGCTGGACGCCTTCAGCATGCGTGCGTCCGATCTGCACTTTGAACCGTATGAGCACAACTACCGTGTCCGCTTCCGTATTGACGGGGAACTGAGAGAGATCGCCTCGCCTCCGATTGCCATCAAGGACAAGCTGGCGTCGCGCATCAAAGTGATTTCCAGAATGGACATCTCTGAAAAACGCGTCCCGCAAGACGGCAAGATGAAGCTCAAGATTGGCCCGGAAAGGGTGATCGACTTCCGGGTCAGCACCTTGCCCACGCTGTTCGGCGAGAAAATTGTGATCCGCATACTGGACCCCGGCAGCGCCAAGCTGGGCATTGAAGCACTGGGTTACGAGCCCGAGGAAAAAGAAAGGCTGCTGCAGGCCATTGGGCGACCGTACGGCATGATCCTGGTCACCGGGCCAACCGGCTCAGGCAAGACAGTCTCTCTGTACACCTGCCTGAACATGCTGAACAAGCCGGGGGTCAACATCGCGACGGCCGAAGACCCTTGCGAAATCAATTTGCCGGGCGTTAACCAGGTTAACGTCAACGACAAAGCCGGACTCACCTTTGCGGTCGCGCTCAAATCATTTCTGAGGCAAGACCCCGACATCATCATGGTCGGCGAAATTCGCGATCTTGAAACGGCTGACATCTCGATCAAGGCCGCCCAGACCGGTCACCTGGTGCTCTCCACACTCCACACCAACGACGCACCCACCACGCTGACGCGCATGCGCAACATGGGTATTGCCCCTTTCAACATTGCGTCCAGCGTGATCCTGATTACGGCGCAGCGGCTCGCGCGGCGCCTGTGCCCGAATTGCAAAACCCCGATCGAGATTCCCCGCAAGGCCTTGATTGATGCCGGCTACCAGGACGATGAATTCCAGGCGCCCTGGATCAGCTACCGAGCGGTGGGTTGCTCCATGTGCAACAACGGCTACAAAGGACGCGTAGGTATTTATCAAGTGATGCCGGTCAGCGAGGAGATTCAACGCATCATCCTGCGTGATGGCAGCGCGCTGGAAATCGCCGAGCAAGCCAAACGCGAAGGTGTGCGATCGCTGCGGCAGGCCGGGCTGCACAAAGCCAAGTTGGGCCTGACTTCACTCGAAGAAGTGCTCGCCGTGACCAACGAATGATCCCTTAATTGAAAAGACCTATGGCAACTGAAAAGTCAAAAAAAATCAAGGAATTTGTCTTTGAGTGGGAAGGCAAGGACCGCAATGGCAAGCAGGTACGCGGGGAAACCCGAGCGGTTGGCGAGCACCAGGTTCAGTCCATGCTGCGTCGCCAGGGCGTCATGTCAACCAAGATCAAGAAACGCCGGATGCGCGCCGGGAAATCCATCAAGCCCAAAGACCTCGCCATCTTCACGCGCCAACTCGCCACCATGATGAAGGCCGGCGTGCCGCTGCTGCAAGCGTTTGACATCGTCGGGCGCGGCAACCCCAATCCCAGCGTCACCAAACTGCTCAACGATATTCGTACCGATGTTGAAACCGGAACTTCATTGAGTGTTGCCTTTCGCAAGTTCCCGCTGTATTTCGACAACCTCTATTGCAATCTGATCGAGGCCGGGGAGTCCGCCGGTATTCTCGACCAGCTGCTCGACCGGCTGGCGGTTTACATGGAGAAGACCGAAGCCATCAAGTCCAAAATCAAGTCGGCCTTGATGTATCCGATTTCGGTCCTGATCGTCGCTTTTGTGGTCACGGCTGTGATCATGATTTTTGTCGTGCCGGCCTTCAAGGAGGTGTTCTCGAATTTTGGCGCCGACCTGCCGGCGCCCACGCTGGTCGTGATTGCCATCAGCGAAATTTTCGTCAAGTATTGGTGGCTTATTTTTGGTGCCATTGGCGGCGGCTTTTACTTTTTCATGCAAGCCTGGCGGCGCAACGAAAAGATGCAACACGTGATGGACCGCATCATGCTCAAGATGCCCATTTTTGGCGTGCTGGTCGACAAATCATGCATTGCCCGCTGGACACGCACCCTGTCGACCATGTTCGCCGCCGGTGTACCGCTGGTCGAAGCACTCGATTCCGTGGGCGGCGCCGCCGGCAATTCGGTGTACGAGATTGCCACCAAAAAAATCCAGCAAGAAGTCTCAACCGGCACGGCACTCACGGTGGCCATGACCAATACCAATCTCTTTCCGTCCATGGTCTTGCAGATGTGTTCTATTGGTGAAGAATCGGGCTCGATTGATCACATGCTCGGCAAGGCGGCAGATTTTTACGAGGCCGAGGTCGATGACATGGTGGCAGGCATCTCAAGCCTCATGGAGCCCATCATCATTGTGATTCTGGGTGTCGTGATTGGCGGCATTGTGGTGGCCATGTACCTGCCCATTTTCAAACTGGGTCAGGTGGTCTGATGCTGGTGGCAACATGGTTTGACGCCACCGTGCTGGGCGTTCTGGGCTTGTTGATTGGCAGCTTTCTCAACGTGGTGATTTACCGGTTACCGGTCATGCTGGAAGCGCAGTGGAAAGCCGAGTGCGCCGAAATGACCGGTAAAGAAACGACGTCGGCAGAGAAGTTCAATCTGGCCGTACCTCGCTCGCGCTGCCTGAAGTGCGACCATCAAATCCAGTGGTATGAAAACATTCCGGTGTTCAGCTATCTCTTTTTACGGGGAAAATGTTCAAACTGCAAGGCTCCCATCAGCTTGCGTTACCCCTTGGTGGAGCTGGCAACGGCTGCCCTGTTTGTTTATTGCGGCTGGAAATGGGGCGCCACACCCACTGCTCTGGTCTGGTGCGGTTTCGGTGCCACCATGCTGGCGTTGGGCTGCATCGACTGGGACACCACGCTGTTGCCGGATGACATCACCCTGCCGCTGCTCTGGGCGGGCTTGATTGCCGCCGCGCTGCAATGGACACCCGTCGCGCTGCCAGAGGCGCTTTGGGGCGCTGTGGCGGGCTATGTGTCACTGTGGCTGGTTTATTGGGCCTTCAAGCTCGTGACCGGCAAGGAAGGCATGGGTTTTGGCGACTTCAAGCTGTTTGCTGCACTGGGTGCCTGGTTCGGCTGGCAGGCGCTGGTGCCCATCATTTTGATGGCTTCGGTGATTGGCGCGGTGATTGGCATTGCCATGAAATTCTCCAGCGGGTTGCGTGAAGGTGGCTACATTCCTTTCGGGCCTTTTCTGGTCGGCGCCGGCCTGACTGCGATGATTTTTGGCCCCGGCTCGATTCTTCGCGCGTTTGGGCTCTAGACCATGCGGGGGCTTGTCCGGCTCGGGCTGACCGGTGGCATTGGCAGCGGCAAAAGCACCGTGGCCGGCCTGCTGGCTGAACTGGGTGCCGCCGTGGTGGATGCCGATGCAATTGCACGTCATCTGACCGCGCCGAACGGACCGGCCATCGCCTCGATTGCCGCAACTTTTGGTCCGGATTTCATCACCTCGACGGGTGCCATGGATCGGGAGAAAATGCGCGCACTGGCCTACGCCGACATCACGGCGCGGCAACGCCTCGAAGCCATCATCCACCCGCTGGTTCGACAGGAGACACAGCGACAAACGCTGCTGGCGGCAAATCAAGGCCACCCCTGCATCGTCTTTGATGTTCCGCTGCTGGTTGAATCCACCACCTGGCGCGAAAAACTCGATTGGGTGCTGGTGGTGGATTGCACGCCTGCCACCCAGATCAGCCGGGTCATGGCCCGCAATGCCTTGACCCGCGACGAAGTGGAGAAAATCATCGCCTCACAAGCCAGCCGCCGCCACCGCCTGAATGCTGCAGATGCGGTTATCTTCAATGACAGTCTGTCACTTGGGGCTTTGGCCTTGGAGGTTGATGAAGTCGCACGTCACTTCGGGCTATCATGCCAACCGTTAAGCCCTAACCAAAAATAATCAGCGTGATCCTTTACGAATACCCATTTAACGAGCGCATCCGCACCTATTTACGGCTCGAACATCTGTTTCTTCGGCTCAGGGAGCTGGTCTCGCGCGAGTCAGCGCTGGATCACCACTTTGCGCTCTCGACCCTGTTCGAGATCATGGATGTCGGCGCCCGCGCTGACCTCAAGTCCGACGTGCTCAAAGACCTGGACAAACAAAAACACACGCTCGATGCTTACCGGGGCAACCCTGCCATTGCCGAAGATGTGCTCAACGAGATCGTTGCGCAGTTGGAAACCAGTTTCCAGGCCATAAATAACCTGCCCGGCAAATGCGGGCAATCGCTCAACGACAACGACTGGCTCATGAGCATCCGCAGCCGCGTCGGGATTCCGGGTGGAACCTGTGAGTTCGACCTGCCGGCCTACTATGCCTGGCAACACAAAACAGGAGGCCAGCGCCAGCAGGATCTGGCGCGGTGGATTACCACGTTAACGCCGCTGGCCGACTCGATTCAATTGCTGCTCAAGCTCCTGCGTGACTCGGGTACGCCGCAAAAAGTGATCACCAATGGCGGACAATTTCAGCAGAGCTTGCCCCAGGGACGCACTTTTCAGCTTCTGCGACTGGCCCTGGACCCGACGCTTGGTTTGATACCGGAAATCAGTGGCAATCGTCTGATGGTGTCGATCCGGCTAATGCGCCAGGGAGACGATGACCGGCTGCATGCAAGCAGCGAAGATGCCACTTTTGAACTCGCCTTGTGCTCATCATGAAACCTGCCAATGAAACGCCGCCAGTTCGGCCCAAAATCGTCGTGTGCCCAAGCTGCGGCGGTGAGAGTGTCTATGCCGCGTCCAATCCGTTCCGGCCTTTTTGCAGCGAGCGTTGCAAAAATGTTGATTTTGGCGCGTGGGCCAGTGAAAGCTTTCGGGTGCCAGCCAGCGGCCTGCCAGAAGATCAAGCCGACGGCGCTGAACCACTTCAATAGATTTATAAGAAATAGGGCTGTAGCCCCCGTGTAATATACTTAAGTAGCTACTAAATAAGTAGCATTCTTGAAGCCACGCTCATCGGCCAGCCATTGCAGCACCGGCACCGTGCCGGGCAGTACGGGTGCCACCTGCACCGGCAACTGTTGCCACGCGAACAATTGCGCTTCGCGCATCTGCAAGTCGCCCATCCAGTTGAAAACCTTGCAGAAGTTCAAACGCACCAGGGCGTGGGGGTAGTCCACCATTTCAACGCGCCAAGGCATTACCGGGCCGATGGTGATGCCGAGTTCTTCATGCAACTCGCGGTGCAAGGCTTGGGCCACGCCTTCACCCGCTTCCAGCTTGCCACCCGGAAACTCCCAATAACCGGCATAGACTTTGCCCACTGGCCGGGAAGTGAGCAAAAAGCCGCCATCCGGGCGGATCAGAACACCAACCGCGACATCAACAACCGGGCGATTGGCGCCACCTTCGCGCGGCAGCGCGGCGTCAGCGACCAGCATCGCGCTACTCATGCATCAGCGACATGGGTGCCTGCATAGTCACGCGCAAACTGGTAGGCCACCCGGCCGCTGCGTGAACCTCGCTCCAGGGCCCAGACCAGGGCGTCTGGCCGGGCGGCCTCAATCGCCGGTGCAGCGACACCGAACGAGCTCAACCACTGCGCCACGATGGCCAGATACTCATCCTGGTTAAAGGGGTAGAAGCTGACCCACAAGCCAAACCGCTCGGAGAGCGAAATTTTTTCTTCCACGCCTTCACCCGGATGCACTTCGCCGTCATCCGTATGGCTGTAGCTCAGGTTTTCGCGCATGTATTCCGGCAACAGATGGCGCCGATTGCTGGTGGCATAAATCAGAATATTGGCGGTCGTGGCGGCCACCGAGCCGTCCAGGATCGACTTGAGCGCTTTGTAACCCGGCTCACCGTCTTCAAAACTGAGATCGTCGCAAAACACGATGAATTTCTCGGGCCGATCCGACACCACGTCCACGATATCGGGCAGATCAACCAAATCTGCTTTGTCGACCTCAATCAGGCGCAAGCCGCGCTGCGCATATTCGTTCAGACAGGCTTTGATCAAAGACGACTTGCCCGTGCCGCGGGCCCCCGTCAGGAGCACATTGTTGGCCGGCTGGCCATTGACGAACTGCAGGGTGTTGCGGCGAATCTTTTCCTTTTGCGGCTCAACTTCTTTCAAGTCGGACAGCCGCATGGCGCCCACATGCCGCACGGGTTCCAGCACACCGTGGCCAGCGCTGCGCTTGCGGTAGCGATAGGCAAAGCCTGCGGTCCAATCGGGCGGCGTCAGCGCGTGTGGCAACACCGATTCAATCCGGCCGATCAGCTGCTCGGCACGCGCCAGCAGGTGCTCAAATTGCTCGTTCATGAACGGTAGTCAGCGTTGATCGTGACATAGTCGTGACTCAGGTCACAAGTCCAGACCGTATCTGCCGCATCGCCTCGCCCCAACAGCACCCGCACGGTGATTTCACTCTGCTTCATGACGCGCTGGCCCTCTTCTTCCCGGTAGGCCGGATGGCGGCCACCCTGCGTGACCACATGCACCTCGTCCAGGTACAGGTCGATGCGCGTCTGATCCAGATCGCTGATCCCCGCGTAGCCGACCGCAGCCAGAATACGCCCCAGGTTGGGATCGCTGGCAAAAAAAGCCGTCTTCACCAGCGGCGAATGGGCAACGGCATAGGCCACCTGGCGACACTCAAACGGGGTCTTGCCGCCTTCCACCTTGAGGGTGATAAATTTTGTCGCGCCTTCGCCATCGCGCACGATGGCTTGCGCCAGTTTTTTTGCCACGCCCAGCATGGCGGACCGGAGCGCTCGCCCGTCAGGGCTGTCCAGCGATTCAATTGGCACATGCATGGCTTTGTTGGTGGCGATCACCACAAAGGAGTCATTGGTGGAAGTGTCACCATCGACCGTCACCCGGTTGAATGAAGCCTCAGCCAGTTCTGTCGCCAGCTGCTGCATCAAAGCCTGGCTGACACAGGCGTCGGTCGCCATAAAGCCCAGCATGGTGGCCATATTGGGCCGAATCATGCCCGCGCCTTTGCTGATGCCGGTGATGCTCACCAAGGCGCCACCAACCAGCACCTGCGTTCCAAATGCTTTGGCCACGGTGTCGGTGGTCATGATGCCCTCGGCGCCGCGCAGCCAATTGTCTTCGCGCACGTCTGCCAGCGCGCCGTCCAGCCCGGCCTCAATCCGCTCAACCGGCAGGGTTTCCATGATGACACCGGTGGAAAAGGGCAGCACTTGCGCCGCGGAGATGCCGAGCTTGCGCGCCAACGTCAGACACGTGCCCAGGGCTCGGGCGCGCCCATCTTCACCCGTGCCTGCATTGGCATTGCCGGTATTGATCAGCAAGGCCCGAATGCCGGCACCGCTGGCAAGATGTTGCCGGCACAGTTGCACCGGCGCTGCACAAAACCGGTTCTGCGTGAAGACACCCGACACCGACGCGCCCGGATCGATCAGCACCACGGTCAAATCCTTGCGCTGGGCTTTGCGAATGCCGGCTTCAGTCACACCGATGCGCACGCCGGCGATCGGGTAAAGCTCGTCAGGGTTGGGGGCAGGCAAATTGACAGACATGCTTTTCTTTCAAATCAGGATCAGATGATCCAAAACTCATCCCAAAAAATGGGCCGTGGCAATCAACCAGGGCCCATCGATTTGGCGCGAATTTGCCTCAGGCCAGCTTGCCGTGGCAGTGTTTGTACTTTTTGCCACTGCCGCAAGGACACAGCTCGTTGCGACCGACACGGGGAACGTTTCCGCCCGGAATGGTCGATTTTTTCCTGAAAGTTTCGTCGTCGGTAATGGTTTCAACCTCGCCGGTTTCAGTAGGTGCCATATAGGTCACATTGGCGATGCTTTCACCCCGACTCTCCATGTCCTCAGCGGCCTGTTCCAGTTGTTCGCTGGATTGCACCTTGACGGTCATGAGCACTTTGGTGACATCATTCTTAACGGCGTCAAGCAACTGGCTGAAGAGCTCGAATGCTTCGCGCTTGTATTCCTGTTTCGGTTGCTTCTGGGCATAGCCACGCAAATGAATGCCCTGGCGCAGATAGTCCAGCGAACTTAAGTGTTCACGCCAATGGGTGTCAATGCTTTGCAGCAACACCATGCGCTCGAACTGGGTAAAGTTTTCACCGCCCACCTGCTCCACCTTGGCGGCAAAGACCCGATCGGCCTCCTGTTGCACGCTGGTCAGCAGATCATGATCGGTAATTGCGCTCGCTGCGCTGACCTGCTGCTGCAATGCCAGATTCAGCTGCCAATCGTCAGCCAGAACCTTTTCCAGTGTCGCAATATCCCACTGCTCTTCAACCGACTCCACCGGCACATATTGACGCACCAGATCATCGAAACAACCCGCACGCAAGGAGGCAATCTGGGCGCTCAGGTCGCCGGCGTCCAGAATTTCATTGCGCTGCTGGTAAATCACCTTGCGCTGGTCGTTGGCCACGTCGTCGTACTCCAACAACTGCTTGCGCATGTCGAAATTGCGCGACTCCACCTTGCGCTGGGCGCTCTCGATTGAGCGCGTCACGATGCCGGCTTCGATCGCCTCGCCATCGGGCATCTTGAGCCGGTCCATGATCGCCTTGACCCGGTCCCCGGCAAAAATGCGCATCAGCGAGTCGTCCAAACTCAGGTAGAAGCGCGACGAGCCGGGATCGCCTTGGCGACCGGAGCGGCCACGCAGCTGGTTGTCGATACGGCGCGACTCGTGGCGTTCAGTTGCAATGATGCGCAAGCCCCCCAAGGCCTTGACTTTTTCGTGCTCCTGCACCCACTGCGCTTGTATCGCGTCAATCTGCTGTTGTTTCTGTTCGGCCGTCAGCGTTTCATCCGCTTCCACCGCTTCCAACTCCTTGCTGACGTTGCCGCCCAACACAATGTCCGTACCCCGACCCGCCATATTGGTGGCGATGGTGATGACCTTTGAGCGCCCGGCCTGGGCAATGATCTCCGCCTCGCGCGCATGCTGCTTGGCGTTGAGCACCTGATGCGGCAATTTTTCCTTGTCCAACAATGCGGCAATGATTTCCGAGTTCTCGATGGAGGTCGTGCCCACCAGCACCGGCTGACCGCGCTCATAACACTCCCGGATATCCTTGATCGCCGCCTCGTATTTTTCACGCGTGGTCTTGTAGACCCGGTCCAACTGGTCGTCACGTCGGCTGGGACGGTTCGGTGGCATCACCAGCGTTTCAAGACCGTAGATTTCCTGGAACTCGTAGGCTTCGGTGTCGGCCGTGCCTGTCATGCCCGCCAGCTTGCCGTACAGGCGGAAGTAGTTCTGGAACGTGATCGACGCCATGGTCTGGTTTTCAGGCTGAATGGCGACACCCTCCTTGGCCTCCACGGCCTGATGCAAGCCCTCGCTCCAGCGCCGCCCCGACATCAGTCGGCCCGTGAATTCGTCCACGATCACAATTTCGCCGTTTTGCACCACATAGTGCTGGTCACGGTGATACAGATGGTTGGCGCGCAACGCGGCATACAGGTGATGCATCAGCGTGATATTGGCCGGGTCGTACAGTGTGGCGCCTTCAGGAATCAGCCCCAGCTCGGAGAGAATGCGCTCGGCGCTCTCGTGCCCCTGCTCGGTCAAGAAAACCTGATGACTCTTCTCATCCACGGTGAAGTCACCCGGCTTGGTGACACCTTCGCCGGTGCGAATGTCTTCTTCACCTTCCTGGCGTTGCAGCAAGGGCACCACTTTATTGATGGCAATGTAAAGGTCAGTCTGGTCTTCGGCCTGGCCGCTGATGATGAGCGGTGTGCGTGCCTCGTCGATCAGGATTGAATCGACCTCATCAACAATGGCGTAATTGAGGCCGCGTTGCACCCGGTCGGCCCCCTCGTAGACCATGTTGTCGCGCAGGTAATCAAAGCCGTATTCGTTGTTGGTGCCGTAGGTGATATCGGCGCGGTACGCCGCCTGCTTTTCCTCGCGCGCCATGTTGGGCAGATTGATGCCGACGCTCAAACCCAAAAAGTTGTAGAGCTTGCCCATCCACTGCGCATCCCGATTGGCCAGGTAATCATTAACCGTGACGACGTGAACCCCTTTGCCCGTTAACGCATTGAGGTACACCGGCATGGTGGCGGTAAGTGTCTTGCCTTCGCCGGTGCCCATTTCGGAAATCTTGCCGTTGTGCAGGGACATGCCGCCGAGCAACTGCACGTCGAAATGGCGCATCTTCATCACACGCTTGGAACCCTCACGCACCACGGCAAACGCCTCGGGCAACAGGGCATCCAGGGACTCCCCCTTGGCGATGCGATCCTTGAACTCCTGGGTCTTGCCGCGCAACGCCTCATCAGAGAGCTTCTCAAGCTCGGCTTCCATGGCGTTGATGCGCACCACACTCTTGCGGTACTGTTTGAGCTGGCGGTCATTGCGACTGCCGAAAATTTTGGTGAGAATGTTAGTGGCCATGAATGCAAGACCGATCCGCCAGCCCACCGGGGCCAACAGAACAGCGCAATCCTTTTATTAATCTGGATGAAATGGGGTCATCGTCGCGAAGTGCAAGCGTTTGAACGAAATACGCAGCGCTGAGATAACCAAGACGCGATTTTACCTTTGACCGGCCAACCGATTTTCTGGGCGGCTTGGCCGGGCTGGCGCAGCAGCCATCAGCTTGGCCAATTGAGGTGTTGCCAGGTTTTGCCCGGCCGCCAGAAACTTCTGGGGGTCCTGCGGAATGCCCATCACCAACACCTCAAAATGCAAATGCGCGCCCGTGGAGCGGCCGGTGGTACCCACCTCGGCAATCTTTTGCCCGCGCCTGATCAAGTCGCCCTTCTTGACCAGTACTTTGGAGGCATGGGCATAACGGCTGATGAGGTCATTGCCGTGATCAATTTCAATCATGTTGCCGTATTCGGGATGAAACTCCTGCGTTACCACCACGCCACCGGCAGCAGCGACGATGGGTGTTCCAGAAATGGCCGGGAAATCCAGCCCGGTGTGCAGCGCCGTACGGCCGGTCAGCGGGTCCAGACGCCAGCCAAAGGCAGAACCTACCGTCGCTGTGATGACCGGCGGCTGTGTCGGCACCATCATGTTGCGAATTTTCTGCTCAAACAAACGCGACTCCAGCACCGTCAGCAAATCGGTCCGTTGATCGGTCAGGCGCGCCAGGTCGTCCAGCGTCGTCTGCAGCTCGTCCATCGACAATGAATGCCCCGACACGAGCGCGCCGCCTTGACCCGTCTGGGCCTTGATCTCGAGCGGGTTAACCCCTGCCAAGCCCGAGACCCGCTCACCCAAAGACTCCAATTGCCTCAGTTTTGCCTGCATTTCGCCCAACTTGCGCGCCAATGCATCCAGGTTTTCACGCATAAACCGGTCCCGTTGGGCAAACTCATCCTTCACGACCACGCGCAGCAAGTTGCCGACCACGGGCCACCCCTCCCTGGCACCCTTCAAAAACACATAGTGGTAGACACCCGCCGCCAGCAATATCAAGGTCAATGAGGCCAGCAACGCAGCCAGAACCAGCTTGGTACCACTGAGGTGTATCGCACGACTCTTGGCGAGCCACGCATCCGTGATAATCAATTGCATTCCAATAGTTCCTCAGTAAGCCATCCATGAACCGCCGCCATCATGCCGTCTCGCTGCTGCAAGCCAGCCAGGACTCGCCAACGCTGGCGCGACTGACCGAACTCACACGTGACTCGGCGGCGCGACTCAAGGCGGTTGAATCGCTCATTCCTGCAGCCTTGTTTTCAGCCGTCAAAGCCGGCCCCATTGAAGGCCCGGTTTGGTGTCTGCTGTTGGACAACAACGCAGCCGCAGCAAAAATTCGCCAGTTGTTACCCGCGCTGCAATCTCACTTGCGGGTCAAGGGGTGGGAGGTTAACTCAATTCGGCTCAAGGTCCAAGTGGCTCGCCCGCGCTAATTCCCCACGCCAGCATCATCGCCCGTCAGCTTGAATAATCTGCTAATGTTTGACGATAGATAAGCACGTTTTCCCGCGACCACCCTGAAACGAGGACACCACCATGCTGATCAAAACCAATCGCGACGGCTTTTGCCAGCCGCTCGCCAGCGAGATCACGTCCCAGCGCGTTTATGAGCAACGGCGCACCCTTGTCAAGCTGATGGCCAGCGGTGTGGCAGGTGCAGCACTGTCTGCCTGGGCTTCGCGCGCTGCCCATGCACAAGAAGCCAGCCTGACGCCCCGACCCGGCAAGCAGCCTGCGCTACCCAGTGTGAAGTCGAGCTTGGCGGGTGCCATCACCATGGAAAAGCTGACACCTTACAAGGACGCCAGCAGCTACAACAATTTTTACGAATTTGGCACCGACAAGGCAGACCCTGCACGCCATGCCCATACCCTCAAGACCAGCCCCTGGACGGTGGAAATCGAAGGACTGGTCAAAAAGCCGGCCCAATACACACTGGAGGATTTGCTGAAACTCAGTGCCCAGCAAGAGCGCGTTTATCGGCTGCGCTGTGTTGAAGGCTGGTCCATGGTGATTCCGTGGATCGGTTATTCGCTCAGTGAGTTGATCAAAAAAGTGGAGCCGCTGGGCAGCGCCAAGTACGTGGAGTTTGTCACGCTGGCCGATCCCAAGACGATGCCGGGCGTCGGCTCCCGGGTTCTTGATTGGCCCTATGTCGAAGCTTTGCGCCTGGACGAGGCCATGCACCCGCTGACCCTGCTGAGCTTCGGCATGTACGGCGAGCTGCTGCCCAATCAAAACGGGGCGCCGGTGCGCCTGGTGGTGCCCTGGAAATATGGCTTCAAGAGCGGCAAAAGTCTGGTCAAAATCCGCTTCACCGACAAGCCGCCCGCCACCGCCTGGAACAAGGCCGCTGCCAATGAATATGGTTTCTACTCCAACGTGAACCCCAACGTGGACCACCCGCGCTGGAGCCAGGCGACCGAGCGGCGGATCGGTGAGGATGGCTTGTTTGCCAAGAAGCGCAAGACCCTGATGTTCAATGGCTATGAGGCACAGGTCGGGCAACTCTACGCGGGCATGGACCTCAAGAAGTTTTTCTGATGTCGGCGCTCGCCGCGCGGCGGCCAGCAGCGTGGTTGAGGCCGCTTCTGCGCCACCGCCTGGCCAAACCGCTCGTCTTTGGCTTGTCGCTGCTGCCGTTTTGCTGGCTGCTTTATGGGGCGATCTTTGATCAGTTGGGTGCCAATCCGGCCGAAGCGCTGGTTCGGGCCACCGGGGACTGGACGCTGCGCTTCCTGTGCCTGGTGCTGACGGTCACGCCACTGCGGGTCATCTCCAACACACCGGCGCTGGCGAGTTTTCGACGCATGCTGGGTTTGTTCGTGTATTTCTACGTCGCCATGCATTTGCTGAGCTACAGCTGGTTTGACATGGGGTTTGACATGACCGAGATCGGGCGAGACATTGCCAAGCGCCCGTTCATTCTGGTGGGTTTCTCGGCTTTTGTTCTGCTCACCGCATTGGCTTTGACATCCTTCAATCGGGCCATCAAAACCCTTGGCGCCAAACGCTGGCAGCTTTTGCACCGGCTGGTTTATATCGTTGCCGGGCTCGCGCTGCTGCACTTCTTCTGGATGCGCGCGGGCAAAAATGATTTTGCCGAGGTGTTGGTGTACGCCCTGATTCTGGGCTTGCTGCTGGGCTGGCGATTGGTCAATTTTATAAGTAAAACTCGGCGCTAGCCCCCGTGGAATATGCGTATACCACTATCAAATAAATAGCGTAGTTGGCATCTGACCGACCAGACTTTCACCTTGCATCTGATCCGCAATCGTTTCACGTTGCCGAATAACGTAGGCTTGGGCACCGTCCACCAGAATTTCTGCAGCACGTCCGCGCGAGTTGTAGTTGCTGGCCATGCTCATGCAGTAGGCCCCTGCTGACAGCACCGCCAGCAGGTCGCCCGGCTGCACCGCCAGGGAGCGGTCATGCCCGATCCAGTCGCCGCTCTCACAGATGGGGCCCACCACGTCGTAAGTGTCCGGGGCACCCGGGCGCCGGTTCAACGGCACGATCTGGTGGAACGCCTGGTACATGGCCGGGCGCGGCAAGTCGTTCATGGCGGCGTCGATGATGCAGAAGTTTTTTTGCTCGCCGGGTTTGAGATACAGCACCTCCGACAGGCACACCCCGGCATTGCCCACCAGCGAGCGCCCCGGCTCGATCATCAAATGCCGCTGGCCAAAGCCGCGCGCATCGAGACGAGCCAACAGCTTTTGCCAGAGAAGCCCGGCATCGGGCGGTGTCTCGCCGTGGTAATCAATGCCCAGGCCACCGCCAAAATCGATGTGATGAAGGGGAATGCCCGCCGCCTCAATCGCTTCCACCAGATCCAGCATACGGTCCACTGCATCCAGATAAGGTCCCTCCTGCGTGATCTGTGAGCCGATGTGGCAATCGATACCGACCACCCGAACGCCGGCCAGCTTCACGGCCCGCTGGTAAGTCGGCAGCACGCGTTCATGCGCCACGCCGAACTTGCTGTCCTTGAGACCGGTGGAAATGTAGGGGTGAGTCTTGGGGTCCACATTGGGATTGACGCGGATGCTCACCGGTGCCGCCACCCCCATGGACAAAGCCACCTCGCTCAGAACTTCAAGCTCCGCTTCACTCTCGACGTTGAAACAGCCAATGCCGGCCCGTAACGCACGCCGCATTTCCGCACGGGTCTTGCCGACGCCCGAGAAAATTATTTTTTCAGCCCGACCACCCGCGGCCAGCACACGGTCCATGTCACCGCCCGAGACAATGTCAAAACCGCAGCCCGCTTCGGCAAAAACCTGAATCACGCCGAGTGCCGGATTGGCTTTCATGGCGTAACAGATCTGCACGTTGCGCCCGGCGAAGCCACGCTGGTAAGCGGCCAGTGCCGCCAGCATGGCGCTTTTCGAATAGACGAAAAGCGGGGTACCGTGGGCTCGTACCAGATCACTCAAGCGAATTTCTTCACAAAAAAGTTCATTGCCCCGGTAGGCAAAATGGGGCTGGCCGGGAGGATTTTGGAGTGTCATTGGGGCGCGGGGGTGGCAGCCGAGGCTGCGTGGGCAGGCAAGCTGGCAGGTGACGGGGCAGTCTGCGTTTCGGGCCAGGTGGTCCGTTTTGCAACGGCTGGTTCTGTGGGCAAATACAGCGGGCCTTGCTGACCGCAAGCCGACAGGCTTACCACGCCGCTGGCAAGGACCACCGTACTGACTAGAATTTGCAAGAATCTCAACATGGTGAAATTGTAATGAACGACCTTGAATTCATGGACCGCGCTGAAAATCTGCTCAAAGCGGTTGAAACCAGTTGCGACCGCATCAATGACCAGACGCTGGCCGATATCGACAGCCAGCGCGTCGGGAGCATGGTCACACTGGTTTTTTCAAACAAGAGCCAGATTGTCATCAATCTGCAAAAGCCATTGCATGAAATCTGGCTGGCGGCCAAGTCGGGCGGCTATCACTATAAATTTGATAACAAGCAGTGGCTTGACACCAAGGGCCAGGGCGAGTTTTTTGCCAATTTGTCGCGCTGTGCCAGCGAGCAGGCGGGCTGCCCGCTGGTGCTTAATTCCTGAACAAATCCAGAATTTTCTTTCGTTCATCGGCGGGTGGCAACTCAATCACCTGGTTGCCACCTTGCATCCCTGAGGGCTCATCGAGCCCGACACTGGTGACACCCGCCTTGTTGGCATACTCGTTGTAAAACCATTCGCCACCTGAATTAACAACGCCCTCCGGAACGCTCGGTTCTGTCACAGGGACATTGGCGAGCGCCTGCTGCATGAACCGGATCCAGATCGGCAGGCTCAAGCCGCCACCCGTTTCACGCGCGCCAAGATTGCGCGGCGTGTCATAGCCAATCCAGCTGACGGCAGCCAGCGTGGGCTGGAATCCCGCAAACCAGGCATCCACCGAATCATTGGTGGTGCCGGTTTTGCCGTACAAGTCAGGGCGCTTCAAGATCGCCTGGGCGGAGGCCGCCGTGCCGGTGCGGGTCACTTCCTGCAACAGACTGTCCATGATGAAAGCGTTGCGCGCATCAATGGCACGCATCGACTCGTCGAGCACCGGTGACTTGGTTTCCAGCAGGACTTTTCCTTTCTGTTCGGTCACTTTGCTGATCAGCCACGGATTGATGCGGTAGCCGCCGTTGGCAAAGACCGAATAGGCCGAAGCCATTTGCAGGGGCGTGACGGAGCCGGCACCCAAGGCCATGGTGAGGTAGGCGGGGTGCTTGTCGGCTTCGAAACCAAAGCGCGTGATCCAGTCCTGCGCATTTTGTGCACCCACCGCTTGCAGGATGCGGATAGAGATCATGTTCTTGGACTTGGCCAGCCCCCGGCGCATCGTCATGGGACCTTCAAATTTGCCATCATAATTTTTGGGCTCCCAAGGCTGCCCTCCGGTCACACCGGCGCTAAAAAAGATTGGGGCATCGTTGATGATGGTCGCCGGGGTAAAGCCTTTTTCGAGGGCAGCGGAGTAGATAAAAGGCTTGAAACTGGAACCCGGTTGACGCCAGGCTTGCGTCACATGGTTAAATTTATTCTTCTGGAAATCAAAACCGCCGACCAAGGCCTTGATGGCGCCATTGCGCGGATCCAGCGCCACAAACGCACCTTCCACCTCCGGCAATTGCGTGATTTCCCAGGTATTTTTTGGCGTCTTGGTCACCCGAATCACGGCGCCGCGCCGAATCTTGATGTTGGGTGGCGCTTTGTCCGACAGGCCTGATTGAGCCGGCTTGAGGCCTTCGCCGGTAATTTCAACGGTTTCTCCGTTCAGGCGTACCGCAGTGATCTTCTTGGCGTCTGCACCCAGCACCAGGGCCGACATCACGTCGCCGTCATCAGGGTGCTCACCCAAAGCCTCGTCAATGGCGTCCTCAAGTTCCTGCGGATCGGACGGCAGCGAGACGAATTCCTCCGGCCCCCGGTAAATCTGGCGCCGCTCAAAATCCATGATGCCCCGCCGCAAAGACTTGTAGGCTGCCTCCTGGTCGGCCGCGCGCAAAGTGGTGTACACGTTCAGGCCACGGGTGTAAGTCTCATTGCCATACTGCGCGAACATCAACTGACGTACGGTCTCGGCCGCGTACTCGGCGTGCACTTTGGCGTGCTCTGCACTGGACTTCACGGTGAGCTTTTCCTGTCTGGCGGTCAGCGCCTGTTCTTCCGTGATGAAGCCGTTTTCCAGCATACGATCAATGATATGCAACTGCCGCGCCTTGGCTCGCCTGGGGTTGCTGATCGGGTTGTAGGCCGATGGCGCCTTGGGTAATCCGGCCAACATGGCCGCTTCTGCAATGGAGATGTCTTTCAGCGGCTTGTCAAAATAGGCCTCAGACGCAGCGGCAAAGCCATAGGCACGATTACCCAGAAAAATCTGATTCATGTAGATTTCAAGAATCTGATCCTTGGTCAATAAATGCTCCAACTTGAAGGTCAGCAACATCTCATAAATCTTGCGGGTATAGGTTTTTTCGGTTGACAGATAAACGTTGCGTGCCACCTGCATGGTAATGGTGGAGGCGCCCTGGCTCTTGATGCGCCCCAGGTTGGCCAGCGCCGCGCGCAATACGCCCTTGTAATCGATGCCGCTGTGTTCGTAAAAACGTGCATCCTCAATGGCCAGCACCGCATCCGTCATGACCTTGGGGATTTCCTTGATCGGTGTCAGGTGTCGGCGCTCCTCGCCAAACTCCCCAATCAAAACACCTTCGACGGAATACACACGCAACGGCAATTTGGGGCGGTAATCAGACAAATCCGAAATGTCGGGTAGATTTGGAAACGCCACTGCCATCGCAATGGCAACGATGATCAGAATTGACAATATGCCGGCCAATAGCAGACCACCGGCCCATAGCACGATGCGCAGCAGCCACTGCACGGCAGTTGCGCCAGAGTTGGCTTGGTGGGATGGGCTGGTCTCGCTAGCGGGTGATTTGGAGGGCATAGAAAACTTGGTGGATATTCGTTGTCATTATAAAAAGTGATGTTCTTGTGGCTTTGGCGCGCAAGCATCCGCTATTGTTGCCGGCGGGCTTCCAGGTGCCTGCTGGCCTATCGATTTGAATCTGGAGCAATCCAAAAGCGTCTACTTTTGGCAACACTGGTATTCCCTAGAACGGCGAAAAATCTTTGCGGAACAATAGGCTTGCTGCTAGCATTGAAGTGAAGTCTTAAGTTTCGCCGATTTTCGATTGGCCTGTTTCAGGGGATAGTTTTGATCTCATTGGGGTCCTTGTTTAGCCGTCAACCTGCCCCCATGCTGGGTTTGGATATCAGTTCTTCCAGTGTAAAAATGGTCGAGTTGGGTCACGACAAAGCTGGCAACCTGGTGCTAGAACGTTGTGCGATTGTGCCGCTTGAGCGCGGTTGGATAACTGACGGCAACATCGAAAAGTTCGATGAGGTGGCTGATGCCGTTCGCCGTCTGGTAAAAAAAAGCGGGACCAAGACCAAAAATGTCGCCATGGCCTTGCCGCCCTCAGCGGTCATCACCAAAAAAATTACGCTGCCGGGTGGTATGTCCGACCAGGAGTTGGAATTGCAGGTCGAGACCGAGGCCAACCAATACATCCCGTTCCCACTGGACGAAGTGAGCCTTGATTTTTGCATTGTTGGGCCCAGTGCCACTTCTGCCGGCGATGTGGAGGTTCTCATTGCCGCTTCACGCCGGGAAAAAGTGCAGGATATCCAGGGCCTGGCCGAAGCAGCTGGCTTAAAGCCGGTGATCGTGGACGTGGAATCTTATGCTTCGCGCCTGGCGACCAGTCGGCTGATAGAAAACCTTCCCCATAAAGGCGTTGGCAGCATCGTGGCCCTGTTTGAAGTGGGGGCGCAAACCACCAGCATGCAAGTCATTCGCGATGATGAAGTCCTGTACGACCGGGATCAAGCGTTTGGTGGAGCCCAACTCACCCAATTGATCGTGCGGCAGTATGGTTTTTCGTTGGAAGAAGCTGAGAGCAAAAAACGAAGCGGTGAACTGCCCGACGACTACGAAGCCAGCGTGTTGCGTCCATTTGTTGAAAGCATGGTACAAGAAATCGGTCGTGCACTGCAATTTTTCTTTACCAGCACGCCGCACAACAAGGTTGATTACGTGATGCTGGCGGGCGGTTCGGCGGCGTTGCCGGGCTTGACGGCGGCGGTCACGCAGCACACCACATTCGCCTGCATGTTGGTCAATCCGTTTGACGGCATGGAAATTGGTGAAGGGGTTCGTTTGAAAAAAATGACGCGAGAAGCCCCGTCTTATCTCACGTCATGCGGACTGGCCCTGCGGAGGTTCATGCAGTGATATTGATCAATCTACTGCCGCATCGCGAAGCTGCGCGCAAACTTCGCAAAGACGTTTTCAATGTTAGTTTGGGGTTGGCCGCCCTTGCGGGCGGCTTACTGGCTGGCATTATTTTTCTTGCCTTCCAGTCCCTGATTTCCGATCAGCAAGGCCGAAATCAGCTGTTGCAGACCGAGATCAAACGTTTTGACGCCCAAATCAAGGAGATCGCCGGTCTCGAATCCGAGATTACCGCCTTGCGGGCGCGCCAGCAGGCTGTTGAAGACTTGCAGGCCGACCGAAATTTGCCGGTCCATCTGCTGACCGAACTGGTCAAGCAGCTGCCCGATGGGGTCTACATCGTGAGCATGCGCCAGGACAACCAGACGGTAACGCTGCAAGGTGTTGCGCAGTCCAATGAGCGCGTGTCCGAGCTGTTGCGTAATCTCGGCAACAACACACCCTGGTTTTCCAAGCCGGAGTTGGTTGAAATCGTGGCAGGCACTGTCACACTCGCGCCCCGGGAGCAGCGACGCGTTGCCAATTTCACCATCCGCGTTCGTTTGATGCGCGCCAGCGAAGCTGAGAAGTCACGCGTTGCGGCAGCTACTGCAAACCCGGTGCCCGTTGCCGCAACTCCTGTCAAGAAATAGGCACAAGGCATCATGGCAAGCAAACCCGCATTGAATTTCGATTTTCCGGCCCTGCAGGAAAAGCTATTTCGTCAATTTCGCAACCTCGATCCCAAAGACCCATCCAACTGGCCCGCGCTTCCGCGCTATCTGATGTTTGCCGCCATTGCCGCCCTGGTCGTGGTGATACTTTGGTTTCTGTGGCTCAACACCTCTGAAGAAGAATTAGCTACCGAGCAGGCCACTGAAGTCAAGCTGCGCGAAGAGTACAAGGTCAAGCTGGGTAAGGCGGTCAACCTCGAGGCGCTGAAAAAGCAACGCGAGCAGGTTCTGCAGTATGTAACTCAGCTGGAGAAGCAACTCCCCAGCAAAGCCGAGATGGACGCTTTGCTGTCCGACATCAATCAGGCCGGCTTGGGGCGCAGCCTCCAGTTCGATCTATTTCGCCCCGGGCAAGTGACTGTCAAGGATTACTATGCCGAGTTACCCATTGCCGTGCGTGTCACCGGTCGCTATCACGACATCGGCGCTTTTGCGTCAGACATTGCCAACCTTTCCCGCATCGTGACACTCAACAATTTAACGATCTTGCCGGGCAAAGAAGGAACTTTGGCGATGGACGCCACGGCCAAGACTTTCCGTTATCTGGATGCCGATGAAGTGGCGGCGCAGCGCAAGGCAGCTCCGAAAGGAGCCAAGAAATGATGCATGTGCATAAACTGGTCCTCACGAGCGTGCTGCTGACGCTGGCTGCTTGCGGTCCCACTGGCGAGGATGAATTGCGTCAATGGATGACTGATCAAAAAAGCCAGACCCACCCCAAAGTCGCCCCCATCTCCGAGCCCAAGCAATTCAAGCCGGAAAGCTACACCCAGGTCACGGCGACTGAACCTTTCAGCAACCAGAAGCTGACCCAGGCCCTCAAGCGCGAGTCCACACAATCGGTCAGCAGCGGCGCCTTGATCGCCCCCGAATTGGCGCGCCGCCACGAAGCCCTGGAAGCCTTTCCCCTGGATGCCATGGCCTTGGTGGGCAGCTTGACCAAAGCGGGCCAGCCGGTCGCACTGGTCAGGGTCGACAATTTGCTGTACCAGGTAAAACCGGGCAATCATCTCGGACAAAACTATGGACGCGTAACCAAAATCACCGAGACCGAAGTCACGCTACGTGAAATTGTGCAAGACGCAGTGGGCGAATGGATTGAACGCCCCGCTACTTTGCAGCTGCAAGAGAAATCAAAATGAACAATCAAAACTACTGGATGGCAAAGCGCATGTGGCAACAGGTTTTACTGGCAGCTTGGCTCATGTTGCTGGCACTTGGCGCGCAGGCCCAGAGTGCGATTGAGTCGGTGTCGGGATCGATTCAAGGCGGTGTGGAGGTCGTCAGAATCGACCTGACGCAGCCATTGGCGGCTGTCCCAACCGGTTTTTCGATCCAGTCCCCCGCCAGAATTGCGCTTGATTTTCCGGGTGTTACCAGCGCAATGGGACGCTCCACCGTCGAGATCAATCAAGGCAATTTGAGGTCGGTCAGTGTGGTGCAGGCGGGGGATCGAACCCGCGTGGTGCTGAATCTGAAACAAGCCACCGCCTACAAGGCCCAGTTGCAGGGCAAATCGTTGCTGGTGGTGCTGGATGCCGTGGCGCTCGCGGCACCGGCAGCGTCTGCCACCCCGGTTTTTGCAGAAAACCGCAGCCGCGACACCCTGCCGCTGAAAGACCTGGATTTCCGTCGCGGTGAAGAAGGCTCGGGCCGCGTTGTGGTGTCGCTGCCCAACAGCCAGGTCGGCGTCGACATTCGCCAGCAAGGGGCAACGCTGGTGGTCGAGTTCATGAAATCCACCTTGCCCGAGGGCATGCGACGGCGTCTGGATGTGACTGATTTTGGTACCCCGATACAAACTGTGACAACATTCGCAGTCGGTGACCGCGTGCGCATGGTGATTGAGCCCAAAGGACAATGGGTGCACAGTGCCTACCAAACTGACGACCAGTTTGTGGTCGAAGTCAAGCCAGTGAAAGCGGATACCTCCAAATTGACGCAGGGACCCGGCTACAGCGGACAAAAGCTGTCCCTCAATTTCCAGAACATTGAAGTGCGCTCGCTGTTGCAGGTGATTGCCGACTTCACCAACTTCAATATCATTACCTCGGACTCGGTCAACGGTTCCGTCACCCTGCGTCTACAAGACGTACCCTGGGATCAGGCGCTCGATATCATCCTGCAAGCCAAGGGTCTGGGCATGCGCAAAACCGGCAACGTGCTCTGGATTGCACCCAAAGATGAAATCAACGCCAAGGAAAAGCTGGAGCTTGAATCGGTCGCCTCGCTGCAAAGTCTGGAGCCCTTGCGTACACAGTCTTTCCAGCTGAATTACACCAAGGCGGCAGACGTTGCCGCCCAGCTGACCGCCACCGGCGGTGGCACCGGCGCCAACAGCTCGCGCATGTTGAGCCCACGCGGCAGCACCATTTCGGAGGCCCGCACGAACCAGTTGTTTGTGACCGACATCCCCAGCAAACTCGAACAAGTGCAGCAGCTGATCGCCAAACTCGACATTCCGGTTCGCCAGGTGCTGATTGAAGCGCGCATTGTGGAGGCGTCGGACACCTTTGGCAAATCGCTCGGTGTCAAGTTGGGTGGTAATGATTTGCGGGCACAAAGAGGCGGCGATGGCGGCTATCAACTCTCTGGCGACAATCGTGTCGCCTTTGGCACCAGCTATGGCAATGCGGTGGCCAGCAGCGGCGCGGGCGGCGTCGTTGACCTGACCAGTAATTTTGTCAATCTGCCTGCCGTCGGTCAGGGTGGCTATAACCCGGCGACTTTTGCACTGTCAATCTTCAGTTCGGCAGCCAACCGTTTTCTCAATCTGGAACTATCGGCACTGGAAGCCGATGGCAAAGGCAAGGTGGTCTCAAGCCCGCGCGTGGTCACCGCGGATCAGATCAAGGCGCTGATTGAACAAGGCACGGAGCTGCCCTATCAGGTAGCCTCTTCCAGTGGCGCAACCGCCATTGCCTTTCGTAAAGCCAATTTGAAACTGGAAGTCACGCCGCAAATCACCCCCGAAGGCAACATCATCCTGGATCTGGATGTGAACAAAGACACCGTTGGCCAGTCCACCGCAGCTGGCTTCGCCATCAATACCAAACACATCAAGACCCAGGTGCTGGTTGAAAACGGCGGCACCGTGGTGATTGGCGGTATTTTCGAATTGACGGAAAGTGACAATGAAACCAAGGTGCCGTTCTTGGGCGATTTGCCCGGCGTTGGCAACCTGTTCAAGACCCGCGGCAGGGTATCGAACAAGCAGGAAATGCTGGTCTTCATCACGCCCAAGGTGGTGGCGGACCGGGCAGCGCGCTGAGTTTTCTCCATAAATAATGAATTGCAGGAAGATGGATATGAAGTTATTGAAATTTGTTGTCGGGTTGACGGTTGCGATGGCACTGACGGCGTGCGGTGGGGGCGGGGGCAATCCGGGAACGGTGAGCGGAGGGTCACTGCCGGTTGCTAGCGCACCCGCAGTAGGGGCGACAGCAGCAACTATTGAAGTGCTGACATCGGCCAATTCACTACTTTCGTCAGGTTCTGAAGCAGTCATTACCGCATTCGTAAAGAATGGTTCTAATGTAGGTCTGGCGAATCAGGCGGTCACGTTTTCAGCCTCATCTGGCACTCTTCAGGTCACGACTTCCACGACGGATTCGACCGGTGCTGTAACAGCCAAATTGATCGCTGGCGGTGATAAATCCATTCGTGACATCACAGTGGCAGTGACCGCAGGTTCGGTTTCCGGCAGTGTCGTCGTCCCTGTGACTGGAACCCGCGTTTCAATTGCCGGCAGCGGCTCATTGCAAGCCGGTGGGGCAGCCGCTCAGTACACAATCCGCGCTGTCGATTCATCAGGCAACCCAATCGGCGGAGCCACAGTCGCGGTAAGTTCGGCTTTGGGCAATGCTGTTAGCTCGTCCTCCTTGTCCACCGATTCGACTGGTACTGCAAAGTTTCTCTATACGCCGAACAAAGCTGGAACTGATACATTGACTGTTTCAGGTCTGGGTACCAATGCAAGTTCTACTGTCATCATCAACGCCATTGATTTTGTTGCGCTTAGCCCTTCCAACGATACGGCGATTGCCATTGGCGCATCCCAGACCATAACTGTCCAGTACAAACTTTCTGGTGCGGGGGTGGCTGGCCAAACAGTGGCATTTAGCACGACCCGTGGAACCTTCGTTACATCAACCGCCACCACGGACGCCAATGGTCAAGCATCCGCAGTCCTTTCATCGACTACAGCAGGGCCGGCTGTCGTAGCCGCGCAAATTGTCGGTGTCGGGTCGGTTAATTTACCTGTTCAGTTTGTTGCAACCACCCCGGCCACCATCGTGGTTCAATCGAATCCTGGAAGTGTGCTGCCCAATTCATCAGGAACAACCAATCAAAGCACTATTGAAGCGATAGTGCGAGATTCCAATGGCAACGCAGTGGCAAATCGACAAGTCAACTTCACGGCTGTGCAAGACCTTAGCAACGGTATTCTGTCTCCTGGGACTGCCACAACGGATGCCAATGGACGGGCTCAGGTTCAGTTTATTCCTGGAGCTTCTTCAACACCTGCCGATGGTGTAACAATTCAAGCTACAGTCGCTTCCACTGCGATAACCGGGACAACATCTCTGACGGTAAACGGAAAGGCACTGTTTATAACAATTGCCTTTGGCAATACGATGAGTAATCTAGATGAAACGACATACACCAAGACGTTTTCGGTTTACGTCACAGATGCAAACGGAGTAGCGGTGGGTAACCAAGTCATCTCGCTTTCGGCAATACCTATCGAATATTACAAGGGTACTTTGGCAAACTGCGTGACTACAACAGTGGCTGGCGTCGCAACAACAAAATGTGGAACTTGGGTTTATTCAGGTACTCCCACAACATGCGCCAATGAAGACCTTAACCTAGACGGCATTCTGAACGCTGGTGAAGATACAAACAAAAACGGACAATTGACACCGGGGAATATTGTGGTAGCCGCGCCAGGTAGTGTTACAACAGACGTGTCAGGTCGGGCAACTTTCGCCATACAGTATGGTGAACAATTTGCTCCTTGGGCAACCATTGCTATTACCGCACGAGCAACGGTTGCTGGTACTGAATCACGCCAGTCCATTTTGTATGGTTTAGCAGGATTGGCTTCTGACTTCGAGGCGACGACTCCCCCTGCTGGCGCAACGAGTCCCTTTGGTTCCTCTAGTCTGTGCACTAATCCGAATTGATCGTCTCCCTCATCGGCCTCCCCGGTTCCGGCAAATCCACCGTCGGGCGTCAACTCGCCCGGCGGCTGCAGCTTCCCTTCTTTGACTCCGACCATCTGATTGAGCAGCAACTGGGCTGCTCAATCCGCGAGTATTTCGAGCGCGAGGGCGAAGACCGGTTCCGCGATGTCGAAGAATCGGTCATCGACGAACTCACGCAAAAACAAACCGGGGTTGTATCAACCGGTGGCGGCGTGATTTTGCGGCCCGCCAACCGCCAGCATCTGCGCGAGCGTTGCCGGGTGGTGTACCTCAATTCCTCGCCTGACGAGCTGTTCCGGCGCCTGCGCCATGATGTGAACCGACCTTTGTTGCAAGTCGCCGACCCCCTGGCGCGTCTGCGTGACCTGCACACGCTGCGCGATCCGCTCTACCGGGAAACCGCACACTTCATCATCGAGACCGGTCGCCCATCGGTCGCCACCCTGGTTAACATGATCGTGATGCAGCTGGAGTTGGCGGGTGTGCCTCTCAAGCCCCTAAACTCACCCCCATGAACGCCACCGACCTCCAAACCGTTGCCATTGACCTGCAAAGCCGCAGCTACCACATCGCCATTCGCGGCTCGCTGTTTGACAACCCCCTGAGCTACACCGAATTGCCCGCCGCCAGCAGCGCGCTGATCGTGACCAACACCACGGTCGGGCCGCTCTATGCCGAGCGCCTGCAGAGCGCTTTGCTGGGCAAGTTCAAACACATCCACACGGTCGTGCTGCCCGACGGCGAGGCGTTCAAGACCTGGCAGACGCTGAACCTGATTTTTGATGCCTTGCTGTCGCACGGTTGCGACCGCAAAACCATTCTGTTTGCGCTGGGTGGCGGCGTGGTCGGCGACATGACCGGTTTTGCGGCCGCCAGCTACATGCGCGGTGTTCCGTTTGTGCAGGTGCCCACGACACTGCTGGCGCAGGTTGATTCGTCGGTGGGAGGCAAGACCGGCATCAACCATCCGCTGGGCAAGAACATGATTGGCGCGTTTTACCAGCCGCTCAAAGTGGTGTGTGACCTGGACACGCTCAAGACGCTTCCCGCACGCGAGCTCAGTGCCGGGCTGGCCGAAGTCATCAAATACGGGCCGATTGCCGACCTGGAATTTCTGGCCTGGATTGAGGCCCATATCGACGCCCTCATGGCGCGCGAGCCGCAGGCACTGGCGCACGCCGTCAAACGCAGTTGCGAAATCAAGGCCTGGGTGGTGGGGCAAGACGAACGCGAGGCGGGCCTGCGTGCCATCCTCAACTTTGGTCACACCTTTGGTCACGCGATTGAGGCCGGGCTGGGCTACGGCGAGTGGTTGCATGGCGAGGCTGTGGGTTGCGGCATGGTGATGGCGGCCCATCTGTCGCTCAGACTGGGGCTGATTGATGCAGCGCTGGTGCAACGTCTGACCACGCTGATTCAAAAGGCCGGCTTACCCGTCAAGGGGCCACAATTGTCAGCCTCCGACAATGCCGGGCGCTACCTGGAACTGATGCGCCTGGACAAGAAGGCCGAAGGCGGCGAGATCAAATTCGTCGTGATCGATGGCCCAGGCAACGCCAGCGTGCGCAGCGCACCGGATGCACTGGTGCGTGAAGTCATCCATGATTGCTGCACCTGAATACTACAAAAATAGTAGCTAATAAGGCATATGCGACGGGGGCTAGAGCCCGGTTTATTATAAATTTATGACGCTCGCCTGCTACGCCTGCGATCCCGCCCAATCGCGCGGTCGCCATTACCCCCAAGCCCCGGCCCTGACGCGCACCGAGTACCAGCGCGACCGCGACCGCATCGTGCACAGCACCGCTTTCAGGCGGCTGGTGTACAAGACGCAGGTGTTCGTCAACCACGAAGGCGACCTGTTTCGCACCCGCCTGACGCACTCGCTGGAGGTGGCGCAACTGGGGCGTTCGGTGGCCCGGTCATTGCGGCTGAATGAAGACCTGGTCGAAGCCATTGCGCTGGCGCACGACCTCGGACACACGCCGTTTGGCCACGCCGGGCAGGACGCGCTCAACGACTGCATGACCGCTTTTGGCGGCTTTGAGCACAACCTGCAAAGCCTGCGCGTGGTCGATCACCTGGAGGAGCGCTACCCCCAGTTTGACGGCCTGAACCTGACGTTCGAGACGCGCGAAGGCATTCTCAAGCACTGCTCGCGCAGCAACGCGCAAGTGCTTGAAATGAAGGAGCCCGGTGGCGTCGGCCTGCGTTTCCTGGATGGCACACAACCCAGCCTGGAAGCGCAGTTGTGCAACCTGGCCGACGAGATTGCCTACAACGCACACGACATCGACGACGGTGTGCGCTCTGGCCTGATCACGCTGGAGCAGCTTGAAGCGGTGGCCCTGTTTGACGATTTCAGGCGCGAAGCGCTGGCCGAGTACCCGCAGTTGCAGGATGCAGCGCATGGCCGGCGCTTGCTCTACGAAGCGACCCGGCGCATGCTCACCGCGCAGGTGCACGACGTCATTGCCGCGACCACCGCCGCGGTGGAGACAGCCGCACCAACCAGCGTGGCGGCGGTGCGGCAACAGGCGCCTTTGGTTCAGTTTGGCCCGGACATGCGGCTCAAATCACAGGCGCTCAAAACATTTTTGCTGCACCAGTTGTACCG
Source organism: Rhodoferax ferrireducens T118 (assembly GCF_000013605.1). Classification (NCBI taxonomy): domain Bacteria; kingdom Pseudomonadati; phylum Pseudomonadota; class Betaproteobacteria; order Burkholderiales; family Comamonadaceae; genus Rhodoferax; species Rhodoferax ferrireducens. Next base: position 3,239,695 of record NC_007908.1, read on the forward strand.
TCATCCCCAGGTCATGCAGACCATGAACCAGGCCCAGACAATCGTGCATGAGCTGTTCAAGGCCTATCTGGAACAGCCGCAGGAAATGGGCGAAGGCTTTCTGGCGCGCGCTGAGGCCGCCGCAGGCGCACCGGACCCCCTGAGTGCCAGCGCGCGCGTGGTGGCCGACTACATCGCCGGCATGACCGACCGTTTTGCCGCGCGCGAGCACAAGCGGCTCACGGGCGTGAAGCTGCTGTGATAATTGGTGCCAACCATCAAGAGCATCCGGGAGCCCGTGTGAGTTTTCTCAATCAGCTTAAGTCGCAGGCCCGCGCTTTGCAATCGGTCCAAAGCGTGGACCTCCTCCAGCGTGAGGCCAATACCCGGCTGACAGAAGCGGCGACAACAACCGTCTGGTTATATGTCGCCGAACTGGCCAAACAGCTCAATGTGATTGCCCCCGGCGGCCCGTCACTGAGTCTGAGCAGCAAAACGCCCTGGCCGGCCATGAAGCTGGTTGATTTTCAGGTGGACGCGCGCAAGAAAACGCTACGCGACCAGGAGGTGTTTGACTACATTGCCCTGGGCTGGCGTCTGGTGCCGATTGACGGTGTGCCGGTGGCGGGCAGCGTCAGTGCCAATTTTCCACCGGACTTGCAGCGCATTGAATCACGCCTGGCGGCGGGTAGCGTACCGCACGACCGTGTCCACGTCCGCCACCCGGAGAAAAACACCTTGCAGGCGATTCGCTTTGACTACAGCACCGAGGCGCGCGCTGGCATCACCATCACCCCTGATCACGAAGCTGCCAACTTGGTGTTTCGCCTGGCCAACCTGCAGGCTTTTGAAGTGCTGACCGCCACCTACCCGGCTGCGCAGATTCAAAGCCCGCTGCTGGACGAACTGGCCAAAATGATTGTGGGTCAGGCCAGCCGCTTTGTTTTTAATTGAGAAATTGACATGCCTGCCCCGTCACAAGTAGCCATCGATGACACCCGCGCCTGGCTTGAGCGCGCCGTGATCGGCCTGAACCTGTGCCCGTTTGCCAAGGGCGTGCACGTCAAGGGGCAAGTGCACTACGCCGTGAGTCACGCCACCACCTCCCAAGCCCTTCTGCACGACCTTGAATTCGAGCTGAAACAGCTGCTAGCCCTTGATGCGTCTGAGCGGGACACTACACTTTTGATACTGTCTGAGGGCCTGGCCGATTTTCTGGACTTCAATGATTTTCTGGCCGAAGCCGATCAGGCTTTGGTCGATCTGGCGCTTGACGGGATTTTGCAGATCGCCCCTTTGCACCCGCTGTTCCAGTTCGCTGGAACGTCAGACGATGACATCACCAATTACACCAACCGTTCGCCCTACCCCACCTTGCACCTGCTGCGCGAAGACAGCATCGACCGCGCCGTGGCGGCTTTTCCGGATGCCGAAAGCATTTATGAGGTGAACATGCAAACCATGGAGCGGCTCGGGGTCGAAGGCTGGGTCGCGTTGGGGGTCGGTCGCTCAGGCGGCGACCCGGTGGCTTCGCCAGAGATTGAGTTGCCGGCGACGGCGCCACACGGTAGCAAAAACGCATGAAGAAGCAAAACAAAACGCCAGCCCCGCAAGCGCTGGTCGACGAAATCCGGCCGGGACAGTCACTGGAGCTGCTCAAAGAGCTGCACATTCTGACCCGAGAGGGCAAGCTCAACCAGGACTCGCGACGCAAGCTCAAGCAGGTCTACCACTTGTTTGGCTTTATCGAGAAACTGCTGCTTGAGCTGGCTGATCAACCGGGCGGCATCCTGCTCGCCGACCATGGCGCGGGCAAGTCGTATCTGGGCTTTATCCTGTACGACCTGTTTTTCAAGGCGCAAAAAACAGGGCACATCTACGGCATCGAAACCCGCCCTGAGCTGGTGCAAAAGTCGCGTGAGCTCGCCGATCGACTGGGCTTTGATCGCATGTCCTTTTTGAATTTGAGCGTGGCCGAGTCGGCGCAGTCTGACCAATTGCCCGAGCGCATTGACATGGTGACCGCCTTGCATGCCTGCGACACCGCCACTGACGATGCCATTGCCTTTGGGCTGCAAAAGCACGCTCGCTTCATGGTGCTGGTGCCTTGCTGCCAGGCAGAAATTGCGCGCTGCCTGAACCAGCACAAGGCGCTGTCGCTGGCGCGCACGCCGCTGGCCGAGCTGTGGCGTCACCCGCTGCACACGCGCGAGTTGGGCAGCCAGATCACCAACGTGCTGCGCTGCCTGTACCTGGAGGCATCGGGCTATCAGGTCACGGTAACCGAGTTGGTGGGCTGGGAGCACAGCATGAAAAACGAGCTCATACTGGCGCGCTACACGGGTCAGAAAAAGCGCGCGGCGGCGGAGCGCTTGCAGGCAATTCTGCAAGAATTTGGTCTGGCGCAGTTGAACGAAACGCGCTTTCGGCTGTCAAATTGACTTTAACGCAAGGGGTAAGGAATGAAAGTTTTGTTGACCGTGAGTCTGCTTGTTCTGCTGGGGGGCTGTGCCACCAGCAGCCCGGATGTCATCCAGCGCGGTGATGCCCAGCGCATGTCCGAAGTGATAGATGCCACTGTATTGAGCGTTCGCCCGGTCACGGTCGATGGCAGTCAGTCTGGCGCGGGGGCAGTGGCGGGCGGCGTGGTCGGCGGCATTGCCGGCTCCAGTGTGGGCGGGCGGCGTGAAAATGCCGTGGTGGGCGTCTTGGGAGCCGTGGTCGGCGCGGTGGCGGGCAATGCGATCGAGCGCATGGGCACGCAGGAAGAAGCGGTCGAAATCCTGGTGCAACTCAGGAATGGCAGCCGCCGTGCCATCGTGCAAGCCAAGGGCAACCAGACCTTGCTGCCCGGTGATGCGGTCGTTCTGGTCACCACCGGTGGCAAGGTGCGCGTCACCCGGGCACTGAGATGACAACAACCAGATTGGCCGGACCTTGCGAAAATTTACAAGCCTTTTTGCCATCCAGCCCCCGTCGAATATAGGTAGGTAGCTATGCCTTTTATAGCGTCTCGACGATGCGGCCGCGGCTAACCTGACTTAACGCTTCCATCTGGAGAACCATGGCCCGCCTGCCCCGCCTTACCCTGCCCGGCTATCCGCATCACATCATCCAGCGTGGCAACAACCGGCAGGCGATTTTTGCGACAAAGGCGGACTATCAGACCATGCTCGACCTGCTGGCGGAAAACGCCAGGAAGTTCGACGTTGCCATTCATGCCTATGTGTTGATGAGCAACCACTTCCATCTGCTGGCCACACCACACACCGCGGACGGCCTGCCGCAGATGATGCAAGCGGTGGGTCGGCGTTATGTGCGCTATTTCAACGACAGCCAAAAGCGCAGCGGCACCCTGTGGGAAGGTCGCTACAAATCCACCCTGATCCAGACCGAGCGCTATTTGCTGGCCTGCATGGTCTACATCGACCTCAATCCGGTGCGCGCCGGGCTGGTGGGGCAAGCGGGTGACTATCCGTGGTCAAGCTACGGCCACTACACCGGCCTGCGCAGTGACAAGCTGATCACCCCGCACCCGCTGGTGTGGGAGCTGGGCAACACGCCGTTTGCGCGCGAAGCCGCCTATGCGGAGTTGGTGCAAGGCGGCCTCAACCCAGTGCAACAAGCGGCGTTAACTGACAGCGTTTTGCGCGGCTGGGCGTTGGGTGAACCCGATTTTGTCGCCGAGTTACAAAAAAGAACGCAGCGCCGGCTTGCCAAGATCAGCGCGGGGCGACCGGTTTCCATTCAAAAAAATACACAAAATTAGGCCATATCCCTCGTGGATACTTCATATATTGCTATTATTTTAATGTGTCCCCAATTATTTTATATGCAATAAATTCAATGAATAATTGGAATCTGACCCCAATTATTGTGCTTGGAACTTTTGTTGCGCTGCGGTATTCTTCACCATTCCCACAATTTTTAGGAGCGCGCCATGACAAGGGCTGCCGAGATCAAGCATCTCCAGGAACACGGTTTGTACTCATCCACCCAGGAGCACGATGCGTGTGGTGTGGGTTTTGTGGCGCACATCAAAGGCGTCAAGTCGCATGACATCGTTCAAAACGCCTTGAAGATTCTGGAGAACCTGGACCATCGGGGTGCCGTCGGCGCCGACAAGCTGATGGGCGACGGTGCGGGCATCTTGATTCAGTTGCCCGACGCGCTGTACCGCGAAGAAATGGCCGCACAGGGCGTCACCCTGCCCCCGTTTGGCGAGTACGGCGTGGGCATGATCTTTTTGCCCAAGGAGCACGCCAGCCGGCTCGCCTGCGAGGAGGAGTTGGAGCGCGCCATCAAGGCCGAGGGACAGGTGTTGCTGGGCTGGCGCGATGTGCCGGTGAACCGCGACATGCCGATGTCGCCCACCGTGCGTCTGAAAGAGCCGGTTCTCAAACAACTGTTTATTGGCCGCGGCAACGATGTGATCGTGCAGGACGCGCTGGAGCGCAAGCTGTACGTGATCCGCAAGACCGCCAGCGCCGCCATCCAGAACCTGCAGCTCAAGCACAGCAAAGAGTATTACGTGCCCAGCATGTCGACCCGTACCGTGATTTACAAAGGCTTGTTGCTGGCCGATCAGGTGAGCACCTACTATCTGGATCTGCAGGATGAGCGCTGCGTCTCGGCGCTGGGCCTGGTGCATCAGCGCTTTTCCACCAACACCTTCCCCGAGTGGCCGCTGGCACACCCGTACCGCTATGTGGCGCACAACGGCGAGATCAACACCGTCAAGGGCAACTACAACTGGATGAAGGCGCGCGAAGGCGTGATGTCCTCCCCCGTGCTGGGGGCCGATCTGCAAAAGCTGTACCCGATCAGCTTCCCCGACCAGTCCGACACCGCCACCTTTGACAACTGTCTGGAACTGCTGACCATGGCCGGCTACCCGCTGGCACAGGCCGTGATGATGATGATCCCGGAGCCGTGGGAACAACACGCCACCATGGAGGCGCGTCGCAAGGCGTTTTATGAGTACCACGCCGCCATGATGGAGCCGTGGGACGGCCCGGCCAGCATCGTGTTCACCGACGGCCGCCAGATTGGCGCCACGCTCGACCGCAACGGCCTGCGCCCTTCGCGCTACTGCATCACCGATGACGATCTGGTCATCATGGCATCCGAGTCCGGCGTGTTGCCCGTTCCGGAAAACAAAATCGTGCGCAAATGGCGGCTGCAGCCCGGCAAGATGTTCCTGATCGACCTGGAACAGGGCCGCATGATCGACGACGACGAGCTCAAGGCCAATCTGGTCAACAGCAAGCCGTATCAGCAATGGATCGAGAACCTGCGCATTCGCCTCGATGATGTGGAGGGTGGCAGCGAGCCCGCCTCGGCGTCTGAAGTGGCGGTCAGTCTGCTCGACCGCCAGCAGGCCTTTGGTTTCACGCAGGAAGACATCAAGTTTCTGATCGCCCCCATGGCCACCGCCGGTGAAGAAGCCATCGGCTCCATGGGCAACGACAGCCCGCTGGCCGTCCTGAGCGACAAAAACAAGCCGCTCTACAACTACTTCAAGCAGTTGTTTGCCCAGGTGACCAACCCGCCCATCGACCCGATTCGCGAAGCGATTGTGATGAGTCTGGTGTCCTTTGTCGGCCCCAAGCCAAACCTGCTCGACATCAACCAGGTCAACCCGCCGATGCGCCTCGAAGTCAGCCAGCCGGTGCTGGACTTTGCTGACATGGCCAAGCTGCGCGACATCGAAAAATACACGCGCGGCAAGTTCCGCAGCCACACGCTCGACATCACCTACCCACTGGCCTGGGGCCACGAGGGCGTGGAAGCGCAATTGGCGTCCCTCTGCGCCGAAGCGGTGGACGCGATCAAGGGTGGAAACAACATCCTGATCATCAGCGACCGCGGCATCAGCGCGACGCAGGTCGCCATACCCGCTCTGCTGGCGCTGTCCGCCGTTCACCAACACCTGGTGCGCGCCGGCTTGCGCACCACCGCCGGTCTGGTGGTCGAGACCGGCACCGCACGTGAAGTGCATCACTTTGGTGTACTCGCCGGCTATGGCGCCGAAGCGGTGCACCCGTACCTGGCGATGGAAACGCTGGCCGATATCTGCAAGGATCTGCCGGGTGAACTCAGCGCCGAAAAAGCCATCTACAACTACGTCAAGGCGGTCGGCAAGGGACTCTCCAAGATCATGTCCAAGATGGGCGTGAGCACCTACATGAGCTACTGCGGCGCGCAGTTGTTCGAGGCCATTGGCTTGTCCACCGATGTGGTGGCCAAGTACTTCACGGGCACCCCGAGCCGGGTCGAGGGCATCACCGTGTTCGACATTGCTGAAGAGGTCATCCGCATGCACAAGGCGGCTTTTGGCTTGGATCCGGTGCTGGCCAGCATGCTCGATGCCGGTGGCGAATACGCCTGGCGCACCCGCGGTGAAGACCACATGTGGACGCCCGACGCGATTGCCAAACTGCAGCACAGCACACGCGCCAACAGCTGGCACACGTACAAGGAATACGCGCAGATCGTCAACGACCAGAGCAAACGCCACATGACGCTGCGCGGCTTGTTTGAATTCAAGATTGACCCCGCCAAAGCCATTCCGGTGGAGCAAGTGGAGTCAGCCGCGGAGATTGTCAAACGCTTTGCCACCGGCGCCATGTCGCTCGGCTCGATTTCAACCGAAGCACACGCCACGCTGTCGGTGGCCATGAACCGCCTGGGCGGCAAGAGCAATACCGGCGAGGGCGGCGAGGACCCGGCGCGTTACCGCAACGAACTCAAAGGCATCCCGATCAAACTCGGCGACACACTCAAAAGCGTGATTGGTGCCGATGTCGTGGAAGTCGATCTGCCTTTGCAGGACGGTGACTCGTTACGTTCACGCATCAAGCAGGTGGCCTCCGGTCGCTTTGGCGTCACCGCTGAGTACCTCACCAGCGCAGACCAGATCCAGATCAAGATGGCGCAAGGTGCCAAGCCGGGTGAAGGCGGTCAATTGCCGGGCGGCAAGGTGTCGGACTACATCGGTCGCCTGCGCCACTCGATACCCGGCGTGCCGCTGATTTCGCCGCCGCCGCACCATGATATTTACTCGATCGAGGATCTGGCGCAACTGATTCACGACCTGAAAAACGTGGCGCCGCACGCCAGCATCAGCGTCAAGCTGGTGAGTGAGATTGGCGTCGGCACCATCGCGGCTGGCGTTGCCAAGTGCAAGGCCGACCATGTGGTGATCGCAGGCCATGATGGCGGCACCGGTGCCTCGCCCTGGTCGTCCATCAAACACGCGGGCAGCCCCTGGGAAATCGGTCTGGCTGAAACCCAGCAAACCCTGGTGCTCAACCGCTTGCGTTCGCGCATCCGGGTGCAGACCGATGGCCAGATCAAAACCGGGCGCGACGTGGCGATTGGTGCCCTGCTGGGCGCTGACGAATTTGGCTTTGCCACCGCCCCGCTGGTGGTCGAAGGCTGCATCATGATGCGCAAATGCCACCTCAACACCTGCCCGGTCGGCGTCGCCACGCAAGACCCGGCGCTGCGTCAAAAATTCTCCGGCAAGCCCGAGCATGTGGTGAATTATTTCTTTTTCGTTGCGGAAGAAGTGCGCCACATCATGGCCCAGTTGGGCATCGCCAGGTTTGACGACCTGATTGGTCGCTCTGACCTGCTCGACATGCGCCAAGGCATCGAACACTGGAAAGCCAGCGGCCTGGACTTCGGCCGTTTGTTTGCGCAACCCAATGCCCCGGCCGAGGTACCGCGCTACCAGACCGAAACGCAAGACCATGGCCTGGCCAAATCGCTGGACAACATCCTGATCGCCAAGAGCCGCGCCGCCATCGACAAGGGCGAGAAAGTGCATTTCATGGAAATGGCGCGCAACGTCAATCGCTCCGTCGGCGCCATGCTCTCCGGCGCGGTGACGCAAGTCCACCCTGAAGGCTTGCCCGACAACACCATCCGCATCCAGTTGGAGGGCACCGGCGGCCAGTCCTTTGGTGCATTCCTGGCGCGCGGCATCACGCTTTATCTGATTGGGGACGCCAACGACTACACCGGCAAAGGACTCAGTGGCGGGCGGGTCGTGGTACGCCCCAGCATCGACTTCCGGGGTGACGCGGTCAAGAACACCATCGTCGGCAACACGGTGATGTATGGCGCCACCAGTGGCGAAGCCTATTTCAGCGGTGTCGCTGGCGAGCGCTTTGCGGTGCGTCTGTCGGGCGCGACGACGGTGGTGGAAGGCACCGGTGACCATGGCTGCGAGTACATGACTGGCGGCACCGTGGCCGTGCTGGGTATCACCGGACGCAATTTTGCAGCCGGCATGAGCGGCGGCATCGCTTACGTTTATGACGAGGACGGCAAGTTCGCCAAGCGCTGCAACACCGCCATGGTGTCGCTGACCAAGGTGTTGACAGCCGAGGAGCAGCGCGAGGCGATCGAGGTCAGCTTGTGGCACCGCGGCCAAAGCGATGAGGCGCAGCTGAAGAAACTGCTGGAAGAGCACAACCGCTGGACCGGCAGCAAGCGCGCCCGCGAATTGCTGGACAACTGGGAGCTTGCCCGGCTCAAGTTCGTCAAGGTATTCCCCAATGAATACAAACGCGCGCTCGCCACAATTCATGCACAAAAAGAGGCTCTGGCCCTCACCAGTCGTGCTCAGGCAGCTACTAAAAAAGAAGTAGTTCCCGCTAAATAAGGACAAGAATCATGGGAAAAGTAACGGGTTTCATGGAGTTTGAACGCATCGAGGAGGGCTACAAGCCAGTGCCTGAGCGCTTGAAGAATTACAAAGAGTTTGTGCTCGGCCTGGATGACAAGCAGGCCAACAAGCAGGCGGCGCGCTGCATGGACTGCGGCACGCCGTTTTGCAGCAGCGGCTGCCCGGTCAACAACATCATTCCGGATTTCAACGACCTGGTGTACCGGGGCGACTGGAAAAATGCGATTGAAGTGCTGCACAGCACCAACAACTTCCCCGAGTTCACCGGCCGCATCTGCCCGGCGCCGTGCGAGGCGGCTTGTGTGCTCAACGTGAACGACAGTGCCGTGGGCATCAAGTCGATTGAACACGCCATCATCGACCGCGCCTGGTCTGAGGGCTGGGTCACCGCGCGCCCGGCCCAACACAAAACCGGAAAAACAGTGGCGGTGGTGGGCTCCGGCCCGGCCGGCATGGCGGCAGCGCAGCAGCTGGCGCGGGTCGGCCACGACGTCACCCTGTTCGAGAAAAACGACCGCGTCGGCGGCTTGCTGCGTTATGGCATTCCTGATTTCAAGATGGAAAAGTCGCACATCGACCGCCGTGTGGAACAGCTGCAACAAGAGGGCGTGACGATTCGCACCGGAGTCCTGGTCGGCGCCATGCCCAAGGGCTCCAAGGTCACCAACTGGGCCAAAGAAACAATTTCTCCCGCTCAGTTGCAACAAGACTTTGACGCCGTGTTGCTGACCGGCGGCGCCGAGCAGTCGCGTGACCTGCCCGTGCCGGGGCGCGATCTGGATGGCATTTATTTCGCCATGGAGTTTTTGCCCCAGCAAAACAAGGTCAACGCCGGTGACAAGCTGAAGGGCCAGTTGCGTGCCACGGACAAACACGTCATCGTGATTGGCGGCGGCGACACCGGCTCTGACTGCGTCGGCACCAGCAACCGCCATGGCGCGGCCAGCGTCACCCAATTTGAGGTGATGCCGCAACCCCCGGCGGAGGAAAACCGGCCGCTGACCTGGCCCAATTGGCCCATGAAACTGCGCACCAGTTCCAGCCACGAGGAGGGTTGCACCCGTGAGTTCGCCGTTTCCACCAAGGAATTCATCGGTGAAAAAGGCAAACTCACAGGCATCAAGACCGTCCATGTTGCGTTCAAGGACGGCCAGATGGTAGAGATTGCCGGTACCGAGAAAACCTACCAGGCCGATTTGGTGTTGCTGGCCATGGGTTTTGTCCATCCGGTCGCCACGGTGCTGGAGGCTTTTGGCGTCGCCAAGGACGCACGCGGCAACGCCAAGGCGACCACCGAGTTCAGCGGCGGCTACGCCACCAATGTGGCCAAGGTGTTTGCGGCGGGCGACATGCGCCGCGGCCAGAGTCTGGTGGTGTGGGCGATTCGCGAAGGTCGCCAGGCAGCGCGAGCGGTGGACGAATTCCTGATGGGATTCAGCAATCTGCCACGCTGAGATCGTCCACCTGGGATTCCAGGCCGGGCTTGGGGCGGGCGGGCGCAGGCCCGAGTCCGTGTAATCCCTTATGATGCAGGGGCCGGGCAAGACCCGGCCTTGTTTTTTCAACACCCCAAATGGCCCCCAATCCCGAATCCCTTGTTGAACTGCGAAATCTCACCTTTGGCTACGGTGAGCAGGTGGTTTTGGACAATATTTCCATGTCGGTACCGCGTGGCAAGGTCACGGCGCTCATGGGCGCATCGGGGGGCGGAAAAACCACCATCCTGCGCCTGATCGGTGGTCAAAACCGGGCCAAGTCGGGTGAGATGCTGTTCGACGGGCAGGATGTCACGCCGATGAACCAGGCCCAGCTCTACGCGGCGCGCCGACGCATGGGCATGTTGTTTCAGTTTGGCGCCCTGTTCGCCGATTTGTCGGTGTTTGAGAACGTGGCGTTTCCCTTGCGCGAACACACCAACCTCTCAGACCCTCTGATTCGCCACATTGTCCTGATGAAACTCAATGCAGTCGGCTTGCGCGGCGCGCGCGACCTGATGCCCAGCGATCTGTCGGGCGGCATGGCGCGGCGCGTTGCGCTGGCACGCGCCATTGCACTGGACCCGGAACTGGTGATGTACGACGAGCCGTTTTCCGGCCTGGACCCCATTTCACTCGCCATTGCGGCGCGTTTGATCCGCCAGCTCAATGACTCCATGGGCCTGACCAGCGTTTTCGTCTCGCACGAGCTGGAGCAGACCTTCGCCATTTCGGACCACGTCATCATTCTGGCCAACGGCAAAATCGCCGCTCAGGGCACGCCCGAGCAAGTGCGCCAGAGCACCGATCCGCTGGTCTACCAGTATGTGAATGCCTTATCAGACGGCCCGGTGCGCTTCCATTACCCCGGTCCGTCGATTGAAGAAGATTTCAGTGCAGGAGCAACGCCATGAGTTGGTACAAACCCGCTGATATCGGCTTTGCCGCGCGCGGTCAACTGGCCAACTTGGGCCTGGGCGCGCGCCTGTTCATTCGCCTGCTGACCACCTTGGGGCCGAGCTTCAAACGCTTCGGCCTGATCCGCGACCAGATTCACTTTCTGGGCAACTACTCGCTGGCCATCATCGCGGTGTCGGGCTTGTTTGTCGGTTTTGTATTTGGCTTGCAGGGCTACTACACGCTGCAGCGCTACGGCTCATCCTCCGCCCTGGGCCTGCTGGTGACCCTCACGCTGGTGCGCGAACTGGGTCCGGTGGTGACCGCCTTGTTGTTTGCCGGCAGGGCCGGTACCTCGCTCACCGCGGAGATCGGGCTGATGAAAGCGGGCGAACAAATCAGCGTCATGGAGATGATGGCGGTGGACCCGGTACAGCGCATTCTGGCACCGCGCTTCTGGGCCGGTGTGATCACCATGCCCTTGCTGGCCGCCGTGTTTAGCGCCATGGGCATCATTGGTGGTTGGGTGGTGGGCGTGCTGATGATTGGGGTCGATGGTGGTTCATTCTGGAGCCAGATACAGGAGGGTGTCGATGTCTGGCAAGACCTGGGCAACGGCATTGTCAAAAGCATTGTGTTTGGTTTTACCGTGACTTTTATCGCGCTGCTGCAGGGTTTTGAGGCGCAACCCACCCCCGAAGGCGTCGCCAGCGCCACCACGCGCACCGTGGTCGTGGCATCGCTGGCCGTGCTGGGACTTGATTTCATTCTGACCGCCATGATGTTTACGGTGTGAAGACCGAACAAATCGAAGAGAAAAAATATGCAACGCTCGAAAAATGATGTCTGGGTTGGCCTGTTTGTGCTGATCGGGGCGGCGGCCATTCTGTTCCTGGCCTTGCAGGCAGCCAATTTGTTGACCCTGAGTTTTGAAAAAACCTACCAGGTGAGCGCCAAATTTGACAACATTGGCGGACTCAAGCCCAAAGCAGCAATCCGCAGTGCGGGCGTGGTGGTCGGCCGGGTAGAAAAAATAGTGTTTGATGACAAATCATTTCAGGCCCGCGTGACCCTGGCACTGGAAAAGCAGTATGTATTCCCCAAGGACAGTTCCCTTAAAATTCTCACCAGCGGCTTGCTCGGTGAGCAATATTTGGGGCTGGAGCCCGGTGCCGATGAGAAAACGCTGGCCGCTGGTGACACCATCTCCAGCACGCAGTCGGCGGTGGTGCTGGAAAATCTGATCAGTCAATTTTTGTTCAGCAAGGCTGCCGATAGCAGCACGCCTGCTGCCGATGGGGTCAAAAAATGACCGGGAGTGGCCAAATGCGTCAAAGGGTTCTTGATCTGCCGCGCCATACGCCATGGGCAGGCCTTGTTTTGCTTTTGATGGCCCTCACTGGCTGCGCCAGTGGGCCCGATGCCAATCCGCACGATCCGCTGGAGCCTTTTAATCGCGGGGTTTACCAGTTCAATGATGCAGTCGATGTCGCGGTCATCAAGCCGGTGGCCACAACCTATCAGGACGTCTTGCCCGCACCGGTACGCCGGGGTGTCCGCAACTTCTTTGCCAACTTGCAGGATGCCTGGTCGGGTGTGAACAATACCTTGCAGTTCAAGGGCGAGCCAGCGGCCAATAGTTTCATGCGTTTTGGCGTCAATACCTTCCTCGGTCTGGGCGGCATTCTGGATGTGGCGTCCGAGATGAGGATTGAACGTCACACCAAGGATTTTGGGCATACCCTGGGCTATTGGGGTGTCGCGCCCGGCCCTTACCTGGTACTGCCCTTGCTGGGACCGTCCACGCTGCGTGACACGGCGGCGCTGCCCGTCGATGCACAAGGCGACTTGGTCTCGGGCATCGAGCACATTCCAACCCGCAACAGCGTCATTTTGCTGCGCCTGGTGGACACACGGGCCTCCTTGCTGGGAGCCTCCAGCATGCTGGAAGCCGTGGCGCTGGACAAATACACTTTTACCCGCGACGCCTATCTTCAACGTCGTCGCAGCAGCATTTACGATGGCAACCCGCCCGATGATGGCGAGGTTGAAAAGTCTCCTGTGAAGCAGGATCTTTCGAAGGCCCGCGAGCGCACCCGGGCCTGGGTTCAAACTTTAAAAGAGTCCGGCCCGTCCGGCGACGAGAAAGCCAAACCATGAAACGTCGTTTATTCAGTCATCTTTTTGCGGCGCTTGTTGTGGGCGCCATGGGTGTACTGGCGATGCCAGTACACGCGGCGGATGAAGCAGCCGATGCTTTCATCAAACGTTTGTCCACCGAGGTTCTCAACAGCATCAAGGCCGACAAATCAGTTCAAAGCGGCGACGTTTCCCGGATCGTTGCCTTGGTGGACACCCTGGTGATGCCCAACGTTGATTTCAAACGCATGACGGCCTCGGCGGTGGGGCCCAAGTGGCGCCAGGCCACGCCCGAACAGCAACAGCGCTTGCAGGAAGAGTTCAAGATTTTGCTGGTGCGCACCTATGCCGGTGCCTTGACCCAGGTCAACGACGTGACCTTCAGCGTCAAACCCATGCACTCGGGCGCTGACGATAAAGAAGTGGTCGTACGCACTGAAATCAAGGGTCGGGGCGACCCGGTTCAACTCGACTACCGACTGGAAAGGACGCCTGGCGAAGGTGCAGGCTGGAAAATTTATAACCTGAATGTACTGGGTGTGTGGCTGGTCGACACCTACCGCAGCCAGTTTGCGCAGGAAATCAATGCCAAAGGCATTGACGGCCTGATTGCCACCCTGGTGGAACGCAACAAGACCAACGCCAAGAAGGGATGACCATGCTGGTCTTGCCGCAAGAATTGACCCAGCGCCAGGCCACCGTGTGCCTGCGGGCTCTGGTGCAAGACCTGGCTTCGCTCCCGGGCCCAGAGGCGGTTGTGGATGCCAGCCCTTTGAACCGATTTGACTCGTCGGCGCTGGCCGTGTTGCTTGAATTCCGGCGCGCTGCATTGGCTCAAGGCAAGCGCTTCTCGACGCAGGGTCTCCCCAAACGGCTCGCTGATCTGGCAGCGCTGTATGGTGTGGTCGAGTTGCTGGCGGCCACGCCGCCCACAGCGCCGGCCCCGGTAAACTAGCGGTCTGTCATGCCCGCCATCTCCTTTCAGTCAGTCTCCAAAGCCTATCCTTCTCCCCGCGGACCCCAAGGCAGCACTTTTCTGGCGCTCGACCGCGTCAGCCTGGATGTCGAAGAGGGCGAATTTTTTGGCCTGCTGGGGCCTAACGGCGCGGGCAAGACCACGCTGATCAGCATTCTGGCCGGTCTGACCCGCGCTAATTCAGGCACCGTGACGGTGCTGGGGCACGATGTGCAACTGGATTACGCGCAAGCGCGGCGCAAACTGGGCGTGGTGCCGCAAGAACTGGTGTTTGATCCGTTTTTCAACGTGCGCGAGGCGCTGCGCTTCCAGTCGGGTTACTTTGGCATCCGCCGCAACGATGCCTGGATTGATGAGTTGCTGGAGAGTCTGGGCCTGACCGACAAAGCCAACGCCAATATGCGGCAACTCTCGGGTGGTATGAAGCGGCGCGTGCTGGTGGCGCAAGCCCTGGTGCACAAACCGCCGGTGATCGTGCTCGACGAGCCGACCGCAGGCGTGGATGTGGAACTGCGCCAGACCCTGTGGCAATTCATCAGCAAACTCAACAAGCTCGGCCACACCGTGCTGTTGACCACGCATTATCTGGAAGAAGCCGAAGCCTTGTGCGGCCGCATCGCCATGCTCAAATCTGGCCGGGTGGTGGCGCTGGACAGTACCAGTGCCTTGCTCAAGTCAGGCACCAGCAACCTGCTGCGCTTCAAGATTGACGGCGAGCTACCCCAGACGCTGGCAGCCCAAGCCCGCGTGACCGGACGCGTGGTGCAGTTCCCCGCGCAGGACGCACAGGCCATTGAGCAATACCTGGCGGCGGTCCGTGAAGCCGGCTTGACCGCGCTGGACGTGGAAATCCGGCGCGCCGATCTGGAAGATGTGTTTCTCTCGGTGATGGCGGCGAATGGCGACGAGGCAAGCAGCCCTGGCGCAGTCGCCAGCCTCCAGGCCAAGGGGGCACTGGCAACATGACCGGATGGAAGATGCTTTTCTACAAGGAAGTGCTGCGCTTCTGGCGCGTGGCGTTTCAGACCGTGGCCGGGCCGGTATTGACCGCCATGCTCTACTTGTTGATCTTTGGCCACGCGCTGGAGTCGCACGTCAAGGTCTACGACACCATCAAATACACCGCTTTTCTGGTGCCCGGTCTGGCCATGATGAGTGTGCTGCAAAACGCATTTGCCAACAGTTCGTCGTCCTTGATCATGAGCAAAATGATGGGCAACCTGGTGTTTTTGCTGCTCACACCGCTGTCCTACATGAACTGGTTTGTGGCCTACGTCGGCGCGGCCGTCGTGCGGGGCTTGGTCGTCGGTGTGGGTGTGTTTGCCGTATCGGCCTTTTTCACGGACATCTATTTTGTATCGCCGGGGTGGCTACTCACCTTTGCCGTGCTGGGCGCCGCGCTGATGGGCACGCTGGGGCTGATAGCCGGTTTGTGGGCCGACAAATTTGATCAGCTGGCGGCCTTTCAGAACTTTGTGGTCATGCCCATGACCTTTTTGAGCGGCGTCTTTTATTCCGTTCATTCATTGCCACCGTTCTGGCAGACCGTGAGCAACCTCAATCCATTTTTCTACATGATTGATGGCTTTCGTTACGGCTGTTTTGGTGTCAGCGATGTGTCGCCATGGCTGAGCCTGGGGGTGGTCGGCGTTGCGCTGGCCGTGGTGAGCACGGTGGCTGTCACGCTGCTGCGCACCGGCTACAAACTTCGTTCCTGACTTTTTTAATTTTTGAGGTGTTGACATGACTGCAGACGAGATCAAGAACATCATTGCCGCCAACCTGCTCTGCGAGCACATCGAACTCACGGGCGACGGCCAGCATTGGTACACCACCATCGTGTCGCCCGAATTTGAAGGCCTGCGCGCCATCAAACGCCACCAGCGGGTCTACGCCACCTTGGGTGAAAAAATACACAGCAACGAGGTGCACGCTTTGTCGATCAAGGCGTTCACGCCAGCCGAATGGGCGGCATCACCTCAATGAGGGCCAACCCCCGGCGTGGCAGCACCAGCGCGCGCCTCCTAATTTTTATGAACTGATCCGATGGACAAATTACTGATTCGCGGTGGCCGCTCACTGAAGGGCGAAGTGCTGATTTCGGGCGCCAAAAACGCCACCCTGCCCGAGTTGTGCGCCTGCCTGCTGACTAGCGCACCTGTGACGCTGACCAACGTGCCACGATTGCAGGACGTGGCCACCATGCTCAAGCTGATTCGCAACATGGGCGTGGCGGCCGAGCGCAGCGATGACGGCAGGGTGACAGTCGATGCCAGCGCCCTGAGCTCACCCGAGGCGCCCTATGAACTGGTCAAGACCATGCGCGCTTCGGTGCTGGCACTGGGCCCGCTCCTGACCCGTTTTGGCGAGGCGACCGTCTCCCTGCCGGGCGGTTGTGCCATTGGCTCGCGTCCGGTGGACCAGCACATCAAGGGCTTGACGGCCATGGGCGCCGAGATTGTGGTGGAACACGGTTACATGATCGCCAAATTACCAAAGGGCTGGACGCGCCTGAAAGGTGCGCGCATTGCCACGGACATGGTGACGGTCACCGGAACCGAAAACTTTCTGATGGCAGCCACCCTGGCCGAGGGTGTCACCATCCTGGAAAACGCAGCGCAGGAACCAGAAATTACGGACTTGGCCGAGATGCTGATCAAGATGGGGGCCAACATTGAAGGCCATGGCAGCAGTCGCATCCGCATTCAAGGCGTCGAGTCGCTGCATGGCTGCACCCATCAGGTCGTGGCGGATCGCATTGAGACGGGCACTTTCATGTGCGCCGTGGCGGCAACCGGCGGCGACGTGTTACTCAAACATGGCCGCATTGATCATCTGGAGGCTGTGGTCGAAAAGCTGCGCGATGCGGGCGCTACCGTCGCCCGGGTCGAAGGCGGCATTCGAGTCCAGTCGCAGGGCCGGCTCAAGAGCCAGAGCTTTCGCACCACCGAGTACCCGGGCTTTCCCACCGACATGCAGGCGCAGTTCATGGCGCTGAACTGCATCTCGCACGGCACGGCAGTGGTCACCGAGACCATTTTTGAGAACCGGTTCATGCACGTGAACGAGATGGTTCGCCTGGGCGCCAATATCCAGATCGACAGCAAGGTAGCGGTGGTGGAAGGGGTTGAAAAACTCTCCGGCGCCACCGTCATGGCAACCGACCTGCGCGCCTCTGCCAGCCTGGTCATCGCGGGCCTGGTCGCCGACGGTGAAACGGTGGTGGAGCGCATCTACCACCTGGACCGAGGCTACGATCAGATGGAGGCCAAGCTGCGTGGCCTGGGCGCTGATATTGAGCGAATCAAATAAAAAAACACCATGATCACACTCGCACTCTCCAAAGGCCGCATCTTCGAAGAAACCTTGCCGCTGCTGCGCGCCGCCGGCATTGAGGTCCTGGAAGACCCCGAAAAATCGCGCAAGCTCATCCTGACCACCAACCAGCCCAACGTGCGTGTGCTGGTGGTACGCGCCTCCGATGTGCCGACCTACGTGCAATACGGCGGCGCCGATCTGGGCATCACCGGCAAAGACACGCTGCTGGAGCATGGCAGCGACGGTTTGTACCAGCCGCTGGATTTGCAGATTGCCAAGTGCCGCATCAGTGTGGCTGTGCGCGCCGATTTCGACTACGCCTCGGCGGTCAAACAAGGCTCACGCCTGCGGGTGGCGACCAAATATGTGGCCATCTCGCGCGAATTTTTTGCGGCCAAAGGCGTCCATGTCGACCTGATCAAGCTCTACGGCAGCATGGAGTTGGCGCCGCTGGTGGGCTTGTCGGACGCGATTGTGGATCTGGTCTCCACCGGCAACACGCTCAAGGCCAATCATCTGGTGGAAGTCGAGCACATCATGGACATCAGCTCGCGGCTGGTGGTGAATCAGGCGGCGCTCAAACTCAAGCAGGCCCCGATTCGCAAGATCATCGACGCTTTTGCATCCGCCATTAGCCAGTAATTTAGGGGTGAAATTGCCATGCCCATTACAGCTACTGCTGTCCGTCTATCAACCGCCAGCAGCACATTTGAGGCTGATTTCAAAGCGCGACTGCATTGGTCGGCGGCGGCCGATGCCGCCATCGAGCAGCGCGTGGCCGACATCCTGTTGGACGTGCAGCATCGCGGCGACGCGGCGGTGCTGGAGTACACCCAGCGCTTTGACGCCTTGAATGCCGTCACCCTGGCGGAGCTGGAGCTGACGCAGGCCGAGCTGAAAGCCGCCTTCGAGGCCATTCCCGCTGTTCAGCGCGAAGCCCTGCAAGCCGCCGCCGCGCGCGTGCGCAGCTACCACGAAGCGCAAAAAAAGGCCTGTGGCGAGAGCTGGAGCTACGTTGACGCCGACGGCACGCTGCTGGGCCAAAAGGTCACGCCGCTGGACCGCGTCGGCATCTATGTGCCCGGCGGCAAGGCGGCCTATCCATCGAGCGTGTTGATGAACGCCATCCCGGCCCACGTGGCGGGCGTGGGCGAGATCATCATGGTGGTGCCCACGCCCAAAGGTGAAAAGAACGCGCTGGTGCTGGCCGCGGCCTATGTGGCCGGCGTGACCCGTGCCTTTACGGTCGGTGGCGCCCAAGCCGTGGCGGCGCTGGCCTATGGCACACAAACAATCCCCAAGGTCGACAAAATCACCGGCCCCGGCAACGCCTACGTGGCGGCCGCCAAACGGCGTGTCTTTGGCACCGTCGGCATCGACATGATTGCCGGCCCGAGCGAAATTTTGGTGTTGGCTGACGGCAGCACGCCACCCGACTGGGTGGCGATGGATTTGTTCAGCCAGGCCGAGCACGATGAGTTGGCGCAAAGCATTTTGCTGTGTCCCGACCTGGCTTATATCGAGTTGGTGCAACAGAGCATCAACCGTCTGCTGCCTGACATGCCAAGGCGCGAGATCATCGCCAAGTCACTCAATGGCCGTGGCGCCTTGATTCATACCCGCGACATGGACGAAGCCTGCGCGATCAGCAACGCCATAGCGCCCGAGCATCTGGAAGTGTCAAGCCGTGACCCGCAGCGCTGGGAGCCGCTGCTCAAGCACGCCGGCGCCATTTTTCTGGGCGCCTACACCAGCGAATCTTTGGGCGACTACTGCGCCGGACCGAACCACGTGCTGCCCACCAGCGGCACAGCGCGTTTTTCATCACCACTGGGTGTCTATGACTTTCAAAAGCGCAGCAGCCTGATCGAGGTCAGCGAAGCCGGTGCCCAAACACTGGGACTGATTGCGGCTGAACTGGCCTATGGCGAAGGGCTGCAGGCACATGCCCGTGCGGCGGAGCTACGGCTCGCCACTGTGCCGCCCATGCGAATGAACCCATGAGCGCATTGGACGCGGGTAGACGACCAGTGATCCGCCCCGACGTGCAGTCCATGCACGCCTATGCCATCCAGGATTCAACCGGCATGGTCAAGCTCGATGCCATGGAGAACCCGCATCGCCTGCCGCCCGCCCTGCAACAAGCGCTGGGGCAACGGCTGGGCGCATTGGCACTCAACCGCTACCCGGATGCGCGGGTGAATAATTTACGCCAGGCACTGGCCCACTATGCCACGATGCCCGAGGGCTTTGACTTGATGCTGGGCAACGGCTCCGACGAGCTCATCAGCCTGCTGGCGCTGGCCTGCGCCGTGCCGGCCAGCAGCGCCAACGGTTTCAAAAAGGCCAGTGTGCTGGCCCCGGTGCCGGGCTTTGTGATGTACGCCCTGAGCGCGCAGTTGCAGGGACTGGACTTTCACGGTGTGGCACTGACCGAAGATTTCGAGCTGGACGAAGGCGCCATGCTGGCAGCCATCAAGGAACACCAACCCACCCTCACCTATCTGGCCTACCCCAACAACCCCACGGCCAATTTGTGGAATGACGCGGTGATCGAGAGCGTCATCGAAGCAGCGGGTGCGCAAGGCGGCCTGGTGGTCATCGACGAAGCCTACCAGCCGTTTTCCAGCAAAAGCTACATCGACCGGCTGGCGCGGCATCACCACGTGCTGCTGCTGCGAACGCTCTCCAAATTTGGGCTGGCCGGTATCCGCCTGGGTTACCTGATGGGCCGGCGCGAGTTGATCGCCGAGATCGACAAGGTGCGCCCGCCCTACAACGTGAGCGTTTTGAATTGCGAGTGCGCCCTGTTTGCGCTCGAACACCAGGAAGTATTTGCAGCGCAAGCCCTTGATCTGCGGGCCCAACGTGCTCTTCTTTTTGAAGAGTTGGCCAAGTTGCCCGGCGTGCACGCCTACCCCAGCGAGGCCAACATGTTGCTGGTGCGCGTACCTGACGCGCAAAAGACCTTTGAAGGCATGCGATTGCGCAAGGTGCTGGTCAAGAATGTCTCCACCCTGCACCCCTTGCTGGCCAACTGCCTGCGTTTGACGGTGGGAACAAAGGATGAAAACCAGCAGATGCTGGCGGCGCTGCGAAACTGCCTCTGAACGCGCCACAACTTTCACGTTAACATTCACGCTTATGTCCACGCCCATCGCTCTTGTGCCCGCGCGCACCGCCGAAGTCACTCGCAACACTGCCGAGACCCGCATCACCGTCAAGGTCAACCTCGACGGCAGCGGTCAATCGCATCTATCGACCGGCATCGGTTTTTTTGACCACATGCTCGACCAGATCGCGCGCCACGGCCTGATCGACCTCGACATCCAGGCCACCGGGGACCTGCACATCGACGGCCACCACACGGTCGAAGACGTGGGCATCACGCTCGGGCAAGCGGTCCATCAGGCTGTTGGCGACAAAAAAGGCATACGCCGTTACGGCCATGCTTATGTGCCGCTGGACGAGGCCTTGAGTCGCGTGGTGATCGATTTTTCCGGCCGTCCCGGCTTGGTGATGGACGTGCCGTTCAAGAGCGGCATGATCGGCACTTTCGATGCCCAACTGGCGCATGAGTTTTTTCAGGGCTTTGTCAACCACGCGTTTGTGACGCTGCACATTGACAACCTGAAGGGCGAGAACGCGCACCACCAGGCCGAGACCGTGTTCAAGGCCTTCGCCCGCGCCCTGCGCGCCGCGCTGGAGTTCGATCCGCGCGCCTTGGGGCAAATTCCCTCGACCAAAGGCACATTGTAGTTTTACAAGCCAAATAGGCCTCTAGCCCCCGTCCCTATTGCGTAAGCAGCTATGAATTCAGTAGTTACAAGTGTGTCTGGCAAGACCGTGGCGGTGGTCGACTACGGCATGGGCAATTTGCGTTCGGTGTCCCAAGCGGTGCAAGCAGCGGCGGCTGGCACCGGGTTTCAGGTGATCATCACCGCCCACCCCGATGAAGTGCGCGCAGCCGAACGCGTCGTGTTACCCGGCCAGGGCGCCATGCCCGACTGCATGCGTGAGCTGCGTGAATCGGGTTTGCAAGCCTCGGTGCTGGAAGCTGCCGCCCATAAGCCCCTGTTTGGCGTCTGCGTCGGCATGCAAATGCTGCTTGACCACAGCGCCGAGGGCGACACACCTGGCTTGGGCTTGATCCACGGCGAGGTGCTCAAATTTGAATTAGCCGACCGGTTACAGCCCGATGGCAGCCGTTACAAGGTGCCGCAAATGGGCTGGAACCAGGTCTGGCGCAACAACCACGGTGGCCCGCCGCACCCGGTGTGGGGCGACGTGCCGGACGGCAGCTACTTCTACTTTGTACACAGTTACTACGCCCAACCGTCAGATGCGCGCCACAGCGTGGGCGAGACCGACTATGGGCAACGCTTCAGTTCAGCCATTGCGCGCGATAATATTTTTGCCACCCAATTTCATCCTGAAAAAAGCGCCGAGCACGGTCTAGCCCTCTACCGCAATTTCCTTCACTGGAACCCTTGATTCCATTACTACTTCAATGCGATACGCCGTTGCACCGCCTTGCCGCGCCAAAGCGCTGTCGACGGCGATGCGCCTAGTCTCGCATCGAATTAGCGATGGAATTAGCGTTTTCACAGCCCTTTTCCTCCACCCACTCGAAGCATCATGCTTTTAATCCCTGCAATTGACTTAAAAGACGGCCACTGTGTACGCCTCAAACAAGGCGACATGGATCAATCCACCACTTTCAGCGAAGAGCCATTCGTCATGGCACGCAACTGGGTCGATAAAGGCGCCCGCCGCCTGCATCTGGTTGATTTGAATGGTGCTTTTGCCGGGCATCCCAAGAACGAGCTGGCGATTCGGAAAATTCTGAAAGACGTGGGCAGCGAGGTGGATGTGCAGTTGGGCGGCGGCATTCGCGACCTTGACACCATCGAGCGTTATCTGGATGCCGGCCTGCGCTATGTGATCATCGGCACGGCCGCGGTCAAAAATCCTGGCTTTTTGCAGGACGCCTGCACCGCCTTTGGCGGCCACATCATCGTTGGCCTGGATGCGCGCGACGGCAAGATCGCCACCGACGGCTGGAGCAAACTGACCCGCCACGACGTGGTGGACCTGGCCAAGAAGTTTGAAGACTACGGCGTCGAATCCATCATCTACACCGACATCAGCCGCGACGGCATGCTCAGCGGCATCAACATTGAGGCCACCGTTCGTCTGGCACAGGCGCTGACCATTCCGGTGATTGCCTCCGGCGGTCTGTCTGGCATGGCCGACATTGAAGCGCTGTGTGCGGTCGAAAACGAAGGTATTGAGGGTGTGATCTGCGGCCGTGCCATTTACAGCGGCGACCTCGATTTTGAAGCCGCGCAGGAGCGGGCCAATGAGCTCAACGGCTAAACGGCGGACTACATAGTGCTCGCCAAACGCATCATCCCCTGCCTCGATGTCACCGGCGGCCGAGTCGTCAAAGGTGTCAATTTTGTCGAGCTGCGCGACGCCGGCGACCCGGTGGAAATCGCGGCGCGCTACAACGATCAAGGCGCTGATGAACTGACGTTCCTGGACATCACCGCCACCAGTGACGGGCGCGACCTGATTCTGCACATCATTGAGGCGGTCGCCAGCCAGGTGTTCATTCCCTTGACGGTGGGTGGTGGCGTGCGCACGGTGGACGATGTGCGCCGCCTGCTCAACGCCGGGGCCGACAAGACCAGCTTCAACTCAGCGGCCATAGCGAACCCGCAGGTGATCCGGGACGCCTCGCGCAAGTACGGCGCCCAGTGCATCGTGGTGGCCATCGACGCCAAGCGCCGCCTGGCAACCGATGTCGGTCGACTCGATGCCAACGGTCAGGCAGTGGGTGAGGGTTGGGACGTTTACAGCCACGGTGGGCGCAAGAACACCGGTCTGGACGCCGTGATCTGGGCACGCCTGATGGCCGAGCTCGGTGCCGGTGAAATTTTGCTCACCAGCATGGACCGCGACGGCACCAAGGCTGGTTTTGACCTGGCCCTGACACGCGCCGTGAGCGACGCGGTCAGCGTGCCGGTGATTGCCTCGGGCGGTGTCGGCACGCTGGACCATCTGGCCGACGGCATCCAGATCGGGGGGGCTGACGCGGTGCTGGCCGCCAGCATCTTCCATTACGGCGAGTTCACCGTGGCGCAAGCCAAGGCGCACATGGCCGCGCGCGGCATACCGGTCAGAATATAAAGACATTTTGGCCTTTAGCCCCCGTCAGCGCTGCGTGAGCAGCTATTCATTTAATAGTAAAAATCACTCTCGGACAAGGCCCTCATGAACTGGCTCGATGAACTCAAATGGGACTCGCAAGGCCTGATGCCGGCGATTGCGCAAGAACAAGGCAGCAACGACGTGCTGATGCTGGCCTGGATGAACCGCGAGGCCCTGCAAAAAACGGCTGAGCTGGGCCGGGCCGTGTACTTCAGCCGCTCGCGCAATAAACTGTGGTTCAAGGGCGAAGAGTCCGGCCACGTGCAAATAGTGCATGAAATTCGCATCGACTGCGACCAGGACGTGATTTTGCTCAAGGTCACGCAGACCGGCCACACACCCGGCATTGCCTGCCACACCGGGCGCCACAGTTGTTTCTACCGGGTGTATGAAAATGGCGAGTGGAAAGTTACCGATCCGGTCTTGAAAGACCCGCAAACCATCTACAAATAGGCGTTCATGACAGCCAACACTTCAACTTCTGACACCTTGGCCCATCTGGCACGGGTCATCGAGAGCCGGCTGCCGCAAAACGGCGGTGACCCGGACACCAGTTATGTCGCACGCCTGCTGCACAAAGGGCCTAATGCGTTCCTGAAAAAAATCGGCGAGGAAGCGACCGAGGTCGTGATGGCCGCCAAAGACGCGGATAACGGCGGCGACAAGACAAAAGTCGTCTACGAAGTGGCTGATCTGTGGTTTCACTGCATGATTGCGCTGGCGCACTATGGCCTGAGCCCGGCCGATGTGGTGGTTGAGCTGGACCGGCGCGCGGGAACCAGCGGCATCGAAGAGAAAGCCATGCGCAAGGTGACCGCGCGTGAAGACGAACAACCCGGAGCCGCGCAATGACCCAGGACTATTCCAACCCCGACAACAACCCTGATCTGGACCGCGCCAAGCTGCTGGAGCTGCAATCGCTCAACACCATCGGAACCATCAGCTACATCCTGCACCTGATCGTGGCCATTGGCGCCCTGATTCCGGGCGGCCAGTTTGGCCCGGTGCTGCTGATCGTCGCCCTGGTGATTGACCTGGTGAAGCGCTCGGACGCCGAGGGCACCTGGCACGCCTCGCACTTCTCCTGGCGCATCCGCACCGTCATCATTGCCGCCTTGCTTTATCTGGTGACAGCACCCTTGTGGCTGCTCTTTTATATACCCGGCTGGATCGCCTGGCTGGTCATTTCAGCCTGGTTTCTGTACCGCATCGTCACCGGCATGGTGCGCATGAACAAGGGCTTACCCATGGAGTTCCCCGCATGATGAATGACATCGTTGACAGTGACCCCAACTGCCTGTTCTGCAACATTGTGGCGGGCAAGATTCCATCCAAAGTGGTGTATCAGGACGATGAAATCTTTGTCTTCGATGACATCCATCCGTGGGCGCCGGTGCACTTTTTGATGATCCCCAAGCGGCACATTCCGTCCATGGCACATGTCGGATCCGAACAGGCAGCGCTGCTCGGGCACATGCTGGCGCTGGCGCCCCAACTGGCCTTGCAGCAAGGCTGTAATCCTTACCCACAGGGGGGGTTTCGCATCCTCTGCAACACTGGCGACGAGGGGCGCCAGGAGGTGCGACACCTGCATATCCACGTGATGGGCGGCGCGCGCCCATGGCTCAAGGGTTAATATTCAAAGCATTTCGCGCAGGCCGTACTTCGCCGACTAAAATTGGCTCAACTCGACAGGAGAAACTCATGGGATTTTCGACAACACATCTGCTTATTTTTTTGGTCATCATCATTGTGATTTTTGGTACCAAAAAGCTCCGCAACATCGGCTCGGATCTGGGCGGCGCGGTCAAGGGTTTCAAAGATGGCATGAAAGAGGGCTCGGACAAAGCCGCCGACGCACCGGCCGCTGCGCCGCAGCAGGTGGCCTCCAGCGCCACCGCGGCCAAAGAAACGATTGATGTCGAAGCCAAGACCAAGGCCTGATGGGCCAGATGTTGGCATTGGCAGGTCGGCAGGACATCTGTAAGTGATTGATATTGGCATCACCAAGCTGGCCATCATCGGTGGCATCGCCCTGATCGTGATTGGCCCGGAAAAGCTGCCGGGTCTGGCCAAGACCATCGGCACCTTGCTGGGACGGGCGCGGCGCTATGTGGCCGACGTCAAGGACGAAGTCAACCGGTCCATGGATCTCGACGAGCTCAAGAAAATGAAAGACACGGTTGAAAGCGCGGTGCGTGACGTGGACAACACCATCCAGACCAGTGCTGCCGATTTCGAGAAAAACTGGGCCGACGCCACCGCGCAGGCCGCCGACACACCGTTCAATGATTTTTCTCCCACACCCCCGGCCTACCGGCACCCGAACAAAAAATGGCGGGTCAAGCAGGGCGCCACGCCCAACTGGTACAAAGCCCGCGCCGGCATCCGCACCCGAGCGCTGTCAGGTGCCGCTCGCGTCGCCCGGTTTCGGCCGCATAAAGTTAACTGATGACTGATCCCGTCAACAACACAGATGAACTCGCCGGCACTGAACAACCGTTTGTCGCCCATCTGATTGAGTTGCGCGACCGGCTGTTGCGCTCGGTGTATGGCATTGCCGCGGTATTGGCGGTGCTGCTTTTCTACCCTGGCCCCTCCCATCTTTACGACTTGCTGGCGATGCCGCTGGTCAAGGCGCTGCCTGAAGGCTCGCGCATGATCGCGGTGGGCGTGGTCTCGCCGTTTTTGGTGCCGATCAAGGTGTCGGTGCTGGCGGCCATTGGTTTGTCCCTGCCCTGGATTCTTTATCAGATCTGGGCCTTTGTGGCCCCGGGCCTTTACAAGCACGAGAAGAAGCTTGTGCTGCCGCTGGTGGCGGCAAGCACCGTTCTTTTTTACATGGGTGCGGCGTTCTGCTATTTCTTTGTCTTCGGGCAAGCCTTTCCAGCGATCCAGCGCATGGCACCGATCTCGGTGGCGGTCAGTCCTGACATTGAGGCTTATCTTGACTTCGTCATCACCATGTTCATCGCGTTTGGTGTCGCTTTTGAAGTGCCCATCGTCGTTGTGATTCTGGCCCGGATGGGGATCGTGACGGTGGCGCAGTTGAAGTCATTTCGTACTTACTTTGTCGTCGGTGCGGCAGCGGTGGCCGGTCTCGTCACACCGCCCGATCCAGTCTCCATGGTTGCCTTGCTGCTTCCGATGGTCCTGCTGTATGAAGTCGGCATTTTCTCGGCCAAAGTCTTCATCAAGCACACGGCAGCACCAGACGACGCGGCCGATGCCGCAAACGTCTGATTCCGATTTAGGGCGCTGGCCGGCGCTGTTTGGGCCGCACACTGGGCGTCACGGCCAACTCAACCTGGCTGTCACGGCGCAGCACGCTGAATTTGGACGCTGTCCCGGGTTTCAAGGCAGCAACACTGCTCAGTAAATCTGCCACATTGCCGACCGGCTTGCCCGCCACCTGGGTAATCACATCACCGGGCTTGATGCCGGCTCGCGCCGCTGGTCCATCTTGCAGCACCCCGGTGATGATCACCCCTTCTTTGGCCTTGACGCCAAAGGTTTCAGCCAGTTCGGGCGACAAATCGTTGGGCTCCACGCCAATCCAGCCGCGTGTGACCTGCCCATCCTTCACAATGCCTTCCAGCACCAGTTTGGCGGTCGCCACGGGTATGGCGAAACCAATGCCCATGCTGCCGCCCGAGCGCGAATAGATCGCCGTGTTGATGCCCAGCAGATTGCCGCTGGTATCCACCAGCGCACCCCCCGAGTTGCCGGGGTTGATGGCAGCATCGGTCTGGATGAAGTTCTCAAAGGTGTTGATACCCAACTGATTGCGCCCGAGCGCACTGATGATCCCGCTGGTGACGGTTTGCCCAACACCAAAAGGGTTGCCAATCGCCAGCACCTGGTCTCCCACCTGAAGCGCATCGGAGTTGCCCAGCACAATCGCGGGCAGGCGGTCGAGTTCTATCTTCAAGACCGCCAGGTCGGTCTCCGGGTCGGTGCCAACCACTTTGGCCCGCGCACGGCGACTGTCGTTCAGGACGACCTCAATTTCATCGGCACTCTCGACCACATGGTTGTTGGTCAGGATATAGCCACTGGCACTCACAATCACGCCACTGCCCAGACCCACCTGCGGCTCATTGCCCTGCTCGCCAAAGAAGAACCTGAACCACGGGTCCTGGTTGCGCGGGTCATTCCGGGCTGCCTTGCTGGTGTTGATGCTGACCACCGCCGCAGAAGATTTTTGCGCCGCCAGTCTGAAACTGCCTGGCGGCACCACGCCCGGACTGCTGGCAGGCGCCTCCGTCAAGGCCACGGTGCTAGAACTCGCTGACCGGCTTGCCAGCCAATCGGGCTTGAGTGTGCCAACCACAAAATAGGCTGCCAGCACCACGGTGACCGCTTGCGAAAACAACAACCAGAAACGTTTCATAAGAAAAACGGGCTGAACGCCCTTGCAGTAATGAGGTGAACCAGGAGATGAAGCGCCAAATTGTAGGCTCCAGGCAGCGCCAAAACAGCTGTGAGGACTATCAAGGCTTGCGCTTTGTCATGGTGGACGTTGTACAGTCCGGCCATTCCATGCTCAAGAATCGCCAGGTCATCCTCGTTCACCTCGACGCAGCGCCCAAGCCGCCGCGGGGCGCGCCCTGCAATGGTTGCGGGATATGCTGCCTGCTGGAGCCCTGCCCCCTGGGCGTCATTTTGTCGGGGCGTCGTCACGGCGCCTGTATCGCCGTACGCTGGCAAGACGATGTGCGTCAATACCGTTGTGGCGCCTTGTGTGAACCCGTCGCTGTTTTGCGGCATGTTTTGCCGGCGCGCTTGCAGCGCCTGACGCCCGGGCTGGCTGCTGGACTGGCACCGATCCTGGCCCGCTGGGCGCAACGCTGGATCGCCGTCGGCCAGGGCTGCGACAGCAGCCTTGATTCAGCTTTAGCGGAGCAGCCGCTGGCCGACGCAAAAATTCATTGACAATGCAGCGACTGATGCCAGCCCGGCACTTTTGAGCCCCGCCACCCTTTTTCAACATGACCCGTCGGACACAATTACTGCAAGCCTTTGACGCCCTGCTACAACCCGAGCGCTTTCGCGACTACGGCCCAAACGGCCTGCAGGTCGAGGGCACGGACACGGTGCGCAAAATCGTCTCCGGCGTCACCGCCAGTCGGGCCCTGATCGAAGCGGCCATTGCCGCGCAAGCGGACACTATTTTTGTCCATCACGGTTTATTCTGGCGCGCTCAGGACGGGCGCATCACGGGCTGGCTTAAAGCACGGCTGGCCCTGCTGCTTGCCGCTGACATCAACCTGTTCGCCTACCACCTGCCGCTGGACGCGCACGCGGAGCTGGGCAACAACGCGCAACTGGGTCTGAAACTGGGTCTGCGCGCGCTGACGCGCTTTGGCGAACAGGAACTGGGGTTTCTGGGCGAACCGATGGCGTCTGCCAGTTTTGCCTCTGCCGAAACGCTGGCCCAGCATATTGAATATGTACTGAATCGACCTGTAGCCCTCGTCGGACCTGCACATAGCGCTATCAAAAAAGTTGCGTGGTGCAGCGGCGGCGGGCAAAACTATTTTGAAGCTGCCATTGCCGCTGGCGCCGATGCCTTCATCACCGGCGAGATCTCTGAGCCGCAGGCGCACTTGGCACGCGAGTGCGGCGTGGCCTATCTGGCCTGCGGCCACCACGCCAGTGAACGCTATGGTGCGCCCGCCGTGGCGGCACAGGTGGCGGCCCAGTTCGGCCTGGCGCACGAATTCATTGACATTGACAACCCGGCTTGAAAGCGCCCTGCCCCATGAAAAAACCCATTGCCATCACACTCGGCGATTGCGCCGGCATTGGCCCTGAAATCATTGCCAAGGCGTTCCGGGATGCGCCCGAACTCACACGAGGCTGCTTTGTGGTGGGTGATGTCGCGACCCTGCGGCGCGCGACCAAGTTGATCGACGCCGGCGCCATCCCGCTACCCGTGGCGCTGATCGAGTCCCCAGCCGAGGCCCTCAACGTGCCGCCGCGCTGCCTGCCGGTGCTGCAGATCGGGGCTCTGGCCGAGCCGGTGCCGTTTGGCCGCCTGAGCGCCGAGGCGGGAAAACTGGCCGCCGAGTGCGTGACCTGGGCCGCGCAAGCCGCTTTACGTGGTGAAATTGCCGCACTGGTCACGGCGCCATTGAACAAGGAAGCACTGGCGCTCGCGGGCACGCCCGGCACCCACTATCCGGGGCACACCGAAATGCTGCAAGCGCTGGCGGCGGCGCATACGCACAAGGCGCTGGCGGAGATGCCGGTTCGCATGATGCTGGCCAATGATGAGTTGCGCGTGGTGCTGGTGAGCATTCATGTGTCCTTGCGCGACGCGCTTGAGGCCGTCACGTTTGACAACGTGTTGCAGACGCTGCGCATTGCCCATGCGGCCTTGAGCGCCAGTTTGGGCCGTGCACCGCGTATCGCGGTGGCCGGGCTCAACCCCCATGCCGGTGAAGGTGGGCTGTTTGGCCGTGAAGAAATTGACATCATCGCGCCCGCCATTGCGGCGGCAAGCGCTTTGGGGTTGCAGGTCAGCGGCCCGTTCGCGCCCGATACCGTGTTCATGCGCGCGCGCGCCAAACCGGGCCAGCCGGGTGAATTTGATGCGGTGCTGGCGATGTACCACGACCAGGGCTTGATCCCGGTGAAATACCTGGGCGTCGAGCAGGGCGTCAATGTGACGCTCGGGTTGCCGCTGGTGCGCACCAGCCCGGACCACGGCACGGCGTTCGACATTGCGGGTACCGGTCAGGCGGACGCATCCAGCCTGCTGGCGGCCATCGTCATGGCACGGCGTCTGAGTCAGCTGCAAAATTTATAGAAAATTGGCCGCTAGCCCCCGCCCAATAAGCGTAATTTGCTATTAATACAATAGCAGGCCTATTTTCTCAGGCTGTCCCGGATTTCACGCAACAACAAAACATCTTCGGCTGGCGCTGGGGCGGGAGCGGGCGGCGGCGGTGCACTTCTCTTAAGCCGGTTGATCTGCTTGACCATCAGGAAGATGATGAACGCCAAAATGGCAAAGTTAACCGCCACCGTGATGAAGTTGCCGTAGGCCAGGACCGGAACGCCGGCCTTTTTCAGCGCGTCCAGGGTCATCGCGGTGCCTTCCGGCGCCTGCCGAAGTGCCACGAAAAGATTGGAAAAATCCAGTTTTCCGATGATCGCACCGACCACCGGCATCACCAGATCGCCCACCACGGATTCGACAATCTTGCCGAAAGCGCCACCAATAATCACGCCGACGGCGAGATCCATCACATTGCCTTTGACGGCAAACTCCTTGAACTCTTGCATCATTGCCATTTTTTAACTCCTGTTGATAACCAAAAGTCCAAATCCTGAATCAAATCGGCTGCTTGCGCAAGCTGCAAACGCAAGCGCCGCCGGTTCAGCCGGCAATAAGCCGTCAGCTACAATCCAAAGTTGCATACCCCCCTCCCTAGTGTTGTTTTTCTTGAGGATTCCCATGAGTGAAACCCTTGCCCATAGCGGCAATGTTGACGACAGCAAGCGTACTTGGCTGATCGCCACCAGTTGCGCCGGCGCCGTCGGCGGCATTGCCGCAGTCGTTCCTTTTGTCAGCAGTTTTCAGCCGTCTGAAAAAGCCAAAGCAGCGGGTGCAGCCGTAGAGGCAGACATCTCTGCGCTAAAACCGGGTGAGAAGATGACCGTGGAGTGGCGCGGTAAGCCGGTGTGGATCCTGCGTCGCACCCCGGAACAACTGGCGGCACTGTCCACGCTGGACCCCCAGTTGGCCGACCCCAAATCCGAACGCAAGCCCGCCGAGCAGGCCCCCGCCTACGCGCGCAACGCCACCCGCTCGATCAAACCGGAGTATTTTGTAGCGGTGGGCATTTGCACCCACCTGGGCTGCTCGCCCTCTGACAAATTCCAGGCGGGTGCACAGCCCTCGCTACCGGACGACTGGCAAGGCGGATTTTTCTGCCCCTGCCACGGCTCAACATTCGATCTGGCCGGCCGGGTCTTCAAGAACAAGCCGGCGCCGGACAACCTCGAAGTGCCACCCCACGTCTATCTCTCTGACACCCGGTTGCTCATTGGCGACGACAAGAAGGCCTAAAGGTACACATCATGGCTGAATTCCACGAAATTTCCCCCAATGCCGCCGCCGGTGAAAAGCTGCTGAACTGGATCGACAACCGGTTCCCGCTGTCCAAGCTCTTCAAAGAGCATATGAGCGAGTATTACGCGCCGAAGAATTTCAACATCTGGTACGTTTTTGGTGTGCTCTCGCTGCTGGTGCTGGTGATTCAAATTGTCACCGGTATTTTCCTGACCATGCACTACAAGCCCGATGCAGCCCTGGCCTTCGGCTCGGTCGAATACATCATGCGCGATGTGCCCTGGGGCTGGCTGATTCGCTACATGCATTCCACCGGGGCCTCAGCGTTCTTTCTGGTGGTCTATCTGCACATGTACCGCGGCCTGATTTACGGCAGCTACCGCAAACCTCGCGAGCTGACCTGGCTGTTTGGCTGCGCTATTTTCCTGGCCTTGATGGCCGAAGCCTTCATGGGCTACCTCTTGCCCTGGGGCCAGATGAGCTACTGGGGCGCCCAGGTGATTGTCAATTTGTTTTCCGCCATCCCCTTCATTGGCCCCGATCTGGCGCTGCTGATTCGCGGTGACTTCGTGGTGGGAGACGCCACGCTGAACCGCTTCTTCAGCTTTCACGTGATAGCGGTGCCGCTGGTTTTGCTGGGTCTGGTGGTGGCACACATCATTGCCCTGCATGAGGTCGGCTCCAACAACCCGGACGGCGTCGAGATCAAGGCCACCAAAGGTGCCGACGGCATCCCGCTGGACGGCATCCCGTTCCACCCCTACTACACGGTGCATGACATCTTTGCGGTCAGCGTGTTTTTGATGGTGTTTACCGCCATCATCTTTTTCGCGCCGGAGATGGGCGGCTACTTCCTGGAGTACAACAACTTCGTCCCGGCTAATCCGTTCCAGACGCCTCTGCACATCGCACCGGTCTGGTACTTCACACCCTATTACACTTTGCTGCGTGCCGTCACCAGCGAGATGATGTATGCGCTGATTGCCTGTGTGGTGGTTGGTGCCGTGTTCGCTGTGGTCAAGGGCAAGATGCCCACTCTGTTCAAGGGTTTGATTGCTGGCGGGGCGTTGGTTGTCGTGGCCATGATGCTCTCCATTGATGCGAAATTCTGGGGCGTGGTTTCAATGGGCGGCGGGGTTGTGATTTTGTTCTTCCTGCCTTGGCTCGACAACTGCGCAGTCAAGTCGATCCGCTACCGGCCCAGTTGGCACAAGTACCTGTATCTGATTTTCGTCATCAATTTTGTCGTGCTGGGTTACCTGGGCACACAACCGCCATCGGCCATCGGCGGGCGCATCTCTCAAGCCGGAACCTTGTTTTACTTCGGCTTTTTCATGCTGATGCCTTGGTGGAGTCGTATGGGAACGCCCAAGCCGGTGCCGGATCGTGTCACCTTTACGGCGCATTGAAGGGAAGAACAAGTTATGAAAACCATGGGTTTCACTCAAAAAATTATTCTCGGCTTGCTGCTGGCACTTGGCTTGGCCACAATGGCTCAAGCCAATG
Source organism: Rhodoferax ferrireducens T118 (assembly GCF_000013605.1). Classification (NCBI taxonomy): domain Bacteria; kingdom Pseudomonadati; phylum Pseudomonadota; class Betaproteobacteria; order Burkholderiales; family Comamonadaceae; genus Rhodoferax; species Rhodoferax ferrireducens. Next base: position 3,272,982 of record NC_007908.1, read on the forward strand.
TCGGCGGTCCAGCCTGGGACAAGGCGCCCAACAAGACCAATGACATGGGAGCGCTGCAAAATGGCGCCAAGATTTTTGTCAACTATTGCCTGAATTGCCATTCAGCGGCGTTCATGCGCTACAACCGCCTGACAGACATCGGCCTGACCGAGCAGCAGATCAAAGACAACCTGCTCGTGACCAACACCAAAATCGGCGACACGATGAAGGCGGCCATTGACCCGCAGCAGGCCAAGGCCTGGTTTGGCGTCAACCCGCCCGACCTCACCGTCATCGCCCGCTCCCGCGCGGGTGCCGGTGGCAGTGGTGCCGACTACCTGTACACCTACATGCGCTCGTTCTACAAGGACGAAACAAAACCGACCGGCTGGAACAATATGCTGTTTCCCAATGTGGCCATGCCGCACGTCTTGTGGCAGTTGCAGGGTGAGCGTCGCCCCATCTTTGAAACGCTCACAGAACATGGCAACGCAGTGGAAGTGTTCAAGGGCTGGGAGCAGCTCAAGCCCGGCAGCATGACCGCCCAACAGTACGACCAGACCGTGGGCGACCTGGTGAGCTATTTGCAATGGATGGGGGAGCCCGTTCAAAATACACGGGTTCGTGTCGGCATCTGGGTTTTGTTGTTCCTCGGCGTATTCTCCGTGTTAACTTGGCGACTCAACGCTGCCTACTGGAAAGATATCAAGTAGTGCGGGTTTGACACTTGGGTCGCACCTGATAAGGCGCGACTTGAGTTTTGCGGAGTGGGGTTGCATTGAGCATCCCACTCCTTTTAGTTTCAGCATGACTTGTACCCAAGTCAGCGTGCAATGAAACTATGTTTTGATTTTTAGGAGCTTCCATCATGATGGTGTTGTATTCAGGAACTACCTGCCCTTTTTCCCACCGTTGCCGTTTTGTCCTGTTTGAAAAAGGCATGGACTTTGAGATTCGCGACGTTGATCTGTACAACAAGCCCGAAGACATCAGTGTGATGAATCCCTACGGCCAGGTGCCGATCCTGGTGGAGCGTGATTTGATTTTGTACGAATCGAACATCATCAATGAGTACATTGATGAGCGCTTTCCGCACCCGCAGCTGATGCCCGGCGACCCCGTGGATCGGGCTCGGGTCCGGCTGTTCCTGCTCAATTTCGAGAAGGAGTTGTTTGTCCATGTGTCCACGCTGGAGTCACGCGCGGCCAAGAGCAACGAGAAGATGTTGGAAAAAGCGCGGGCTCACATTCGTGATCGATTGACCCAACTGGCGCCGGTTTTCCTGAAAAACAAATACATGTTGGGTGACGGTTTCTCGATGCTCGACGTCGCCATTGCCCCGCTGCTGTGGCGTCTGGATTACTACGGCATTGATCTCAGTAAAAATGCAGCGCCCTTGCTCAAATATGCCGAGCGCATTTTTTCACGCCCAGCCTATATTGAAGCGTTGACGCCTTCCGAGAAAGTCATGCGCAAATAAGCGCCTGTCCAAAGCCCCATGATTGACGCCACTGACGCCCCCTCCACTCGTCCCTATCTTATTCGGGCTTTGTACGAGTGGTGTACCGACAATGGGTTCACGCCCTATCTTGCCGTGGCTGTGGACGACAGTGTGCGGGTTCCGCGCGAGTACGTGAAAGACGGGCAGATTGTGCTTAACCTCAGCCTTGATGCCACGAGTTCGCTGCAACTCGGCAATGACTTCATTGAGTTCAAAGCGCGCTTTGGCGGAACGGCACGTGAAATCGTCGTGCCGGTTCACCAAGTCAGCGCCATTTACGCGCGGGAGAACGGGCAAGGTATGGCTTTCCCATTGAGCACCCCTCAACCGGTTAAGGCCGCTGCATCGGCCGCAAAAAGCCTGGTTTCTGTGCCAGCCCGCGATGACACAAGCGAGCGGCCACTTGCGCCGGTTCAATTGGCGAGCGTCGAGTCGGAGCAGCCAAACGATGAGACGGGCAAAAATCCGAATCCACCCCAACCCCCGACCCCCGGCGCCAGACCGGCACTGACACGGGTGAAATAAAGGTGGCTCGCTCCTGAAATCCAGGATGAGTCCAGTAAAATACAAAAATGCCGATTTAGCTCAGTTGGTAGAGCAACCGCCTTGTAAGCGGTAGGTCGTCAGTTCGAATCCGACAATCGGCACCACTTTACCGGTGGAAACTCTTCTAAAACCCGCCTTCTCCACTGAAGAGCGGGTTTTTTCTTGCCTGAATGAGCAGGCCTGCCGGCGGCTAAAAGCGGCCCCGGGTTCCAGCTAAAATCAGACGGCTTGAACAAGGGGAGGCACGGACTCTCGACGGGCGGCTGCAGGGCCTGCTGCTTGATGCACCTTGAGAAGGCACAAACCTTTCACAATTGGAAAATAAATGAAAAAACACGTTTTGTGGTTGATGGCTGGCCTGATGGGTGCGATTGTGTTGACTGGTTGCGGCAAGAAGGAAGCCCCCGCAGCCCCGGCACCAGCCAAAGCGATTGTTATCGGTCTGGATGACAATTTCCCGCCGATGGGTTTTCGGGATGACAAGAATGAGCTGATTGGCTTTGACATCGATCTGGCCAAAGAGGCGGGCAAGCGCCTCGGTGTGGCGGTGAATTTCAAGCCCATCGACTGGAACGCCAAGGAAGCCGAGCTCAATGGCAACCGCATCGACGTGTTGTGGAACGGCCTGACGATCACCGAAGAGCGCAAGGCCAACATCCTGTTTACCAAGCCCTACCTCGAAAACCGCCAGATCATCGTGGTGACCGAAAAATCGCCGATCGCGACCAAGGCGCAACTGGCCGGCGCGGTCGTTGGTGTGCAGGATGGCAGCAGCGCCGTTGAAGCCATTCAAAAGGACGCTGCAACAGCCAAGTCGATCAAGGAACTCAAGAAGTTCGGCGACAACGTCACGGCGCTGATGGATCTCTCTGCCGGGCGCCTGGATGCGCTGGTGGTGGATGAAATCGTCGGCCGCTATTACACCGGCAAGAAACCGGGCGAGTACCGTGTGCTGGAGGACAATTTCGGCACCGAAGACTACGGCGTCGGCACGCGCAAGAGCGACACCGAGCTGTCGGCCAGGTTGAACAAGGCGCTGGACGACATGAAGGCCGATGGCACCGCCGCCAAGATTTCGACCCAATGGTTTGGCAAGGACATCGTCAAGAAATAAGCCGGTCAAGTCCCGGGACTGCCACCAGTCATCCGGCCATCCGGCAGGCGCGCTGTGCGTCTGCCCGGCCGGATTCTTGTTTCCGGGCTCTGAAACCTTTCCATGAACTACCTAGCCGACATCTTGCCGCCCCTGTTGCAGGGCAGTGGCATCACGCTTCAGGTCTTCCTGATCACGCTGGTGCTCGCGGTGCCGCTCGGTCTGGGCCTGGCCTTGCTCAGAATTTCACGCTTTCGCTTTCTGAGTAGCCTGGTCAACGGCTATATCTGGCTGATGCGCGGCACGCCGCTGATGCTGCAGATGCTGTTCATCTACTTTGCCCTGCCCTTCATTCCGGTCGTTGGTGTGCGTCTGCCTGACTTTCCGTCGGCGATCCTCGCCTTTGTGCTGAACTACTCCGCCTATTTTGCGGAGATCTTCCGCGCCGGCATCCAGTCGATTGACCGGGGTCAGTACGAAGGCGCCCAGGTACTGGGACTGAGCTATCCCCAGACCATGCGCCGCATCGTGCTGCCGCAAGTGCTCAAACGTATCTTGCCACCCATGAGCAACGAGACCATCACGCTGGTCAAGGACACCTCGCTGATCTATGTGCTGGCCATGAATGATCTGCTGCGCGCGGCACGCGGCATTGTTCAGCGCGATTTCACGACAATGCCGTTTGTGGTGGCGGCCGCCTTTTATCTGTTCATGACCCTGGTGCTGACCTACGGCTTCCAGCGTCTGGAAAAGAAATACGCTGTTTATGATGACTAGTCCGATGATTCGCGCCGTCGATGTGCACAAGCGTTTCGGCCCGGTGGAAGTGCTCAAGGGGGTTTCGCTGGACGTCGACAAGGGCGAGGTGCTCGCCGTCATCGGTCCGTCGGGATCGGGCAAGAGCACCTTCCTGCGCTGCTTGATCCATCTGGAGACCATCCACCGCGGCAGCATAGAGATCGAGGGCGAGTCGCTGGTGGCAACCGATGCCCAGGGCCACTGCAAATACGTGCCGGAAGCCGACATCCGCCGCGTCTGTCGCAAGATGGGCATGGTCTTTCAGCACTTCAACTTGTTTCCCCATTTGACCGTCCTGCAAAACCTCATCGAGGCGCCGCTGACGGTGAAGACGGCGCGCCTGGATGACATCGTGCCCAAGGCCGAGGCGCTCTTACGCAAGGTCGGACTGTTCGACAAGCGCAACAGTTATCCCTCGCGCCTGTCTGGCGGCCAGAAGCAGCGCGTGGCCATCGCGCGGGCCCTGGCGATGGAGCCCGACATCATGCTGTTCGATGAGCCAACCTCGGCGCTGGATCCTGAGCTCACCGGTGAAGTGCTGAACACCATGCGCGCGTTGGCCGAGGAGCACATGACGATGATTGTCGTCACGCATGAAATGGCATTCGCCCGTGAAGTTGCCGGCCGCGTCGTCTTCATGGACGGCGGGACCATCGTCGAAGCGCGCCCGGCGCGCGAGCTGTTTGCGGCACCAAGGCATCCCCGCACCCGAGCTTTTCTGGAGAAAATGCTCTAGACAGGCACCGGGAATGTCTGAAGATTTATACAAAATCAGGCTGTAGACCCCGTGTAATATACCTTGACAGCTCCTTATTCAGGAGTATTGTTCAAAACGCACGGATCGACGGTTGCCAGCACGCTCCCATCACACATGGAAAATACAAACATTCTTTGGCACTGATGTCTCTAAATTTGCTCCCCGGCTCCACCGTCAAGATTAGGGTTTACCCTGCATAATCCGACACAAGGTTTCACTGAAGTCAGGTGTTGTCATGAAAAAATCGATTCCACTCCCGCCGCCGACTGAACGGCAGCTGGCTGCCGCCCAGGCGCTTGATGAAGCGTTTCACTCACAACTGGCCAAGGTCAACCTGGGTTTGTCACCGATTTCCCTGGCCCTGGCTTACGCCGACTGGGCCATGCATCTGGCCACGTCGCCAGGGCAACAGATGCTGCTGGCACAGCGGGCGCTGGCACTGTCGCAACAAGCACTCAGCAGCCCTTGGCAGGAGCAACTCGCGTCCGATGACGCGTCCCAGCCAGCGCCAGTCGATGACCCGCGCTTCAGTGATCCGGGCTGGCGCCACTGGCCTTTCAATGTGCTCAAAGAAAGCTTCAAAGCCACCAGTTCCTGGTGGCACGAGGCAAGCCAGGTCGAGGGGGTGTCGAGCCATCACCGCCATGTGGTTGATTTTTTTAACCGGCAGGGGCTCGATGCGCTGTCGCCCTCCAACCTGCCCGTCACCAACCCCGAAGCGATCAAGAAGGGCAAGGAATCACTGGGACAGAGCTGGCTCAAGGGCTACCAGCATTTGGCCCTGGACCTGCTGGAGCGAAGCCAGCACACCGGTGGCGCGTCCCGCACCGCGCTCAAACCGTTGCCATTCAAGGTCGGCCAGGACGTCGCCGTCACGCCGGGCAAGGTGGTGTTTCGCAATCATCTGATTGAGCTGATCCAGTACACGCCAACGACCGCTGGCGTCTACCCCGAGCCACTGCTGATTGTGCCGTCCTGCATCATGAAGTACTACATCCTGGACTTGTCGCCCGGCAATTCGATGGTGCGTTATCTGGTCGGGCAAGGGCACACCGTGTTCATGATCTCGTGGCGCAACCCGGATGCATCCGACCGCGAACTGGGTATGCAGGACTACCTGCAGCTAGGTGTGATGGAGGCCATGGCGGCGGTGAAGTCGCTCACTGGCGCGCCCCGTATTCATGCCTTGGGCTATTGCCTGGGCGGGACTTTTCTGGCTATTGTGGCGGCGGCACTGGGTGCTCGCCAGCCGCAGTCGCACCGGCGCGGGCAAGGCAAAAATCAGCACCGTCGACGGGAAGATGCGGTCGCGCTCGACACCATGCCCGAGCTGGCCAGCGTGACGCTGCTGGCGGCGCAAACCGACTTCAGCGAGCCGGGCGAGCTGGGCGTTTTCATTGACGACGATCAGCTCAAGACCCTGCGCGAGTCAATGGCGCGCACCGGTTACCTCTCGGGCAGGCAGATGGCCGGATCGTTCCAGTTCTTGAATTCGCGCGATCTGGTCTGGTCCCGCAATACGCGGCGCTACCTGTTGGGCCAGGACGAGGTGGGCAACGACATGATGAGCTGGAACGCCGACGTCACACGTCTGCCCGAGCGCATGCACAACGAGTACCTGTCCTCGCTATTCCTCAATAACGCGCTGGCCACTGGCAACTACCGCGTGGCCGGGGTCGGGGTCGCCCTGATGGATATCCGTGCGCCGCTGCTGGTGGTGGGCACCCAGCGCGACCACGTGTCGCCCTGGCAGTCGGTTTACAAGATTCATCTGCTCACCGACACCCAGACCACTTTCATTCTGGCGGCAGGAGGCCACAACGCGGGCATTGTGTCCGAGCCCGGACATCGAGGGCGCAGTTACCAGATGGACTGCATGGAAAAAGGTCACGCCTGGACCGAACCTGATGACTGGGCGGCGCATGCGCCTTTGTTCGAGGGTTCATGGTGGGAGGCCATGCATCGCTGGTTGCAGGAGCGCTCCGGCAAGCCGGTGCCGCCGCCCGCCATCAACCCGGCCACTGTGTTGGGCGACGCGCCTGGGGACTACGTGATGGCGCGCTATGCCGACTGACTCCCTCGCTCCGGACGAAGCACAACTTGAGCGTCTGCGTCAAATGGAGGCATCCATCGAGTCGCTCAATGCACGCATTGCCCGCTTGGCCATCGCCCTGGGGGTATCGTTGGCAAACGATAACGACGTGGCCGGCTTGATGAGCGAACACCACGCGCCGACGGCCGTGCACGAGCGGCGAGTCACATCCGGGCACGCCGAGGCAGCACACGCCAGCACCAGCCCGGAGCACCGCGCGGCGCACCAACGCGAAGAGTTGCGCGGCCTGCTGGTCATGCGCTACGGTGTCGAAAAGCGCTATGTCGACGATACCGGCGTCACGGTCACTCGCCAGATCATGGTCCAGGCCGAGCAGCAGTTGGAGCGCAGAGGCTTCAAACCCGGTGTGGACGGCATTAACCTGGCACGCCTGTTTGGCCAGTCCTGAGGTCTACGCCCGCCACGCCAATCGCCACGCCGTCGCGTGACTCAACCCTTCTATTGCCCGGTCCCAAGTCTTTTTTCCCCGCCACGTTAAACCAACCATGAATTTTTCACCGCACACTGATTTGATTGAAAACGTCACTTTTGACGAAATAACACTGGGGCAAAGCGCCCGCCTGTTGCGCACCCTGACGGTGGCCGACATCCAGGCCTTTGCCGCCGTATCAGGCGACACCAACCCGGCCCATCTGAATGCCGAATATGCCAATGACACCTTGTTCCACGGTGTGATTGCTCACGGCATGTGGGGCGGCGCCTTGATTTCAGCTCTGCTGGGAACACAGTTTCCGGGCCCGGGCACCATTTACCAAGAGCAGGTACTGCATTTTGTTCAACCGGTTCGTGTCGGCGACACGCTCACGGTGATGGTCAAGGTGGTGAGCAAAAGTGACCTCCATAAGAGTGTCGAACTCGATTGCCAGGTACTGAATCAGAAAGGCGTGCGGGTGCTGTACGGCACGGCGCGGGTGCTGGCGCCAACCAAAAAGGTGCGCCTGCCGCGCGTCAATCTGCCACAAATCCAGTTGCATGACCCGCAAGCCCGTTTTAATGAGTTGTTGGCCTTGGGCAAGGGCATGCCCGCCGTGCGCTGCGCCGTGGTGCATCCGTGCGACGAGGGCTCGCTCAGCGGCGCCATGGACTCGGCCAGCCATGGCTTGATCGTGCCGGTGCTGATTGGCCCCGAGCTGCGCATCCGCCGCGTGGCCGAGCAGGCGGGCATTGACTTGGGTGGTGTCGAGATCATCTCGGTGCCGCACAGCCATGCCGGCGCCGACAAGGCCGCAGAAATGGCCGCCAAGGGCGAAGTCGAGGTGTTGATGAAGGGTGGTTTGCACACCGATGAGCTGATTCACGCCGTGCTGGCCCGGCCCGAGTTGCGCACCGGGCGGCGCATGTCGCACGTCTTTCGCTTTGACATACCGCTTTACCCCAAGCCGCTGCTGATCACCGACGCCGCGCTCAACATTCGCCCCACTCTGCCCGAAAAAATGGACATCATTCAAAACGCAATCGACTTCGCCCGCATCATGGGGGTGGCAATCCCCAAGGTCGCGATTCTGTCGGCGGTGGAAACCGTCAGCCCCAACATCCCGTCCACACTGGACGCCGCCGCGCTGTGCAAGATGGCCGATCGCGGCCAGATCACCGGCGGCATACTGGACGGTCCGCTGGCCTTTGACAACGCGATTTCAGCCCACGCCGCGCAGATCAAGAACATTGACTCCCCGGTTGCGGGGCAGGCCGACATCATGGCCGTGCCCGATCTGGAATCGGGCAATATGCTGGCCAAACAGTTGGAGTATCTGGCCGGTGCCTCCGGCTCGGGCCTGGTGCTGGGCGCGCGCGTGCCCATTGCCCTGACCAGCCGCGCCGACGGCCCCATGAACCGGGTAGCGTCGGCGCTGCTAGCCCAATTAGCTGCCAATAACGCACGGCGCAACCAGCCGCGCCAGGTCTGGTAAGGAGAATCACATGGCCATACTTTCTGTCAACGCGGGTTCTTCCACCCTCAAGTTTTCGATCCATCCCTTGTATGACGGCCACGTGCAGCGCAGCGTGCTCACCGGCAGCATTCAGGGCCTGGAGCCCGGTGGCGCGCCGGTGCTGGACTGGACCTTTCAGGGCCGGGCACAACATCGCCAGCTTGAGCGCGCGGCCGATCCGTTTGATCAGGCCCTGCGCAGCCTGGGCGACTTGCTGCAAGGCGATCCTGCCGTTCCCACGATCAAGGCGATTGCCCACCGGGTGGTGCATGGCGGACGAAAATTTTCGGCCAGCGTGCGGATCACGGCCCCCATCTTGAACGAGCTGACCGACTTGATTTCGCTGGCGCCGCTGCACCAGCCGCAAAATCTGCAAGGCATTCGGGCCTTTCAAAAGGCCTTTCCGAGCCTGCCGCAAGTGGCCTGCTTTGACACCGCCTTTCATGCCACCCTGCCTGAAGTGGATTACACCTATGCCTTGCCACAGGCGCTGACAGAGCAAGGCGTACGCCGCTATGGCTTTCATGGCCTCTCGTACCAGTACGTCATGAGCGTGCTGCTGGAGCGCAGCGAACAGGCCAAGGGTCGCGTGCTGATGGCGCATCTGGGCAACGGTGCCAGCCTGTGTGCGGCGCGCGGCGGGCGCAGCTGCTCCACCAGCATGGGGTTTTCGGCGCTCGATGGTTTGATGATGGGCACCCGCACCGGCTCCATCGACCCCGGCGTGCTGCTCTACCTGATGGAGCAAGGCTGGGACCACGACCGGCTGGAAACCCTGCTCTACAAGCAAAGCGGCTTGCTTGGCGTGTCCGGCATCAGCGCCGACATGCGACGCCTGCGCGCGGACAGCAGTGCGGCAGCGCTTGCGGCGATTGAATTGTTCACCTATCGGGCGGTGCGCGAATCGGGCGCGCTGATCGCTTGTCTGGGCGGGCTGGACGTGTTGGCCTTCAGCGGCGGCATTGGCGAACATGACATTGAGCTGCGGGCACAGTTGGGCCAGCGCCTGGCCTGGCTGGGTGTCGTGATCGACCCACTGCTGAACCAACAGGCTGTCGGCAACGAGATCATGGCCATCCATGCGCCACAGAGCCGGGTACAGGTGTGGGTGGTGCCAACCGACGAAGGGCTGGTGGCGGCGCGCGAAGCCGCGCGCCTGATTTGATGATTTCGGTGTGCTCTAAGGCCGCCGTGGGTCCGCACTGAGGACATTTCAACGCCGGCTTTGCGATACTCTGTCCATGCAGTTACAAGACATTCTTTATTCCCAGGGCTTTGGTACCCGGCGCGTGTGCGCCGGCATGATTCAGCAGGGATTGGTCGGTGTTTATGAGTCAAATCAGGCTCTAGCCCCCGTCATATATACGCAAGCAGCTACTGAATTTATAGCGGAAGGTTTGCGCTTGCGGGTTCAGGGCGTGGACTGGCCTTACCATGAAAAGGCCTACGTCATGCTGCACAAACCCAGCGCCACCGAGTGCTCCCAGAAGCCCTCCACCTACCCCAGCGTTTACACCCTGCTGCCGTCTGCCCTGCGCCTGCGCCCGCAAAAGGGCGCGGTGCAAGGCGTGCAGGCAGTTGGCCGCCTGGATCAGGACACCACCGGGCTGCTGCTGCTCACCGACGACGGCCAGTTCATCCACCGCATGAATTCGCCCCGTCACCACGTGCCCAAGGTCTATGAGGTCACGGTCAAGCACCCGCTCGACGACACCCAGGTGGCCCGGCTGCTGGCCGGCGTGGTGCTCGACGACGACCCCAAACCAGTGCGCGCCGCTGCCGCCGAGGCGGTATCCAGCCACCACCTGCGCCTGACCCTGACCGAGGGCAAATACCACCAGGTCAAGCGCATGGTGGCCGCCGTCAGCAACCGGGTGGAGGCCTTGCACCGCTCGCAAATCGGAGGTTTGCGCCTGCCCGATGATCTGGCACCAGGCCAGTGGCGCTGGTTGAGCGCGGCCGATCTGGCCAGCATCGCGGGCTGATGCTGCGAGCGCGCGGTATGCTTGCGTCATGAACCTGTTTCTCGATGCCTTCTGGCGCGCAGTGGCCTATTGCCTGCATCCGCGTGTGATCGTGTTGTCGCTGTTGCCGCTGCTGCTGACGGTGGCGCTCGCTTGGGGCCTGGGCTACTACTTTTGGGACAACACGCTGGAGTGGGTGCGCGGGGCGCTGGAGGCGTCCACCCTCGTCAACACCGTCTGGGACTGGCTGCAAAGCGTGGGCGCGGGCAGCCTCAAGCTGGCGCTGGCGCCTCTGATCGTGATTTTTGCCGTGACACCCATCCTTGTGATGCTGTCCTTGCTCACCGTGGCGCTGTTGATGACACCGCTGCTGACCCGGCTGGTGGCTGCGCGGCGTTTTCCGCAACTCGAGCGCAAGCACGGTGGCTCCTTGGTGCGCAGTCTGCTGTGGTCTTTGGGCTCGACCGGGCTGGCCTTGATCGCCTTGCTGGTTTCCCTGCCGCTGTGGCTGATTCCGCCCTTGATTCTGGTGCTGCCGCCGCTGATCTGGGGTTGGCTGACTTATCGCGTGATGGCGTTTGATGCACTGGCCGAACACGCCAGTGTCGAGGAGCGACGCGAGATTTTTCGCCGTCATCGCGGCTGGCTGTTGGGTATCGGCGTTTTTTGCGGCTACCTGGGCGCCGCACCCAGCATGTTGTGGGCCTCAGGCGTCTTGTTTGCGGCGGCGTTTGTCATTTTGATGCCACTGGCGATCTGGCTTTACACGCTGATCTTTGCGTTGTCGTCACTCTGGTTTGCGCATTACAGTCTGGCCGCCCTGCAAGCCTTGCGCGCCGAGGCGGACCCGGTCGCAGCCGGGCCCACGCCTGGCGCCACAATAATTGACGTGCAGGCGCTAACATTGCCGGATGAACCAACTGCCAATGCCAACACCTCCCTCTAACGCAGCACCCCGTTTCGGCCTGATCATCATTGGGGATGAAATTTTGTCAGGCAAGCGCGCTGACAAGCACCTGCCCAAAGTCATCGAACTGCTCAAAGCGCGCGGCCTGTCGCTTGACTACGCCGAGTACGTGGGCGACTCGCCCGAGCGCATCACGGCCACACTGAAGCGTGCCTTTGCATCGGGCGATGTGGTGTTTTCAACCGGCGGCATTGGCGCCACCCCCGACGACCACACCCGCCAGTGCGCCGCAAATGCCCTCGGACTTGAACTGGCGCTGCACCCCCAGGCCGCCGAACTGATCCGCCAGCGCATGCAAGACCTCGCCAAAGAACAGGGCAGCGTCTATGAGGCCGATCACCCTGACAACCAGCACCGGCTCAACATGGCCGTGTTTCCGGTCGGTGCGGAGATCATTCCCAACCCGTACAACCGCATTGCGGGCTTCAGCTGGGGCTCGGTGCACTTTGTGCCCGGTTTTCCGGTCATGGCCTGGCCGATGATCGAATGGGTGCTCGACACGCATTACCCGCAGTTGCATCAAACTGCCGCCTGGATCGAGCAGTCGGTCATTGTGTTTGGCGCCATGGAAGCCACACTGACGCCGCTGATGCAAGACATTGAGCGGCGGCACATCGGCATCAAGGTGTTCAGCCTGCCCAGCGTGGATCATCCCGAGTACGGACGGCACATTGAACTGGGGGTCAAGGGTGAACCAGCACGGGTCGCCCCGGCCTATGCTGATCTGCTGGCGGGTCTGCACCGTCTTAACGCCAATCTTGGCCCTGAATTGGTGCAGAAATAATCCTGACAAATCAGCAACTACAAGTGAGCGCACTTAATTGGTGCTAAAACTCATTGATGCGATGTAATGTTTCTGCAACGGAGGTCGGCAACGACTGAAAGTCAGGGCAAAATGTTGTATTGGACACTTAGGTCGCAGCGCCGCAACTGGCACAAAAACTGCATGACACCTAACCATACCCTTTTCAACAACGATTCAACCAGGAGTATTTGATGGCCAAGACCGTCGCAGACGTCATGAAGATGGTGAAAGACAGCGAAGTCAAGTTTGTTGACTTCCGTTTCACCGATACCCGGGGCAAGGAACAGCACGTGACCGTGCCGGTTTCTCATTTTGATGAAGACAAGTTCAGTTCGGGCCACGCCTTTGACGGCTCGTCGATCGCCGGCTGGAAAGGCATTGAAGCCTCCGACATGCAGCTCATGCCCGACCCCAACACCGCCAACATTGATCCGTTCTTTGAAGAAACGACGTTGTTCATGAGCTGCGACGTGGTTGAGCCCAATGACGGCAAAGCCTATGACCGCGACCCCCGCTCCGTCGGCAAGCGTGCTGAAGCCTACCTCAAGGCCTCCGGCATGGGAGACACCGCCTTTTTCGGCCCTGAGCCAGAATTTTTCATCTTTGATGACGTGCGCTGGAACACCGACATGTCGGGCACTTTCTTCAAGATCGACGAGTACGAAGCGCCCTGGAATTCCGGCAAGAAGATCGAAGGCGGCAATCGCGGTCACCGCAATACCGTCAAGGGCGGCTACTTTCCAGTGCCCCCGGTGGACAGCACGCAAGACATGCGCGCCGAGATGTCCCTGATCCTCGAATCGCTGGGCATTCCGGTTGAAGTGTTCCACCACGAAGTGGCAGGCGCCGGTCAGAATGAACTGGGCACCAAGTTCAGCACGCTGGTGCAACGCGCCGACTGGACGCAAGTCCTGAAATACGTGGTGCAAAACGTGGCCAATGCCTATGGCAAAACCGCCACCTTCATGCCCAAACCGATCGTCGGCGACAACGGCTCGGGCATGCACGTGCACCAGTCGATCTGGAAAGACGGCAAAAACCTGTTTGCCGGCGACGGCTATGCTGGTTTGAGCGACTTTGCGCTGTACTACGTGGGCGGTATCATCAAGCACGCCCGCGCCTTGAACGCCATCACCAACCCCGGCACCAACAGCTACAAGCGTCTGGTGCCCGGTTTTGAGGCCCCGGTGAAATTGGCTTATTCGGCCAAGAACCGCTCGGCCTCGATCCGCATTCCGTACGTGGCCAACCCCAAGGGCCGCCGCATCGAGGCTCGGTTCCCCGATCCGCTGATGAATCCGTACCTTGGTTTTGCGGCCCTGATGATGGCCGGTCTGGACGGCGTGGAAAACAAAATCCATCCGGGCGAAGCCGCCACCAAAGACCTGTACCACCTGCCACCAGAAGAAAACGCGAAGATTCCGACCGTCTGCCACAGCCTGGACCAGGCGCTGGACTGCCTGGACGCTGACCGCAGCTTCCTGACCAAGGGCGGCGTCTTCACCGACAGTCTGCTCGATGCCTACATTGAACTCAAGATGGGCGAGGTCACGCGCTTGCGCATGGCCACCCACCCGATCGAGTTCGACATGTACTATTCGCTGTAAACCACGACAGAACCTTGCGGGACAGGGCGCAGCGAGCCAGCTCTGTCCTCAACTGACAAGGAATGTGGTAAAAAAGGACGGCATTTGCCGTCCTTTTTCATTTGCGTGGATTGAACTTTCTTCACATCATGTGTAACTGACGCATACTGACAACTTCATCCATGCATTTTTTCCAGCGTGGAAAATTTATGAACCATGCTTTATTGATTTCCCTGGCGGCTTGCTTGTTGGTGGGCAACAGCTTTGCCCAGGAGCGAATTTACCGCTGTGGCAACGAATACACCAACACCGTGCCCAGTGCCCAGACAAAAGGCTGCAAGCTCATGGAAGGCGGCAACGTGACCGTGGTGCAGGGCACCCGTCCCCATGCCGCCCAGCAGAAGCCGGCAGCGGCAGCGCCGCAAGCTGCGTCTGCGCCCGGGCAGCGGGTCGACGCCGCAGATCAGAAGTCGCGTGACTCGGATGCGCGCCAGATTCTCGAACTGGAGCTGAAGAAAGCCCAGGCGCGCCAGGAAGAGTTGCTGCGGGAATACAACAACGGCGAGCCGGAAAAGCAGGGCAGCGAGGCGCGCAATTACCAGAAATACCTGGACCGGGTGGCGGAACTCAAGGCCAGTCTGGCCCGCAACGAGAGCGACATGGCCGGCATTCGGCGTGAACTCGGGCGACTCGGCGTTCCGGCGGCGGCACCTGGGGCTAAGTAAGTCGCTTGGACAAGCCCGATCACACCCCGACTGCCCCTGACGTCGCGTCCAGCGCCGCGGCGACGCTGCGCTTCCAGTCGTTTGACCTGCTGGCCACGCTGGTGGCAGTGGTGCACAGCAATGGCACCGTCCTCTTTGCCAATGCCGCGCTGGAGGATGCGCGCGGCATGTCACGGCGCGCGATTGTGGGCTCATGCCTGTCCGACAGCTTTACGGAACCCGCCCGCCTCCAACAGGCCCTGCAAAGCGCGGATGACAATGAATTTGCCGCCTTGCGCTATGACACCTGGCTCAAACGCTTGAACCACGAGCCACTGCCGGTGCACGTGATCGTGACCCGGACTGAAACAGAAGATGAAATTGTGGTCGAGTTGCTGCCACTGGAGCAACAAGCGCGTCAGGACCGGGAGGAACGCCTGGCTGAGCAGGCGCAGGCCAACAAAGAGTTGATTCGCAATCTGGCGCACGAGATCAAGAACCCGCTGGGCGGTATTCGCGGCGCGGCGCAGTTGCTGGAGCTCGAAATGGACTCGGCAGAACTCACCGAATACACGCAGGTCATCATCCATGAGGCGGATCGTCTGCAAACACTGGTGGACCGGCTGCTGGCACCGCACCGGCGCCCGCATCTGGTGGGGGATGTCAACATCCACGAGGTCTGTGAACATGTGCGGCTGCTCCTGTCGGCCGAATTCCCCAAGGGCCTGCAGGTGGTGCGCGACTTTGACACCTCGATTCCCGAGTTTCGCGGTGACCGCGAGCAGCTTATTCAGACCGTACTCAACATTGCGCACAACGCCTGCCAGGCGCTGGCAGCGCAGATAGCGCAAGGCAGCGCCTGCCTGACTTTTCGCACGCGAATTGCGCGCCAGATCACTTTTGGTAAACAACGCTACCGGTTGGCACTGGAATTGCATGTGATTGACAACGGGCCTGGTGTACCAGACTCGATCAAAGACCGCATTTTCTATCCGCTGGTGTCAGGGCGTGAAGGCGGTTCGGGGCTGGGACTGACATTGGCGCAAACCTTTGTCCAGCAACACCACGGCTTGATCGAGTGCGACAGTGTGCCGGGCTGCACGGATTTCAAGATATTGATTCCACTCCCTTAACCGTTCTCGCCATTGACCTGAGGTAAGCCCACATATGAAGCCGATTTGGATCGTAGATGATGACCAGTCCATCCGCTTCGTGCTGGAGAAGGCGCTGCTGCGAGAAGATTTGCCCACGCGCAGTTTCACCAGTTCGCGCGAGGTGCTGGCCGCGCTCAATGACTGCAACGACGACAACGCGCCACGCGTGTTGGTGAGTGACATTCGCATGCCGGGCGGCTCGGGTTTGGATCTACTGGAAAAAGTGAAGGAAAAATACCCTGCGCTGCCGGTGATCATCATGACCGCGTATTCCGATCTGGACAGCGCGGTATCGGCCTTTCAGGGCGGCGCGTTTGAATACCTGCCCAAGCCATTTGACCTGTCCAAGGCGGTGGAGCTGATTCGCCGCGCGGTAGAAGAAAGCCAGCGCGAAGAAGTGGCGCAAGAACTCACCTCCGACGCCCCCGAGATGCTGGGACAGGCGCCGGCCATGCAGGATGTGTTTCGCGCCATCGGCCGTTTGAGCCAGAGCAACGTCACGGTCATGATCACCGGTGAGTCTGGCTCGGGCAAAGAGCTGGTGGCGCGTGCGCTGCACAAGCACTCGCCACGCGCCAAGGGGCCGTTTGTGGCGATCAACACCGCGGCCATCCCCAAAGATTTGCTGGAATCCGAACTGTTCGGGCACGAGCGCGGCGCCTTCACCGGCGCGCAAGCCATGCGCCGGGGCCGCTTTGAGCAGGCCGATGGCGGCACGCTGTTTCTGGATGAAATCGGCGACATGCCGTTTGACCTGCAAACCCGTTTGTTGCGCGTCTTGAGCGACGGCCATTTTTACCGCGTGGGGGGCCACAGCGCCGTCAAGACCAATGTGCGCGTGATTGCCGCCACGCACCAAAACCTGGAGCAACGCGTCAAGGAGGGCGCCTTCCGGGAGGATCTGTTTCACCGGCTCAACGTCATCCGCCTGCGCCTGCCGCCCTTGCGTGAGCGCAAGGAGGACATTGCCGTACTGACGCGCCACTTTTTGCAGCAAAGTGCCGCCCAGCTGGGTGTCGAGCCCAAGAGGATTTCAGAAGCGGCCCTGGTGTGGCTCGGCAACTTTGCCTTTCCGGGTAACGTGCGGCAGCTGGAAAACATCTGCCACTGGTTGACCGTGATGGCGCCAGCACAGGTGATCGAACCCAAGGACTTGCCGCCGGAAGTGGGGGTGATGGCAACTGGCCCCGGTGAGACGCCGGCCGCCATGCCCTCGCCCGCAACCCTGATGATGTCTGCCCCGCAACCGCACCCACCCGAGTCATCGGTGGTAGCCGCCACCGCAGGCCCAGAGTCAATGCCCTCTTACGGATCGGCTGCCACGGCGCCACCGCAGCCTGGCAGCGCCGGTGAAGTGGTCGGGGCGGCCTGGGAGTTGGGGCTTGAAGCCGAGGCCCTTGCCTTGCTGGCAAGTGGTCGCAATGATGTGTGGGACGCCCTGACGCACCGTTTTGAGGCGCGATTGATTCTGGCCGCACTGGCCGTCACCCGGGGCCGACGCATTGAGGCAGCCCAAAAGCTGGGCATCGGGCGCAACACCATCACGCGCAAGATTCAGGAGTTGGGTTTGGAGTAAATCAGGCTCTAGCCCCCGACCAGCCTTAGCTAGCAGCTATTAAAATAATAGAAAACTAGACTTTGTTGGTGTCCGCCAGCGTCACCACCACCGGCGCGTGGTCGCTGGGGCGTTCATTCTTGCGCGGCGCCTTGTCAATCACACAAGCCGTCACCAGCGGTTTGAGTGCATCACTGACCAGAATGTGGTCGATGCGCAAGCCATGATTACGTCGAAAGGCGAAGTCGCGGTAGTCCCACCAGGAGTAGCTTTTCTCGGGCTGCGCGAACAGGCGGAAACTGTCATGCAGACCCAGCGCAATCAGGGCGCGCAGGTGGTAACGCTCCTCTTCGGTGCAATGAATCGTGTCTTTCAGGCCCACCGGGTCCCACACATCGGCATCGTCAAAGGTGATGTTGTAGTCACCCATCAGCACCAGTCTGGGGTGCGTCAGCAATTCGCCGCGGACCCAGTCGCGCAAGCCCTTGAGCCAGGCCATTTTGTATTCAAACTTGTCGGAGCCCGGCTCCTGCCCATTGGGGAAATAGGCACCGATGACACGCACACCGTTGACCTCGGCACTGATTGAGCGCGCCATGTCGTCGGCAAAGCCGGGGACGTTGCGCACCACGTTGAGTGCCGGTTCCCGGCTGAGCAACGCGACGCCGTTGTAGGTCTTCTGGCCGAAGCATTCAGCGTGGTAACCGGCTTGCCTGAAAGCATCGACAGGAAACTTGTCGTCGGTCAGCTTGAGTTCTTGCAGCGCCAGCACATCGACCGGGTTGGCCTGGAGCCAGTCCAGCACCTGCGGCAAGCGCACGGTCAGCGAGTTCACGTTCCAGGTGGCGAATTTCATCGTAAGAATCTTCCGAGTCAAACGGGGCTGCAGCCCCCATCCCATAAGCCTAATGGGCTATTAAATATGTAGCGCAGCCAAAACGCCGACGATGATGCCGACGCCGCCCGCAGCAAACATGGCGTACTCCAGCCATTTTTTCTTGGTCAACAGGGAAATTGCCGCCAGTGCTATGCAGATCTGCAGCACCGTGGTGGACTGCGCCCAGCGGTGGTGCTGGTGCATCTGCTCGTCGCTCTGCTTCTCCCAGTGCATGGCGTCAAGCTCCATCTTGTCAGCCACAACCTTGATGTCGTTCTTTTCCTTCTCATAGCGGTCTATCTTGGCCTGGTAGCCGGACTTTTTATCCTCTGGCGCCAAATCACGCGCCAACTCGGCCAGTGACTGCTTGGTGCTCTTGGCCTGGAAGAAATTCCACTGGTTGGAGGCTTCGGTTTTTCTGATGGCGGCGTTGTTTTTGTACAGGCCGGCATTGGCTTGCGTGGCACCACCCATGTAACCAAAAATCGCGCCGATCGTGGCGATGATGGCGGTGAACAATGCAATCTGGTTGATCATGCCGCTGTGCTCGCCATGCTCGCCACCGTGCTCGCCCGCTTGGGCGTGCTCCAGCTCGTGGTCGTGTGGGCCGTGCACGTGAAATCCATGTCCAGACATTCAAACTCCTGTATTTCTGCAATAGGTGACAAAACTGAAACTCAATCCGGTGCTCGAAACCAGCCGCTCGCGCGCAGTCTCTCTCCACTGGGGGCCGAATTGTGGCGCAAAAGCGTCGCCTTCAAAATTGGCGTCAATTTCAGTGACCACCGCCGTGCTGGCCATGGGCAGCGCCTGCAGGTACAGCTCGGCGCCACCGATGACCCAGGCATGGCTGTCTGAAGGACACAGGGCGCATGCCTCGGCCAGCGAATGCGCCGTTAAGGCACCTGCTGCCTGCCAGTGCGGCTGGCGCGTTACCACGACGTTCAGGCGACCGGGCAGCGGCCGGAATTTGGGCGGCAAGGAATCCCAGGTCTTGCGCCCCATGATGACCGGCGAACCCAGTGTGGTGCGCTTGAAGTGAGCCAGGTCTTCGGGCAAATGCCAGGGCAGCTTGCCATTGAGACCAATGACGCCGTTCGCAGAACGGGCAAAAATCAGGTGGAGTTTCATTTAGACCGCCACCGGCGCCTTGATGGCGGGATGGCACTCGTAGCCGAGCACCTCGAAGTCTTCGTACGCGTAGTCGAAGATCGACGCCGGTTTGCGCTTGATGCTGAGCGTCGGATAGGCAAAGGGCGTGCGGCTCAGTTGCAGCGCCACCTGCTCGGCGTGGTTGCTGTAGACATGGCAGTCGCCCCCGGTCCAGATGAAGTCACCGACGTCCAGGTCGCACTGCTGCGCCACCATGTGGGTCAAAAGCGCGTAGCTGGCGATGTTGAACGGCACACCCAGAAAGATATCGGCGCTGCGCTGGTAAAGCTGGCAGCTCAATTTGCCTTTGCCGCCAGGGGTCTGCGCCGGCGCGACGTAAAACTGGAAAAAGGCGTGGCAAGGCATGAGTGCCATCTTGTCGAGCTCGGCCACGTTCCAGGCGCTGACGATGATGCGACGCGAATCGGGGTTGGTTTTGAGCGTCTTGATGGCTTCGGCTATCTGGTCGATATGGCCACCGTCGGGTGTCGGCCAACTGCGCCACTGCACGCCATAGACCGGGCCCAGATCACCGTCAGGGCGGGCCCATTCGTCCCAGATGGTGCAACCGCGCTCTTGCAGCCATTTCACATTCGAGTCGCCGCGCAAAAACCACAGCAATTCCAGCACGATGGCCTTGAGGAACACTTTTTTGGTGGTGACCAGCGGAAAGCCCTCGTTCAGGTCAAACCGCATCTGA
Organism: Rhodoferax ferrireducens T118; assembly: GCF_000013605.1. Lineage (NCBI taxonomy): Bacteria > Pseudomonadati > Pseudomonadota > Betaproteobacteria > Burkholderiales > Comamonadaceae > Rhodoferax > Rhodoferax ferrireducens. The sequence goes on from NC_007908.1 coordinate 3,293,161, forward strand.
TAACCAAACACGCTGGTGGTGCCGGTGCCGGTGCGGTCAGCCTTGAAAACGCCGTGGGTGGACACGTGGCGCAGGAAGTCCTCGTATTGGGAGCGGATGGGGTGGCTTGACATGTCAATAAGAACCAAAAAGGGTGTCCAGTGCGACGACGATGTCGTCGCGGTGAGTCAACAGACTGGCCACGGGTTGTTTCAAACCCGCTGCCGGGAATGCGGCCAATGCTGCGCTATCCAGCACCACGTCCTCGCCGGCGATATCAAAGAGCGGATTCAAATCGCGCATGCGCGGGCCAAAAGCGGCTGCATGACGCAGTGGAATCACCACGCGGCTCGCAACCCGGTCGATGAAGTTGTTTTGCACGTCCAGCAAATAGGGTGTGAGCTTTCGCAGCGCAGTGTCCGGGTGGCGATAAACGTCAAAACGTGCCATCTGGTGCTTCTTCAAAAGGACCGGTACTTGGCCAGCGGCAGGCCTTCACTATCAATGCGGGCGTTGTAGTGATCGATCGCCACCTGATTGTCTTCATTCCATTTTTCCCAGTAGCGGCGATTGACTTCTTCACCAAGCAAGGCATCCACGGTTTTGGACAGGTTCATGCCAAGTGCTTTGGCCTTGTCAATCGTGTCGGCGGTGATGGACAGATTGACCGGGCGTTTGGGAGCCTGAACAGCAGTGCGCATAGAACTCTCCTTGCTGAATGTGCATTATTTATGCGCACTATAGCATGCGCATAAATGACTTAAACACGCACCACCCGCCCCGGGTTCATCAGATTCCGCGGGTCCAGCGCCCGCTTGATGGCGCGCATCAGGCCCAAGGCGACGGGGGACTTGTAATGCGCCAGATGATCGACTTTCAGGCTGCCTACGCCATGTTCGGCCGAGATGGAGCCGCCAAAAGCTTGCACCGAGTCAAACACGAGGGTATTGACCCGCGCCTCATGGTCACGCAAAAAATCTGCCGCATCCGCCCCTTCGGGCGCCTGCACGTTGTAGTGCAGATTGCCGTCACCCAGATGGCCAAAGTTGACCAGTCGCACACCAGGAAGGGCTTGCTGTAAGAGCGCGTCAGTGGCGCGCACAAAGTCGGGAATGCTGGAGACCGGCACCGAGATGTCGTGCTTGATGTTGAGCCCCTCCAGCGCTTGCGCCAGCGGGATGCTTTCACGTACATGCCACAGTTGTTTCGCCTGCGCCAGGGTCTCGCTCACCACCGCATCCGTGACGCAGCCCTGGTCGAGCGCGGTTTCCAGCAGGTGCTCGAACTGCGTGTGCGCGTGCAACTCGGACTCCTGATCCGAGTTCTCCAGCAACACGCAAAACGGCGCATCCAGATGCAGCGGCACCCGCAACTGCGCAAAGTGTTTGGCGACCAGACTCAAGGCGAATTGCCCCATCGCCTCAAAGCCCGTCAAGCCCGCGCCCAGGTGCCGATGTGCCAGCCCCAACAAGGTGACGGCCGCCTCCAGCGACGGCACGGCGGCCCACGCCGTGAGCCGGGCGGCGGGCAGCGGATACAGCTTCAGGGTGGCGGCGGTGATGATGCCCAGCGTGCCCTCCGACCCTATGAAAAGGTCGCGCAGGTCGTAGCCGGTGTTGTCTTTGCGCAAGCCCGAGAGGCCATGCCACACCTCGCCCTGCGCGGTGACAACTTCCAGCCCCAGACACAGGTCGCGTGTGTTGCCGTAGCGAACCACCTGGGTGCCACCCGCGTTGGTGCCCAGGTTGCCGCCAATGGTGCAGGTGCCTTCGGCAGCCAGGCTCAGCGGAAACAGCAAATTCGCTTCCTCGGCGCGCTCCTGCAGGTTTTGCAGAATGCAGCCCGCCTCGACGGTCATGGTCAAGTTGTCGGCATCCAGACCGCGCACCGTGTTCATGCGTTGCAGGCTCAGCACAATCTGGCGACCGGACTCGTCGGGTGTGCTGCCGACCGCCAGGCTGGTGTTGCCGCCCTGGGGCACGATGCTGACGCCGCTCGCCGGGTTCGCGCTCACATAGTCAGCACAGGTTTTGACCACCCGTGCCACCTCCTCGGTGCAAGCGGGCCGAACGACGGCCAGTGCTTTGCCGTGAGAGCGCTTGCGCCAGTCCTGCTCCCAGGCCGTCAGGTCGCCATCGGTGAAGACGTGGGCGTTTCCGACGATGTGGCGAAGTTCATCCAGCAGGGTTTGCATAGCATCAGCCTTCTTTGATCGGGTTTTTGAGGCGCCAGCGAACGTGCAGTGCGCAGGCGGCGAACAGGCTCAGACAGAGTGCCACTTCGACCAGGGCCAGACAGTTGCCCGGCGCTTTGTCGCTGTAGGCGCGCACCGCCCCTTCGGTGAAATACAGCCACACCATCAGGCTGACCCAGCGGTAGGTGTACATGCGGTTTTTCAGCAGCCCGGCCAAAGGCAGGCACAGTGGCAACACTTTGAGCGCCAGCCAGGAGCCGCCCGGACGAATCGGGGCCAGCCACAACTCCCAGGCCAGCCCCAGCACGATCAGCCCCAGCAGACTGCCCACGGCCAGCACGCGCGTGCCGCGCACCTGTGCTGAGGCGCTGTTTTGTTCTTTGTTCATTGACGTCATCATTGGAGTGGCATCATAGCGGCCATGCACATGCCCCCTCACCTGCCCGCCTCGCCGCCCCTGAGCTGGCCGCAGCGCCTTGAAGCCTTGCTCAAGGACTTGACCAACTTTCCCTGGAAGAGCACCGCACGCACCCTGCGTGAGCGCTATTCGGAAGATCGCCTGGGCCTCACGGCGAGCAGCCTGACCTTCACCACCACCATGGCGCTGGTGCCTTTGGTCACGGTGGCACTGGCCATTTTTACCGCCTTTCCCATGTTTGCCAAGCTCCAGAGCGTGCTGCAAAAGTGGTTGGTGACCAGCCTGATTCCCGACAATATCGCGCGCCAGGTACTGGGCTACCTGACCCAGTTTGCCGGTCAGGCCAGCAAGTTGGGAGGCGCCGGGATCGCCCTGTTGTTGGTCACGGCGGTGGCTCTGATTTTGACCATCGATCACACGCTCAATGGCATCTGGCGGGTGCGCACCCGCCGCTCCCTCGGCCAGCGTGTGCTGGTGTATTGGGCCGCCCTGACCTTGGGACCGCTGGTACTGGGGGTCAGCCTGAGCATCACCTCGTACGCCATTTCGGCGTCCAAAGGCGTGGTGGGCGTGATGCCAGGCGGGGTGCAATTTCTGCTCGATGTGTTGCAGTTTTTTATGGTGGCTTGGGGCATGGCCGCGATGTACCACTTTGTGCCCAACACCTGGGTGAAGTGGTCTCATGCCTGGGCCGGTGGCATGTTTGTCTCGGCCGGCCTTGAGCTCGCCAAGAAGTTGCTGGCCCTGTACCTGGGCAAGGTGCCAACCTACTCTGTGCTGTATGGCGCCTTTGCCACGGTGCCCATCCTGCTGATCTGGATTTACGTCGCCTGGATCATTGTGCTGCTGGGCGCCGTCATCGCGGCCTACTTGCCCAGTCTGACCTCCGGCATACAACACCGGGGCCGTTCGCATGGCTTGCAGTTTCAGTTGGCACTGGAAACGCTGCAGCAGCTCGAACGGGTGCGCTCAGACGCAGTCAAGGGTTTGACGATGCAACAACTGGCCCAGTTGCTGCGGGTAGATGCCCTGCAACTGGAGCCGGTGCTGGAAACCTTGTCTGAACTGGACTGGATCGGCTTGCTCAATGAGGAGTTCAAGGGCGAAGCCGCACGCTACGTGATGCTGGCCAATCCAGATGCGACCGCGCTGGCGCCGCTGCTTGACACACTCTTGTTGCGACGGGAGGAAAGCACCCAAAATTTATGGGAAAAAGGACGCTGGCCCCTGTTGAACGTACGTGACGTGCTATAAATTATGTAGCACATTAGACGCCGCTGCGCTTGTCATGCCAGACCGGGAAGGTGCAGCGAACATTCGACACTTATCGGGTACGCAAAGCCATAGCTGATTTTTTCACCCACGACCCTACACGGGCGGGAAACGGGCGCTTTCGCGCTGGTCCAAGGTGCGATACTTCACTTGCTGCGGTTGAATTTCGTGTCCGCGTTAGTTTCAAAAGGGTGGAGGACGGCGTCGCCTGCCCCACCAGGCAGCCAACCAGAAATTCAGGGTGATGCGTATGCGGGGAAAGTGGGTTTCGTTTTTTTTCTGGTTCAAGGTGACGTTGGCATCATCGCTGCTGCTGGTGCTGGTCGTCGCGGGCCTGCTGGTCGCGCACGAGCTGCGCACGTCGGACTATCAGGCGCGTTTCTTTGCCGGGCTGGCGGGCAAGGCCAGTTACACGCTCGGTGCCGGTCCGAGTCCGTCCATCCGTTTCCCGCAGAGCGCACCCTATGACGATCGTCTCGGTTATTCGCTGCTGCCGGTGTTTTTCGGCAAATTGCGAACGCGGGATTTCGAGATCATCCAGCAGGCCCGGATTTCAGCGGACATGGCCGATATTGTCGACAAAGGTTATTTCGCCCCCTATCCGGAAAAGATCCAGGGCGGTCTGAGCATCCTCGATTGCCACAAGGACAGTCTGTTTCAGGAGCGCTATCCGAAACGGGTGTTCGAACGCTTTGACGACATCGCACCCTTGCTGGTGCAAAGCCTGCTGTTCATCGAGAACCGTGAGCTGCTCGATCCAGAGCACCCCAAACGCAACCCGGCCGTGGAGTGGGACCGGCTGGCCCATGCGGTGCTGATCAAGGCCCAGAGCACCCTCACCGGCGACACCAGAACACCTGGCGGCAGCACGCTGGCGACCCAGATCGAAAAATACCGCCATTCGTCCGAGGGGCGCACCTCATCGGTCCAGGAAAAATTGCAACAAATGGTGTCGGCCGCCTTGCGCGCCTACCAGCAGGGTGAAGATACCAGCGCGGTGCGGCGCCAGATTGTGCTGAGCTACGTGAACACGATGCCGCTGTCCGCCAAAGCCGGCTTTGGCGAAGTGCACGGCCTGGGCGATGGGCTGTGGGTCTGGTACGGGCGTGATTTCAAGGACGTCAACCGCATTCTGAACCATGTGCCCGCGCAGACCGGCGATGTCGGCGAGCAGGCGCAAATTTACAAACAGGCCTTGAGTCTGCTGATCTCGCAGCGCCGCCCTTCCTATTATTTCGACGCCGATGAAGCCGAGCTGGAGCAGCTGACGGACAGCCATCTGCGCCTGCTGGGCAGTGCCGGTGTGATCACGCCGGCACTGCGCGATGCCGCGCTCCAGGCGAAGCTGAACCGGCGCGCCGACAAGGTGCCAGCGCCAGCGGTATCTTTCGTCACGCAGAAGGCGGCCAATGCGGTGCGCACCCATCTGACCGGCTTGCTGGGCGGCAACCGGCTGTACGATCTGGATCGGCTCGATCTCAGCGTCGCCAGCACGCTGGATGCGCCGGTGCAGGCAGCCGCGACCAACCTGTTGCGCGAGTTGCGCGACCCGGCCAACGCCCGGGCGGCCGGACTGTCGGCCAAACAGTTGCTCGACCGTGGCGATCCGTCCAAGGTGGTCTACAGCTTCACGCTCTATGAGCGCGGGGCCGAGGCCAACTATTTGCGGGTGCAAACCGACAACTTTGATCACCCGCTCAATATCAACGAAGGCACCAAGCTCGATCTCGGCTCGACCGCCAAACTGCGCACGCTGGTGACCTATCTCGACATCATGGACAAGCTGCATCAGCGGCTATCAACACTGGACAAGGCCCAATTGCATGCGCTGGAAGTCGACCGGCAGGACGTGTTGACGCGCTGGGCCGCCGACTACTTTGCCACGACTGAGGACAAGAGCCTGAGCGCGATGCTGGATGCGGCGCTGGAGCGGCACTATTCCGCCAGTCCGGCAGAAGGGTTTATGACCGGCGGCGGGCTGCACCACTTCAATAACTTCAAGCATGAGGACGATGGCCGTGTGATGTCGGTGCGCGATGGACTGCGCAACTCAGTCAATCTGGTGTTCATCCGGCTGATGCGTGATGTCGTGCACCACTACATGTTCCTGACCCCGGGCTCCTCGGCCAAGCTGCTGCGCGATGCCGACGATCCGCGCCGCGCCGCCTATCTGGCGCGCTTTGCCGACAGCGAGGGCCAGGTCTTCATGCGCCGTTTCCTGGTCAAGTACCAGGGCAAAACCGCACAAGAGGCGCAAGAGCTGCTGCTGGGCAACGTGCGCCCCACCGCCTCGCGGCTGGCCGCCATCTTCCGCACCCTTTTCCCAGAGGCGCCGCTGGACCAGTTCACAGCCTGGGTGAAGGACAATTTGCCCGACGGCGTCAATCCGGCCGAGCCCAAGCTGGCCAAGCTCTACGAGCAGTACGCGCCAGAGCGGATGTCGCTGGCCGATCGCGGCTACCTGGCGGGTGTGCATCCGCTGGAGTTGTGGCTGGTCGGCTATCTGCGCAACCATCCGGGCGCGAGCCAGACGCAGGTGATGCAGGCCAGTGTGGCCGAGCGCCAGACGGTCTATGCCTGGCTGTTGTCCACCCATCGCAAGCAGGCACAGGACAAGCGGATTCTGGGCCTGCTCGAAGGCGAAGGCTTTCTGGAAATCCACCGTCAGTGGGCGCAGATGGGCTATCCCTTCGAATCCCTGGTGCCCTCCTATGCAAGCGCGCTGGGGGCCTCGGCCGACCGCCCTGCCGCGCTGGCCGAACTGATGGGAATACTCGTCAATGATGGTGTGCGTAAGCCAAACACACGCATCGAGTCGCTGCACTTCGCGGCCGCCACGCCTTATGAAACCCTGCTGCAGTACAAGCCGGCCAAGGCGGAAAAGGTGCTGGCGCCCGAAGTGGCGCAAGCGGTGCGCGGCGCCATCCGGCGGGTGGTGGAGGAAGGCACCGCGCAACGTGTGAAGCATGCCTTTGTGCGGCCTGACGGCAGCTTTGTCGCAGTCGGCGGCAAGACCGGCACCGGCGATCAGCGCTTCGATACGTTTGGTGCGGGCGGGCGCCTGATCGCCTCGCGCGTGGTGAACCGCTCGGCGACCTTCGTCTTCAACATCGACGAGCGATTCTTCGGCACGCTGATCGCCTACGTGCCGGGCGCGCAGGCCGCCGCCTTCGATTTCACCAGCGGCCTGCCGGTGCAATTGCTCAAAGTGCTGGCACCCAAACTGATGCCGCTGATCATTGGCGGTGCCGGCTGCGCGCCAGGCCACGCTGGCGAAAGCGCGGACCATCTCTAGCGTCACCAAGCGATGGCGCAGGCCCGGCCGGTCAGGCTTGCATCAGTTCCAGCATCAGCGCAATCCTGGCCTTGACCGGTGACAGGCCCTTGGAATGCGCAAATTCCGAACTTTCTGTCGCCAGCACACGGCCAGTGGCGCAGCGGGTTGAGCGCACCACCCTGACCCCAAGTGCTTGCGCGCGGCGCAGTGCTGCCTCCAAATCCTGATGAATGGTGCCATTGCCGGTGCCGGCCACCACCAGGCCACGCAACGGCACCTGCGCGAGTTGCGCATCAGTCTGACCCTGCGCGCCAGCCGCAGACACCGGAGCCAGCAGTGCATCCACCAACGCACCACTGGCGCCCGCGTAGTTCATCACAATTTCCACCCGTGGCCAGTGGCTCACAGACGCTATCTCTTCGATAGCTACATGAGCCCGGTCGACGGGGGCTAGAGGCCAATTCTTTACCAAACGCACCGCACCCTCCTCGACATACGCCACAGCCCCGGCGTCACCCGAACTGAAGGCATCGAGCCGGTAGGTGTGAACCTTTTGCACATCGGCCGCCGCATGCACCGCACCCGCACACACGGCCAGCACGCCACAAGCGCCGGTGGTGGTGGCCACGACAACGGCATCCCTGATATTTTGCGGCCCATCCGGCGCCACGCTGGAGGCTGGCCGCATGGCACAGGTCAGGACCACCGGCTTGGCTGCGAGCTGTCGCGCCGGCAGCACGGCGTGTAAAAAATAAGCCGTTTCTTCCAAGGTGTCGGTGCCGTGGGTGATGACGATGCCGGTGACGTCGGCTTGCGCCAAATGGTGACTGACCCGCTGCGCCAACTGCTGCCAAACCGCGAAACTCATGTCCTTGCTGTCAATCTGGGCCACTTGCTCGGCCTCCAGCGTGCGCCCGGCCAACACCTGATCAAGCCCCGGCACCGCCGCCAGCAATTGACTCACACCGACCTGGGCCGCGGTGTAGCCGATGTTGTCGGCGGCGCTGGCTGCGCTGCCGGCAATCGTGCCACCGGTAGCCAACACAAGCACTTTTTCAATAAATTTTGCAGCCATCACTTGCCAATCTCCAAAAACTGATTAAAAATACAGTTACTGAATACAACAACAGTGTGTATAAAGTAACAGCAAGACCCACCGTACCGCAAAGGAGTCGCCATGCTTGGAAGCCCTAAACTCACTGCCCGCCAGCAACAAATTCTGGACCTGATCCAGAACGCCATTACCCTCACTGGCTCGCCACCGACCCGGGCCGAGATCGCCACCGAGCTCGGTTTCAGGTCTGCCAACGCCGCCGAGGAACACTTGCAGGCGCTGGCGCGCAAAGGCGCCATCGAACTCGTCAGCGGCACCTCGCGCGGTATTCGCCTCAAGAGCGAGGCACTGCGCTCCATCAACGAATCCCGCAGCAAACAATTTCCCCTGTCGCTGCCCGGCCTGTCACAACTGATGCTGCCCCTGATTGGCCGCGTGGCAGCGGGCTCGCCGATTCTCGCGCAAGAACATATCGACCAAACCTATTACGTCGAAAGCAGCCTGTTCCAGCGCAAACCCGACTACCTGCTCAAGGTGCGCGGCATGTCGATGCGCGACGCCGGCATCATGGACGGCGACCTGCTGGCCGTGCAATCCACGCGGGACGCCAAAAACGGCCAGATTGTGGTGGCACGCCTGGGTGATGAAGTCACCGTCAAGCGCTTTCGGCGCACCAAGGACCTGATCGAACTGTGCCCGGAAAACCCCGACTACCAGATCATCGTCGTCGAACCCGGCGAGCCCTTCGAGATTGAAGGGCTGGCAGTTGGCTTGATCCGCAACACCATGTTGATGTGAGCGGTGATCAGGTTTTGAATTGAAAGGTTTCAAATGAGCTCTGCACTCCTGGCTGTTCCCGCCATTCTGGCGCCGCTGCAATCGTTGTGGCGCTGGCTCATGCCCGCTCTACCCAACCTGCCCGGCAGCTCGCGCGGGCGCTCCACACTCTCAGGCCAACCGTCGCGTCACTACGAACTTGCCAGGCATTCAATGGCCAGCAAGCTGCATGGCACGGGGGGCAAGCGGCCCGCGCCCGGCCATGATTCAGCCCGGCGCCCGTTGCGAGTTGTGCGCGTGATGGAAGCCGGCCAGACGCCGGCCCAGGTCGGTCGCATGGTGATTTCCGGCCGCATGGCCGACGTCTGTGCCGAACTCGATCGTCTGGCAGCGTGCGAAGCGGCGCTGTACTGAAACCAGTTCACCACCATTCGTGTCTCTTTTTTGTGCGCTTGAAAAATAGCCGCGGCCAAGTCCACGGGCCGTGCCAAGGCACAATCAGGGCCTATGAATATCGTAATTCTTGATGATTACCAGGACGCGGTTCGAAAACTCGAATGCGCAGCCAAACTGGCGCCCTACCCGGCCAAGGTTTACACCAACACAGTCAAGGGGCTTGGGCAGTTGTCGGTGCGTCTCAAGGATGCCAGTGTGATCGTGCTCATCCGTGAACGCACGCAGCTGCCGCGCGCCTTGATCGAGAAACTGCCCAAGCTCAAATTGATTGTGCAAACCGGGCGGGTTGGCTCGCACATCGACCTGGACGCCTGCACCGAGCTCGGGATTGCGGTGGCCGAGGGTTCCGGGTCGCCGGTGGCGCCGGCCGAACTCACCTGGGCCTTGATCCTGGCGGCCATGCGCCGCCTGCCCCAGTACATTGGCAATCTCAAGCATGGTGCGTGGCAGCAATCGGGTTTGAAAACGGGCTCGATGCCACCCAACTTCGGCTTGGGGATGGTTCTGAAAGGCAAGACGCTGGGTATCTGGGGTTACGGCAAAGTCGGCCGGCTGCTGGCGGGCTACGGCCAGGCCTTTGGCATGAAGGTGCTGGTCTGGGGGCGGGCACCGGCGCGTGAACGCGCTATTCTGGACGGGTTTGAAGCGGCCCTGAGCCGGGATGATTTTTTTGCCCAATCCGATGTCCTGTCGCTGCACCTGCGCCTGGTGGATGAAACGCGCGGCATTGTCACACTCGATGATCTGACGCGCATGAAGCCAACCGCCCTGCTGGTCAACACAGCCCGCGCCGAGTTGATCGAGCCCGATGCCTTGATCAGTGCCCTCAACCGGGGGCGGCCCGGCATGGCGGCGGTCGATGTTTTCGAGACCGAGCCGATTTTGCAGGGGCACGCCCTGTTGCGGCTGGAGAACTGCATTTGTACACCGCACATCGGCTATGTCGAGCAGGACAGTTATGAGCTGTACTTTGGCGCAGCGTTTGACAACGTGATCAACTTCATCAAAGGCACGCCGACCAACATCGTCAATCCGGGCGCCTTGCAAGTTGAGCGGCGGCGCTAGTTTTACCGGGATACAGCAGGCATTTGGCGCACATTTTCGCCTTCGGTGCTGATGCCCCATCGCTTGGGCACCTGGCCCGGCCTGGCGTCAAAAAGAGCTTGATTCAATCCGGTTCGCGGCCAGCAGTTGCACCACGGCCTCGGTCAGTCGCGCGCCGGCACCTCGGTGGGTGCGGGCAAAGGCATCGGCGGCGTGCTGTGCTGCGCGTAGCGCGCTGGCCTGGCAGGCCAGCTTGGCGGCCGCTTGCAGCCCTTCCATCATGGTCGCCACACGCTGCGCCGCGCCCGCTGTCTGCGCCTGCTCGGCGGCTTCAGCAAAGTTGAAGGTGTGTGGACCCATCACCACCGGGCAGCCACAGGCAGCGGCTTCGATCAGGTTTTGCCCCCCCAGCGGCTCGAAGCTGCCGCCCAACAAGGCGACATCGGCCAAGCCGTAGTACAGCGCCATTTCGCCCAGGGAGTCGCCGAGCCAGACCGTGGGACGCACTGACTCAGCGCCATCCAGCGCACCCGGCGCAGGTGGTCCGTCGTGCCAGGCACTGCGCCGCGAGACCGCAAAGCCATGGCGCTCGATCAGCGCGGCCACCGTGTCAAAGCGCTGCGGATGGCGTGGCACGATCAGCCACTGAACTTCACCTACTATAGAAATAGTAGCATCAGTCTCAGTAGCAACGGAGGCTGGAGGCCTGAATGACGCCAAAGCCTGAAGCAAAGCCGCTTCTTCCCCCTCGCGCGAGCTGGCCAACATCACAAGCGGCCGCCCGCTCTGGTGACGCCATCTCTGGCCAATGGTCAACTGGTCGGCGTTGGGCGTGGCGTCGAACTTGAGGTTGCCGAAAACACCTTGCACAGGGGCCCCCAGGGCCCGCAGGCGTAACGCATCAGCCTGCGTTTGCGCCCACACCGCCGTCAGGGCGCGGTAGGCCGGCCGTGCCAACCAGGCCAGCTTGCGCGTCTTGCGTTGCGACTGCTCACTCAGTCGCGCATTGGCCAGCACCAGCGGCACGCCGCGTTGCGCACACCCGGCCACCAGATTGGGCCAGATTTCGGTTTCCATCAGGATGCCCATACGCGGCTGGAAGTGCGCCAGAAAACGCTGCACCGCGCCCGCAGAGTCCCAAGGCTGCCAGGTCTGCAGGTCGCCCGGCCGCAGCAACTGGACGCCCTCAAAACGACCAGTGGCGGTGCCGTGCGTGAGCAACAAACGCATGCCGGGCAGACGCTCTCGCAAGCCTGCCACCAGCACAGCGGCGGCGCGTGTTTCACCCAGCGACACCGCGTGGACCCAAATGGTGTTGCCATCTGCCGGCGGCGCAGCAGACGCGTAATACCCAAAGTGCTCTTCCATGGCCAGCAGGTAACCCGGCTCCTGCACGCCGCGCCGACGCAGTTTCAAACGCAAAAATGGCTGCGCCAGCCACATGACCACGCTGTACAGCAAGCGCGTCACAGCGCCATCACTCCGGTGGGGGCCGACTTGGCCACCGATCCTCGGCTGGTCGCGCCCGCTGACGCAGCAACCGCCAGCCAGGCCTGCCAGACCGCGTCCACCGTGGGACTTGGCTGGGCAAACACGCTGCACTGGTGCGTCCGGTTGAGCGGCCCGGTGCGCCAGGCGGTGTCGAAGTTGTAGAGCTGCACATGGGGCAAGTCCAGCGCCACGGCGATATGACTCAAACCGCTGTCCACCCCCACGACACCGGCACAAGTGGCCAGCGCGTCGGTCAGGGCGTCCAGGGCGAGCCGGGGCCAGACAACGGCGCAGGCCAGGCCCTGGGCGATTTGCTGCGCCGTCTTCTGCTCTGTATCACTGCCGTGCGGCAAGGCCACGGCGTAGCCACTGGCATTGAGACGCTGCCCCAGACTGCGCCAGTGCTCGAGCGGCCACTGCTTGTCGGCGCGCGAGGTGCCATGCACCAGCGCCACCCAGCCGTTCGGACAAGCCGCCTCAAATGCTATGTTTACAGTAGCTGTTTGTCCAGTGTTGACGGAGGCTAGAAGCCCAAAAGACATGGAAGCGGGCACCGCATAGCCCAAGGCCTGGGCGCACACGGCACGGGAGCGGGCCACCGCATGGCAATGCGGCTCCAGCGTCACCGCCACATGGGCCACCCAACGCGCGGGCGCCTCGAAACTGGAGCCTTCGGTCTGGTGGGCCAAGCCATAACGATTGCCCTGAGGCGCCAGCCGCGCCAGCCATGAAATGAACGCCGACTTGGTCAAGCCCTGCAGGTCGATCACCGCGTCATAACGCTCGCGCTGCAACTCGACTTTGAACGTGCGCCAGGCCTGGCGGGTCTGCTTGGAAAAGGGTGAGTGGCGCCAGCGCCTGAGCTCGCAGGCAATGACCCGGTTCACCCCTTCACAGCGCTGCACCAAGGGCGCAAAGCTGCGCTCCACCACCCAGTCAATCTGCGCCTGCGGCCAGGCGCGCCGGATGTCCTGCACGGCTGGCATGGCGTGCACCACATCGCCAAGCGAAGACAGCTTGACGATCAGGATCTTCAATGCGCTGCCTGGTCCAGCACCGCGCCGGGTTTGACCTCGCGCAGCAGTTCCAGCATGGTGGCTTCAATGCGGTGCAGCGCCTCGGGCGTTTGGCCCTCAAAACGCAGCACCAGCACCGGCGTGGTGTTGGAAGCGCGGATCAGGCCAAAGCCATCGGGCCAGTCCACGCGCAGACCATCGATGGTGGAGACCTTCGCACCGGCCCTGATCGCGTCCGTCAAAGGGCCGCTGCCCGCACCGGCGCTCATGGCCGCGCTTGCTGCGGCCAGCAGTTGCGCGACCAGCGTGTGCTGTTCGCCCTCGGCACACTTGACGTTCAACTCCGGGGTGGAAAAGCTGGTCGGCAAGGCGTCAAGAACGGCATTGGCGTCGGGCGAGCGGCTCAAGATTTCGAGCAGGCGGCAGGCGGCATAGGTGCCGTCGTCAAAGCCGTACCAGCGCTCCTTGAAGAAAATGTGGCCGCTCATCTCGCCTCCGAGCGGTGAGTTGATTTCTTTCATCTTGGCCTTGATCAGCGAGTGCCCGGTCTTGTACATCAGCGGCACGCCGCCCGCCGCCTCGATCGCCGGCGCCAGCCGCTGCGTGCACTTGACGTCAAACAAAATCGTGCCACCCGGTACGCGTTGAAGCACATCCCGCGCAAACAGCATCAGTTGCCGATCCGGAAATATGTTGTTGCCCTCTTTGGTGACGATGCCCAGGCGGTCGCCGTCGCCATCAAAGGCCAGGCCGATTTCGGCATCGCTGGTTTTCAGCGCGGCCATCAGGTCGCGCAGGTTCTCCGGCTTGCTCGGGTCGGGATGGTGGTTCGGGAAGTTGCCATCGACCTCGCTGAACAGCTCCGTCACCTCGCAGCCAATCGCCCGCAAGATGGCCGGCGCCGTGGCCCCGGCAATGCCGTTGCCTGAATCGACCACGATCTTCATCGGGCGCGCCAACTTGATGTCGCCCACGATGCGCGCCTGGTAGGCCGCCAGCACATCGACGCTGCGCACTTTGCCCCCGCCAAGCAACTCCCAGGACTCATCTTCCATCATGCGGCGCAGTGCCTGAATTTCTTCGCCATAAATGGCGCGTCCGGCCAGCACCATTTTGAAGCCGTTGTGGTCCTTGGGGTTGTGGCTGCCGGTCACCTGAATGCCGCTGGTGCACAAGGTGTTGGCCGCAAAGTACACCATCGGCGTGGTCACCGTACCGATATCGATCACCTCCAGCCCGGCCGCCACCAGACCGCGCATCAGCGCTGCGCTCAGCGTGGCGCCACTGAGGCGCCCGTCGCGGCCCACCGCCACCGCGGTTTCGCCCTCACGGCGTGCCACCGTGCCAAAGGCCCGGCCCAGCGCTTCGACTACCGCCTCGTCAACGGTGACAGGCACGATGCCCCGTATGTCGTAGGCTTTAAAAATAGAAGCTGATAACTGCATGACTGGGTCCCCTGAAAATGGATGAGCTCGGTTCGTGCCGTGAATTGTAGGCGGCGGCCACACCCGGGGACATGTCCGGAAACGGCTGGTTTTACAACGGTGCGCGCGTATCATCACCGGCATGACACCCCATCACGCACAGCCCGACGACGACGCCTGCTACCTCGCGCTCAGGGCGAAGGACGCACGTTTTGACGGCTGCTTTTACACCGGCGTTACATCTACCGGCATTTATTGCCGTCCGGTGTGCCGGGTACGCACCCCCAAGCGTGAAAACTGCCGGTTTTTTGTTCACGCGGCGCAGGCGGAACAGGCCGGTTTTCGGCCCTGCCTGCGCTGCCGCCCGGAACTCGCACCGCGCACCTCTGCCCTCGGCCACGTGTTTGAAACCAAGCCGTGGTCCATCCAGGACGCCTCCAGCATCTTGGCCACTCAGGCGGCCCGCCTGCTGGACACACCGGAAGCCTGGACCGAGAGCACACCGAGCGTGCAGCGGCTGGCCCAGCGCCTGGGCGTGAGCGACCGCCACCTACGCCGCATTTTTGAAGCGCAGTTCGGCGTGTCGCCCCTGCAGTACCTGCAAACACAGCGCTTGCTGAGCGCCAAACAGTTGCTGACCGACACCGCACTGGCCGTCACGCAGGTCGCGCACTTGAGTGGCTTCACCAGTGTGCGGCGCTTCAATGCCGTGTTTGCCGCGCACTACGCCCTCAGCCCGACGCAGTTGCGCCGCAACGGCGCAAAACACGGGCACGATGCACCCGGCCAGAGCCTTCAGGTCCGGCTGGCCTACCGCCCGCCCTATGACGTGGACGCCATGCTGCAGTTCTTTGGCAAACGCCAGGTCACGGGGATTGAATGCGTCACGCTGGAGCCCGGCAACCAGAGCATCGGCAAAACCGTGGCCGTGCAATGCGGCCAGACGCTCTACACCGGCTGGCTGGTGGCCCGCTTTGAGGCTGCTGGCAACCGTGTGGATCTGCGCTTGAGTGATTCGCTGCGCGAGGTGCTGCCGTGGGTAATGGCGCGCGTGCGGGCCATGCTCGATCTGGATGCGGATCCCCGCGCCATCAGCAGCCTGTTGCGCACCAGCTTCCCACGGGGCGACGGTTTGCGCGTGCCCGGCACCCTGGACGGCTTTGAGCTGGCCGTGCGCGCCGTCCTGGGCCAACAGATCACCGTGGCTGCGGCGCGCACCCTGGCGGCAAGACTGGTACAACGGTTTGGTGAACCGATCGAAACCCCGATCGCCGGGCTGAACCGGCTTTTTCCAAGCGCCGCGGCACTGGCCGCCGCCAGCGGCGACGCACTGGGCCAACTGGGCATCGTCCGGCAGCGGCAAGCGGCCATTCAGGCCATCGCCAGCGCCGTGGCGGCGCAGCGCCTGCCACTGCACGCCGGGGCGGACGTGCCCTCCACCCTGGCCGCCCTGAAGGCTTTGCCCGGCATTGGCGACTGGACCGCCCAGTACATCGCCATGCGCGCACTGCGCTGGCCGGACGCCTTTCCGGCCGGCGACGTCGCCCTGCACAAGGCACTGGGCGTGCAAGACGCCAAAAACCCGGCCAAAGAAGCGCAGGCCGCGTCACTGGCCTGGCAACCGTGGCGCAGCTACGCCGTGATCCGAGCCTGGGCCGCCCCACCGGTTGCCGCAGATGCTACAAAATAGATAGCTTATTACCCATATTTCACGGGGGCCACAAGGAGAATTGATATGAAGTTTGCACCATCCACCGTTCAAGCCAGCTATGACAGCCCGCTTGGACGCATCATTCTGGCCGCCGCCCACGATAGATTGACAGGCGTGTGGTTTGACGGCCAAAGCCATCAGCCGGACACCGCGCGCTGGCCTGTGGACCGCGATCTGCCGGTGCTGCAACAGGCCAAAACCCAGTTGAGCGCGTACTTTGCCGGTCGGCGTCAGGCCTTTGAGCTGGCGCTGGATTTATCGGCTGGCACTGATTTTCAGCAATCCGTCTGGCGCGCCCTGCTGCAAATTCCGTTCGGAGCCACCCTGAGCTACGGTGCCCTGAGTGCCAGCATCGGCAAGCCCGCAGCCGTGCGTGCCGTGGCCGGCGCGGTGGCCCGCAATCCATTGAGTATCATCGTCCCCTGCCACCGCGTACTCGGGGCAGGCGCGTCGCTCACCGGTTACGCCGGTGGCTTGCCGCGCAAGACGGCGTTGCTGCAACTCGAAGGCGCAAGCTTCAAACCCGAACCAAACCAGCCCCAAGAAGCCACACCTTGACATCCCTGCCCCCCACCAAGCCCTGGCGCACCGAGTTTGTTCTGCTCGCTGCCATCTGGGGTTCATCCTTTCTGTTCATGCGCCTGGGAGCCCAAGAGTTTGGCGCCATCCCGACGGCGGGCCTGCGGGTGTCCATTGCCGCCCTGTTTTTGGGACCGCTGTTGCTGTGGCGCGGGCTCTGGCCCCAACTGGCCAGGCATTGGAAAAAAATCTTTGTTGTCGGCGTGCTCAATTCCGCCATCCCGTTTGCCTGTTTTTCGTTTGCGCTCCTGTCCATCAGCACCGGTTTGTCCGCCATTCTGAACGCCACCGTGCCCTTGTTTGGTGCCATGATCGCCTGGCTCTGGCTCAAGGACCGGCCGCACGGCCTGCGCATTCTGGGTCTGTTGATTGGCTTTGCCGGCGTGGCGCTGCTGGCCTGGGACAAAGCCAGCTTCAAACCCGGCGCCTCGGGCCTGGCGACCGGCTGGGCCGTGCTGGCCTGCTTGACCGCGTGCCTGTGCTACGGCATCTCGGCAAGTTACACCAAACGTTATCTGAGCGGCCTGCCCTCGCTGGTGACAGCCACCGGCAGCCAGTTTGGGGCCACCCTGGGCCTGGCGCTGCCCACCCTGTGGCTGTGGCCGACGCGCGCGCCGGGCACCACGGCCTGGCTGGCGCTGCTGGCCGTCGGCGTGCTGTGCACCGGTGTCGCCTACATCCTGTACTTCCGGCTGATCGAGAACCTGGGGCCGGCGCGCTCGCTGACGGTGACCTTTGCGATACCGGTGTTTGCGGTGATTTACGGCGTCATCTTCTTGGGCGAGGTGGTTTCGCTGTGGATGCTCTTGTGCGCCGCCATCATCGTCTGCGGCACCGCGCTATCGGCGGGCCTGCTCCAGCTGCGCCGCTGACAATCCATTGGCCTGGTTATGGGCGACCCGTTCATTTTTCAAGCGCTGTATTCCCCCCCTATCCCCCCCGCCCCTTTCCACCCCCGCCGGGGCGGAAAGGGGAGCCAACAGCCACATTTGGCCTTGTCTTAAAAGGTGGGAAATAAACGTGCCGTGGCACGTTGGCCACAAACCGACTGAACGGCTTCTCGGTGGGTTGCCGCCACTTGGAGGCCAGCATGCAAACGAGCGCATATTTCCCACCTTTTAAGACAAGGCCAAATGAAGCCCCCCTCTTTCGCCCGGCGGGGCGAGAGAGGGGTTGGGGGAGTGAGTGGGGGCAAGAACGCCAAAAACACCAACCCAGCCCAAGCCCCAACCCGCTCAAGCCAACGACCAAAAGACTGCGTCATTTCGACAAGTCCGCCAACGCGGCGCAATTCCCCGACCTCTGGACGGATGCCCACGCCCAGGTCCACAATCTGCAACTGCTGACGCGCGAGGCAACCCGTCACGGCAACTACTTCCCCCAACTCAAAATCACTGCACCATGAACACACCACGCTACCCCATGCCAGAACTCAAAGACCTGCCTGAAGACATTCGCGTCAAAGTGCTGGAGGTGCAGGAAAAAGCCGGCTTTGTGCCCAACGTCTTTCTGGCGCTGGCGCGCCGGCCGGCCGAGTGGCGCGCCTTTTTTGCCTACCACGACGCCTTGATGCTCAAAGACTCGGGCCTCACCAAGGGCGACCGCGAGATGATCGTCACCACCACCAGCGCCGCCAACAAGTGCCTGTATTGCGTGGTCGCGCACGGTGCCATCCTGCGCATCTACGAGAAAAAGCCCTTGGTGGCCGACCAGGTGGCGGTGAACTACCGCAAGGCCGACATCACGCCGCGCCAGCGCGCCATGCTGGACTTTGCAATGAAGGTCTGCCTGCATTCCGACGAGCTTGGCGAGGCTGATTTTGCCGCCCTGCAGGCGCACGGCTTCAGTGATGAAGATGCCTGGGATATTGCCGCCATCACTGCTTTCTTTGGTCTCTCCAACCGCATGGCGTCGTTCAGCAACATGCTGCCCAACCCCGAGTTCTATGCCATGGGGCGTACCCCGAAGACCAAGTGAGTGCTCTTTTTGAAGTAGCCTCTCGCATCACCGCCGCCAGGCAGCCCGCTACAGCAGCCACCACAGGACCAGCGCCGAAATCACCACCGGCAGTGACAGCACCAGAAACATCAAAGCGGTCTCAAAAAATGCGACCAGGTCGCTGAGCCAGAGTTTGAACAACTCGATCAGATCGACAGTCCAGATACTTTGCTTTTTCATCCTGCAACGATAACCCGGCGCACCCAGCCTGTAAATACCGGTTAACACTTGATTCCAGGCCTTTTATCGCGCTTAGGCCTGCCCGCCGCGGATCTGCGGGGCGCAAGTCGGCGCGCCTCAAAGCACCGACCGTCCGAAGGCTTGCGTTTTCTCAAGCAAGCACCCGCCCGCTGCTCTTACTCTTGAATTGTGTTCTGAGTTACTGAGTGCCAGCGCAAGTACAAGCACACGGAGACACAAAATGAAAAGCGGACAAAGGACAATCAATGCGATATCGTGATCCCCGAGCCTGGATGCTGGCCGAAGCGGTTGAGATGCTTTACAGCGCCGATCAATTGCAACGCCAGTTTTTCCAGATTGGCCACGTCGACAACGCGCCGTGCTGGGAGCCCCCGGTCGACATGTATGAGAACGAGCATGAGCTCGGCCTGCTGATCGCGCTACCTGGCGTAGCGCCGGAGCGGTTTCAAGTGAGTCTGGAGGCGCAGGCGATTGTGGTGCGCGGCGAGCGCACGTTTGGCGCGAGCCTGGGCAAGGGCGCCATTCTCCGACTGGAAATTCCCTATGGCCGCTTCGAGCGCCGCATTGGCTTGCCCGATGTTGGCTATGAAATTGCTGACATGCAGTTCGAAAACGGCTGCCTGCGACTTCATCTGGAGCAACGCATATGAACCAAGTCATCCACTTACCCGACAGAAGCGACAGCCAGGGTGAAAAAGACACGGTGCCCGCGCTGCCAAGCGATGCCCTGGTCATCATTCCGGTGCGCAACATGGTGTTGTTTCCCGGCATGGTGGTGCCGATCTCCATCGGGCGTTCAAGCTCGATCGCCGCCGCCCAATATGCGGTCAAGAACGACCAGGCAGTCGGTATCCTGATGCAGCGCAACCCGGACGTGGAGACCCCCGGTGCCGATGATCTGTCAAGTGTTGGCACCATTGCCTCCATCCTGCGCTACGTCACGACCCCGGACGGCACCCATCACATCGTGTGCCAGGGCCAGCAACGCTTTCGCGTGACGGGCTACCTTGAGGGCTTTGCCTTCACGGTGGCGCGAATTGAACGTATTGCCGAAGCCGCCGCGCCGGACAACCCGGAAATCGAGGCGCGCTTCATGCGACTCAAGGAGCGCGCCGTCGAGGTGCTGCAAATGCTGCCCCAAGTGCCGGCAGAGATGGTGCATGCCGTGCAGGGCATCGACACCCCGGCGACGCTGGCCGATCTGGTGGCAGGCTACGTGGACATCAAGGCGACCGAGAAGCAGGAAATTCTGGAGGAAATAGATCTGCGCCGGCGCCTGGACCGCGTGCTGGACATGCTGGTGCACCGGATAGATGTCCTGAACCTCTCGCGTGATATTGATAAGCGTACCAAGGCCAGTCTCGGGCAGCGTGAGCGTGAGTTCCTGCTGCGCGAGCAATTGAAGTCGATTCAAAAAGAGCTCGGTGAAGACGCCAGCGGCAACGCCGCTGAAATCGAAGAACTGCGCAATTTGATCGAGGAGGCCCACATGCCCGAAGAGGTTGCCAAGCAGGCGGCCAAGGAGCTCAAACGACTGGAGCGCATGGCCGACGGCTCAGCGGAATACTCCATGGTGCGCACCTACCTCGACTGGCTGATTGAAGTGCCCTGGAAAGCGCCGGAGCCGGACACGATTGACGTCGGGCAGGCGCGCCGGGTGTTAGACGCCGATCACTTTGATCTGGAAAAAGTGAAAAAACGCATTCTCGAATTCTTGGCGGTGCGCAAGCTCAAGCCCAGCGGCCACGGCCCGATCCTGTGCCTGGTGGGCCCGCCCGGCGTTGGCAAAACCTCGCTCGGTCAATCCATTGCCCGCGCGCTGGGGCGCAAGTTTGTGCGCGTATCGCTCGGTGGTGTACACGACGAGGCCGAGATCCGCGGCCACCGGCGCACCTACGTCGGCGCCCTGCCCGGCAACATCATCCAGGCGCTGAAAAAAGCCGGCACCCGCGGCTGCGTCATGATGCTCGATGAAATTGACAAGCTCGGCAGCGGCATTCAGGGCGACCCGTCGGCGGCGCTGCTGGAGGTGCTTGACCCGGAGCAAAACAACAGCTTTCGCGACAACTACCTGGCCGTGCCTTATGACTTGTCACAGGTACTTTTCATTACCACCGCCAATGTGCTCGACCCCGTTCCAGGCCCGTTGCGCGACCGCAT
The DNA here is from genome assembly GCF_000013605.1 of Rhodoferax ferrireducens T118. Taxonomy (NCBI): domain Bacteria; kingdom Pseudomonadati; phylum Pseudomonadota; class Betaproteobacteria; order Burkholderiales; family Comamonadaceae; genus Rhodoferax; species Rhodoferax ferrireducens. Next base: position 3,314,212 of record NC_007908.1, read on the forward strand.
GGAAGTCTTGCACCTGGCGGGTTATACGCAGGAAGAAAAGCGCGAGATTGCCCGGCGATACCTGGTGACGCGCCAGCTTGAGGACAGTGGCCTCAAGCCCGAACAACTGGCGATCACCGACGATGCGCTCGCAGCCATCATCCGGGACTACACGCGCGAGGCGGGCGTGCGCAACCTGGAGCGGCAAATTGGTGCCGTCTGCCGCCGCACCGCCGTGCGCATCGCCGAGGGAGAGATCCAAACTGCGCGGGTTGACGCGCCGGATCTGGTCGAGGTGCTGGGCCCGGCCAAATTTGAAAACGAAGTCGCCTTGCGCGCGGGCATGCCGGGGGTGGCGACCGGGCTGGCTTGGACGCCGGTGGGCGGTGACATTCTCTTCATCGAAGCCAGTCGCACGGCCGGCACGGGACGCCTGATCCTGACCGGGCAACTGGGCGACGTGATGAAGGAGTCAGCCCAGGCCGCGCTGACGCTGGTGAAATCAAGGGCCGCCACGTTTGGGCTCGACCCGGCCACACTGGAAAAAGTCGATGTACACATCCATGTGCCGGCCGGTGCCATCCCGAAGGATGGCCCCAGTGCCGGTGTCGCCATGTTCATTGCGCTAGCCTCCCTGTTCATGAACCGGCCGGTGCGCAGCGACGTGGCGATGACCGGGGAGATCAGCCTGCGCGGCCTGGTGTTGCCGGTCGGCGGCATCAAGGAAAAAATGCTTGCCGCCCTGGCCGCCGGCATCAAAAAAGTCATGTTGCCAGCGCGCAATCGCAAAGACCTGGAGGAGGTTCCGCTGCCGGCCCGGCAACAACTCGAGTTCGTCTACCTTGACGACATCGACGAGGCGGTGCTTGCCGCCATTGACGTCGCGCGTGACGCCCCTTGAGCATGCGCAAGCTGCGCCAGGCGTGATCCCATTCAGGTTGATTCAGGTCACCCATGAGGAGAATCTCAATGAAAGACTCACCACCCAGCGCCAACGTGGAAAGCGCGCTCCAGGAAATCGGTGCCGCCCTGTTCGAGTTGCGCGATGCACTCGTAGAGTTGTCCATGTCGATGCGGGACTGGCAGTTTGAAACCGATATGGAGCGGCGTCGCGCGGCCGAACTGTCGGTTCAACAACTGCTGAAAAAGGTGACTTCGGACTGAGCGGCAATTGCTCAAAGGCAGGACTGCCCGCCCCGGCTCAAGCCTGCCCTTGCCGTCAATCGGAAGCGCTCACGCGGCGGCCTGCGCCCATGCTCAGTGGTAATGTTTCTTGCCAGCCAATTGGCCTGGTTTGAGGCTGATGGACAAACTGCGTATGCCGGGAACACGCCGGGCCGTTCGCTCCACCTGAAATCTGGTCTGGTGCGTGTCGACGTGCCCACTCAAGGTCACCACGCCTCTGTCAACGTCGATTTCAATATCAGACGCGTTGACAGCGGGAATCGCGTCCAGCCGCTCCATCACGTCGGCTTTCAGTTCGGCATCGGTTCTCATCATGTTCTCCAGCGGTAGAAATCTGTGTTGATCGGGCTTCACGGTCGACCATGAAGCCCGATTAACTTTAGATAAAGCCACTGGCCGCCGAGTTGAGATTTCTCAAACCTGGCATCGAACCAGGCCTTGCAGCCACCCGGCTTGGCCGCCCCAAAAATGGAGCAGCGGGCGCGCTTGCGAATTGTCAAGCACGCGCTGGAGCCTCGCTCCTAGGATGCATGAACGTCTGGTGCACAGGTCTACCAATCATGAATCCCAAGCAGCTAATTTTCCATGACGACGCCCGCGACAAAATTCGCCGTGGCGTGGACACGCTGGCGCAAGCGGTCAAAGTGACTCTCGGCCCGCGTGGGCGCACTGTCATTCTGGAGCGCGACTTTGGCTCGCCGCAGATCGTCAACTCCGGCGTGCTGGTAGCCAAGTCGATAGAACTTGAGGACCGGTTCGAGAACATGGGGGCGCAACTGCTGCGCGAGGTGGCAGCGCGCACCAGCGAAATGGCGGGCGACGGCACCACCACCGCCACCGTGCTGGCGCACAGCATGATTCTGGAGGGCCTGCGCTATCTGGCCGGCGGCATGAATCCGATGGATCTCAAGCGCGGCATCGAGATCGCCATCGACGCGGTGGTGGCTGAGCTCAAACAGCTGTCCAGGCCCTGTGCCAGCTCGCAGGAGATTGCGCATGTGGCGGCGATCTCGGCCAACAACGATCGCTCCATTGGCGACCTGCTGGCCAGCGCGATCGACAAGGTCGGGCGTGAAGGGGCAATCTCGATCGAGGACGGATCCGGCTTGGTCAGCGTGCTCGACGTGGTGGAGGGCCTGCAGTTTGACCGTGGTTTTCTGTCGCCCTACTTCATCAACAATGCCGAGCGCCAAAGTGCGGTGCTGGAAGATGTGGCGATTTTGCTGTGTGAAGGTCGCCTGAGCTCGCTCAAAGACTTGCTGCCCCTGCTCGAAGAGATCGTGAAGGAGGGTCGGCCCCTGTTGGTCATCGCCGAGGAGGTGGACAACGATTCGCTGGCGGCGCTGGTGATCAACACGATACGCGGCACCCTGAAAACCTGCGCGGTCAAGGCGCCGGGCTTTGGCGACCGGCGCAAGGCGATGGTGCAGGACATTGCGGTGCTCACCGGTGGCAGCGTCGTGAGCGACGAAGTCGGGCTGACGCTGGGCAAGGTCAAGCTGTCGGATTTGGGGCGCGCCACCCGGGCTGAAATCACCAAGGAAACCACCACGCTGATTGGCGGCGCCGGCCAGCCCAAGGCGATCAAGGAACGCATCGCCACCATCCGCAAAGAACGCGAGTTGGCGAGCAGCGACTATGACCGTGACAAGCTCGACGAGCGCGCGGCCAAGCTGGCCGGTGGTGTGGCCTTGATCAAGGTCGGCGCCGCCACTGAAACCGAGTTGAAGGAGCGCAAGATACGGGTCGAAGACGCCTTGCACGCCACCCGCGCGGCGGTTGAAGAAGGCATCGTGCCTGGCGGCGGAGTGGCACTTTTGCGCGCCCGGCGCGCCCTGCTCACCTTGACCGGCAGCACGCTCGATGAGACATCGGGCATTCGCCTGGTGGCCCGCTCCCTGGAAGAACCCCTGCGCTGCATCGTCAGCAATGCCGGTGATGAACCGTCGGTGATCCTGAACCGGGTTGATGAATCACCGGACCCCGCTTTTGGCTACAACGCGGCGACCCGCACTTATGGTGACTTGTTGCAGATGGGCGTCATCGACCCGGCCAAGGTCACGCGGCTCGCCTTGCAAAACGCCGCCTCGATTGCCAGTCTGATTCTCGGCACCGCCTGCCTGATTGCCACCGCACCCAAACCCTTGCCAGAAGAAGGCGCGCACGGCCCCGGTGGCGAAACGCCCATGTTTTGACAACCACAACACACGAGAAGCATCATGAAAAAAACCTGGATCCTGGTCGCCAATGCCTCACGAGCACGCGTCTTTGAGCGTCAGGCCGCAGATCACACGCTGATTGAGTTGGCTGACTTTGTATATCCCGCCAAGAACCTGATTGACGAGGCCGCCGGCGGCGACTTGACCGGTGCGGCGGGCAAGGGCCACGGCCGCACCGGCCATGCGGGCACGCAGTTTGAGCCCCAGATCGAGGTCAAAGACAAAGCCCGAGCCAACTTTGCCCACCAGTTAGCCGACTACCTCAACCAGGGCGTGACCGAACGGCGTTGCGAGGCCTTGCTGCTGATCGCCAGCAGCCCGATGCTCGGGGAGATAAAACCCTTGCTGAGCAGTGCCGCAGCAAGTGCGCTCGAGCGCGCCGTCGCGGGCGACCTGACGCGTTACCAGCATGCCGAGTTGCAGGACCGCGTTGAGCGCGCGTTGCAACTGCCGAATTGATATCTGCTATTTAAAAAGTAGCTTGTCGTGCTTTATTCACGGGGGCTACGGGCTGATTCTGTATGAATTTCATTTATCAATGAATTGGAATTTTTGCAGCCAATTTGGTACTTGGAGGATTTGGCTTCAAGGGATTTTTCCCCCACTCACTCCCCCCGCCCCTCGCCCCGCCGGGCGAAAGAGGGGAGCCTCATGTGGCCGCATCTTTAAAGGTGGGAAATTAGTTCTTGACTGCGCGCTGGCCTCAAAGCGGCAGCAACCTATGAACAGACCGATCAAACAAATGACTGGATCAACGCCAAGCTGCGCGTGTACGTCCCACCTTTAAACACGCGGCCAAATGTGGCGGTTGGCTCCCCTTTCCGCCCCGGCGGGGGTGGAGAGGGGCTGGGGGAGAGGGGGGGAATACAACGCAAGAAGAAAAGAAATCGTCCGCCAATGACTTGACTGTTGGATCAGCGGACCAGCCAGTGAAACCCTGCAGCTAACCAATCAAATCAGGGCGGTCGGTGTATGGCCCTGGCGCTCGACTGAACAGCCTTTGAGCCCCAGCTCCCACGCCTGTTGCAACACCAGTCCCACATCCTGCACGCTGGCACTCGCTGGCAGGTACACGGTTTTGGACAGCGCGTTGTCCACGTGCGACTGCACCGCTGCCATCAGCTGCAACTGGTCTTCGGCGCTCACATCCGCGGCTTGCACAAAGTGCTTCGGCCAGGGCGCATCCGGTCCGTGCAGGGCTTGGTACTGGCGGCAGGCGGCGTCCTCAACGTCAAAAAACACGGCCTGCCCTTCAGCCCCGCGCACCCGGCGCATGGCCTGGAAAGCCCGCATGGGCTCAATGCCGTTTGACACATTGTTGGCCAGCAAGCTGATGGACTCTGTGGGTGCCACCGCCAGCAGGTGGCTGTTGCGAATGCCGTGTTGCGCGATGGCATCCTGCAGCGCGCGGTCGAGTTCCAGCACAAACGGGCTGGCACCATATTTGAGCTTGTCGCAGGCGGGGAACGCGCCTTTCTCCTGCGCCAGCTCGACCGACGTACGGTAGGCGGTATCGCGGATAGCACCCATGATTTCGCGCGTCAGGTCAATGCTCGCCGCTGAACCGTAACGCAGGCCCAGCATGGCCAGCATATCGGCCAGCCCGGTGACGCCCAGGCCAATGCGTCGGCTGGCCAGCGCACTCTTTTGCTGCGCTTTCAGGGGGAACAGGGAGATGTCATACACGTCGTCCAGAAAGCGCGTTGCCACTGCCGCCACGGCCCGCAGACCACCCAGATCGACACTGGGGTGTGCGGCAAACGGCTGCTGGACAAAGCGGCTCAGGTTGATCGACCCCAGATTGCACGCGCCCCAAGGCGGCAGCGGCACGCCCCCATCGGGGTTGGCCACCGTCAAATGCTCGTCATACCAAAGATTGTTGGCGCGGTTGATCCGGTCGATGAACAGCACGCCCGGCTCGCCACTGGCGTGTTGGGCTTGCAGCAGTTTCTCCCACAAGGCGCGCGCGGGCACGCGCCGGTGCACCATGCACAGTTGCGGTGGTCCGCCGTCAGACCAGACGCGCTCGCACACTTCGCCGCCGACCGGAATCGGGTGTTCGCCCAGCGGGAAAACCAGCGGCCACGGACCGTCCTCCTGCAGCGCCTGCATGAACTCATCATTCAACAGCACCGACAGCTTGAAGTGCGACAAGGCACCGGTGTCGAGTTTGGCGTCAATAAAAGCTTCGATATCCGGGTGATCACAACGCAGCGTCGCCAGCATGGCGCTGCGGCGCCGGTTGCCCGCCTCCAGCACCGCGTTGGCCGCCTGCCAGACGTTCATGAACGAGACCGGCCCGCTGGCTACCGCGCCACTCGACTGCGCCAGCGCCAACGCGGGGCGCAGGGTAGAGAAGTCGATACCGATAGCACCGCCGGCCTGCAGGCACTGCATCGCCTCGCGCAGCGCATTGAAGATACCCTGCACCGAATCCTCGATGGGCCCCATGGCCAGGCAATTGAACAGGGTCACGCGGCGCGAGGTGCCCGCGCCGGCCAATATGCGCCCGCCCGGCAGGAAGCGCCAATCGCTGAGCATCGCCAGAAAACGCTCGCGCCAATCATTCTGGTGGTGAGGTTCGGCGCCCGACACGGCCAATGCCACCCGCGCCCAGGTGTTCTCAATAGCGGGCTCCGGCACGCTGCCCGGCTCCGCCCACAAGTAGCGGGTGCGCCAGACATGCTCTGAAATTGCAGTGTCAAAGGAAGACTTGAACATGATGTGCCATCCAGATTTCGAGATGGTTTTAGCGTAGCCAGCGCCCGACGCAGGCGCTTGATGATTCGCAAAGGCGTCGCTAAGAGTGCGCTAAGGGGCTCCAGCCGGCCCCACTTCAAGGCGGTCGCGCCCCCCGTCCTTGGCTCGGTACAGCGCCGCGTCAGCCAGGCTCAACAGAGCGGCAAACGAAGTCTCGCTCGACAGACAGCCCGCGCCAATGCTGACCGTGTACGCGATGAGGTGGCCATTGACTTGCACCGGGTCGGCACGAACGCGTTCAACAATGCGCTGCGCCAGTGCGCGCCCGCCTTCGAGCGGGGTATTGGGCAACAACACCGCAAACTCCTCGCCACCGATGCGCCCAATCAGGTCGGACTCGCGCAACACACCGGTCACGTTTTGCACAAACTTTTGCAGAATCACATCGCCTGCGGCATGGCCATACCGGTCGTTGATGACCTTGAAATGATCCAGGTCCAGCATCAGCACCATCAGGGGCAAGGCATAGCGAATCGAGCGGACCACCTCCTGCTCGGCCAGGTTGAAGAAGTTGCGTCGACTCAGCGCGCCGGTCAGGGTGTCCCGATTGGCCAGCGTCAGGCTGTTCAATTCGGCGGTCTTGATTTGGGTCACGTCTTCATGGCTGACCACCAGTCGCTCCTCGCCATCGTGCACCGGTGTGACTTTCAGGCTGAACCAGCGCTTGTCCAGCGGGGTAAAAAACGGCTGGACCAGCTGAAAATAGGGCAGCTCGCCGGCCAGGACCGCGGTGATGCCGGCCTGCGCGGCCTGCACCGTTTGAGGGTCCTGTTCGGTCAGGCAACCGAGAATTTTCAGATAGCTGCCCTCCTGGCAACAGGGGCGCGCTGCAAACCCGCTGTCAACGGTATATTGCCGCCACGCCGCATTGGTTTGCATCACCGTACCCGCCTGGTCGAGCACCGCGATATGGGCCGCCAGGGAATCAAACACCGCCTGCTGGAAATGGCTGGCAACCCGCAAGGCCTCTTCAGTCATTTTTTGCTTGCTGATGTCGACATGCGTGCCGATCATGCGCTGGGCGTTACCGTGGGCGTTGCGGCTGACGACGGCGCCGCGGGAAAGCACCCACTTCCAGCTGCCATCCTTGCATTGGCCCCGGAATTCAATGAATGTGCTGGCAGTCTTGCCGCTCAGGCACGCTTGATGCTCGCTGATCACACGATCCTTATCGTCGGGATGGATGCGGGAAACCCAGTCATCAAGGTGGTGCCCGTATTCTTTCTCGGCAAAACCGTAGAGTTGCTCGAAACGCCTGGAAAAAATCTGCTCACCCGTCACCACGTTCCAGTCCCACACACCATCGCCGGCAGCCTCCAGCGCCAGCTTCCAGCGTTCCTCGCTGGCGCGCAACTGTTCTTCTGCCAGCCTGCGTTCGGTGATATCCACCAGAATGATCTGCCAGCCCTGGGCCGGCCCCAACCCTGCCACCTTGATCTGCACATGCGAGACCAGCGGCCCTTTGTTGGAAAACGTCAACTCACTGCTTTGCACGTCACCGGAGTTGGTGGCCTGCGCCAGCAAGGCATTGAACTGCGGGCGGTCGACGTCGGCCACGAAGAGCCCGAGCCGGCTCCCCAACAGGCGGGCGCGCTCGCGGCCCAACAGACTGGCCCCGGCGAGATTCAACTTGGTGATGGTCCCGGCGGCGTCGAGCGAAAAAATGCCGACCGGCGCAAAATCGTTGAACTCATTGCTTTGCGTGAGCGCCGACTCCAGTTGCATGCGGGTCGTGTTCAGGTGCTCGTTTTGCAGCTCCAGCTCAATTTGATGGATTTCGAGTTCTTCAAATAGACGTTGTGCTTCCGCGACGCTCAAGGCCTTGGCCGAGCTGGCGGTGCGCCCCAGGAATCGCTTGCGGGCGAGTTCGCGCAATTCGTCCATGCTCAGCGGGTTTCTACGAAATCCCATCACCATTCCCCTGTGGTTTCGAGTTGTCAGGCTGCGCCGCCAGCCGGGCTTGCGTGGCCCGCAACTCGGCTTCAAGCTTTTTGCTCTTGGAAATATCCGAAAAGGTGATCACCAAGCCGTCAATCCGGTTCTCCTGCGTGCGATAAGGCATGGTGCGCACCTTGTACCAGCGGTCATCGACCGTGGGTACATCCTTTTCACAAAAAACCAGCGTACGCAAGACGTCATGGGCGTCCTGCACCAGTTCGGGGTAGACCAGGTCAGAGACGATGTCGGTGATGGGTCGTCCCATGTCGCCCGGAATGAGCTTGATGACGCGAGTGGTTTGTGGCGTAAAGCGCCGCACATGGAGCGCATCGTCCAGAAACAAAGTGGCAATTTCAGTGCTGTCGAGCAGGTTTTTCATGTCGTTGCTGGCGCGCGCCAGGTCGGCCACTTTGGCCTGCAATTCATAGTTGACCGTCTGCAGTTCTTCGTTCATCGATTGCATCTCCTCCTTGGAGGTGGTCAGTTCCTCGTTGGCGGACTGCAACTCTTCGTTCAGCGACTGCAACTCTTCGTTGCTTGATCTCAGCTCTTCCTGCGTGGTTTGCATTTCTTCGCGCATTGATTTGGCATCCTCGCGCGACTGCCGTAGCGCCTGCAACAGGGTTTCGACCTGGGTGCCGTCAATGGCCAGGTCGACGCCTTTGGCTTGGGAGAGGCGGTGGCGGGGCTTGGGGACGTCAAAGAAAACAATCAGCGCCAGCCCGCGCAGGGCTGCTGGCTCCTGCAAGGGCTGGACGATGACATCAACATACTGCACCCCGGTCTCGCTGTTAATTTTGATATTTTTGCGCGTGGCCAGGGTTTTGTCACGTAGCGCCCGGTGAAATGCTTCGCTCAACGCCTGGTTGAGCCCGTCGCGCGCCATGGCGAACAGATTCAGGCTGGGCTTGCCCGCAGCGGGCTCCAGATAGCCACCGGTTTTGCCGCTGAAATAAAGCGCGTCTCCCTTTTCTGTCACGAGCACCGCCGCTGGCGCGTAACGCTGCAATACCAGCGTTTCCACCAGGACCTTCAGGCTGGGCGTGGTCGCCGAGCCGTCGCTCGTCAATGCGGCTGCGCCCGCCCCCGACTTGCCATGCGCCTGCATAAACGCCGCCGGAACACCGACTCGCAGCGCCCGATCCGGCGCGTCCAGGCGTCGGTAAAGCCGTGATTTGCCCGGCAAGGGGGCAAATAATTCAGTGGCGGCACCAATCGACTCGGCGCTACCCAGCAGCAAGAAACCGCCCGCACCGAGGCTGTAATGAAACAACTGCATCAGCGTCGCCTGCAACTCGGCTTCCAGGTAGATCAGCAGGTTGCGGCAACTCAACAGGTCGAGTTTTGTGAAGGGTGGATCGACAACGAGGTTGTGCTCGGCAAAGATCACCATCTCGCGAATTTCATTGTTGATCCGGTAGCCGGCAGCGTCCTCCACAAAAAAACGGGCTAGACGTTCTTCCGACACATCGGCGGCAATAGAACGCGGGTAGATGCCGTTGCGTGCCGTGGCAATGGCGTCGCGGTCCAGATCAGAGGCAAAAATCTGAAGCGTAAAGCGCGGCTCTGGCTTGGCTAACTCCAGCGCCTCCTTGAAAACCATGGCCAGCGAATACGCCTCTTCGCCGGTCGAGCAGCCGGGCACCCAGGCGCGCAGTGCGGCACCCTGCGGGTGCCTGGCGAGCAGCACTGGCAGGACCTCGTTTTTGAGCTGATTCCATACCGAAGAGTCGCGAAAGAAACTGGTCACCCCAATCAGCAACTCATTAAACAACAGCTCGGACTCGTCCGGGTTTTCACGCAAATAGCGCAGGTACTCGGAGACGTGCGGCAGTTGATGCAGGCCCATGCGGCGCTCAACACGCCGCAAAATGGTAGATCTTTTGTAAAACGAAAAATCGTGCCCGGTCTGGTTGCGCAGCAACACAATCACTTTATCGAGAAAACCGTCGTCCTTTTGATCCGATTGAAGCCGGACGTCGGCTGCGACGGCAAGCTGACTGCGCCCCGCATAGGCCATTATTTTGAGCGGCAACTCCTCGGCCGGGGCCACCACATCGGCCACACCGGCATCCAGTGCACTGCGCGGCATGCTATCAAACTGGGCGCTCGCGGGCGTTTGCACAAAGCACGCGCCAGCGGCCTGGCGGATGGCGCGCAGGCCCTGGGTGCCGTCTGAACCCATGCCGGAGAGGATGACGCCGATGCTGTTTTGCTGCTGGTCATCGGCCAGCGACTTGAAAAAGAAATCAATCGGCAGGCGCAGACCGCGCAGCTCGGGTGGCACCATCAAGTGCAACACGCCCTTGAGCAAGGACAGGTCTCGCCCCGGTGGAATAACGTAAACATGGTTGGGCTCGACCAGCGTCTGGTCCTGCACCTCGGCCACCGGCAGCGGGGTATGACGTTGCAGCAACTCCACCAGCATGCCTTCGCGCTTGGGGTCCAGATGCTGCACGATCACATAGGCCAAGCCACTGTCAGGCGGCACCTGCGAAAAAAATTGCTCCAGCGCCACCAGACCCCCGGCCGAGGCGCCGATACCGACGATGGAGAAAGGTCGCTCCCTGGGCGCTAAGCCGTTTCTGTTCAATCAACCTCCGATGCGCGTCTGTTCAAGCAATTACCGCAGACTGTACACAATCTTGCAACACGATCTCAATAAGAACGGGGCTGGGGGCTGGAGCCTGACTTTGTCTATTTAAACTAGCTCACCAGTTCGCGCATCCAGTCGGGCAACGTGGTGGCCTTTTGCTTCGGAAAATCGACCCAGATGGTGGTGGCGCCACCGGCGGCGTAAATCACACCCGGCTGGTCAGCGCGCTCCAAGGTGGCCCAACTCTCAAAGGTGGTACGACCGGGGTCGCTGACGTACATTTTCATCACGACGTCGCCGGGGTATTCGAGCTGCTTGTAGAAGTTGCAGAAGGCGTTGACGATCACCGGACCTGAACCGTGCGGGTCCGGCATGCAGCCGACGGAACGCATCCAGTCGATACGACAGGTTTCCAGATAGCGGAAGTAGGTGGTGTTGTTGACGTGGTTCATCGCATCCATGTCGCCCCAGCGAATCGGGATGAGCATCTGGAAGACGAGCTTTTTTTGCTCTGGAATCTCGAATTTCATGGTTTTGTCCTTGGTAATGCGGGTGGCCCGCGGCGTGTCTTGGTGGTCAGCCAGCCCCAGGGCGCGTGTGGTGCTGCAAACACTTCCATCACCAGCAGCGGTGCCGCGCCGCGCGTGAAGACCGAGCGCCGCGCGGGCAGCACGCGGCTGGCCAGCGCTGCGCCGGTAGCGCCCAGCCAGGCGTGTGCCACATGGCGATGCAGCGAACTGGCGACTTGCAGACTGGCAAATTGCAGCGGCGTGCGCGCGATGCCGTGTTGCCCGAACAGCACATCGGCCAGTGGCCGCGTGCCCAGGCCCCGGATGGAGCGCCACGGCCCTTGTGAGTGCGGGTGTGCGGTGACGCTGCGGGCAAACACCACGGCGACCTCGTCCACGCGCAACAGCACCTCGCGCACATAGCCGACCTTGAGTCTGGACAGACCCAGGGCGCTGGCCTCATCGGGGTCTAGCGCTTGCAGACCCTGGCTGAGCACCTGCACGCTAAAACGCTGGCCCGCAGCCGCCAGCCGCGCGCTGAGCGAGCCGGTCGCACCGACCCAGCGTTTGCGGTTGCCGCGCTGCACATTGCGCTTGCTCCAGACCTTCATCGATGGGCCCGGATGCTGGCCAGAATGCCCAGCGTAAAAAGCACGGCGGCGAGCAATTGCAGCGCGCCGGGCCAGGCCTGGTCCCACAAAAACGAGTAACACAGGGCAAACAAGGTCTCGCTGACAATCAGTTGGCCGCACAGACTGACACTCAGGCGCTGACTGGCGATGTTCCACAAAATACTGGCGGCCCACGCGGAGCCCACCCCGGTTACTATGCAAATAATAGCTGCTCGTACAGGCTGATCAAGGGCTAGCATCGCTTTGGACTCTGAACCTGCAAGCAGCCAGAGCAGCGCCGCGCCAACACCGGTGGCCATACCGAGCCAGTTGGTCCACTCAGTAGCGGAAACCTCCGGGTGGCGCTTGAGCCAGGCCGCGTTCAGGATGGCAAACGCCGTCCAGCACAGCATCGCCGCCGTCGCCAGTGCAACACCGCTCCAGAATTGGGTGCCGTCAGGCTCAATCGCCAAAGCGCCTGCTGAGTGCGCCGTGAACGTGGCGTTCATCATCAGCAGCAGACCGGTTGCCGTGAGCAGCAAGCCGGGCAACAGGGACGACCATTTCAGCCCCAAGGGTTTGCCCAGCAGCATGACCCACAGCGGAATGGTGCCAATGATGAGCGTGGGCACCTCGGTACCGGCACGCCCAATCGCCAGTGCCAGCAGCAGGTAGTAGCCGGTAGCGCCGAGCACACTCATACCGAGGGCCGTGACGGCCTGGCGCGCCGTGGGCAGTTTGTGGTTGGCCCAGGTAAACGCCATCGACAACGCCGACATGAGGCCGTAGCTGACAAAACGACCGGCGGTGAGGTCAACCGATGACAGCCCCGGCGTCATGCGCGGCACCACAAACACCAGCCCCCACAAGGCGCCCGCAGCGAGCCCGGCCAGAATTCCCTTCAGCATTCACAATTTCCCGCCGGGCCGCCCCAAGGGAAATTAGCCCCCTCGGGGGGCAGCGCCGCCCAAAGGGTGGCAGGCGTGGAGGCCATATTCCTAGACGCCAAAACCATCGTCGGCCGAGATCACAGCGCCGTTGATGAAATGGCTTTGATCCGAACACAGCATGACCAGCACAGCGTCCAGGTCTTTGGCCTGCCCAACGCGTTTGCGTGGCAGCATCTGCACCAGTTTTTTACCCTGTTCGGTGTGCCAGTGCTGGTGGTTGATCTCGGTGTCGATGTAACCGGGGCAAATGGCGTTGACATTGATGCCAAACCGGCCCCATTCCAGCGCCATGGCGCGGGTCATTTGCACCACCGCTGCCTTGCTCATGCAATAGACCCCAATTTGCGGCAACACGCGCAGGCCCGCCATCGAGGCAATGTTGACGATGCGCCCACCCGTGAAGGTGCCGGGTGCCGCGCCTTTGGACCGCGCCAGCATGCGCTTGCCAACCTCTTGCGCGACAAAAAAAGCGCCCTTGACGTTGGTGTCGAACACATAGTCATAGTCGTCCGGTGACACGTCCTGCAGGCGTTGCGTGGTGCTGACGCCCGAGTTGTTGACCAGGATGTCAATCGAGCCGACTTCGGTCTCGGCATGCGCCACGGCCGACTTGATGGAGTCGATGTCGGTCACATCGAGTTCAATCGCATGGGCGTCGCCGCCCTGACCTTCGATTTCGGCGCGCAAGTCCTTCAGTTTGTCCAGTCGGCGACTCGCCAGCACCACGGCGGCACCGGCGCTGGCCAGGGTTTTTGCAAATTGGGCGCCCAGGCCACTGGAGGCGCCGGTGATGAATGCCACCCGGCCTGAAAGATCAATGTTGTAAGCCATTTAAAGTATCTCCATCAATAACAAAAGAACGATCGTTCTATTTTGCAAAATCAACGCCTAAAATCACTTCTGCGTTCGACAATCACGGGTCGCGGTCCATTCCCGGACCATGCCCCATTATCAGATGAGTTCAACCATGACAAACCAGGAAATCTTGGCCCAGTTTGGCCCCCGCGAAGCGATGGAATACGACGTCGTTGTTGTTGGAGGCGGCGTTGCCGGCCTGTCCACCGCCATCCGCCTCAAGCAACTGGCCACTGAAAAAGGCCAGGAGCTGTCGGTGGTGGTGCTGGAAAAAGGCGCCGAGCCCGGCGCCCACATCCTCTCGGGCGCCATCATGGATCCCGTTGCCATGAATGAACTGTTCCCCGACTGGAAGGCCATGGGCGCGCCCCTGAACCAGCCGGTGACCGATGACGCCATGATGTTCCTGAGTGAAACCTCGGGCTATCGCACGCCCAATTTTCTGCTGCCCAAATGCAGCCATAACCACGGCAACTACATCATCAGCCTGGGCGAGCTGACGCGCTGGCTGGCGACCCAGGCCGAAAACATGGGCGTGGAAATATTCCCCGGCTTTGCCGCCGCTGAAGTGCTTTACAGCGAGCAAGGCGCCGTCAGAGGGGTCGCCACCGGCAATATGGGTGTGAACAAGGAAGGCGAACCGGGCGAGAATTTCCAGATCGGCATGGAGCTGTTGGCCAAATACACCATTTTTGCCGAAGGCTCACGCGGTCATCTGGGGCGCCAGCTGATTGCCAAGTACAAGCTTGACGAGGGCTGTGATCCGCAAAGTTATGGTTTGGGCATCAAGGAGGTTTGGGAGGTGGACCCCTCGCGCCACCAGCCTGGGTTTGCCATGCACACCGCAGGCTGGCCGCTGGACAACAGCACCTACGGCGGCTCCTTCATGTACCACATGGGGGACAACAAGATCGCCTTGGGCTTCATCACCGGGCTGAACTACCAAAACCCATTCTTAAGCCCGTTCGAGGAGTTCCAGCGCTGGAAAACCCATCCCAATGTGCGCTGGTATTTTGAGAACGACAAGGGCGAAGTCACCGCCAAGCGGCTGGCCTATGGTGCGCGCACCATCACCGCCGGCGGTTTGCTGGCACTGCCCAAGACCGTGTTCCCGGGCGGCGCCCTGGTGGGTTGCGAAGCGGGCTTCCTGAACGTGAGCCGCATCAAGGGCAGCCACACGGCCATCAAGACCGGCATGCTGGCAGCCGAGGCGGCGTTTGAGGCCGTCACGGCCGGACGCCAGCATGACGAACTGAGCGCCTATCCCGAGGCGTTTGAGAACAGTTGGGTCTATACCGAGCTCAACAAATCGCGCAACTTCAAGGCCTGGTTCAAGTATGGCTTGCGCATCAGCACCCTGATGAATGGTTTCGAGCAGTTCGGACTGGGGGGCAACATGCCCTGGACCATTCACCGTGACAAGCCCGACCATGCCTACCTCAAGCCCGCCGCCGAGTGCCAGCCCATTGTTTACCCCAAGCCCGACGGCAAGCTCACCTTTGACCGCTTGAGCAGTGTCTTCATCGGCAACGTCAACCATGAAGAAAATCAGCCCGCGCACTTGACACTCAAAGACGCGTCGGTGCCGGTTGCCATCAACCTGGCCAAGTTTGCCGGCCCCGAGGCGCGCTACTGCCCGGCCGGGGTTTATGAGTTTGTCAAGAACGATGACGGCACCGACCGACTGCAGATCAACGCCTCCAACTGCGTGCACTGCAAGACCTGCGACATCAAGGACCCGACGCAGAACATCGTCTGGGTCACGCCCGAAGGGGGCGGTGGACCCAACTACGCGGGGATGTAGTTGTAGAATCCCGCGGGTCAGGAGAGAGCCGCCCCTTGAGGTGGCCGCCGAAGGCGCAGAGTTGCTGATCGCAGCAGTTTGAACGCTCAGGCAAAAGGACTGACAAACGCTTCAGACGTCGCAAGATGTCGGAGCGATTCCCCACTGGAGAGAGGTCACCGCCGGCGCTTGGGTGCTGCGGCTGATCCACCGAAGGAGCAACCCGCAGTCTGTCAGCCAGCATGGCATGCACAGGCGCGGCGAATCTCTCAGGTAAAGCGGACAGCGGGGGCAGCCCATGGCTTGGACAGCAGTCGAGGCCATGGAATTTGACATGCCCCTTTTCCTTTATTGGAGTTCGCTGATGACGACCGCGCTTGAGAGCCTTCTGAAAACCCCGCTCAACGACCTGCATGTGTCTCTCGGCGCCCGCATGGTGCCCTTTGCCGGCTATTCCATGCCGGTGCAGTACCCGGCAGGCCTGATGTTTGAACACAAACATACGCGCACCGCCGCAGGCCTGTTTGACGTGTCCCACATGGGCCAGTTGCGCCTGGTCGGGCCGGACGCTGGCGCCGCGTTGGAGAGCCTGATTCCGGTCGATGTGATCGATTTGCCGGTCGGCAAGCAGCGCTACGGCCTGCTGCTCAACGACGAAGGCGGCATCATCGATGATCTGATGTTCGTCAACCGGGGCAGCGATATTTTTGTCATCGTCAACGGCGCCTGCAAGGCCGGTGACATCGCGCACATTCAGGCCAAGATTGGCACGCGCTGCAAGGTCATCCCCATGCCGGAACGCGCCCTGCTGGCGCTGCAAGGCCCGCTGGCCGTAACCGCCCTGTCACGGCTGGCACCGGGTGTTGAAAAGCTGGTGTTCATGACCGGTGGCAACTTCACCATTCAGGCGGGCAATCAGCGCATTGACGTGTTCCTGACCCGCAGCGGCTACACCGGCGAAGATGGTTTTGAGATTTCGGTGCTCGATTCCCAGGCGCAGGCGCTGGCGCAGGCACTGCTGGCGCAACCCGAAGTCAAACCGATTGGCCTGGGCGCACGCAATTCGCTGCGGCTGGAAGCCGGACTGCCGCTCTATGGCAACGACATCGACACAACGACCACACCGGTTGAAGCGAGTTTGCAGTGGGCCATGCAAAAGGTGCGCCGCGCGGGTGGCGCGCGCGCCGGTGGTTTTCCGGGTGCTGCAAAAATACTAGCACAACTCGAAGGAGGAACGGGGGCTGCAGCCCGAAAACGTGTTGGACTTTTGGCACTGGAGCGCATTCCCGTGCGCGAACACATCGAATTGCAGGATTTGAATGGTCAGCACATTGGCGAAGTGACCAGTGGTTTGCTTGGCCCCACCATCGACCAGCCCATCGCCATGGGCTATGTGCCAACCGCGTTGGCTGCCTTGGGCACACGCATCAACGCCATCGTGCGTGGTAAACCCGTGCCGATGGAAGTGGTGGCGATGCCGTTTGTGCCGACCAACTACTTCCGCGGTTAATTTTCTTGTTTCTTCATCTTATTTTTCTTCGAGAACCCTATGAGCATCAAATACACCCCCGATCACGAATGGATCAACATTGACGGCAACATCGGCACCGTCGGCATCACGGCCCATGCGCAGGACGCTTTGGGCGACGTGGTGTTTGTCGATCTGCCCGAAGTGGGCAAGACCTACGCACAAAAAGATGCCGCCGCCGTCGTCGAGTCCGTCAAGGCCGCCGCTGACGTGTACATGCCCGCCAATGGCGAAGTCGTGGAAGTCAACGAAGCCCTGCGCGCCGACCCGTCGCTGGCCAATAGCGATCCGCTGGGCGCGGGCTGGTTCTTCAAGGTCAAACTGGCCAACCCGGCTGATCTGGACGCACTGATGGACGAGACCAGCTACACCAGCTACGCGGCTGACGCGCACTGATCGCCACGCCACACCGTTCGGGCTGAGCCTGTCGAAGCCCTTGCCCATTTCCAGTTTCGCTGGCCCTTCGACAGGCTCGGGGCGAACGGATGATCGAGCCTGCCATGCCCACGACCTCTACCCCCTCTCTGTCTGAACTAGAAAACCCCTCTGAATTTATCGCCCGCCACATTGGCATTGATGCGGCCGACGAAGCCGTCATGCTGCGCGCTGTGGCTGCCACGTCGCGCGGCGCTTTGATCGATGCCATCGTGCCGCGCAGCATCGCGCGTAGCCAGCCGATGGACATCCCCGCGCCGATTACCGAAGCCGCGGCACTGGCCGAGCTCAAAGCCATGGCGGCCAAAAACAAGGTGTTCAAGAGCTACATCGGCCAGGGCTATTACGGCACCCACACGCCCGGCGTTATTTTGCGCAACATCCTTGAAAACCCGGCCTGGTACACCGCCTACACGCCGTACCAGGCCGAGATCAGCCAGGGCCGCATGGAGGCGCTGGTCAACTTTCAAACCATGGTGATGGACTTGACCGGCATGCCGATGGCCAATGCCTCGATGCTGGACGAAGCCACTGCGGCGGCCGAGGCCATGACCATGGCGCAGCGAGCCAGCAAATCCAAATCGACCACATTCTTTGTCGACGTTGAGGTGCTGCCACAAACGCTGGCCGTGATCAAGACCCGCGCCGAGCCGCTGGGCATTGAGGTCAAAACCTGCAAGGGCGATGAAGCCTTGGGGCAAGACAGCTTTGCCGTGCTGCTGCAATACCCCGGTGTGAGCGGTGTGGTGCGTGATGACCGCGAGTGGATCAAAGCCTACAAGGCCAAAGGCGGTATCGTCATCATGGCCGCGGACCTGCTGGCGCTGACCCTGCTCACCCCACCCGGTGAACTGGGCGCGGACATTGCCGTGGGAACCACGCAGCGTTTTGGCACGCCGATGGGCAACGGTGGCCCGCACGCTGCCTACATGGCGTGCCGCGACGAGTACAAACGCACCATGCCCGGTCGCCTGGTGGGCGTGAGTGTCGATGTGCACGGCAACCCGGCCTACCGGCTGGCGCTGCAAACGCGTGAGCAGCACATTCGCCGCGAAAAAGCCACCTCGAACATCTGCACCGCGCAAGTGCTGCCCGCCGTGGTGGCGAGCATGTTTGCCGTCTATCACGGGCCCGCAGGTTTGAAGCGCATTGCGCAGCGGGTGGCGGCTTTGACAGCGGTCTTGGCGCAAGGCTTACTGGCCCTGGGTTACAAAACAGCCAACACCAGCGCCTTTGACACACTCACGGTGAACACCGGTGATGCTACAAATTCAATAGCTTCTAACGCCCTTTCCAAGGGGGCTAACCTGCGATTTGCCTCAAACAATTCATTAAGCGTGTCGCTGGACGAAACCAGCACCCGCGTCGATGTGGAAGCGCTATGGCGTTTCTTTGCCAAGCCCGGACAAACCGTGCCCCAGGTCAGTGACTTCGAGCAAGCCGCCAACACCCTGCTGCCCGCTGCCCTGCTTCGCACCAGCAGCTACCTGACGCACCCGGTCTTCAACACCCACCACAGTGAAACCGGCATGCTGCGCTACATCCGCCGCCTCTCCGACCTTGACCTGGCGCTGGACCGCAGCATGATCCCGCTGGGCAGTTGCACCATGAAGCTCAACGCCACGAGCGAGATGATTCCCATCACCTGGCCCGAGTTTGCCGACATTCACCCCTTCTGCCCAGCGAATCAGCGCGAAGGCTATGCCGAGCTGGACGAGCAACTGCGGGCCTGGCTGTGCCAGGCCACCGGTTACGCCGGCATCAGCCTGCAACCCAATGCCGGCAGCCAGGGCGAATACGCGGGCATGATGGCGATTCGTGGCTACCACGCCGCGCGTGGCCAGAGCCAGCGCAACATCTGCCTGATTCCCTCCAGCGCCCACGGCACCAACCCGGCCAGCGCCACCATGGCCGGTTTCAAGGTCGTGGTGACCGCGTGTGATGCCAACGGCAATGTCGACATGGTCGACCTGAAGACGAAGTGCGAGCAATACAGCGCCAACCTGGGCGCGGTGATGATCACCTACCCCAGCACCCACGGCGTGTTTGAGACCAGCGTGAAAGACCTGTGCGCCTTGGTGCATTCCCATGGCGGGCGCGTTTACGTGGACGGCGCGAACATGAACGCCCTGGTGGGCCTGGCCGCACCCGGTGAGTTTGGCGGCGACGTGAGCCACCTGAACCTGCACAAAACCTTCTGCATCCCGCACGGCGGCGGCGGCCCCGGCGTCGGCCCGGTGTGCGTGGTGGCTGATTTGGTGCCGTTTTTGCCTGCTCACGCTGACGCGAACGGCATCGGCCCAGTCGCGGCTGCGCCATTGGGCAATGCCTCGGTCCTGCCCATCAGTTGGATGTACTGCCGCATGATGGGCGCCGAGGGCTTGAAGGCCGCCACCGAGGTCGCCATCCTGAGCGCCAACTACATCAGCGTCCGGCTCAAAGACCACTACCCGACCCTCTACACCAGCTCGCCAGAGGACGGCAAGCCGGGCCGTGTCGCGCACGAGTGCATTCTGGATTTACGCCCCTTGAAAGAAACCAGTGGTGGTGTTCACGGCGTCAGCGCCGAAGACGTGACCAAGCGCCTGATGGACTATGGCTTTCATGCGCCCACCCTGAGCTTTCCGGTGCCCGGCACGCTGATGGTGGAGCCCACCGAGAGTGAAACGCTCGATGAGCTGGACCGCTTCATCAACGCCATGATCGCCATCCGCGAAGAGATTGCCAAGGTCGAGCAAGGTCTTTGGCCGCAGGGCAACAACCCGCTCAGCCACGCGCCGCATACGGCCGCAGCGCTCCTCGGCGAGGCCTGGGATCGGCCCTATTCCAGAGAACTGGCGGCGTTCCCGGTGCCCAGCCTGAAATCATCCAAATACTGGGTGCCGGTGGGCCGTATCGACAACGTCCATGGCGACCGCAATTTGTTCTGCCGCTGTGTGCCGGTAAAGGACTGAGCGCAGGGGCGGGCTATTTCCTGGGGATCCAAGCTGCCGCTCGGCAACAACAAAGTCCCATGGAGACGCCCTGCCCCATGGGACGGATGCACACAATGACGTATCAGTCGGCCACGGTCACCACGTTGTTGGCGAAGGTGATCTGATCCGCCACATCGGCCACGGCCTTGATCGGCGGCACATTGGCGGCGGTGATCGGGTTGGCAGCCGTGCCCGCCAAACCGCGCGGCACGGTGCGAACCACCTGGCTGGTCGGCAGTGCGGCGCCGGTTTTCAGGTTGGCGTACATCATGTCCATCGCCTGGATGAAGTACCGATGCAAGGGCACCAGACGATTGGCATAACCGGGGAATCCCAGGAAGGCATCAAAATGCTGGGCATTGGTCACTTCAATGTAGGACAGTCTGCTATTGGCGCCTTCCACGATCTTGTTCATGCCGAAATAGGGCCGCCCGGTGAAGGCCACCGGCAGCAGCGTGTCGCTGCGGCCTTGCACGATCAGCGCTGGTTTGCCGTGCAGATTGGCGCTACGCAACACTTCGCTCATCCCCTGCTGGACCCGCACGGCGTTGGCACTGGTGCCAGTGACCAGCCCGCGCAGGCACAGTGCGCCGGCGATGTTGTAGTCCTGCACCCCCCCCACTGACAACGAGGCAGCATCCAGCAAAGGCCCGCCCACACTGTTGTTGTTGACGATGTTGATGCCAGCGGTTGGCGGCACGCCGTTAGAGGTGCCAAACGAAGTGGCCAGCACAGCAGCGGAAGCGGGAACCGGCGCCAGCGGGGTCGCCGATGTTGCCGCACCAGTGGCCGCGTAACTGAAGCCGCACAGGTTGTCGGCGACGCCGAACCGACCATAGGTGTTGGCGTAAGTCAACGCGACCGGCAAGGTGGCGAACGAGTAGTGCGAGGCCTGCAGGTCGCTGCTCTCGGGCTGCCAGCCTGCCGCGACCAACGCGGCCATGGCACTGGCGGCCTGCTCGGCCGTTGTGGTGCCGGTGATCAGGCCGTTGGCCTTGAGGGCGCTGCAGCGGTTGCCCGCAATCGCCGCGTTGACCGTGTTGAACACATTGGTGCTGGGCGACACCAGCGCGGCGCACGGCTGCAGCAAATTGGCCAGCGTGAAATAGTCGAGCAACTGCTTGCCGGTGCCGACCAGGGTGGTGGTGCCGCGCACGATGCTCAGGCGGGCATCGGGGGCCAGCTGGACCTCGGGCTCGGCCACCGCCACGCCGCTGATCAGGCCTTGCGTGTCCTGCTCCGCCGCAGCCAGTGCCGCGCCAGCGCCATTGGACACGCTGGAGGCGATCACGATGGTGTTGGCCGGTGTCAGCTTTTTAAGATGCGCCACGCCATCGGAGGCCAGATCGCCGTATTTTTGATTCAGGACAAAGTACGCAAACTCAACCGATTGCAGGGTCCATTTGCCCCAGTCCTTTTCGGGGTTTTGTTGCGAATGCGCATGCTTGATGGCGAAACGATTCGGCGTTGCCAAGTTGAACGCCGCGCGTTCGATGGAAGTCAGCAAGGCGGTAAAGATCGATGCCTTTCCAGCCGCAGTTGCACTTGCGCGGCCGCCGTTTTGTACATTGACCGTATCGTTCTGGAGGTCGTGAATACCGGTGCCGGTGCCCTTGTCGGTATAGGCCACGGCGCAGCCGTTTTTCAAGCCCCACTCGCCTGACGAACCAATGGCGCCGTAAACGCCGCGCGATCCGCTGGAGGTCGCGGTAACAATGCAGGGGCTGGCCGGGTTGAACGTGGCGGGCACCTGCACCATCATGGTGATGTTTTGGCGCCCCGTGCCGTCATCGGAGTAGGCAATATATTCGGTGCCTGCAATCATGCCTTCACTGGCGCCCACGACGCCTTTGGCATCGACATTGGGGCCATACAGGGTGCCATAGCCGCCGCCCGCGGTAATGTCGAGGATGGCGCGGTAGTTGTTGAAAATGGCAAGTTTGCGCAGTTCGGCGGACGTCGGGCTCAAAGGGTCCACCACGGCTGGGGCCGCCCCACCCAAACCAGTTTTGCCAAGGCCGGCTGTGAGCAGGTCGTCGCTGATGCCGTCGTAGCTGGCGCTAGCGACTTCGCCCAGATAGGCCGGCTTGACATTTTTATTTTCGGCAACGGCATCGCTCCCACCGCAGGCGCTGAGTGTCAGTACGGCGGCGGTCAGTGCCGTTAACTTCAAGTTGTTTCTGTTTGTCGTAGTCATGTCTCGTCCTTTTAGTGTTGGTCTATAGGTTCTTCCACGAGTCATCGCACATCGGTTGCTGGCAATCTTGTCCTCTCAGCAAGCTTGTCACTCAAACGTGCGAACCGTCAGCGGCCCAAAGCGCGTCGGTTTGGGCCGATAAGGCCAAGCGGATGATGATGGGTAACACCCAGCGCTTCAATACCGTACAACTACTTACCGGGGAAACCGAGCTTGACAGCGACCCCATAAGTTGACTCAAGCGGTGGGGCACGGTCTGTGCTGCAAGCAAAATTTCTGCAAATCACAAGTTTGCCAACGAACCTTCAATCACAAGCATTGCCGGCGATTGGACTGGGCGTGCTCGGGATGGGATGGCGTTCGTCAGCCAAGCGTGTCTGTGCCCGCTCGATTTCTACCCGGGTGCCCAGTCGGCGGCCGGGGTCATCGCTCGGTCGACTTTGGCAGATGTCTCTGGCGCTAGCGCAAACGCACCAAGGCCTGGCTGCTGCCTGCGCCAGCATACTGCTCCAGCTTGAACGAGGCTGCCAAACCAGCAAGTTCACGCGCTTGATCCTGCAGGGCGTTGGAGGCGGCCGAGGTCTGCTCCACCAGCGCGGCGTTTTGCTGCGTCACGCCGTCCAGATGCGTGACGGCCTGGTTGATCTGGGCAATGCCGGCTGACTGTTCGCGGCTGGCCAAGGCGATTTCTCCCACGATGTCGGCCACGCGCTGGATGCCGGCAACGATCTCCTGCATGGTGGCGCCTGCCTGGGCGACCTGCGCCGTGCCCACGCCGACCTTCTGAACCGAGTCTGAAATCAGCGTCTTGATCTCTTTGGCCGCTTCAGCGCTGCGTTGCGCCAGGCTGCGCACTTCGGCCGCGACCACGGCAAAGCCGCGGCCCTGTTCACCGGCGCGCGCCGCTTCCACGGCGGCGTTAAGTGCCAGGATGTTGGTCTGGAAGGCGATACCGTCGATGACCGCAATGATGTCCACGATCTTGCGCGATGAGGTGTTGATGGCTTCCATGGTGTCGACCACTTGCGCCACCACCGCCCCACCCCGGCTCGCCACGTCCGAGGCCGATGCCGCGAGCTGGTTCGCCTGGGCGGCGTTGTCGGCGTTGGCCTGCACGGTGCTGGTCAACTCCTCGGAGGCGGAGGCGGTTTTCTCCAGCGAACTGGCTTGTTCCTCGGTGCGCCTTGACAGGTCCAGCGTGCCAGTGGCCACTTCGGTCGACGCGTTGGCGATGGAATCGGAGCCGTTGCGCACCTGGCCGATGACGTGGTGCAGTTTGCTGCGCATGGTGTCCATGTGCAGCAGCAAATCACCAATTTCGTCGCGACCGGTATGCGGCACAACGTGTGACAAGTCGCCCCCGGCAATAGCGGTGGCAGTTTCATTGGCCAATTTGAAACCATGGCGCATGCGTGTCAGCAGGGTGAATGTGAGCAGTGTGGCAGGCGTGGCAGCTATCAAAATCACCAGCCCAAACGCGATCAGCGCCGTGCGAAAGCGACTTTGGGCTGCCGCATAGGCTTCATTCGCCTTCTTGACCTGGTAGTCCCGGTAGACCAGCAGCGACTTGACAGCGGCTTCACCTTCTTCACGACTGGCCTTGAGGAAGGCTGTCATGGTGGCCGGACTGAAGTTGTTCGATTGGATCGCGTTGACCGCCTGGTCAAGCTTGTCGCGCCAGGCCGCGCGGCTCGTTTGGGTAGCCTCGAAAACAGCTTTTTCTTCCGGGCTTGCCAAGGCGGATTCCATCAACTTGAAAATCCGGTTTGCCTCGACACGGTTGGCGGCAATCGCGTCAGTATGGACGCTGGTGGCGTGCTCATGGACAGAGGCCAGTGGCCCGTCTGGCGCATGTTGGAACGCCAGCAAAACCTGCAGGCGGTTCTGTACGATTTTGTCGATCGACTGGTCCGCCAGCAGGGCCGGTTGCATGGCGCCATCGTGCAAAGTCTTGATACTCTCCCGCGCCGACACCTGGCCCCAATAGCTGACACCAATCACGGTCCACATGGCGGCCGAGAAAATGACAACCACAGCGATAAAGCGGTGCGTGATGCGAATGTTTTCAAACATAGAGGCTCCTGAACGGCTGGATGGTAATCGATTCATAGCGGCATTTTTCCCGCTGATTGAACAGCGTTGGGGCCGCAAAACAAGAATTGCGAGCTAACCTTGTCTGTCACTGCAACGCCAGCCACTGACCAATGGCAGCGGGCTCACTGAGGGTCCGCAACGCCATATAGGCCCGCTCGGCTTCGGGGTGGTGGTGGCGCAGAAAATTGAGCCACTGTTTGAGCCGGCCCGCCTGCTTGCGACGATCCAGCCGCGCGCACACCAGGCGCCAAAATTCGGCGATGAATGGCAGCAGGACCTGCCAGTTGATGATCGGGTACAGCGCTGGGGAGGTGGTCAAGGAAGAATCGGGCCGCACATTCCCCCAAGGCGCGGGGCTGGCATCAGGCCCTGCCATGGCCGCCCGAATCGCCAGGGCCAAACCCGGGTTGGTCACCATACCGCGGCCCAGCATCAGGCTGTCGCAGCCCGACTCCTCGCGACAGCGCAGCGCGTCCTGCACATTCCATATTTCGCCATTGGCCACCACCGGAATGTTGACCACGGCCCGAATGTCGGCAATGCGTTCCCAATAAGCGGGTGGACGGTAAGCGTCGGCCCGGGTGCGGGCGTGTACCACCAACTCACTGGCACCACCACCTTCAAGGGCCAGCGCACACTCCAGCGCACGTGAATCGTCATGAACCCCCAGGCGCATCTTGGCCGACACGGGCATGGTTTTGGGGACGGCACGGCGCACAGCCGCCACAATCGCCAATAGCAGCTCGGGCTCATCGAGCAAGGCAGCGCCGCCGCCGTGGCGATTCACCGTTTTGGCCGGGCAGCCAAAGTTCAGGTCAATGCCGTGTGGCCCCAGGGCGGCCAGGCGGGCGGCGTTTTCTGCCAGGCAGACCGGGTCGGATCCCAGCAACTGGGCGGCGACCGGTACGCCGGCGAAAGTGCGCCCGCCATTGAGCAATTCAGGCACGACGCGAATGAAGACCTGATCGGGCAGCAGGGTGTTGCTGACGCGGATGAATTCGGACACGCAGCGGTCCACCCCGCCGACACGGGTCAGGATGTCACGCAGCACAAAGTCCAGCAGTCCCTCCATGGGTGCGAGAAGAATCGCCATCCGGTTCTAAGGAGCGGTTTGGCGCCTCGCCAGATCGGCAAGCATCACGCTTGAATCGTCCAGTCGGCTGGCGAGAATGCTGGCGATATTGCGGTAAATGATGTGTGCACTTTCAGGATTGGTATCAATGAGTTCGCGATAGAAGCGCATGGTCACGGTATCACGGATGGCGCGCACCGTGGCGGATCGCAGCTGCTTGCTCACCAGCGCCATCTCACCCACGCATTGGCCAGCGCTGAGCCGGGTCAGCTCGACCACCTGTCCGTTGCGCAATTTTTCAACCCTCACCTCACCTGCGATCAGAACAAAAAATGACTCGCCAATATCTTCTTCGTTGAACACCACTTCACCGGCCTTGACCGAAAAATATTCAGCCATCGCCAGTGTGCGCATCAAACAGTCCGGCGTCATGCCTTTGAAAATCGGCACCTGTTGCTTGATTTTCTGAATGATGGCGGGGTCAAGCTTGAGCGCAGGTTGCCGCACGATCACTTCGGCCCGCACGTTTTCAGCGGACATTTGAACAATGGCGGGATCAACTTTCATGAGCGATGATGGTACACGGGCCGAGTTGGGTGATCGATCAGGGGCTGAAAAAGAAAAGCTCAACGCACATCCTCAACGCCATATCGGCTCCGCGTCGGCGCGCGCAGTCGCCTGAATCCGACGCGACGCATTTGGTTTGTCAGCAACGCCGGCAGTTCCTGGCGCGCCCTGGCGGCGCAGCTGGCCTACGTCGACAACCTCAAGGTGCAACTGCGTCGTCACACACGGCCAGGCATAACCTGACCCGGCTGCGCGCAGGCAGCCAGCGGCGTGGCCAGCACCTTGTCAATGCGCTTGCCGTCGAGGTCCAGCACTTCAAACTGCCATTCGGCGCAGGTAATGCGCTCGCCGACCGACGGCAAGTGGCCCGACACGGACATCAGCAAGCCCGCCACCGTGTTGTAGCGGCCGCGGTCTTCTTCTGGCAGGTCATCAATCGCCAGGCGAACCTTGAGTTCGCTCACCGGCATCAGGCCATCGAGCAGCCACGAACCATCGTCGCGCTGCGTGGCCCAGGCATCAATCTGCGCACCCGGCTGCAGTTCACCCGTGATGGCCTCCAGCAAATCGCGGGGTGTCAGCAAACCCTGCACCACCCCGTACTCATCGACCACCAGCACAAAGCGGCCGGCTTTGGCGCGAAACTGCTCCAGCAACTCCATGCCACTGAGCGTCTCAGGCACAAAAGTGGCGGGGGTGATATAGGCCTCAATCGTGCCCGGTGTGTCAGCGCCAAGTTGCAGCAACCGCGCCACGCTGATCTTGCCCACCACGTCATCGAGCGAGCCACGGCACACCGGGTACCAGGAATGGGCCCCTCGTTCGCCACCCGAGCCGGCCAGCTTGAGGCTGTCGGCCACCGTATTGGAGGCATCCAGCCATTCCACATCCGTACGCGGCACCATCAGCGACGTCAGCGGCCGGTCATCGAGCCGAAATACGTTTTGCACCATCTGGTGCTCATGCTGCTCGATCACGCCGGCGTCGACACCTTCTTCGAGACTGGCCGTGATTTCTTCTTCGGTCACGGAGCGCGCGCCGGTCGTGTCAATGCGCAACAACTTGAGAACTGCCGCGGTGGTGCCCGAGAGCAGGTTCACAAAAGGCCCAGCGGCGGTGGCCAACCACACCATCGGCCGCGCCACCCAGCGCGCCACGATTTCCGGGTGCAACTGGCCAATGCGCTTGGGCACCAACTCACCAAAAATGATGGTGATGAAGGTGATCAAGGTGACCACAATCGCGGTGGCTGAAATGGCAGCGGCTTTGTCGGCGACGCCCCAGCCGTGCAGCCAGGCGGCCACACCGGCGCTGAAGGCCGCCTCGCCCACAATGCCGTTGAGCACGCCGATGGACGTGATGCCGACCTGCACGGTAGATAAAAATTGATTCGGGTTCTCCAGCAGCGTCAACGCAGCGTGCGCGCCTTTGTCACCTGCTTCAGCCATGGTTGTGAGCCGCACTTTGCGACTGGCGGCCAAAGCCAGCTCCGACATGGCGAACACGCCATTGAGCAGGGTCAGAAAGGCGATTAACAAGATTTCCATGAATCACAAGCGAGAATAAACACCATGGCACTTTACTTGATTGGCGACGTGCAGGGCTGCAACAGCGCCTTGCAGCGCTTGCTGGATGAAATATCTTTCTCCCCAAGCCGCGACACCCTCTTTCTGCTGGGCGACCTGGTGAACCGCGGGCCGGATTCGGCTGGCGTGGTGCGACGTCTGATGGGCTATGGCGCAGCAGCGCAATGTCTACTGGGTAACCACGACCTGCATCTGCTGGCCATCGCCTACGGCGCGCGCCGGCCGGGCCGGCACGACACACTGAATGGCATTCTGGATGCACCCGACCGGCAGGCGATGCTGGACTGGCTCAGGTGGCAGCGCATGGCGATACTGGAACAGGTCGCAGGGCATGACGTCCTCATGGTGCATGCCGGCGTCCTGCCAACCTGGACCGCAACCCAAACCATGGCCCTGGCGAAGGAGGTGGAGTCGGTACTGCGCGGCGCGGCGCTGGGCGAATTTTTGCAGCAGATGTATGACGACCAGCCTGACCATTGGGACGAGGCGCTGACCGGCACGGCCCGCTGGCGCGTGATTGTGAACGCCCTCACGCGCCTGCGCTTTTGCACGCCGGCTGGCCAAATGGAATTTCGCACCACCGGCGGGCTCGACGCCGCGCCGGCCGGTTATCTGCCGTGGTTTGAGGTGCCGGGTCGCCAGACGTCCGGCGTCATGCTGGCTTTTGGCCACTGGTCCACATTGGGCTGGCTGGGACGCAGCGATGTGCTGTCGCTCGATACTGGCTGCGTCTGGGGTGGTGCCTTAAGCGCCTTGCGACTCGAGAGCGTCAATGGGCAACTGCAGCAGCAGTTGATTCAGGTCAAGTGTCAGCAAGCCCAAAAACCCGGCTAGCCGACCCGACCCCAACCCACACTATGCCGACTTGAACAGCGCTGCAACCCGGCGCTTGGGCTTGATGTTGGCAGACGCGCTGCGCCCACCCTGCCGAGTCGCAGCGGCCTCCCAGGACGGTGCTTCCGCGGCAACCACCGCAGGTTCGTAGGGCTTGTCAAAAAACGGGTCGCGCGGCGCCGACAGCGGTCGTGTGAAATCCCGCCGGGGTGGCCGCTCCGGCCGGGCATATTGGCCTTCATGGGCCACGTCGCGCAGCGAGCCCGACCGATGGGCGCCATGGCGGGAGTCATTCTGCGCGCCTTCGGCATACATGCGATGGCCGTCGTTGATGCGGCCCTGCTTGCGAATGTCGGGCACATCTTCATCATATTCAACGGCTTCAAGTTCAATTTTGGTATTGAGCAGTTTCTCAATATCCGCCACCAACCGAATGTCGCTCTTGGCCACAAAACTGACGGCCAGGCCAGCAGCGCCGGCGCGCCCGGTGCGACCAATGCGGTGCACATAGTCTTCCGCGTTGAAGGGAATATCAAAGTTGAAGACGGCGGGCACATCCTTGATGTCGAGTCCGCGCGCCGCCACATCGGTGCACACCAGCAAATCAACCTCGCCGCTTTTGAAAGCTTCGAGGGCTTTCAAGCGCTCATCCTGGCTCTTGTCGCCATGCAGCGCCGTGGTTTTCAGGCCTTCATGCTCAAGCGAGCGGGCCAGGCGGGCGCAGCCGAGTTTGCTGTTGACAAACACAAAGGCCTGCTTCATGCCGCGTGATTTCAGTATCTGGTGCAAGGCATGACGCTTGTCATCCGCATCAACGCTGTAAAAATGCTGCTCCACGGTGGAAGCAGCAGCGTTGGAACGTGCGACTTCAATCGTCACCGGGTCTTGCAGATAGCTGCTGGCCAGGCGTTTGATCTCGGACGAAAACGTGGCCGAGAACAGCAAGGTGATGCGCTGCTTGGGCAAATAGCTCAGGATGCGTTGCAGATCGGGCAAAAAGCCGATGTCCAACATGCGGTCGGCCTCATCGAGCACCACATATTCCACCTGGTTCAGCACGCAATTCTTGGCTTCGATGTGGTCCAGCAGCCGCCCGGGCGTGGCCACCAGCACTTCAACGCCTTTTTTCAATTCCAGCGTCTGGGGCTTCATGTCCATACCGCCAAAAACAACCGCGCTACGCAGATTGGTATGGACGGCATAGTCTTTAATCGCTTGCGCCACCTGGTCGGCCAGCTCACGCGTGGGCAGCAGCACCAAGGCGCGCACCGGATGGCGGGCCGGTGAGGTCGAACTGTTTTCGTGCTTGAGCATGCGCTGCAGCAAAGGCAGGGCAAAAGCGGCTGTCTTGCCGGTCCCGGTCTGGGCCGCGCCCATCACGTCACGGCCCTGCAGCACCACTGGAATGGCCTGCGCCTGAATCGGTGTCATGGTCTCGTATCCCATGTCGGCCACGGCGCGCG
The DNA here is from genome assembly GCF_000013605.1 of Rhodoferax ferrireducens T118. NCBI lineage: Bacteria > Pseudomonadati > Pseudomonadota > Betaproteobacteria > Burkholderiales > Comamonadaceae > Rhodoferax > Rhodoferax ferrireducens. The sequence continues at coordinate 3,344,348 of NC_007908.1, forward strand.
CCAAAGGGGCGGCGAGCTGCAACTGGGCAAAGGCCATGGGAAGGGTATCGGGGGTCAGTTCAGTCATCAAATCGGTCATTCATAGCCAAGGTTAAGTGCTATCGATCCGATAGCTGGTGAAATCCCCAAGCCTGGGGACAAACAGTCATTATCCTCTATACAGGAAAATGCTGCGGTGCAGGCGCCCCATTCGACGCTGTGGGAGGCCGCTAAAATAGCGCCGAAAGGTTTAAGTTCATGAATATTTTTCACCGCCCCTATTACCAGTCTGAAGCAACGCAGTTCATCGATCAGCTCAAAGCCAAGAACCCTGAGCTGGCGGTAAAGCAGCGCCAGGGGCTGAAACTATTGTGGGACAAGGCTGTCGACTGGAGCGCCTGGCGCGAGTACCGGGCCGCCCAGGTCAAGCAAAAACCTTACGTCTACCAGACCCTGACTGATTAAGAGTCAAATTGGCCTCCAGCCCCCTGAAACAGGGTGCTTATAGCTATATATTAAATAGCAGAATGACTGCCTGGCATGGTTGACAGCGCCGAGCTGCTCGCCCAATTCAAGCCCGATTCATCCGGCATGCCGGATGTGGTGGACCACGTCGCGGTCGCCCGCTTGTATGGTGAGCCGCTGTTTGCCATGCCGCGGGATTTGTACATTCCCCCGGATGCGCTGGAAGTTTTTCTGGAGGCCTTTGAGGGGCCGCTGGACCTGCTGCTGTACCTGATCCGCAAACAAAACTTCAATATTCTTGACATTCCCATGGCGGGCATGACGCGCCAATACCTGGTCTATGTGGAAGAAATTCGCGGCCGCAATCTGGAACTCGCCGGCGAATACCTGTTGATGGCTGCGATGCTGATCGAGATCAAGTCGCGCATGCTGCTGCCGCCCAAGAAAATGGCCGAGGGACAGGAGGCCGAAGACCCGCGCGCCGAACTGGTGCGCCGCCTGCTCGAATACGAGCGCATGAAGCTGGCCGCGGCACGGCTCAACGCCATGCCCCAGTTTGGCCGCGACTTCCTGCAGGCGCAGGTGTTTATTGAACAATCGCTGCAGCCACGTTTTCCGGATGTCAGCGTGGTCGATTTGCAGGAAGCCTGGGGTGCGATTTTGAAGCGTGCCAAACTGGTGCAGCACCATAAAATCACGCGCGAAGAGTTGTCGGTGCGCGAACATATGAGCCTGGTGCTCAAAAAACTGCAGGGGCGACGTTTTGTCGAATTTGAAGACTTGTTCGACCCGGCGAGCGGCGCGCCCGTGCTGGTCGTGACCTTCATCGCCATGCTTGAACTGGCCAAGGAAACCCTGATCGAAATCACCCAGGCTGAAGTTTTTGCCCCCATTTACGTCCGTCTGGCCTATTCACTTAACTGAAGCCCCGCATGAATGCCAAAAATGTGAACACCCCTTCCACCCTTCATTTTGACGTGCTGATTGTCGGCAGCGGCCTGGCTGGACTGAACGCTGCCCTGCTGCTGGCGCCGACCCGGCGCGTGGCCGTGATCACCAAACGCGCCATGAAAGAGGGCTCCAGCGGCTTGGCCCAAGGTGGCATTGCTGCCGTTTGGGACAAAAACGACAGCTTTCAAGCCCACGTGGACGACACCCTGGTGGCCGGCGCCGGTCTGTGCGACGTGGCTGCGACCCGTTTTGTGGTGGAGCAAGCGCCCCAGGCGATTGCCTGGCTACAGACCATGGGTGTGCCTTTTTCTGAAGAAAACGGCCGCCTGCACCTCACCCGTGAAGGTGGCCACAGCGCGCGGCGCATTGCACATGTGACCGACGCTACCGGCGCCGCCGTCCAGGACACCTTGATTGAGCGCGTGCGCCGGACCCCCAACATCACCCTGTTCGAGAACCACACCCTGGTGGACTTGATCACCAGCGCCAAGCTGGACCCGCTGGGCAACCGCCAGGCCGGTGCCAATCAGTGCCTGGGGCTCTATGCACTCGACGATGTCACGGATGAGGTGATTACCTTCGAGGCGCAGCACACCATTTTGGCCACCGGCGGCGCTGGCAAGGTTTATCTGTACACAACCAATCCCGACACCGCCACCGGCGACGGCATTGCGGCGGCCTGGCGCGCGGGCTGCCGGGTGCAGAACATGGAATTCATTCAATTCCACCCGACCTGTCTTTACCACCCGCACGCCAAGTCGTTCCTGATCAGTGAGGCGGTGCGGGGCGAGGGCGGGCGCCTGCTGCTGCCCGATGGCACGCGCTTCATGCCTCAGCACGATGCACGCGCTGAGCTGGCACCGCGCGATATCGTGGCGCGTGCCATTGACTTCGAAATGAAAAAGGGCGGGTTCGATTGCGTCTATCTCGACATTTCACACCAGCCACTGGCCTTCCTGAAAGAACATTTCCCCAACATCTACGCACGCTGTCTGGAACTGGGAATTGATATTTCCAAGCAGCCCATTCCCGTGGTTCCCGCCGCCCACTACACCTGTGGTGGCGTGTTGGCCGACCTGGACGGACGCGCCGACCTGGGCGGTCTGTATGCCATCGGCGAAACCGCCTGCAGTGGCCTGCATGGCGCCAACCGGCTGGCCAGCAACTCACTGGTGGAGTGCATGGTGTTTGCGCGCGCCGCCACGCAGGTCATCGATCAGACCCCGGTGGCCAAGCCACGGGAACTGCCCGCCTGGGACGACAGCCGTGTGAGCGATGCGGACGAGGCGGTGGTGATTTCACACAACTGGGACGAGTTGCGCCGCTTCATGTGGGACTACGTCGGTATTGTGCGCACCAACAAACGGCTGGAGCGCGCCGCCCACCGCATCGCCCTGCTACAGGGTGAAATTCATGAGTTTTACGCCGCCTTTCATGTCACCCGCGACCTGCTGGAGTTGCGCAACCTGGTGCAGGTGGCGGACCTGATCGTGCGTTCGGCCCAGTCCCGCCATGAGAGCCGCGGCTTGCATTTCAGTCGCGATTACCCGCAAACCGACGCAGTCGCCCAACCAACCACGCTGGTGCCTTGAGGCGCCCTGCCCCCCTGCCAACGGAGAGACCCATCATGCTGCGCACCCTGCTCAAATCCAAGATTCACCGCGCCACGGTGACCGACTGCGAACTGCACTACGAGGGTTCGTGCGCCATCGACGAGGATCTGCTCGACGCCGCCAATCTGCTTGAGAACGAACAGATTCATATCTGGAACATCAACAACGGCGAACGCTTTGTGACCTACGCCATCCGCGGCGAGCGCGGCACCGGCATCATCTCGGTCAACGGCTCTGCGGCGCGCCGCGCCGCCGTGGGTGACCTGATCATCATTGCCGCCTTTGCCCAGGTGCCCGAGGCCCAGCTGGACGGATTCAAGCCCCAGCTGGTGTTTGTCGATGCCAACAACCGCGTGCAGCATCAACGCTCGCACATTCCGGTGCAGGCGGCGGCGCACCCGCAAGAAGGAAGACCCTCATGAGCGCGAGTGCTGAGTCCACCAACGCCACACCGTACGGCACGCTGCCGCCAACCGCCGCGGCATCGGCACGCAAGCCCATCAGCCTGCCGCGCCTGCTGGAAATGCACGCGCGGGGCGAGAAACTCACCATGCTCACCGCCTACGACGCCACTTTTGCCGCAGTGGCCGACGCGGCCGGCGTGGAGTGCATCCTGGTGGGCGACTCACTCGGCATGGTGTGCCAGGGCCTCTCCAGCACCATGGGCGTCACCCTGCAAGCCATGTGTTATCACATCGAAAGCGTGGCGCGTGGCCTGCGCCGCGCGCAAGCCACGGCCTGGCTGATTGGCGACCTGCCCTACGGCAGCTACCACGAATCGCGCGAGCAAGCCCTGCGCAGCGCTGCCGCCCTGATGCAGGCCGGCTCGCACATGGTCAAGCTGGAGGGCGGGGGCTGGACCGCCGATACCGTGCGGTTTTTGGTGGAACGCGGCATCCCGGTGTGCGCTCATCTGGGCCTGACACCGCAAACCGTGCATGCGCTGGGCGGCTACCGGGTGCAGGGCAAGACGCAGGAGTCTGCCGCCCTCATGAAACGCCAGGCCCATGAACTGCAAGATGCCGGCGCCGCCCTGCTGGTGCTGGAAATGGTGCCCGCTGCGCTGGCCGCCGAGCTCACCCGGGAACTCACCCACTGCGCGACCATCGGCATCGGCGCCGGCAAAGACACCGCCGGCCAGGTGCTGGTGCTGCATGACATGCTGGGCATCAACCTGGGCAAGATGCCCAAGTTCGTGCGCAACTTCATGACCGGCGCACCGGGTGTGAAAGAAGCCATGCAAGCGTATGTGGCGGCCGTGAAGAACGGCAGCTTCCCCGACAACACGCAACACGCCTGGTAAATTTTTTTGCTATGAAAATCGTCAGAACCATTGCAGAACTGCGCCAGCACCTGAGCGCCTACAAGCACCCCGCCTTTGTGCCCACCATGGGCAATCTGCACGAGGGACATTTGTCGCTGCTGCGTCAGGCCAAGCCGCTGGGCGATGTGCTGGTCGCCAGTATCTTTGTCAACCGCCTGCAGTTTTTGCCGCACGAAGACTTTGACACCTACCCGCGCACCTGGGAGGCCGACTGCCAGGCGCTGCAAGCCGCTGGCTGCGATGTGCTGTTTGCACCTGGTGAGCAAGAGCTGTACCCCGAGCCACAAACCTATCGGGTGCAACCACCGGCTGAATTGGCCGACATTCTGGAAGGCCACTTCCGACCCGGCTTTTTTGTCGGCGTGAGCACCGTGGTGATGAAGTTGTTTGCCTGCGTGCAGCCCCGCGTGGCGGTGTTTGGTCAAAAAGACTACCAGCAACTCATGGTGATCCGGGGCATGGTGCGCCAGTTTGCCTTGCCCATTGCGGTGCTGGGCGTAGCCACCTTGCGCGCTGCGGACGGCTTGGCCCTGTCATCGCGCAACAACTACCTGACCCCCTTGGAGCGCGCAGAAGCCGTGCACCTGTCCCAGTCGCTCCAGCAAATGGCAAAAGCGTTGCGCGCTGGCACCGTGGACATTGCCGCGCTGGAACAACAAGCCATGGTCGATTTGACCGCACGTGGCTGGCAACCGGACTACCTGGCCGCCCGGCGCCGCGCTGATTTGCAAGTGCCCGCAGCGGACGAAGTGGCGGCACTGGTGCAAAACGACGGCCTGGTGCTGCTGGGCGCTGCCCGGATTGGCAACACGCGGCTGATTGACAACCTCGAAGTCTGAACCGCCCGGCCTTGGGCGTTGACGGCTAAGGCACTGGCGTGAGCTTGGCCACACTCAGCGCCAGCCATTTCACGCCATGGCGCGGGAAGTTGATTTGGGCCCGGGCGTCGTCACCGGTGCCTTCCAGGGTTTGTACCGTGCCTTCGCCAAATTTGGCGTGAAAAACCTTCATGCCGGCGCGCAAACCATGCGCCGGAGCTGCTTTTTGAATCGGCGCCGGGGCTGCCGCGAATTTAGAGTAATTTATATCAAATTGGCCTCTAGCCCCCGTGTATCCTTGGCTATTAGCTCCTGAATACGTAGCACCATCAGCGCGAAAGCCCTGATGCTTCGGCGTGATCCACTTCAGTGCCGCTTCCGGCAACTCGTCAAAAAACCGGCTCTTCGGGTTGTAGCGCGTCTGCCCATGCAGCATGCGGGTTTGTGAATGGCTCAGGTACAGCCGCTTGCGCGCGCGGGTAATCGCGACGTACATCAGGCGCCGCTCTTCCTCCAGACCGTCGCGGTCGCTCATCGAGTTTTCGTGCGGGAACAGGCCTTCTTCGATGCCGGTGATGAAGACACAGTCAAACTCCAGGCCTTTGCTGGAATGCACCGTCATGAGCTGGATGGCGTCCTGCCCCGCCTGGGCCTGGTTGTCGCCCGCCTCCAGCGCCGCATGGGACAAAAACGCCGCCAGCGGCGACTGGGTTTCGCCGGTCTCAAGATCCGGCACCGGCTCGTCAAGCACTGGCTGACTGAGGTCCAACCCCTGCGACGCTGGCGATTGGGTCAAGGCGTGGCCCTGTTCATCGACCGGCAAGGCCGCGGCATCACGGCCAAAGTTTTCCAGCGAGACAAAGCTCTCGGCCGCGTTGACCAGCTCTTCCAGATTCTCCACCCGGTCCGCGCCTTCGCGGTCGGCTTTGTAATGCTGAATCAGTCCGCTGTGCTCCAACACCCGCTCGACAATCTCACTCAATTTCATGCCGGATGTCTGCTCGCGCAAGACGTCGATGCCGGCCAAGAAGGCGCCAATGTTGGCGCCTGCCTTGCCGCCCAGGCCGCTGACCGCGTCGCTGAGCGAACAGCCGCTGGCGCGCGCCACGTCCTGCAGCTGCTCCAGACTGCGCAGACCAATGCCGCGCGGCGGGAAATTCACGGCGCGCAGGAAACTGGTGTCATCACGCGGGTTCTCCAGCAAGCGCAGGTAAGCCAGCGCATTCTTGATTTCAGCGCGCTCAAAAAAGCGCAAGCCCCCATACACCTTGTACGGTATGCCGGCGTTGAACAAGGCGGTCTCGATGACCCGGCTTTGCGCATTGCTGCGGTACAGCACGGCAACTTCCTTGCGCTCCATGCCCTCGCGCACCAGTTGCCGCATCTCCTCCACCATCCACTGCGCTTCGGCAAAGTCACTGGTGGCTTCAAACACCCGCACCGGCTCGCCGGGGCCTTGGGCGGTGCGCAGGTTCTTGCCCAGCCGTTTGGTGTTGTAGCTGATGAGCTCGTTGGCGGAGTCCAGGATATTGCTGCCGCTGCGGAAGTTCTCCTCCAGCTTGATCTGGTGTTTGACCTTGAACTCGCGCACAAAGTCAGCCATATTGCCCACCCTTGCACCGCGAAAGGCGTAGATGCTCTGGTCATCGTCACCCACCGCCAGCACACAGCCGGTCGGGTTGAAGCTGGCATCGTCGGCCGTGCTGTGCGCGCCGGTGCCTGCCAGCATCTTGATCCACGCATATTGCAGCTTGTTGGTGTCCTGAAACTCGTCGATCAGGATGTGGCGAAAGCGCCGCTGGTAGTGCTCGCGAATCGGGTCGTTGTCGCGCAGCACCTCATAGCTGCGCAGCATCAGTTCGCCAAAATCAACCACGCCTTCGCGCTGGCACTGGTCTTCATACAGCTGGTAGATCTCAACCTTTTTACGGGTTTCCTCGTCGCGCACTTCCACCATGTTCGGGCGCAGCCCATCTTCCTTGCAGCCGCCAATGAACCATTGCATCTGCTTGGGCGGAAAGCGCTCGTCATCAATGCCAAACTGCTTGTACAGGCGCTTGATGCTTGACAGCTGATCCTGCGTGTCCAGTATCTGAAAGCTCTGCGGCAGATTGGCCAACTTGAAATGCGCCCGCAAGAAGCGATTGCACAGACCATGAAAGGTGCCAATCCACATGCCACGCACGTTGACCGGCAACATGCTGGAGAGGCGCGTCATCATCTCCTTGGCGGCCTTGTTGGTGAAAGTCACGGCCAGCACGCCGCCGGGCGTCACCTGCCCGGTTTGCAGCAGCCAGGCAATGCGGGTGGTCAGCACCCGGGTCTTGCCGGAGCCGGCCCCGGCCAGAATCAGGGCATGCTCGGCCGGCAGCGTCACAGCCGCACGCTGCTCGGGGTTAAGGTGCTGCAGCAGAAGATCGTCCGGGGGGCTTTGTTGTGTAATTGCAGAGAACATAGCCCGATTGTAGAAAGCGGACCAATGACCACACACAACCCCATCCACCCCGCCTGGACCTGGGTTCTGGCAGCACTCCTGATGGCCAGCTCCCAGACGCGCAGCCAGCCGGTGTGCAGCAGTGACGATCAAGCCGCACCCAGGGTGCTGTTCGAGCGCTTTATCAACGCTGATTGCGAGTCGTGCTGGAGTGACGCGTCCACCCCGCTGGCGCCGCGCGGCGCCCTGACGCTGGACTGGATCGTGCCCGGCCGCCAAGGCGACGAGGCCGCACTGGCGGGCGCCGCCAGCCGCGACGCGCTGATGCGCCTGAACGCGCTCAACCGTGATCGCCCGGACACCCTGCGCAGCGAAGAAACCAAGGTGCACGGATGGCCTGGCGCGGCCTTGCGGGTGGCCCATGGGCCTGCGCTGGGCGGCTATGTGGGCGCCTCCATTGAGCTGACCTTGCCGCCGACCCAGCAGCCACCAACCCCGATGCAAGCCTGGCTGGTGCTGGTGGAAACTCTGCCAGCAGGCGTCGAGGGTTCGCCCGTGCCCCGAAATCTGGTCAGAAACGTGTTCCAGCCCACATGGAACATGCGTGATGCACTATCAAATTCAGAGCGATTGAGTTTCAAGGACATCAGGTCCCTGAACATCCCCGAGGGGGCAAAATCCGAGCGCTTGCGGGTGGTCGGCTGGGTGCAGGATGCCACCGGCCGGGTGAGCATCGCCGCCGAGTCCATCTGCCCGGCCGCCGAGCCCCAATAACCTTGCCGCGCGACTGCCGTAGAATCAAGCACCGGGCCCAAGCAATTGCGGCCCGGTTTTTTGTTTCTGCGCTGCTTGTCCAGTGCACACGAACAAAACCCGGGTCCAGTCCAAGCGCCCATCCTTGATGCGTTGGGGATGCTTTCAACCAGTTGGACACAGGAGCTTGGGACCATGGAAATTTTTGACTACGACAACATCCTGCTGCTGCCGCGCAAATGCCGCGTGGAGAGCCGCTCTGAATGCGATGCCAGCGTCGAGCTGGGTCGGCAACGCTTTCGCATCCCGGTGGTTCCCGCCAATATGAAGACGGTGGTCGACGAATCAATTTGCGTCTGGCTGGCGCAAAACAGCTATTTTTACGTGATGCACCGCTTTGATCTGGACAACGTGCAGTTCGTCAAGAACATGAAAGCGCGCGGCTTGTATGCATCGATCTCATTGGGCGTCAAAAAGCCGGACTACGACACCGTGGACCAGTTGCTGGCACTGGGCCTGGTGCCCGACTACATCACCATCGACATCGCCCATGGCCATGCCGACAGCGTGAAAAACATGATTGGCTACCTCAAAGAGAAAATGCCCACCGTCTTCATCATCGCCGGCAACGTGGCCACGCCGGAGGCCGTGATCGACCTGGAAAACTGGGGCGCCGACGCCACCAAGGTCGGCATCGGGCCGGGCAAGGTCTGCATCACCAAACTCAAGACCGGCTTTGGCACCGGTGGCTGGCAACTGAGCGCTGTGAAGTGGTGCGCCCGCGTGGCGACCAAACCGATCATCGCCGACGGCGGCATCCACGAGCACGGCGACATTGCCAAATCGATCCGCTTTGGTGCCACCATGGTGATGATTGGCTCGATGTTGGCAGGCCACGAAGAGAGCCCGGGCAAGTCGGTCGAAGTGGACGGCAAGCTGTACAAAGAATATTACGGCTCCGCCAGCGACTTCAACAAGGGTGAATACAAACACGTCGAAGGCAAGCGCATTCTGGAACCCGTCAAAGGCAAGCTCGCCGATACGTTGATTGAGATGGAGCAGGACGTGCAAAGCTCCATCAGTTATTCAGGCGGCAAACGCCTGATGGACATCCGCAAGGTCAACTACGTGACACTGGGCGGCGACAACGCGGGTGAACACCTGCTGATGTAAGCCAGGGCGGCCATCTTGCGGCCGAGCGATCCTGTCCCCACCCCTACATAGGCTGACGCAACCGTCAGTTGTTCGACAGCAAGATGGGTGTACACCCTCTTCATCGCATCTTGCGACGACTGGCTATTTTTCTTGAGGGGGGAGCAATGAAGATTGCAGTACTGGGTATCGGCCAAATGGGCTACCTGTTGGGTCGGCGTCTTTGCGAAGCCGGCCACACGGTCCACGCCTGGAACCGCACGCGCCTGAAGGCCGACCAACTGGCACCATTCGGCGCGACCATTCACGCCGAAGCCACTGATGCCGTGCGCACGGCAGACATCGTCATCTGCCTGCTGGAAAACGGACCCGCGGTGAATGAAGTGCTCTTTGTCGGACAAGTGGCCCAGGCGCTCAAGGCCGAAGCGCTGGTCATCGACTTTTCATCGATTCAACCCAGCGAAGCGCGCGACCACGCCGCTCGTCTGAGCGCCTTGGGCATCAGCCATCTCGATGCCCCGATGTCAGGCGGCACTCTGGGGGCGGAACAAGGCACTTTGGCCATCATGGTCGGCGGCAAGCCAGCCGCCTTTAGCCGTGCCGAGGCCATTTTTCAGGTCTTTGGCCGCGCCACCCATGTGGGACCCCATGGCGCCGGCCAGTTGGCCAAATTAGCCAACCAGATGATTGTGGGCATCACCATCGGCGCGGTGGCAGAGGCGCTGCTGCTGTGCGAAAAAGGGGGCGCCAAAATGGCCAAGGTCAAAGAGGCTATTTCGGGCGGCTTTGCCGACAGCCGCATCCTGCAGGTTCACGGCCAACGCATGGTGGAGCGCGATTTCGCGCCCTATGGTCGCATGTCGATACAACATAACGATTTGCGCAACGCCCTGGCCACGGCGAAAGAAATCGGCTTCGACGCCCCCGTAACCGAAATGTTTGAAAAGCTTTACCGCGATGGCATCGAGCACGGTCTGGGCGACCTGGATCAATCCGCTTTGTTCGTTGAATTGGCCAGCCGCAATGGCATTAACGGCGTCAAAGACCTGCTATGATCTCGGCCTGTCCAAGAGGAAGGACGTGGTCAGGAAAGTCTTGCGCCGGCAACGCAAAGTGCAGCGGGTGTTAACCCATTTTCCTCGGTCACAGCAACGTTTTAATAACGTGGGAACTTAGCTCAGTTGGTAGAGCAGCGGACTCTTAATCCGTAGGTCGAGAGTTCGAATCTCTCAGTTCCCACCAATAAAATCCATATAAATCAATGACTTACAAGAAATTGCGAGTCTTTTTTTTCGTCCAAAACCGAGCGTTTTGATTATTTGCTGCAATTTTGCTGCAAATGGCGCGAAGTAGACCTGTGAATTTGCCTATACCTCCTTTTATGGAGATTCAATGGCGACTATCACTGAGCGCGGTCCTTACCAATTCCAAGCCATCGTACGGCAAAAAGGCTACCCCAGCCGAACAAAAACTTTTGAGACACGTAATGACGCCAAGAAATGGGTGTCAGTCATCGAATCGGAAATGCATCGAGGCATCTTTGCGGACCGAGCCGAATGCGAGCGGACAACGCTCGGGGAGGCGCTTGGACGCTACCAAAAAGAAAAAACAATCCATAAACGTTCCCCTCAACAGGAAATCCACAGAATCCGGGCTTGGCAGAAGCACCCACTCGCCATGCGTTCCCTGGCGAGCTTGCGCACCGCCGATTTCGCTGAATACCGGGACGAGCGCCTGGATGTTGTCGGTCGAAACACAGTTCGATTGGAGCTGGCGCTCATTGGCCACCTCTGCACCGTTGCAATCTCCGAATGGTCGCTCCCCATTGAGCGTAGTTGGATTGTTAAAGGCTTGTTACCCAAACCCGGCGATGCGCGCTCACGTCGACTCGTCGGCGATGAAGAAACCAGGCTACTGGCTGCTGCCGAGCAATCGTATGCACTGAACCTGACGTTGGCGATTAAGCTTGGCATTCTGACCGGCATGCGCAACGGCGAGTTGACGCATCTCGAATGGAGCCAAATCGACCTGGAACAGCACACGATAAGTTTGAGCATGACCAAGAACGGCGACGCGCGGGTCGTGCCGCTTTTCAAAGCAGCTGTCGAGCTACTGCGCGCCATACCACGCCCCAAGGATGGAGGTCGTTTGTTCGAGTTTCACGATTCGAACGGACTCAGCGCTGCATTCCGCCGTGCTTGCGAACGCGCAAATATCGTCGATTTGCATTTTCATGACCTGCGGCATGAAGCCGCATCGCGACTGGCGCCACACGTACCCGCTACTGCGTTATGCAAATTGATGGGATGGCGTTCGTTCCAAATGAGTCTGCGCTATTACAACCAGCTGGCCAGCGAGGCTGTCAACCTGCTGCATGAAATCGAGCACAAGGTCGTAAGGTTACCGGCCTAGCCAACTGACGCCGAGAATCCACTTGCTCGGCTTTAGTTGGCCCCCCACGCCGGCGCGGCTGCAACGCAGCCGCAACTGGCGTGGGCACAATTTTGGGAGCAACCCAAAGGTCCAAGGCCCACACCGCTTAATGGCACCTAGCAGCGATTTGTTCAGACTTGGTTGGCCGCCCTCGTCGACGAACCAGCACAGAAGCCTGGGCAGGAAGGACCTGAACTTTTGCTGCAATCCAATGGTCGACATCGGCTTCTCGCCAGCGAGGCAATCTTCCCAGTTTCAGATAGATAGGCAGGTCAGCGCCCGTTGCCATGCGGTTATAAATCGTTTGAGTTGAGAGACACAATTTTTGGGCCAACGTTTCAGGAGATAAGAGGGCGGTCATGAGGTTCAAGCCAGTAAGCAGTCAGATCGCTGCGAAGATGTATAGCGTTCCCTTCCATGGGACTCGACGTAATTTTTCATCTAATGTTTGCAATTTCGTCCTCCAGTGAGGTTGACCATATAGTCCGTCGACGTGGCCATCATGGCAGTTGGCACGACTGACGGTGGCAGGCCAGCGCCAACCATGCCAGCGATCGCACATATCGGGCCGGCATGCGGTCGCAATTTTCGCGGGGAGACTCCGGATGCAGACGGCACGCTGCGCTGCCGAAATTCAAGCTGGAATCGTCACCGGCTGCTTTGGACCCTGAACTGAAGGGTGCATCCCGACCAACTGCCGACATTGGCCGCACACAGGAACATTGAGGTGTTCGGATCTTTGCAGACAAAGACTGCATGAAGTCACCTCGAGCTTGAACCCCCGGCTGAAGTGCAATTTCGGCGCCATACACCATCTGGGCTCATTCAATAATCAGAACTCCTGCTCATGAGAATGCGCCCAAGTATTTCCAGAACATCACCGAAATTTGTTGTAACGTTCTTCGCGCGTCACAATGGGGCCAAAAAGGAGAACGTGCATGACAAGGGAGTCAAGTCAATCGACAGAGGCTGGTACGCCTGAAAATTCTGCTGTTTCCGAGGTGCCGCCGCCAATAGTTCGATTGCAGATAAGCGCCGCAAAAAAGCTGAACCTCGCAGCCTTTCAGAACGCGGTACCCGCGTTGCTTGAGCTGGCCGTGGTCAACGACACGGCATCCCAGCTTACCGAGTTGACGATCCATCTGACTTCGGAGCCCGCGTTCGTGAAACCACGAACGTGGAATCTCGATGCCGTCGGCCCTGGGGAAAGCTATCACCTGCCTGATCTGGATGTCCGGCTAGACGGTGCATTGTTCTCGCGTTTGACCGAAGCCGAACCGGCGGTACTCCGGTTCGAACTCAGAAGTGCCATGCAACCAGACCTTGTGTTGGCCGCGCACGAATCGAATGTCGAACTGCTGGCTCGCAATCAATGGGGAGGAATCGGCAGACTGCCCGAAATGGTTGCGGCCTTCGTACAGCCCAATGACCCGGCCGTGGATCGCCTGCTGAAGGGGGCGGCCTTGTCTTTGCAGGCGGCCGACAAGTCGGGATCGATTGACGGCTACACCCATGGCCCCAAGCGGGCCTGGGAACTGACATCGGCGATTTGGGCTGCGGTGCTCCAGCGCAAGCTCAACTACTCGCTGCCGCCCGCCAGCTTCGAGCACACCGGGCAAAAGGTCCGCAGCCCCAGTCAAATTATGGACTCCGGCATTGCCACCTGTTTCGACTCCACGCTGCTGTTTGCCGCGTGCCTTGAACAAGCGAACCTGAACCCCCTGCTTGTCTTCACCAAGGGTCATTCCTTTGTTGGTTTCTGGTTACGCAACGAGGAGTTCTCAACAGCCGTCGTGGACGACATCACAGCGCTGCGCAAGCGCCTCAAACTGCAGGAGTTGGTCGTTTTCGAAACCACCCTTGCAACTCAAGGACAACCGGTCAATTTCAGCCAAGCTATTGACAACGCCAACCGCCAACTTGCGGAAGAGGAAGAGGACAAGTTCGAGCTGGTTATTGACGTGAAGCGCGCCCGCATGTCGCGCATCAAACCGCTCGCCCAGGCCCAGGCTGTTGCGGACGTGGTTCCTCACACATTGGAGCCTGAGACAACGATCACGATCGAAGAAGCACCTGATCTGCCCGACGAGGTTGTGATCGACACGCCCACCGCCGAGCTTGACCCCAAGGACCGACTGGCGCGGTGGCAACGCAAACTGCTTGATCTCTCTCTGCGAAACGCGCTGCTGAATTTCAAGCAGGGAAAGAAAGCCTTGCTGCTGGACGTGGCTGCTCCATCGCTCGAAGACACCCTGGCGGAAGGGCACACGATCAAACTTCTGCCCAGTCCAGAACTGATGCAGGGCCAGGACCCTCGAAGCCAGCAACTGCACGAAGCCCGAAGCCTTGAAGACCTGCGCAAGACGCACGCGGCCGATGCGCTCCAACGCCGCGAGGTGTTCATCCGGCTGGAGCAACAGGAACTGGAAAGCCGCCTGGTCGAGCTGTACCGAGGCGCCCGCAACGCGATGCAGGAAGGCGGGGCCAACACACTCTTCGTCGCATTGGGCTTCCTGGTCTGGAGCCGATCCGACAAGCCGGAACACCGTGTCAAAGCGCCTTTGATCCTGCTGCCCATCACGCTGAACCGCAAAAGCGCTCGCTCGGGGTTCACGCTGCAGGCGCATGAAGACGAAGCGCTGTTCAATCCAACGCTGGTCGAGATGCTGCGGCAAGACTTCCAGCTGGAGCTGGGTATTCCCGCTGGTGACCTCCCGCGTGATGAGTCCGGCCTGGACATCGCTGGCATCTGGAAGCGCGTGCGCAGCGTCATCAAAGACATCCGGGGTTGGGAAGTCAGCGAAGACGTCGTGTTGTCGATGTTCTCCTTTGCCAAGTACCTGATGTGGAAGGACTTGGCTGATCGCACCGACGATTTGCGCAAGTCGCCGGTGGTGGCGCACCTGATCGACACGCCGCGCGAGCCCTATCCGTCGACAACGCCCTTCCCCGACGCGCGCAGATTGGACACCGACTACGCGCCACAACAGGTCTTCTGCCCTCTCCCCGCTGACTCATCCCAGCTTTCTGCCGTCATGGCCGCGGCCAATGGCAAAGACTTCGTGTTGATCGGACCACCGGGTACCGGCAAGAGTCAGACCATTGCCAACCTGATTGCACAGTGCCTGGCTGAAGGCAAGCGCGTACTTTTTGTTGCCGAAAAGATCGCTGCGCTAGATGTGGTCTTCCGCCGTCTGCGTGAAGTGGGCCTCGGGGAGTTCTGCCTCGAACTGCATTCGAACAAGAGCCGCAAGCTCGACGTGTTGAGCCAGCTCCAAAAGTCCTGGGAATCCAAGGGTGAAGTGGACGCTGCCACCTGGGAAGCCAAGGCCCGGAAACTGGGGCAGGTGCGCGAACAACTGTCGACCTATGTTGAGCGCCTTCACCAACGCCATGGCAACGGTTGGACGATCTACAAAGCCATCGGGTGCGTCGTCGGTGGCGATGCGTTGCCCGACCTGCGATTCAGCTGGGCCACTCCCCGGGCGCACGATGAAGTTGCCCTGACCGCGCTACGCAATCTCGCGGGCCGGTTGCAAGCCAACGCTGCGGCGGTCGGTCCTGAGCAGCTGTTGACTGGCGCCCTGGTACCGGTGCACGTCACCGATTGGTCCGCCAAGTGGCAGCAGGAGATGGTCAGGTCCGCTCAAACGCTGCAGACCACCAGCCATGGCTTCCTGGCTGCAGCGCAAGACCTGGGTCAAATGATCGGCATGGAATGGCCTGCGCTGCACAGGCAGACCCGGTCCTCCATCGGCGTGCTCGCCAAGGTCTTGCCGCAGGCATCGACCCAGGACTGGAGCTTCTGCGCTCTGCCGGACAGCGACACCGTGTGCGCGGCGCTGAAGGCCGGTAACGACCTACTCGGTCAACACCGCGTGCTCTCTTCGAAGATGTCCACCCCGTGGCCGACCGAGCTGCAGACTCGCCTGGCCCAGGCGCTCGACTTGCTCGACAAGCGCCGCAACCTGTACACGGAACTCGGATCGCCATGGCCCCCCACCGTCAGCGACGAGATCGAGCGCGGAGTGCAGTGGATCGAAGAGATGGGCCAACTGCGCGCAAGCCTCTCCGTCAAGTACGGTGCTGGTGTGGGGCAGCTCAACGTGGCGCAGCTGCAGCGCGATTGGGCGAAAGCCGACAAGTCGTTCTGGCCGATGTCCTGGTTGGGCAAGCGCAAAGTGCGTGGGGTGCTGGAGGCGGTCATCGAAGGCACTGGCGAGCCACGTGTTGCCGATGATCTGTCCGCGCTCGTGCGCATCAGGAGCCTGCGCGAAGAAGTCCAGCAACTGAACCCCGGCGCTGCCGCCGAAGGGCTGTGGGTAGGTGTCAAGACGCGAACCGATCACGCCAGCAGCGCCTTGAAGGCCAACGCCGCGCTGCACGCTGCGCGAATGCACAAACCCTTTTCGCTGGAGGGCCTGGAAGGCGCGAGTGAGGGCTATTGCGGCGAACGCTGGACTCGCGAGGCGCAACGCCTGAAAGCCTTGTTGGACCTGGATCACCGCCTGTCCGAGTGCGCACCGCTTTCGGAAAGCAGCCAAGGACTTTGGCAAGGTCACGACACCGGCAGCGCGATACTTCGGGCCGCGCTGGCGTTTGAGCGCGAACGCCTGGGCTTGCCACAGCGGGGCTCGCTGCAAACACCGCACCCGAATGTGGCTGAAGGGCGATGCGGCCCCGCCTTGCAGCAACAGCATGCGCTCTTGCAGACGCGCGGCGCGGTCGAAACCCGGCTGCTGTCCATGAGCGGCCTGGCCGCCGAATGCCCCGGTGTCTGGAATGCACTGGATACCGACCGCGAAGGCATCGAGCGCGCGCTGAAGTTCCACGCGTCTCTGAAGGCTGGCCTGTCGGGCCTCGGGCTGGAGCCCTCTTCCATTGTGGAGGCGCGGCAAAGCCTGCATCAGGTGCTGGGCACCCGCCGCGCAGAACTGAGCGACACGGCCTTGATCGGCCAGGCCTGTCACCAGGTGCTGGCGCAGTTGGCAGAGATCAACGCGGCGACAGATCAGTTTTGCCAGACCGCCACGCAGCCAGAGAACGTGCACCGCGCATTCGCCGACCTTGCGCCAGCCGAGTTGGCCGAAGCGGCTGTGCGGCTGGAGGGCGGTCACCTTGGCTTGCACGCGTGGTGCGCCTGGCGCCACGCACAGACCGACGCACGCGATGCAGGCCTTCCCGCGCTGGTGAGCGCCATCGAGGCGGGTGACCTGACCCCGGCGCAGGTGCCCACCGCATTTGAGGTGAACTACGCCCGCTGGTGGCTGGCCGAAGCGGTGGACGAGGACGAGGTGCTCAAGCGGTTTGTCTCAGCAGAGCACGAACTTCGCATCAAAGAGTTCCGCGCCCTCGATGACGAGTTCACCAAAGTCTCCCGCGAGTGGATCCGGGCCAAGCTGTGTGCCAACCTGCCGGCAACCGACAGCATCCAGCGCAACAGCGAGTGGGGCATCCTGCGCCACGAGATCACCAAGAAGAAACAGCACAAGCCGCTGCGCCAACTGCTGCAAGAGATCCCCTCGGTCGTGCTGCGGCTGACCCCGTGTCTGCTGATGAGTCCGCTGTCGATCGCGCAGTACCTCTCGGCCGAGGCCAGCAACTTTGACCTGGTGGTGTTTGACGAGGCCTCGCAAATCCCGGTGTGGGACGCCATCGGCGCCATGGCACGCGGCAAGCAGGTGGTGATGGTGGGCGACCCCAAACAACTGCCACCCACCAACTTCTTCGGCCGCAGCGACAGCACCGACGGTGACGACGACGTCGTGGAAGGCGACCTGGAAAGCATCCTCGACGAGTGCCTGGGTGCCAGCCTGCCCACGCGCAACCTGTCGTGGCACTACCGCTCACGCCACGAAAGCCTGATCGCCTTCAGCAACCACCGCTATTACGGGGGTGGTCTGGTCACCTTCCCGTCGCCCGTCACCGACGACCGCGCCGTCAGCTTCCACCTGGGGAAGGGGTGCTATGAAAAAGGCGGCGCCCGCATCAACCAACCGGAAGCCAAAGCCCTTGTGGTTGACTTGGTGAGCCGGCTCAAGCGCCCGGGCTTCCGGGAGTCGGGCCTGACCATCGGCGTGGTGACCTTCAACTCGGAGCAGCAGGGCCTGATTGAAGACTTGCTCGACGAGGCGCGCCGCAAAGACCCTGGCCTGGAACCCTATTTTTCCGAAATGGAGCTCGAACCGGTGTTCGTGAAAAACCTGGAGAGCGTGCAAGGTGACGAGCGCGACATCATGTACTTCTCCATCACCTACGGGCCGGACATGGCCGGTGCCGTGTCGATGAACTTCGGCCCGCTGAACCGCGACGGCGGCGAGCGGCGCCTGAATGTGGCCGTGACCCGCGCCCGGCACGAACTGCGCGTGTTCTCCAGTCTGCGTGGCGAGCAAATGGACCTGTCGCGCACCAAGGCGGCTGGCGTTCGGGACCTGAAGCACTTCCTGGAGTTTGCAGAATTCGGGCCGCGCGCACTGGCCGAAGCACACCACGGCAGCCAAGGCGACTTCGAAAGCCCCTTCGAAGCCAGCGTGGCCACAGCGCTGGGCCGAAAAGGCTGGCAGGTGCACACCCAGATCGGCGCATCGTCGTTCCGCCTAGACCTGGGCGTGGTGCACCCCGACTTTGCAGGCAGGTATCTGGCGGGAGTGGAATGCGACGGCGCCACCTACCACCGATCCGCCACCGCGCGTGACCGGGACAAACTGCGCGAGCAGGTGCTGCGCGGCCTGGGCTGGGAGATCGTGCGCATCTGGTCCACCGACTGGTGGGTGAACCCAGGAGGCACGCTGGAGCGCGTGCATGCCGCGCTGACCGAACTGCTCGAAAAGGACCGGGAGCGGCGCGCCAACGAAGCCGAGGTACCGCCCGACGAAGCGTTGTCCGAGCCGAGTGACGACGAAGCAACACCCAGTCTCCATGCGATCAACGAGGCCGAAGCAGCCATCACGCGTGCGGCAGCAGGCCTGCCCCCGGCAGCTGTCGAACCCCACCAGGAGACAGCGGATGCACCAACCGAAGCGGTCTACGCCCGGTCGGCATCCACGCCGTCAACGCCTGTTCTTGGGGGCGCCGACACGCAAAGGGATCGTCGCTTCCAGGCATCACAGCCCACCGACGCGGTGCCACCCGGCGCCATCTCTACCGACCTGTTCTACGAACCCACATACGACGCGGTGTTGCAGCCGATGGTGGAGTGGGTCGTGCAACGTGAGGGACCGGTGCTGGATGCGGTGCTGGCGCGGCGCATCGCCCGGGCACATGGCTTCCAGCGGACGGGAAGCCGGATTCAGGAACGGGTGGAGCAGAGCGCGCGGCGGCTCTTCAAGACCACAGAGGAGGCAGGTGACACGTTCTACTGGCCTCGTGAAGTGGAACCTTGCAGCGAGGTAGCTTTCCGATGGCCAACAGACGATGACAGCACTCGAGGCGTTGAAGAAATCTGCGAAGCGGAGTTGTTGTCACTGGCTCGGCTGGTGCTGCGGCGGGGACACTCTGGGCAAGAAGCGTTGATCGCTATGGCTCGCGAGCTTGGCCTACAAAGATTGCGCGAGGCAAGCCGTGACCGACTTGAAGGTGTCCTCTTGAAGGGCTGCGAATCAAAATGATGTTCGAGAAATTGGGGGTCGTTTCATGAGCGTTGGTAATTACATCCGAGGGTCCGAGTGGCGACAGTGGGACCTACACATTCACACGCCGGCGTCGTTTCATTGGCTAGGCGAGAGGTTCGGCGCAGACCCGTTTTCTGCTGCAAGCAAAGCACTTGTGGACCAGATGATCCAGGCGATGAACGTCGCCGAACCAGCAGTGTTCGCACTAATGGACTACTGGACCTTCGATGGATGGTTCGCTTTGCAACGGCGCCTAAAGGAGCCCGATGCGCCGAAACTAAAAAAGAAGGTCTTCCCAGGGATCGAGCTTCGGTTGATGGCCCCAATGGAGGGCAGGCTTAACGCGCATGTCCTGTTTTCAGACGAAATAGAAGACCAACTGCTTCGAGACTTCCAAGCGAAGCTTCGCATCGAACTTGTTGATCTTCCACTTTCCAGCTACGCCTTGGTTGCCTTGGCGCGCAAGGTTGGTGAAGACAAACTGAAGCACCACGGGTTCAAGAAGGAGGCCGTTGACGCTGACAATGACGCAGCGCTACGCGCAGGCTCGACATTCGCCGAGATCAACTGTGACAGCTACAAAACCGCGATCACAGAGGTCCCCAACGGTCTCGCCATTGGATTTATGCCCTTCAATACGAGTGACGGGCTTGAAGAAATCAAGTGGCACGCGCACTATGCATTTTGTCTCGGCTTGTTTCAGTCCTCTCCAATTTTTGAAACACGCGATTTGGACACGCGAGCGGCCTTTGCGGGAGAGGTGACAGAAGGGAACAAGAAGTGGATATCGAACTTCCAGGGTGCGCTCGGAGGCATTCCAAGGTTGGCAGTCTCTGGAAGTGATGCTCACCGATTCAATGGCACGATGGGTGACAGTGACAAACGAGGCTATGGCGACTTCCCTTCAGGCAAGATCACTTGGATAAAGGCAGACCCGACATTCCAGGGACTCAAACAGGCAATCATGGAGCCTGCCAAGCGCTCCTACATCGGTACAAGTCCACCAAAGCAAGTCGAGATCGCGACCAACAAAACCTTCTTCATTGATTCCGTTGAGATCAAGAAGAACGCTGCTGCAACGCAAGCCGGGACATGGTTGGACGGTGTCAAGCTGCCGTTGAGTGCTGACTTGGTGGCCATCATCGGCAACAAGGGCAGTGGCAAGAGTGCGCTTGCCGACGTGATCGCTTTGTTGGGAAATTCGCGGCAGAAAGCGCACTTCTCCTTCCTGAAGAGGGATCGATTTCGCGGCAAGTCGGGCGATCCGGCCAAACACTTCGCGGGAACCTTAACGTGGCGCGATGGCAGTTCGGAGACGCGCGGTCTGAACGACGACCCACCGGATGATCGGGTTGAGCTGGTCCGCTACATCCCGCAAGGGCACTTCGAGGATCTCTGCAACGAACACGTCTCGGGCAAGTCGGATGCATTCGAGAACGAACTACGCTCCGTGATCTTCTCTCACGCAGGTGAGGACATCCGCCTCGGCGCACTGGACTTCAATCAACTCATCGAGCAGCAAGAGGGAGTCTTTCGATCGCGGCTCAACGAATGCCGCAAGGACTTGCATGCTCTAAACCAGACAATCTCGAGTTCCGAGGATCAGCTCCAGCCCGACGTGAGGAAGACCCTCCAAGAACTGCTGACGCTGAAGGAACGCCAGATCGAGGAGCATCAGAAGGTCAAGCCCGTTGAAGTGACAGAGCCTTCGGAGCAGTTGACACCGGAACAACAAGCCGCAGCCGCGGACTTGGATGCGGTCAATGCCAAGCTGAAGGCTATTGACGAGGCGGATGTGAAGGCCGCCGGTGAAGGAACTACGTTTGCGGCCAAGGTGAGGTCTGTGCAGAACATCCGCGAGCACTTGCGCTTGCTGGAACGTGCTCACAAGCAGTTCGTCGATGAGGCTGCTAAGGACTTGATTGTTCTCGGATTGAAGGTTGCTGATCTGATCAGCTTTGCGGTTACGCCAAAACCTCTGGACGACGCCGCTACGCAAGTCGCCGACGATCAAGCCAAGCTGAAGCAGAGCGTGGCAGACAACGTCACGCAGCGAGAGGGATTGCTGAAGCAGCAAGCACCACTCCAGGCCAAGCTGAACGCGCCTCAGCTTCAATACCAGCAGAGCCTGAAGAGCGCCTCCGACTGGGATGCAAAGCTTGGAGAACTGACCGGATCGCCAGACGCTCCCGACTCGCTCCAAGGGTTGAAGGCTCGGATTGGACAGTTGGATGCGTTGCCTTCCGCACTTGAAGCACTTTGTGCAAAGCGACTCAGCCTTTCGGGAGAGATATTCGACAGTCTGAACGCGCAGCGGCAAGCTCGAGAACTGCTCTTCAAGCCAGTGCAGGAATTGATTCAGAGTGACTGTCTCATTCGAGAGGAGTACAAGCTTCAGTTTCGCGCGGCACTCGGCGGTTCCGTCGATCCGCTTTGCGGATCATTGTTTTCGCTCATCAAGCAAAACTCTGGCGAATTTCGAGGTGACGACGAAAGCTATGGCACCGTGCGCAAGTTGGCCGAGCAGTTCGACTTCAACAAGAGAGATGATGTTCTTGCATTTCTGACCCAGCTTCACGGAAAAGTGGCAGCAGCAGCGGCCAACAGTGGGAAGTCCTCTATCGGAATCGCATCTACGCTGCGAAAGGACAAGGTCGCCAGTGAGGTGTATGACTTACTCTTTGGACTGAACTACCTTGAGCCTCGTTACTCACTACTTTTCCAAGACGCTCAAATCGAGCAGCTTTCCCCCGGGCAACGAGGTGCACTGCTGTTGATTTTCTACCTCTTGGTCGACAAGGGCAGAAATCCAATCCTCCTTGACCAGCCAGAAGAAAACCTTGACAACGGGACCGTCGTCAGCCTCTTAGTGCCTGTTCTGACTCAAGCAAAGAAGCGTAGGCAGATCATCATGGTGACGCACAATCCGAACCTAGCAGTCGTTTGCGATGCCGAACAGATCGTTTGGGCCACTTTCGATAGAAAGGATGGATCCAGGATTTCCTACACGGCGGGCGCTATCGAAAACCCAGTGATCAACAGGGGTGTGATAGATGTCCTTGAGGGGACGAAGCCAGCCTTCAACAATAGGCGAATTAAGTACCACTGACAGACGCCGTACCCGTTAATTCAGGATAGCTCTTTGTGGGACCCCCAGATCCCTCCAAGCCGCCGGATGGCAAGTGAAGATCAGCACCTGATGCCGCTGCGCCGCGTCGTACAGCACCCGCTTCATCTGCCCCAGCCGGTCGTCGTCGGTGTTTACCAGCGCGTCGTCCAGGATCAGCAGTGTGGGCCGGCCGGCTTCCTGTAGCAGGTCGGCATACGCGAGCCGCGCCACGATGCCCATCTGCTCGCGTGTGCCCACGCTCAGTTCCTCAAACTCGCCGCTCTCCTGCCCGCGCGGGCCGATGCGGGTGATGGCGCCGGGTGAGAGGTCGTCCGCCACTTCGATGCGCGCGCCAGGGAACAGGATGCCTAGGTAATGGTCCAGGTGCTTTTGCAGCGGCGCGCGTAGGCGGCGGGCCAGCGCTGAGCGCTTCTCGCGCAACAGGCCCAGCAGGTGATCCAGTGCGGCAGCGCGGCGGGTCAGTTCGTCGGCGCGGCGGGTGGCGGCTTCCAGCTCGCGCAGGCGCTCGGCGCCCTGTTCTTCCAGGCCCAGCGCACCCTTGGTTTCGAGATCCACTTCCACCCGCATGATGTCTTGCCGACGGCGTTCATGGCCTTCTTCCAATTGCTGTGCGCTGCGCGCGAAACGATCAACGTCCTGGCGCAGCAGGGCCAGATTCACACTCTTGAGCTCGGCGGCTGTGGCCTCCACGCGCTGCAGGGCCGTCGCCTCTTGGGCCAGTGCATCGCTCAACGACTGCCGCGCGGCGACGATACGCTGTGCGCGTTGGGCATCGTTTGTCGTGGCTTGGGCGGCGGCCAGCTCCTGGCTCGCGGTGGCGTGGTCGCTCTGGGCTTTGCCGATGCCCACCCGGGCCTGGTTGAGCGAGGTGGCTGCGGCTTGCAGAGCAGCAGCGGTGTGTTCGGCTTGCCCCCGCGCTGTGGCAAGGTCCGGCAGCCCGTCGTCACCCTCCGCCGGCTGCGGCAAGGCGGCGAGGGCTGCGCGCAGCTCTTCCCCGCGCACGGTGCGGGACGCCAGCTCGGCTTCCAGTGCGTCCACGCCCTTGGGGGCCAAGGCTTCCAACACCTTCTGGCTGGCTTTGGCGTCATGCTGCCGCTGCGCGGCCTGGCGTGCGCGCTCTTCGGCTTCGGCCAGGTTGCAAACGGCCAGCCTCTGCAGCAAGGTGGTCAGCTCGGCAGAGATGTCGTCGCGCTGCGCCGTGAGCGCCGGGATGTCGGCGCCGCCTGGCTGCACGGCGATGCAACCGACGCCGTCGATCTGAATTTCCGTGCGGCTCACCACCGTGCGGCGTGCATGGCCCTTCACTTCTTCGTCGACCAGACGCAGCGATTGGCCTTCGAGCAGTTCGAAATCCAGCGTGGTGGCTGAGGCGTCCAGCCGCACACCCACGTCGCGCAGCGTCTCCGAAAGCTGCTTGAGCGTCTTCAAGTCCGCAGGGGGGATTGCCATGGCTTCAGCCTCGGCTTGCAGGCGGGCCAAGCGGGTGCGTTCGTCGCGCGCACGGGTGAGCGCGTCAGTCATGGCAGCGAGCGTGGTTTCCAGTTCGCCTGCGGCGCGGGCAGTCTCGGCACGCGTCGCGGCTGCACGCACCCGCTCCAGCATCTGGCGGGCCTGCGCGTCGGCGGCCAGGGCTCCGCTGTGTCGTCGGTCCCAGGATTGCACCTCGGTCAGTGCGGCGGCTTCCGCAGCAGCTCGCTTTTCCAGCGCTTGCTGGCGCGTTGTCACGGCCGCATCGTCGCGGGCAAAGGCCTCCAGCTCCGAACGGTGTGAGGCCGTCTGCGCGCGCCACTGCTGCAGGGTGGCCTGCTCTGCCTGTTGTCGCGCTTCGAGCCCCTGCGCCGCCTCCAGCCTGGCCTGCGCCAGCCGGTGCTGCTCGCGGATGCCCACCCAGGGGCGTTCCTGCTCGTCGCGCTGGTGCTCAAGGCGGAGGGTGGCGAGTCGGTCAACGCTGCCCTGGTAGGCCGCGATGTCGCGGTCGAGCGCAGCCAGCGCGTCTGTCAGCTCGGCCTTGCGCTGCAAGGCGGCGGCGTATTCCCCTTTGGGGTTGCCAGCGGAGGGCGTCAGCAGTTCGTTGCGCTCGGCTTCCACGGCCCGTAACACGAGGTCTCCACTGGAGGAGGTCAGGTCACCCAGCGACTCCCCCAGCACCTGTCGCAGGTGATCTGCCGCGTAGGTCACGACTTCGGCCAGTTCGTGCGCGGTGCCTTGTCGAATCCAAAGCAGGCCGGGAATGCCCATGTGCTCGGGCGCGCTGGCGCCCTTGCCTGGGAACTTGAAACCGAGCAACTGGGCCAAATGGTCTTCGGCAGCGACACCGTCCAGCGAAGGCTGCCCTTCGATGGCCAGGTCACAGCGCTTCTTGCCCAGGAACACCTTGGTGAGGTGGTACCGCTTCGCACCCATGTCGAACTCCACTTCGACCGTGGGTGTGGCTGAAGAGTCGCCCCATGGGCGCAGGTGTTCCACACTGCCGGAGCGGTGCCGTTCAAAAAAGGCCGCTCGGATAGCCTCGGCCACGGTGGATTTGCCGGACTCATTCGGCGCGGCAAAGAGGTTCAGCCCGTCGGTGAATCCGTTGATAACCAAAGGGTCGCGAAAGCGCTTGAAGTGCTCGATGCGCAAGCGTCTCAGCTTCATGCTCGGGCCTCCGTGCCAGTAGCTGCTGGGCGACTGCCCAGTTCATCCAGCATGCGTGCCAGGACCACCAGCGCATCGCGAGCCCTGTCCGCCTGCGGCCCGTCTTGCTCGGTACGCAGCTGTTGCAGCACTTCACCGACATAGCCGTCAGCACGCAGCGACGCAAAGTCCTCTTCAGTGGGTTCCAGCCGCAGCGCGTGCGACTCGTAGACCAGCGCCCGCAAGCGCGCACGGGCGGCTTCTACGGCTTGCTGAAGACGCCGTTGGCCGTTCAGATCGCAGACCCCGTACACGCGAATCTGCAGCACGTCGTCAGAGCGCG
The DNA here is from genome assembly GCF_000013605.1 of Rhodoferax ferrireducens T118. Classification (NCBI taxonomy): domain Bacteria; kingdom Pseudomonadati; phylum Pseudomonadota; class Betaproteobacteria; order Burkholderiales; family Comamonadaceae; genus Rhodoferax; species Rhodoferax ferrireducens. Next base: position 3,369,969 of record NC_007908.1, read on the forward strand.
TTTCTGCGAGAGTCTGCAGAGTTTCGTCCAAGTCGCTCGGGACAGCCAACCGGGGTTCCATCTGTTGCCAGCGATATCGCCCGATCTGCAATGTCTGTACGTCGGGTACTGCGCCCGGTGCAGCAATATCAACCAGGAGCGCCTGGCCCGAGTCGTTGGCCCTGAAACGGTCGGTCTCGGGCGTGCCGGCGTACCAGGTGCGTTCATCGATGCGCTTGCTGCCATGCCAGTCACCCAACGCCAGATAGTCCAGCCCGGCGGTGGCCGCACGGTTGGCGGCGATCGGGTTGGCCGAGTCCACGTCGTCCGAAAGCACGCCCTGCACGCAGCCGTGAGCCAGTCCAATGCGGTGCAGACCCTCGGGCGTGGAAGCAAAGGAAAACCATTCCGTCAAGTCGCCGTAGGTGTGGCGCTGCGTCAGGGGTGCGGGTAGCACTGCGAAGCGCTCGCCCACGATACGGACGCTGGGTTCGAGGCAGATGACGGCGTTGGGGGGAACAACACCCAGCCTATGCGCTCTGGTCCAAACTGACTCTGCGAGTGCAGCGTCATGGTTACCGGGCAGCATCACCCAAGCACCGGGGTAGCCCATCATGGCATTGAAGAGGCGGCGGATCGACTTGTCCGACACCGTTTGTGCGTCGAAAACGTCGCCAGCGACGAGGACGGCATCGACCTTATGCTCGGTTGCCAATGTGGCCAATCGCTCGACGGAGAGAAAGCGGGCCTCGAACAACGCCGCCGCGTCGTCGGGCTCGAACTGCGCGTAGATCCTCCCAATCTGCCAGTCGGCTGAATGCAGCAATTTCAAAGCCATAACTTCCTCGCTGGTTTTTCCCTAGTATCGCGGATACAGCATGACCATCCACCTATTGCCATTTATACACAGGTTACTTCTGTGATCCTCATAGTCCCTGGCAGCGCGGGAGCAATGAAAATCCGAACCGACTGCAGAGGCAGTATTTCCCCGAAGGGATCGATATCTCCAGCTACTCACAGGCACAGCTACATGCGGTGGCGAGAAAACTCAACGAGCGACCAAGGAAGACTCTAAACTACGACACGCCCGCTGAACGATTCAGTCAACTTGTTGCATCGACAGGTTGAATTCAAGCTGCACAAGTGCCAACCAGTCGGCAAAAATGACCGTCAAGTATGAAGGTCCGCTTGCTGATTTCCGTGCACCAAGTTGAATGACAGCTTCCTCCAGCGACGGCTGACCGGTAAGGGCACCCAGCAGACCGACACCCGAAAAATCTGACCGTCAGGTATATGTCTTCCGGAGCCAATCAACTTTCTCCGAAGCCGACCGTCAAAATTGAACGTCAGCAATGGGGAAAAATGTAAGTCGTGTGAGCAGGGTATCCGGTCATACAAGTCATGACTGCGGATGGCTCTTCCGACCATATAGCCGAGATTGATCAGCGTCCACAATGGAGAACTCCAAAATTAGTCTTGAGTTATCCAATCCTGTCAGTCGTCACTTCCCGACATGGTGCACCAGCGTCAAGGACTAACTCTTTAGCCTTACTTTAAGCATCTCGCGCAACTTTGAAGCCTGCTCCGGCTGGAAACCACACTCAGAGCGCGTAATCAGCAAATCGGCGCAGCCGGGTAGAAACCATTCAGAAACGTCATCGATGGCCAGCCAGGGCGTATCCAATGGGCAGTGTTGCCGGATCCACTTTCTGCACTCCCATTCGCGATGATGCTGCAATAAATGGGGTGGTATCCAGCCTTCATCATCAGTGCGAGCAACCGATGGTGTTACGTCAATGACCAGAGTCCTTATGTCAGATGAGAAATATGCCTGCAATTCTGGGAGCCGATGGTCATACCGCCAACTTGAGCTGATCACGACATCCACATGCTTGTTTTCACGCAGTACATCCTCGATCAACGGTAACTGACAAAAAAATGCTCCTTTGCGGCAGGGGTCGGGGTGTGTGACACCATCGAAATCTAAAAAGAGAATGCAGTTCATTTGGTGATTGTGCCCACTGATGCGTCAGATGCTGTCGCACTCAGTTGCTATCATGCGCCCATGGATCGCAACTTCCAACGTCTTCTCCAAACCCTTCAACTGATACCGACGAGAGGAAAAATCTCCACGTCGACGCTACAGGAACGGTTGGAAAACCATGGGTACGATGTCAGCGCTCGAACAGTTCAACGGGATCTGGAATCCCTGACCATTCCCTTCGGTCTGGAGTGCGACAACCGCAACAAACCGTACGGCTGGTACTGGGCCAAGGAGAACAAACGGATTACAGTCCCGGGCATGGATGCCAGTCAGGCGCTCAGTTTGCGGCTGCTGCAGATTTATCTCATTGATTTGCTGCCGGAGTCGACGGTCCTAGAGCTACGCCCCTATTTTGAAGAGGCAAGCAACAAGCTCAACCAGCACTATGGCGGCACTGCTGTGCAACGCTGGCTCGACAAGGTTGCCATAGTGCCGGCGTCGCAGCCGCTGCTTCCGCCACCGGTCAAGCGTGCCGTGCATGACGCCGTGACACAAGGTCTGCTGTCTGAACGGCAACTGGATATTCAGTACACCAGTCCGGGCGGCAAGCAGGCCAAATCTTCGACGGTTCACCCGCTTGGCCTGGTCCAGCATGGTGTGGTTCAGTACCTCGTCGCCACTTTCTTACAGTACGACGACCCCCGGCTGCTGCCGCTGCATCGTATCAAGTCGGCCACGCTTCTTGACGCTCCATCCACCACACCACCCGGTTTCACGCTGAAGAGTTTCATTGCGCAGGGTGCATTCGGTTTCGGCACCCAGAGTGGCAACGCGAAGCCCATCCGACTCGTAGCGGTTTTCGGGCCTCAATCCGGAGCGCATCTGCTGGAATCTCCACTTTCAACGGACCAGGCGGTTCAAGAGCTGTCCGACGGGCGCTTGCGCTTTACGGCCACCGTGCCCCACACGGAGCGCCTGATCTGGTGGCTGCTGAGTTTCGGCCCATTCGTGAAGGTCGAAAAACCGCTGGCGCTTCAGCGTGAAGTAGCGTCCCGCCTGCGCGACGGTGCGGCGCAATATGGCCATCCATCGGGGGCTATTCCCGAACCGGGATTGCGCGTACCGCGCTGAATCGCCTTTGGCCGCAGTGCCGGGCATCGGTTTTGCCAATGTTTTTAGCGACGAATACTGTCGCAATAGTGGACGACCATGAGCACCTTCAAGGAGATGCCTCATGCCAATGAAACCTCCCCTTGATTTTTTCGACAACTTCAATAACAACTTTCTCAAGGTGGAACAACATGAGTCAAGCCGACGAACTGGAAAAGCTGAGCCAACTCAAAGAAAAGGGAGTGCTTAGCGCAGAAGAATTTGCTGCCAAAAAGGCGGAAATATTGAATACCAGCAGCCCCAAAGTAAAGAAGTCACGCCGCCTGTTTTGGGCAATACCCCTGCTAATCATCGGCACCATCAGCCTTTTGAATGCATTTGGCAGCCTTGCTGGCCACACTAGCCCTGTCAGCCCTGTCAGCCCTGTTGGCAATTCAAATAGTTCAAAACTGCAATGCAATAGCGCTGTCGCCAAGGACACGCTTCAGAAAGCATTTGATCAGTCTCAGTTTGCAAGATCAATAAACTTGAGTGCGATTCTAGTAAGTGATGTCACAGAGCAAAGCCGCGATGCAAAATCGGGTGAGCTGTCATGCCGAGCGACCATTACGCTGAACACCACAAAAAAAGCTCCCGTGTCTTACAAAATACAGCAGAGCCCTGACGGTCATTTTTTATTGACCTTTGAAGTAATGGACGACGCCAAAAGCTCCAGCGCTATTCCCGTTACTCCCACCCCAACGAATCGAATCCAATCGATTCCAGCGCACGCAGACTTCATCGAAAGTTGTGTAGAAAATTTAACTGAAAAGTTTAAAAAAGAGTACGGTGATGACGTTCTGGTCGGGAGCGATATGCTTGACGAATGGGCAGCCGAATGTCAGAAGAAGTCGCCCGGATGAGGCAACGGGCGGAATCAGGGAATCATTGACCATTGACGCTACTAGCGACAGATGTTGTCGCAACTTTGAGCGACCATGAGCACTTCCAAGGAGATGCCTCATGCCCACAAAACGCCAAAGTCCCCGCCACCAGCCTGCGGGCATTGCCCAGCATGAACCGCCCGCTGAGCCACAAACAATGCGCTATCTGTCACGCTTTCAGCACCCGGATGCCGCATTGCCGATTGAGCGTTCTGTGGCCAAGGTGGTTTCCCGCCTGTTGCGATTTACGCCCGAACTGCTGAACGGCGACCTCGCGGCGCTGGTCCAGGAGGAGGTGCACAGCCGTCAGGGCCTGACTGGCAATCCACGGCCAATGGGGTTTACCCAATGAACGGTGATGCATTACGCCGTCTTGATGCCTTCGCCCGCGTGCAGCCCACGGCTGTACTGAGAAACTTCGTTGAAGCCTACGCCGGAATGTCACGCCCCTACTGTCTGCCCCGGTTCTTGCCGTTGGACAAATCCAACCCAGCTCATCGGCTGGCCGATCAACTGGGCCCCGGCTTTCCGTTCACCAGCGCGGCGTGGCCGTGGCCATTGGCAGACGATGAGCCGATGCAGCCAATCGCCCAAGTCAACCTTGAAAGCGCAGGCAAGCTGCTGGGGGAAAGTATGGGTGATGGCCTGCTGCAATGTTGGGCCAGCGCCATGTTTGGGCATCCCAACCACTGGGACCCGCTGCTGCGGATCATCCCCAAAGCGGATCTGCTCCAAACGATCGACAGCAACTATCCCCAAGGAGGTAGACGAAATCGGTACAAGAGGGATAGTCGGCGTGAGGGCCTCGGTGGCCCTGGTGAATGGTGGACCAAGCCCAGGGTCGAGTGGATTCCGATGGGTGGCATGTTCCCCGATCCGATAGAGGCCATGGTCGGACTGTGGAGCCCAGAGAACCTTGGATTCTCTGAATTGAGAGACGCGCTAAGTCTTGCTGCAGCAATTCACCAGACCGGGACACCGTTAACTATTCAAGGATGCTTCGGCCAGATTGCAGGAGTTCGGCTGGGTGGGTTTCCAGATGCAGGCCATGTTTATCCGTCTGAGTGGCTTGACTGGGAACCCATTCAAAATTCACCGCTGAGTTATGACAACATTCTCGCAACCGGCGGCATCAGCGTCATTGGCAGGATGAGGGTCGCTGGTTGCAATGGTGAACAGTTGTCAGGACAGAATTTATTCTGGCGCCGAGGGGGTGGTCGATGGTGACGTCGGATGGCAGGTGATACTGGCCCTCGGTGAAATACAAATAGACTGCTCAAAAACTGATCAGCAGTAACATGGTCGGAGCGGCGGCTAGGGAGCGACCTGATCAGTCATATATGTCACGCGTAGAATCAACAAGGGAACTCAATGCTGCATGCTCTTGAGAAGAACAAAACAGCCTATTACCGACGCTACTTAGGCTACCGTGATGGGCATGAGAAGCGGGTATGCGAAGAAGACGAAATCACGTCGACGGTATTCGGGCCCCTCGAATTCATCGAGGCGGCCTCAGTCTTTCAATTTTGGAGTGAAGTATTTCGGCTGCAAGGTCGATCAGCGGCGTTACCAGTGCAAGCGCCTGTTCGTTACAAGTTCAAACTTTGGCCGCGGCATGAGGTCGAACCGGATGCACACCTAACGTTTTTTTCCGCTGAAAACAAACGCTTTGATATCCTGATCGAAGTTAAGTGGCATGCGCCATTAAGTGGTAAAAATCAGCTCCGCCTGCAGTGGCTGAACTATTTGGATGAGGATGTTAGACAAAATTGCTGGCATGTTTTCATCGCTCCCGAAATTAGTGCGGGCTTAGAGGCCAGGGATTCCGGTAATGTGTGGAAGATTGGCAATGACGAAAGATTAATTCTTGTCAGTTGGGCTCAGATACGCAATGCCCTGTCCAAGTGTCAGGGACGTCCGGATGGCCTTGCCCGTTGGGCTGCATTAACGAGCCATTTTCTTGAAAAAATAGGCATCAGACGGTTCAATGGCTTCGATAAGGCCCAAAAAGAGCTACCTGTCGCAGAAATCTTGCATCTCTGGTCCTTTAAAGGACTAACCCACCGGTTCACGGGCTTCGCAGTTGCAGCAAATGAACTACCTAAATCAGAGATTGATTTCAAACTTTTTTTCAAGGAGTAATGTGATGACTGAAGAAGGAAGACAAGTAGTGCAATGCTTCCGTGCGGTATCAGCCTACGGCAAAGAAATTGAAGCTTTATGCGAAACGCTCAATGCGCGGCTAACCCAAGAAATTGATAATCTGAAGGACGAATTGCCATGTAAAGTTGCTGGCCAATTTATGAAAAGTTCTCGAGAAGATGAATGGGACTGGATCTTTACAGATGTCGCTTATTCATTGCCGTTGATGGACAAGGCGTTTCGGAAAAAAAGGGCCGAAATGTATCTTGGCTACCAGATTAGCCTGACGGGTGATGGGATGTCGTTTGATGGAAATGAAGAGCCGTTGCTCCACGTTTGTTTCTGGGATATCGAAATAGGCTTTGGCGATGAAGGCGTGCACATGGCTTATCCGGTGGATCAGGAGCATCAACCCCGCCTTAAAGACAATCGTCTTATTCTTTGGGAAGGATCAGGCGCTGACTGGAAAAAATATCAATGGACTTTCAGTCTCCGCTTGCTTGAGCTGAAAACCAGTCAAGATTTGCATGATCGAGTGATTAAACCTGCAATCGCACTATTAAGCGGGGTTGATGTTAGAACGGCACTCCCGGATGACTTGGCGGGTCTCGTTATATATCCGGACGAAAGCGTTCTCAACCCTGCTGTTCAAGAAAGTGCCGCAGTCGAATAAGATCGGCATACTGTTATGCGACACGCTCTGTCGCATAACCAGGAACAATCAAACCCGTTGATTCCCCAACCAAAGGAGAACGGGTATGGATCGCAGGTATTTCTTGAAAGGACTCGGGGCCGGAACTGTTGGCCTGAGTCTGCCCCCCACTGCATCGTCGGCCAAGTCTTGCAAGGTCATTGGCATCGGTGGCACTGGCTGCAATTTTGTCCAAGCTGCCTCGCAGTCAGGCGCAATTCCGGCAAGTTCGCAATGGGTGCCTGAGTTCATTGGCGTCGACCTCGACCTCGCGGTTCTGAACTACATTGATGCCGACAACGCAGCCATGCCCGGGTGCGCACCCATTAAGACCGTATCGCTCGCCACGTTAGGCGCGGCAGGGCGAGCAAATCGCGGGCGTGCCGCCGCCTTGCGAAAGCGTGATGCCTTAAAGGCCGTGCTGGGCGACACAGAGGTGGTCTTTTTGGTGGCTGGGTTGGGCGGAGGAACTGGCAGCAGTGTCACGCCCATCATGGCCAAGTGGGCGCGTGAAGCTGGCGTGCTGACTGTGGCGGCTGCTGTGACGCCTTTTGCGTTTGAAGGGGAAGCAAGAAACCGAACGGCCGACACCGCATTCAACCAACTCAAACGCGAGGCCGACTTGTTAGTTCGATTTCCCAATCAAACGTTGAACGACATTACAGGTGACGACATCGACCAGAGTGAATTTTTCGCCCTTCAAAACCAGCGCATCGTGGCTTGCGTGCGCGGCTGGATGGAGGGAGCGAACGATGCGACGAGAACTTGATGACCTTCTTTGCCAGCATTACCCCGACATATTCCGTGACCGGCACGGCGACAGGGCAGAGACTGGCATGTGTTGGGGTTTCGGTTGTGGGGATGGTTGGTTCGACATCATCGATGGCCTGTGCGCGGAGATCACCAGTCAAGTAAAAGCTGGCGCGATGCCACCGGTGGTAGCCAGCCAAGTCAAAGAGAAATCTGGATACCTCCGCTTTTATATTCGTGGCCATTTCAATCGAGACAACAATCGAGAAGCCCATCGCCTCATTGACCTCGCCCAGCAGAAGGCAGAGCGCATTTGCCAGGAATGTGAAAAGCCGGTTGAACTGCCCGGTGTGCGCAGGTGAGCGTCAGTGAACGCGTGGTCCTGTCAATGACCGCTATGAGGCCAGTCGGAATGACTTCCGATTGACTCCAATGGGCACGTTGTTCGCGGTCACGACTGGCTGCTGTACGGTAGCCCATTTTTTTGAATGCTCCAATGTCAAGTATCCGGCGACCCCTTTTAGGTGACAGCTGGCTCTTGACGCTACATTGACGCTAGACGTTTTTCTCCATTGCCGACACTCAATTTTGACGGCCGGCCTCGGAGAGAGTTGACTGGCTCCTGAAGACCAGTGCTCCGGCGATTCGCTACGCGGCCAGCCGGTGCTCGTAGTAAGGACGCTCCCTGTCATCCAGGATGGCGTAGAGTGCCGCGAGATTGGTGGGGTCTGGATTCAACCAGGCGTCGATGTTTTCAGGCTTGATGGGAATAATGCAGCGGTCGTGACCAGCGGCTGCAACTTCTTCGGGTGGTTCATCCGTGACGGCAGCGAAGGAGTAAAGGTCATCTCCTGCGTCTCCTGTCCAGTGCGACCACAGGCAGGCGACCAACATGTCCTGTACCGGTCGTGGCTTGAACTCCAGGATCACACTCTCTGTTCGCGCGCCACTTCCGTCCTTCACTGGTTTGGAGACATGCTCATAGAACGCATTGACGACCATGAGACCGTGTGTGTAGCCGAACTGGTTCTTCCAGAAGCCCTCCAGGCTGTCCCTTCTTGCGTTATAGGTGCCCGGATACCTCGTATCGTAGGCCGCTGGCTTTCCAGCAGGGCGGCACTGGTAACGCATGGGGCGGACAAGGCGTTTGCCGTTTTCCACAATCAGCACCGGCGCGAAGTAGCCCGGATAAATTCTTGAATCGCTGTCCTTCAGCTCTGTGCGCCTGGAGTCGGCCAGTTTTGCCAAGATCCATTCGATTCTGTTGCTGGCGATTCGCTTGGCCTCGGTAGCCGCCTTTGTGGTCTTGACCGTCAGGCTGCGCTGGGCATCAGCCAGTCGCTTGCGTTGCTTGAACAACTCCTGCGCCAGTTTGTCGGCTTGCTGAACCTTGTACGCGTCAGTCAAGCGCTTGATGCTGGCTTCGTCTTCACTTTGCGGGGCGATAAACGACTCCTCCATCGCCTTGGGAATCTTGATGCGGTCGTTCTCATTTCGGTGCCAGAAAAGTTTGACATATTCCTTGATGTCAATCTCGACGCCGAACGCCCTGACGTACTTCCTGTGTTCAGCCCAGATTTGAGCGGAGTAGCACATGGCCGATCATTCCTGAGTCTCTGTTTCTTTATCCAGCCAGGTTGTGCCGCGAATGCAATTGCCGGAAATGGGTTCTGGCGCGTCATCCCAGGTCTGGCTAAAGAGAAACGTTTTCTCTCCTGCCGGCAGGTCACTGCATGCCGCCGCTACGGCTGCCTCCTGTGCCTCCCACCAAATGCCGGCCCATTCATGCTGTTCGGACGTCAGCACCAGCTCGGGGTCCTCCAAATCCTGATAATCGGCCGCGCTTGCCGCGGCATAGGAACTGATTTGCGCCAGCGCAAAGACTCTTTTGGCAGCATTGATGCCGCGCTCGATGTCCTGTTCTGTTGCAGCATCGAGTTCCAGCGTCAGGCGAAGTCCTGGGGGATCGTAATGCCGATCGATGTTTACAAATTCCTGTTGTAAGGTGGTCATGTCTTACGTCCTTGCATCTTTGTCGTTCAAACTCTGGCAGTGAGTGCAGCCAGTTCACTGTACCTCTGTCGTGGCCAGGGTTCAACTGGTCAGGCGATTGCACCCACACGCTGAACGGGCTCCTCTTTCCGTGCCCAATACGCACAGCCCCGCTCAGGCTGCGCAACGGTTTTGGGCGCGCCTTGTCGCAGGCACCCACTGTGCGTTCGGTAGCTGATCTTTTCACCGACGTGAATCGGATGCCAGCCGCCAAAGTGCTCGCAGACCTCACAATTTTTCAGCACACCCAACAGCCTGGGATTTGTGGCAGTGCCCATGAGAAGTCTCAAATCATCAGGAGTCTCTGCAATCTGGCGCACACAGCGCGATCCCAAAACGCGGATCGCCTCGGGATGAATCTTGCGGATTTCCGCTTCGGTCACACCGTGTATCGTGCTAGTCCACTGACCCAGCCACTTGATGCGCCATTCCCACAATTCCTCTTGTCTCATGCTGCCCTCAATACTGTTTATTTGTCCAGTATAGATGCTTTTGGCAGGATGGCAACCCAGCTGGGACCTGGGTGCATGCCAGCGCCCAGCCGGTTCTGTTAATACGTATTAACAACAGCGCCGTTCCGCGGGATCGCCAGCCGGCCTGGGCTTTGTTAATACGTATTAACAAACCGCACATTTTTTGCAATATGAAACGTTTAAACGTTTAAACAAACCGACTTCACCGGGATGGCCGGCCGCTCACCACTCGGAGGGGCCTGGCTTGGGTTCTCGCGCTTGCTGAGGTGCAGCTCCAAACCGACAACCGCGCACCAAACCAGCAGCTGCTTATTTTTTAGGGATTGCCAAGGGGGCGGGGACGGTTCAAACCTCACTAGGGGGTTGCCCCGGGCACCCCCCCAAAGCGCCCGTCTTGTTAAAGCGTTTTAACAAAATCCGCGCGTTGTAGATACGTATATACACGCCAAGAAGTTCATACGTATGAACTTTGGCGCCAACCCCCGGATTGCCGGCCGGCAAAGCGCCGTTTTGTATAAACGTTTTTACACGCCAGCATTCGCAAAGCGCCGTTCCCTCCGGGATTGCCTCGCTGGCGGAGCGCAGATTCTGTCCATACGTATGGACAGCTTTGTCCATACGTATGGACATTTTGCAATATGAAATGTTTAAACGTTTAAACAACCCGGCTCCCAATTACAAGAGCCCGTCTTCACCGGGATTGCCTCGCTTATCGCCTGCTCCTCGGCCCACAGACCGACATGCTCGCCTTGCATGCGCCAAGAAAGTTTATACGTATAAACTTTGGCGCCGCATACCCAGCGGGATTGCCAGCCTGGCGGAGCACCTGTTTGTAAATTCGTATTTACAACGCCGGCCGGCAAATTGCTCTTGTATATACGTATATACAAGAGCCCGTCTTCACCGGGCAGGGCGCCAGGGTGGTTGCAAACTGCGACCACCTTAACTCTTACGGCCGGCTCTTTGCAAAAAAGCATCACGCAGCAGGGCGTATTCAACCTCAGTCAATCCAATATTTTCGCGGCAAAGCACGATGAACGATCGCTCGCGGTCATCGTGCCAACCGAGGAATGTAGCGCCAGACAGCTCATCGTCTAGCACCACCCACCCCTCGTCGCAGCCCGGGTTTTCATTAAGCCAGTCCTGAATTTCGCGCGCCCGGCCACTGCTTCCGCCACCTTGGCCGCTGATCGGCGTCTCGAAATTTTCATGCAAATTATCAGCCACAAACGGAAGTCCACCCCGCCGTAAAACCGCATCCAAGGCGGCCCGATTCATAAAATTTCGCCAAGAGGTGGACAGGACGTAAGTCGGCTTGAACTCTGCGTGCAGCGCAGTTAGAAATGCCTTTGCCTGCGCATCAAAAAGCCCGCGCCAAAGCTCCACAAACTCCAGATCCCCAAAACTCAGACCCGGCTCTTTTTCAAGCCGACCCAGCGCTTCGATCGCGTCATAGCCGCCAACTGGATTATTGAGACACAGGACGTCGTCAAAATCTAAAAAAAGGATCGTGCGCAAGCTGCTCTTTCAAGTCAATAATCAAGTCCATGTGCTGGTCCGGAGCTGCCGCCGCGGTATTTGGCAGTTCAGCCTGGTGGGAAAAATGCTTGTCGTGCTAATGTTGGCGTGACCCGCCAATGCCGCCACGCCGCATAGCCCTAAGATTACTCTCATTATCTTATGGCTAAATTTAGGCAGCAGATCAGCGGCTTGATTCCGCTATCAATAAAAGATAAATGAAATCAATAGCTTACGAGCTACGATTAAGCACTCAATCGTAGCCTGCCGGCCCTGGCGGCTCCGGCACAAAACCTCCCAGCGGAGCGTGCTGGACGTATGAAAAAAGCGCTTCTTTTGCTGAGGCGATCGTCTCCGCGCCGCTGAGCCAACCAGCAAGCACCGAGTTTGAACGGTGGCGCCACACTTCTGCGGCGACTTCGAGGCTGACGTCCTGGCCAAGTTCAGCGAGGGCGATTTGCACATTGAGCGCGGCATGCCGCTCATCCGCATCGACGGGGCCGGGCCTAGCGCCGGCCAGCTCAGTGCAAATTCGGGCCAAGCGTGCCAAATTTGAATCAAACGCTGGCTGACTGTTTTTTGACGTCACGATCGAGTCTTTCGAGCAAGCGGTCATTTTGACCAAAAAAAGTAAGCACGCAGCGAACCCATCTTGACCACAGCGCAGTGGCTGTGTCTGGGAATCAAGTGAATTGAATTTGCGGCTGCCAGCGATGCGGCAACAGTTCATGAATCTGACTTGCCCGCTGCGTAGGCAACCGGGTTAGAACATCCTTGAGGTAGGCAAACGGATCATGCCCATTGAGCCTGGCACTCTGGATCAGACTCATCACAGCTGCACCGCGCTTGCCCGCACGCAGTGAACCCGCAAACAGCCAGTTGTTCCTCCCGATGGCAATCGGACGGATCTGGTTTTCGATGTGGTTGTTGTCCACCGGCAGTTGACCGTCGGAGAGGAAGCGCGTCAGCGCAGACCAGCGCCGCAGGCTGTAATCCAACGCTTTGGCCGTGGCTGAACCATCCGTGATCTTCTGGCGGTTCAGGATCATCCACTGGTGCAAGGCATCCAGCAGTGGTTTTGATTTCTCCTGGCGTATTCGTCGTCGCTCATCGGGAAGCAGTTCTTTGACTTCGCGCTCAATGTCGTAAACCCTGGCGATTTGCTCCAGCGCACTGTGCGCAATCTGGCTCTTGTTGCTGGCATGCAGGTCAAAGAACTTGCGCCGGGCATGGGCCAGACAACCGACTTCGGTCACACCCTGGGCCATCAGTTGCTTGTAACCACTGAAGTCGTCACAGACTAGGCTACCGCGCCAGTCACCCAGAAAGGTCTTGGCATTCTCCCCGGCACGTGATTCGCAGAAGTCATAGACCACCGCCCGGGTGTCCTCGAAGGCACCGGCGGCATAGGCCCACAGGTAAGAGCGGTGTGTTTTACCGGTGCCGGGCTTGAGCATCTGCACGGGTGTCTCATCGGCATGCACTACGTTGTGCTGGAGGATCTCAGCTTTGAGTGCATCGACCAGGGGTTGCAGCTGCACACCACAGCTGCCGACCCAGGCACCCAGTGTGGAGCGAGCAATGGCCAAACCGGCACGACCAAAGATGGCCTCCTGGCGATAAAGCGGCAGATGGTCAGCGAACTTGGCCACCAGCACCTGGGCCAGCAGACCAGTGGTGGGGATGCCCTTATCAATGACATGCGCCGCCACCGGAGTCTGGATCAGGGTTTGGCACTTGGCGCAAGCCCATTTGCCGCGCACATGGCGCTCGACACTGAAGACGCCGGGCTGGTAGTCCAGCTTCTCGGCGACATCTTCGCCGATGCGCTTCATTTGGCAGCCGCAAGCGCAGGTGGTGGAATCGGGTTCGTGGTGGATCTCCACGCGGGCAAGATTCGCTGGCAATGGCTGGCGTTTGGGTTGTTCCTTCATCCGGGGTGCAGGCGCATCCGTGGGCTTGAGTTGCTCGATCTCGTCGCTCACCGCCTGCAGATCCTCATCAAGGGTTTCTTCCAGCAGGCTTCTTTGCTCGGCGCTAAAGCGCTCACTCTGGGCGGCAAACTTCAGGCGTTTGAGATAAGCATTCTCATGCGTGAGCTTGTCGATGGTGGCTTGTTTGAAGGTCAGTGTCTTGAACAGGGACTGCACCACGTCGCGCAGTTCGTCTGCACTCATGTGGGTGAGTTGTTCGGGTGCGATCACCATGAAACATAGTGTGCTTTTGGTGAATAAAAAGCACCATTAGTGCTTATCCGTATTGACTTCGTTGCTATGTATTTGGATGATTCAGACCATGGTGATGATGCCTGCATCACCCAAGCGCTGCCAGGGCAGTCCCAGCACCAAAGCATCGAGTTGGGCGCGGTTCAGACTCAATTGTTGCGCTGCACTGCCCAATGGCCAGACAAATTTGCCTTGGTGCAGTCGCCGCGCTGCCAGCCAGATGCCAATGCCGTCATGCACCAGAACCTTCAAACGGTTTGCTCGCTTGTTGGCGAATAGGTAGGCCGTGTGCGGATGGGCAGAACCAAACACCGACACAACCTTGGCCAAGGCGGTGTCGGTGCCAGCTCGCATGTCCATGGGGGTGGTGGCCAGCCAGATGGCATCGATGCGGATCACTTGAAGGACTACTTGAGAATGGCCCGGGTCCAGTGCACCAAGTCGGCAGCGGCACTGGCGGGCCAGGTGAGGATCATCGAGACTGCGCCTTTGCGAAGTTCTACCTTGATGTCGCAGGCAGTGGGCTCAAGCATGCTGGTGGGTAGCTTTAAAGGGATGAATGCGGGGACAGGTGTAGCGGGGACAGCGACACCCAACGGATCTGGCCCGATAAGTCGGTGGCGCCCGTCACGCTCATGTTCCTTGAGCCAGCGGTGCAGCACGTTGGCGTTCATGCCGTGTTGCAGGGCTATTGCCGCAATGGACGCGCCCGGCTGCTGGCAGGCCACTACCAATTCGGCCTTGAACTGGCGCGTGTAGGTGCGGTGGGTAGGCCGACTCGAATATCTCGCAAGGTCTGGTTCTTTGAGCATGGTGTACACGGTGGGTTGCGTGCACACGATCTTGCAAGATGGGAGGGTTCAATTCAAGATGGGTTCACCGCGCGCTTACCAAAAAAATAGCAAGGCGCCACAAGCTCCGTTATCACAGGTGCGATTTGCGGAAATTGCTCGGAGAAGGGCAAGTGCTGGCGGCCACCTCGAGTGAGCAGCTTTTTTGTAAGTGATTGATTTCTAACGAGTTAGAAGTTCTAACTTTCTAGCCCAAACCCGCCAGCGCCTCGCCCATTTTAAAACGCTCCAAATCTCGATCTTCAACAGTCTCGACACCTATGGTTTGCCCGTCCCATCGCAGAAATTCAACTTCATAGCCCTCGAAAGCTGTATGCACGTGCACAACAATCCCGACCGCGCCGGGCTTTAAACCGAGGCTCGGCAGCGGCCGCTTGAGGACTACTTGAGCGTGCTCCATGAACATTTTTTAGCTCCTTTTTTACGCGGAATTGCTTTTATTTTTGGCTCAAGGTTTCGTCTTCCGCGGCATCTGGCATGTTGTACTCTGTGATCGTTGCTGGGTCAATGCCGCTGCGGACCAACACCGCATCCCACGCCTCTTTTGCCAAGCCGGGGTGAACTTTTGGGGCCTGCTCGCTGGCTTTTTCGTTGCATTCTTGGCTCATCTTTGCCTCCATTTTTCACTCAAATCAACGCCGTCAGCGCAGCCCTAAGCCGCACCTCAGCCCCAGGCCCGAACCCGAATTTCGGATCGCACAACACCAGCTCGGCACACCCGGGGGGGAAGAATACCGGGTCGTCGTCGAGCGCGATCCACGGCCGTCCGGGGTCGCATGACGCTGCAAGGTAGCGCTGTATTTCGTGATAGCGCGCGCCCGGGGTGACGCTTGTGTTTGCCTCCCCGATTCTGAAAACTGGGGTCACGCCGACGACTCTGGCGCGTAGGTCCGTCAGAAAAAATTTCTTCATATTCGCGAGCGTGTTCGTCTTGCGCCAAGCCGAAGAAATCACGATTTCGACTGTCGGGAAGTCGGTCAACACTCGGGCCAAATGCTCCTCGTGGCCGAATAAATGTGGGTCGTCGACGGCGTGCATTACGCCGTCAAAATCGAGAAAAAGCAGTATTTTTTGAGCTCCCATGCTGCCATTTTCTCCCAATTCCTCAGTGTGAGGGCGGCTCTGCGCGGCCCATTTCCAACCAGGCCGAAGCGGTCAAGTCCCCGCACCTACTCGCGCTCGACCCGCTCCCGAATCCAGACGCTGAGCCTTATCCCCTCCAATCTCGAACGCCGCACCCAATCCGCTTTCACGCTCTTCGGAACATGCAGATGCACCAGCGCCAGAACTCGCAGAACTGGGGGGAAATCCCCCGGGACTCCGCCTTCCGCCACCACTTTTTCCGAAGCGTTTTTCATGTTTTCGCGCTCTAAAACGTCGAGGTTAAACACCATAATGCGCTTCAATCGCAGCATCAGCCGCCGCCTCAGCAGCCGCTTGGCCCGCGGTTTTGATGCTGGTGTAAGCAGTCGAATACAGCTTGCGATGTCCCACAATCTTGAACTCCAAATCAAGCACGGTCCCAACCTCAGCCCGATGCTTGATCATCGATTCATCGCAGCAGTCCATGTCATTTGTCTCTGCCACGAAGACATTTCCATCGCTGTCTTTCAAGTAAACATCACGGCCAAAATGGGCCTGATGCTGCATGGCGACAACGGTCAGTTTCTTTGAGAAATGCTGATTACGCTTGCCGACATGAGCACCCGCGCCCATCACTTTACGCAGCTGGTCGAGCATAAAACCGTGGGCCGCCGCGCACACGACGTTGAGCGGCCGGGTGCGGAATAACGAGATCAGATCTTCTCTCAGGACGACATTTACATTGTGCTCGAACGTCCCCTCGATGATGGTTTTGCGCGCATACGCTGCCCGAAACGCATCAGCCAGCGCCAGATTGCGCTCCTTGTCTTCAGCGTAAATCTCATTCAGCCGCACAGCATCCGCCGGATCCACGCACCCCAGCGACGCAATAAGCGCTGGCACGTCCAATGCTTTGTAATGTGTCGTCATCTTCTCAGTCGAGCAATCCCGCAGCAGCCGATATTCATACGATCCAAGCGTGAAAAAAAGGTCCGCCAGGTACTGCCGCACGTCGACCGCAAACAGCTTCGTGCCCCGGCGCGATTTCAAGAGCTTTTCATTCCACTTGGCCACGAATTTGCTCAGACTGGCAAGGCTGATTGCGGCGCCAGAAGACCCCCCCGTGAACGCATCCAAACATCCGCTGCCGACCTGTTTGTATTCGCCCGTCGTGCGATTCCTGAGCAAATAGCTCTCCACGCGCCGGCGATTCGCGCGGCAGTGTTCACACTCAAGCGGATGCCCAGTCTTCGCCAACAAGGCCACCGTGTCGGCTTCCTTTTTCGAATAATCAAACGCGAAAAGCTTGCGCGCCACTGATTCCTTTGGCGCTTCCAAGCGGCCAACAACGGCCCAATCGCCCAATTCCACAACTGGGTAATCCAGCGTGAGCACAGCCACCAGCATGGCGGCTTCGCCTGGCGCGGCCGGCAGCGAGGTGGTGTGATCGGCGGTGATTTTGATGGGGGGAATGCCGGCCACCTCGGCGGTTTCGTTGAGCTTGTCGAGCTGCTTTTTGAACGCTTCGAGCTGGTCGACTTCGACGTAGAGAGTGCGGGTTTCTGTGCCAGCGAGAGCGAGGGCGGGGGTGTTGATTTCAGTGTTCATGAGCTAACCTTTTTGAGTCCCCAGAGCGCAGGGGGCGATGAACCTTAAAAAAGTTCACATAAGGTATAGCTTTAATTCATCCGACGATATCCATAGATCCTAAAAGCATAGCTATTCAAGCGCTACTAATCACGCCATTTTATGCTATATATTAGATAGCATTTAAATTTTGTTGCGGCGAACATAAATGCGGTGGGCGGCCCAGGCTTCCCGCGGCATGGCGTGCGTTGCCGTAGACCTAGGTATTTTTCGTTGGCCAAACAAAAAGACTAGAAATCCGCGCTGGGCCGTCATATCTTGCTATCAATCTAATTTTTAAAACTGCCGTGTGTGTGCCGCCGCGAGCTATACATAAATAGGCAATACGCAATACCGCGAATTACTACTCAGACCCCAAAACCCCAAAGGACAAACCATGACACAAGCATACGCATTTACCTCAGCTCAAGTACAAGCACTAGCTCAAGAAGACGCCCTAGCAAAAACCCGGCCGCTTCCCTATGTCTGGATGCTTTTTTTGCGCAAAAGAAACCGCGGACCGGCCGGCTCACTACGCACCCAAAGCCTCATCATCGAGGCTTCTTTTTTGCCTGCGCCTCGAGCACGTCGATCCGTTTATTGCTCGCGTCTACCGACGCCAGCGCCTCGTCTATCGCAGCGCCTGCGCGATCCGCGGCGCCCTTGGCCTCAGCTGCAAGCGCGCCCAGCGCCACCAAGCCGTCATCACCAGGCCCAGGCTTCCTTAATTTCTTTTGTTTAGCTGCCATGCCGTCGATTTTAGGCACGCACCGGCGCCTCCACAGCACAATTCGCAGGCCCCAAAAACACGGGAAAACCCGCTCGGGAGGCATTAATCGCGGGGGGAGGACTTATCCACATTTTGCTGGGATCAAGTGCTGATTTTTGGCGAGGGTGGAGCGGCGGGGCCGCGATTTGGAGTCCAGCTGCCAACCATGGTGGGAACTGAACAGCCACCAACCAGTGCCGAAGCCCGGGTCCACATCGCCACTTCCTCCTCCACCCCCCAATCCAATCGTATTCACTATGCTAACGTCCAGCAGTCAAGGTTGAGCCGCAAAGCGCAGCGCACCACAAGGCGCCCAGCCAGCGCCAAGCGGTCCGTTGCGCCGCCCTGGCTGCCCGCCGCGTACCCAACTCTTCCACCGGTCGCCCGTCTTTTTTATTGGAATTTGGCGTCTGTATTGGATGTTTAGCCGACTTTTGAGGTTGTTTCGACAAGTCTTAGAACTACCTCCACAACATTCAGCGCAAAAATTTCTTCTTAAATCAATAGGTTACCGACGCTCTCGATGAGATTTTGGGCGACCGGTGGAAGAGTTGGGTATGCAGACAAAAAGTAGCCCCTTCCCCCCGATGGTCGCGCAAAGCTGGGACAACCGGTCTCCAGCGCGTCACACCCGCAGCGTCGAGCGCGCCAGACCGCCAAAGACGGCTTCAAAGGTGGCCAGCATTTCATGTAGCGGCTGGTTCGCCAGCGTTGCCGTCACATCGCCAATGCCCAGTCGGGCCGACAGAATTTGCGCGCGGGCGATAGCAGCGCTGCGCTGCTGGGGACCATCAAAATTATTCAGGGGGAACGTCTTTAAAAAAGTAATAGCTGCGTAGAGCCGCGACGAATTCACCGCTGACAGTGACATATGGCGTCACGCGTAGCGTAATCCACGCATCTACTTTTAATAACTTATGATGATTAGCGACATTAGGTGCTGTGCAAAAAACCAGCACACAATAGCGCACTACTCAGCTACAAAGCGCAATCCCCAGAATCCAAGGCGCAGCAATGCAAGACTCTAATATAGAGAGCAGGACCCGGCGCGCGGAGCTGCGCCAGCGTGCCTTGCCGTCTGCGAAGACGTCATCGAAGGCAAGGTCACGCTCGATGAGCTGCGATCGAGCAGCCTAGCGCGAACCCGGGCCCAGGTCGCCAAGCGTTGACGCTCGTATAATCGAGCCTTACGCCAATAATGCTCGATTTAACGTACACATGAGAGTCACTCAGTCCGCAATGCTCTCACCCCGCTTGAGCGCCGAGTGCGCCCAGCTTGGGCAGCTCCTGGCCCGCCTGCGCATCGCCCGTGCAGTCAAGCAAGCAGACGCAGCTCTGCGCTCCGGGATCTCCCGCAACACAGCCTACAGATTGGAAAAAGGAGACCCGGGCGTCGCACTTGGGCAAGTCCTTCGATACCTCGATGCAATCGCGCCCGGGTGCACGTTGCTTGAGCTGCTGGCCGAAAGAGATCCAGCACTAATCACCCTGCGCATGCGCGAGAAGACGCAGCGCGTGCGCGACATGACAGCAGCTGAGCTCGAAGAAATCGACTTCTGAACGTCGGGTGAACCTCGCGTTGAACCTTCATAAATTTATGAAGGTTCGTTTTAAGGCGTGCGGAACCACCAGGGGCGCGAAGCGGGGAGCAACTCGCGCGGGCAAACAAAATTAAGAGCCACCCCAAGCGGAGTTTCACCTTGAGTGTCGTGTGCTCTGCTCCTTCGCTCAGCGCCGAGGCACGGGCTCCATCGGTGGCGCCTGCCCGCCCTGGGCAGCCAGGCGCTCTCTGGCCAGCGCCTTGCCTGCGGCCCGCAAGCCCGCCGCCAGCAGCAACGGCTTGGCCTGATCCTCGGTGAGCTTGCCGCTTTTGATTTCGGCTTCAATTTGCTCAATCTCCGGACTAGAGAGGGTTTGGACGTCATTGAGCCAAGCCGGCGGCGTAGTATTAAGCATCGACCCCTTTACCATTGTTGCGCTTAGTGCGCAATGGAAACCGGGTGTGCCCCAGGCCCCAAACCGCCCCGAAAAACAGCTCGCCCATCCCGAAATTCGCACGCAGGTATCGGGCGAAGCGGGAGCATCTTGCGCGGGAAACCCAATAGGCGCAGTCCATTACTAAAAAAACAATGGTATTGATCCCCGGTTTCCGTTTGCGTTTTGCCGGGCAAAGCCTCACGCCAGGGTTTGCCGACGGGCACCAAAACGTCGCCTGAGGCATTAGAAAATGATGCGGGAGTCCGGCTTCGGCTGTTCAACCTGGTCGGACTTCGTTCGCACCGCACAGCGCAAACCGGTCTCCGTTTCCCCAACATCCCCGCATCGGCTGCCGTTCGCCCGCCCACCAGCGGCTCACTTACGTCGTCGCCCTGGCCACCACCAACATCATCCCCAGCTTCAGCCGCCAAACGAACCGCCAAAATTACATACACCTATGCAGGCCCAATTCGTTGCCTTGAAACAACTTATCGCCGTAATCAACGGCCAATTTATCCGCCAAATAAACCGCCAAATCACCCCCCTCAATAACCGAATGGCCCGCGCGAAGCGGGCAGCGCTAGGCCTCAAACCCAAAAAGGCGCAGCCCATCACCAAAAGAATAATGGTATTCGCGGATTCGTTCGCCCAAAAACTGGCATTGCCCCAACAGCCCCGCGCCCAAAAGACACTGACCAGCTCTCGCCAAAGCCCCGCACCAGCCTGCCCGCCACACCCAATTTCTCGATCAAACAGCGGCCCATCAGAGCCTCAGCCGGCCCGCCCAACACCATTCACCCGCATGGACAGCGCGAAGCGGTCAGCCTCAACGCGCGCTCAAAATAACAAAAAACTACCACCAAAAAAATAGTCTTTGGCAATTCTCTCGGTCGAGCTGCCCCCAGTGCCGCCGCGCGTCATGCCTGAAATTCGCTGGATTAAGCGCCTCCCATCGCGCCAATACCTGAAAAATCCAGTATTAATCCCCGCCGCTCAGCTACCGCTCACCCCGTCCCCGTGCATCGTCTAAACCCCGCGCCAGGATGGCAATGCACCCCAAACCACTCCACCAGCGCACGCCTAGCGCCGCGTTTCGCCAGCAAGCTGGGGAAAAAGGCGGGAGAAAAAGCTCAACTTGAACACAACACGCGATCGGCCTCTGCGGCCGCAATACCGTTCCACTCAAGGAGAAGGCAGGACAGCCGACCGCCCGCGTAGCCCCTTTTCCCGGGAGGCCGCAGCGCCAGCGCAGGCCGAGCGGGTGAGCAAAACCACACTCAAAAAAGACGTTCGCCAGCGCCAGGCCGAGGCCAGATCCACCGGATCGCCGCCTCAGCCCCAGCGAATAATCCCCCCGCACCAGCACCAAAACACCACTCAAACCCGCGCCAAACCAAGCCCCACACCCGCAAAACCTGCCGCATGCTCACCATGCGCACCCCACATTTCAGGATCAGCCAGAAGCCCCCCCCGAGCAAGCCCCGCGCCAGCCGCTCCGGGCGTGTTTCACGATGCAAAACCCCGCGCCTGCGCAGCCCAATTGCGCCACGCCCGGGGTGAACTTCGCGCTTTGTGAACGCTGAGCCGGGGCCAGCTTTGAGTTGTTTGCGCCTCGCGGGATGCTATTCACCGCTTGAACATCATCGAGCCAGCATGCCAAGCCCCTCGCCTTGGGCCTGGCGCAGCCCCTTGCGGGGGGCTTACTTCGAGCTTTGCCAACGCGCCAACAGCGCTTTGCGAACGCTGTGAACTGCGCTCCGCCAGGCACGCAAACGCAGCCCAGGGCTTCCTGCCCCCAGTGGTTTTCCCAAGGGGTCCGGGAGAATGCGGCTGAGCGCCGCAGGGGTCCACCCAAGAGGAGGGGAGGACAGCCGCTCGCGTGGCTCTTAGCCAGGGAGGCCGCAGCGTCAGCGCAGGCCGAGGGGGAGCGGATTCGCGATCAAAAACGTCTTCGCCAGCGCACAGCCTGAGGCCAGGATCCCACGGGATCCCACGGGATTCGCCGGCTCTGGCCCAGCGATTAGAGCCCCGCGCGAGCACCAAGTGAAGCGAAAACACGCACAACCTGCTCACCTGCGCAGCCCAAACCGTGCAGAAGCAGCCCCGCGCCTGGCCCGCAAAGCCTCACGCCAGCTCGCCACAGCAGCCCCAGGCCAGCCCCAAAGCCCCGCGCCCGCGCATGCAAAAGCCCCACGCCTGACCCCCTGGAAAGGCCCTATCTGCGTGCAGAAGGAGCCCCGCGCTGGCCAGCAAAGCGCTCCGCCTGGCACGCAGAAACAGCCCCGCGTCTGGGGCCACTGCGCTTTGTGACCCTGCAAATACCGCATCGCCAGCGCAGCAAATCGCACCTCGCCAGCTTGCTCCTACAGCCCCTTGCGAGGGGCTTTGGGCTGTGCCGCTGATGAGGGGTTGTTTGGGCGAGGGGCGCGGGTGGCTGAGGTGAATGCCGGGGATCGAGTGACGGCGGGCTGAGAAAGCTGCGGTGAAAGTCGAGGAAATGGTGGCCAGAAAAGAGAGGCTGGCTAGCCCCAAAAGGGACGCTGTGGCGCAGCCGACAGTGGGCCGCAAGGGGGGAGGTGTTGGCTAGCAATGATGGTGAAACGACCGGGAAGTTGTGAGACGCAGGGGGATGTTGGCCAGTGGGTTGTGGCTTCTGGCTGATCCGCTTTTGGGGAAGGTTTAAGGGGATTTGAGGCGGTTCTGGGAGGCTGAAGGGGGTGGGTTGAGGCCCGAGGTGGCGGAGAGGGTCAAAAGAGGCCTGAAAGAGTGGCTCCCGAGCACAGTAGCCGCGGTTTTTTGGGGGTACCAGTGCGGGGCATCGCGATCCCCCGGGCGCAGGGGTCGCTTCATTGTGGAAAGTGCTGTTTTAGTCCGCTTTTCGGTCCCATTAAACTGCCGCGTCTCTTTGGGCTATACGTTGGTATGTCGATTACCAAAGCGAGCTCCAGATGCGAAACCAATATCAAAACCAAAGCCGGGCTGTAAAACCCGCGCCACAAACGTCCGAGCAGCATCTCGCCCAACTCGCCCAGGCGCGCCGAATTAAGGACATCCGGTTTCCAGGGCAAAGCCCCAGTCAGCGCGCCGAAGACAAACTCGTCAAGGCGCTGAACTGGGTTTACAGATGGGGCTGGTCGAGCGCCAAGACCCTTGAACGCGTTGGCGGCGGCACACACTCCGGACTAGCGGCGCGCTTGGTGCGCGCCAAGTATCTCGAAGCCACGCGCACCGAAAGCGGGCTTGCTCAAAAAGACTTGCCATCACACATCCTGACCTTGACCTCAGACGGGCTGGCGAGGATTCAACGAGAGCGCGATATCCTGCTGCCCTACTCCACCGACCCAGCGAAGGTGCGCCAGGACCAGCTGCGTCACTACCAGATGGCGCAGACGCTCACGATCGAGGCGCTGCATGCGCAAAAGATTGAGGCATACAGCGTCGAGAAAGAGATGGCAGAGGTGTCGTCCGACGGGGTGAAGCAACCCGACATCTTCTGGGTACTGCAAGGTGGCGCTGGTGCCGCCGTCGAAATCGAACTAAATCCCAAGTGGGGTCGCGCCATGGATGTGTTTGTGCGCGGTTGCGTCTCGGCGTTGACGCCAGCGCGCGGCCAGCCGGCGCGGTTCGACTTTATCTTCATCATCAGCGACTCAAACGCGCTCCTCAAGCGCTACAGCGCCGCGCTCGGCGCAGGCAGCACGTATGAGCTTTGGAAAAAGGATGCGAGCGGGCACATTCTCAGGATCAAAGACTCAGCACAGCGCGTCTGCGCAGAAGTCGCTGAGAAAGTCTTGTACCGCAATTTTAGCGATTGAAGTGCGCTGGCGCTGGAGTCGCCGAGTTGGAGTACGACCTGGAGTACGGGTTGGAGTACAGGTTGGCGAACGAAACCGCGGCTCAACCAGCCGGCGCTCTTGCGCCTCGATTTCTTGACGCGCCTGCCGAATCGTTCATTATATTTTTGAATGAACCTCTGATGCCAACCGCATTGGCCGTATGACATGCCATGGTTCTATTTGGCTATGCGCGTGGTCATTCGTATCAAACGCTCAATACTTGCCAAAATGCGCAGGTAGCTAGGCATCCGACCCTGTAGAATTTGCAACAGTTCAAACTCAAAAAGAGCCAAAATGGCCGCAGGGATTCCTACGCCGCTTGGCCTTGGCCAGCGCTTTGAAACGGGGGGTGGAGGCACCTTCCAGGGACACTTAAAGACCGCCGCAATGGCGATCCGGATGCAGGCGCGCGCGTGAAGGACTTCGCTATTCATGAAGCCCTTCCACTGAGCCAATTTCTCAGATTGGCCGTCGACGAAGACTCGATGGGGGCATACAGTCCACCCGTGCCAGACTCCGAAAAGACCCAACATGATGGCGTGGACGGCGGAGTCTTTGATTTCGCAGGCTGGGAAGCAGAGGTAGAACCACCGCTTCCCAAAGGCGACCCTACGCTAGCTGAGGCGGCCCGTGAACTGCAAAGCACAATCTCCAAACACCAGCCCATCGACAAATCCACCGATTGGGAAGACTTTGAGGCATACCTACCCGAGCGGGCGTCTCCCCTGCCAGGCGCAAACGACGCTGATGCGCGCGAACGGCTTCGCCTCGTCCTTCTTCGCGCCATCCGGGAAGGCAGCGTACCGGACGCTTCAATCGAGGACCTTTCGCTAGGCGACGACGGCATTCCCAACGTGGAGGCCTGCTCCCTCTTGCGCATGGTGATCAATGACGTTGGCGCCGAGACCGACGATCGATTCGAATATTGCACCCCGGACGAAAGCTTTGAGGTGGTCGTCGCGCCGGAAATGACCCCAGACGAAGAGGACACGGTCACCGAGGCGCTGGCTTTCATAGACAACTTGGCGGAGCGACGCAATGATCCCCTGCGCATCTATCAAAAGGAGTTTCAGAATGCCACACTGCTCACCGCTGATGAAGAAGTCGCCCTGGGACAAGGCATGGAACGCGGCGTACAACAAGCGCTCGATGCCCTGGCGGTGTGGCCCTCTGGCATTGGCGCCGTGTTGGATGCCGTTCACATGGTCAAATCCGAGGCAAAACCGCTGCGTTGGCTGTCCTCTGGTCCGCGAGCCGAGCTGCAAGACATTGAAATTTCATCAAATGCAGAACCTGCTGCTGATTCTGTTTTGTCGGTGGAGGGAATCGGCACAGACGACGAAAGCGACTCCCAGTTTGGTCATGACGCGCACGAATCAACCGACGAACTGTCCGAGCTCCTTTCCAATGCTGAGCTCTTGTCGGGACTCGATTTCGACGGGGCTCTAAGCAGCGATGGTTGGAACTCGAGGCGAAAAGCACTCGCATCGCTTGGCTTATCCCGAGGTTTCCTGCTTGAATTGGCGGACTTTGAACAGCTCGAAGTGCAAGAATCCGCGATTGAATTTTCGCAGGCGATGCAGGCATATCGGCAAGCCCGCGATCAAATGGTCATCGCCAACTTGAAACTCGTGCTGTTCATTGCAAAGAAATACCTATATAGCGGGCAACCATTGGACGATCTGCTCCAGGAGGGGAACATCGGACTTATCAAGGCTGTTGACCGCTACGACTGGCGCAGGGGCTTCAAGCTCTCTACCTATGCCACGTGGTGGATTCGCCAACAGGTTGGCCGCTACGTCGCCGATAAAAGCAAAACGATCCGCCTGCCAGTCCACGTATACGTGAAGACCCAGCAGATCGCACACGCCGCCCATGCCATTGAACTGGCGACTGGGCGCATGCCTACGATCGAAGAAATTGCGAAAAAGATGGAAATGCCTGCGAGCAAGGTGGCGCCTCTCGCCCTCGCAATCCCTGAGCCGCTGCCGATACACGACGTAGATGTGGACAGTCTCATCGCCATTGACGCGCAAGACAACTACGTCGCCAGAGACCCCATGGACATCGTGTCCGACAGTCAGTTGATTGGCTCCATCGACCGATTTTTGGCAACGCTAAAACCCAAGGATGAACAAGTTTTGCGCTTGCGTTTTGGCATCGGAGCGCATGAGGCCATGACGTTGGAGGAAATCGGCACCCGCCTAGAGGTTACGCGGGAACGCATTCGCCAAATCGAGGCGAAGGCCATATGTCATTTGAAACACCCTGCCCGCTTGGAACGCCTTTTGCGCGACCTCAACGGCACCCCACCGCCAAAGCGCGAAGAGATCGAAACTGAATCGATCGAATCCGACGACGCAACGGACAGCAAGCCACCTTCGACACCAGTCAGTTCTTCGGCAGCAAGACTGCAGCCAGTCACCCAGTCCGCAAAAGCGGTTCCACGTCCAGAGCGCATTCAGTCCACCGTGCCGACGATTCTCGACAAAGTTTTGGCCATGGCCGCGGTTCTCGGGTTTACCGTGGAAGACGAGCGCGATGGCAAATCCGGGAGAGTGTGGGTCAACATTCTCGAAACCCCGAACATTCACTCCCGCAAACTGGTTCGAAAAATGCTGGACTTGGGATTTGAATTCTGGCCAGGGAAAGGTTATTGGAGATGACACAAAAGACACGCAACGCGCCTCCGCGAGCCAATGCCATGCTCGAAGCCTTGCGGGGCTTAGGCTACTCGACTGCCGCCGCGCTGGCCGACATCATCGACAACAGCATCTCAGCGGGAGCAAGCGAGGCTCGACTCGATTTCGCATGGAACGGTGCCACAAGCCGCATTTCAGTCCTGGACGACGGGCGTGGAATGACCGATGCCGAGCTCGAAAGCGCCATGACCTTGGGCGACAAGAACCCACTCGATGCGCGCGCCTCCCACGACCTTGGCCGGTTTGGCATGGGAATGAAGACCGCATCCTTTTCTCAGTGCCGCCGCTTGACTGTGGCTACTGTGAAAGACGGCGACACTAGCTGCCTGCGGTGGGACTTGACGGAACTGGCGGCGCATCCCGACAGCGGATGGCTCATGCATGAAGGCGCGGCCAATGGGTCTGAGCAGTTCCTCGCCCCGCTCCACGGCAAAGCGTATGGAACCCTGGTTCTTTGGGAAACACTTGATCGGATCGTCTCGACAGGCTATACGGTCGACGACTACCTAGCGCTCATCGACGAAGTGCAGGCGCACCTCGCCATGGTGTTCCATCGACTTATCCAAGGGCCTCGTCCAAAGCTCCGGCTGTTCATCCAAGAGCGAGCCATCGCCCCATGGGATCCGTTCATGGCGGGACACCTCGCCACTTGGAGCTCCCCCGTCGCAAGAAAGCCGACACCCGATGGGGTCGTCGAAGTCGAATGCCATGTCCTTCCACACAAGGACAAATTGTCCGATGACGAGTGGAAGCGTTGCGCAGGGCCGAACGGTTGGACGGCCCAGCAAGGTTTTTACGTCTATCGCAATGAGCGGCTTCTCTTGGCTGGTGGCTGGCTTGGACTTGGTCCCAGCAAGGCGTGGAATCGCGAAGAGGCCCATCGGCTTGCCAGAATCCGCCTCGACATACCTAACACCGCCGACGCCGCGTGGAAGATCGACATCAAGAAATCAACCGCCCGGCCACCCGTGGCGTTGCGGCCTTGGTTGACCACGCTGGCGGAAGACACACGCGACCGAGCGCGCAAGGTCTTCGCCTATCGGGGATCACCGACCCCAAGCCCAACGGGCACACTCTTGGAGCAAGCATGGCGCGTCGACCACACGGCGACTGGCGCCCGATACCGGATAGACGACAAGCATCCTGCCGTCTCTGCCGTCCTCGAAGGCGCCGGGCCGCTTTTGCCGATGGTGAAAGCCATGCTCAGGGTCATTCAAGAAACCGTGCCGGTGCAGCGCATCTGGCTCGACACGGCGGAGAACAAAGAGACGCCGCGAACGGCTTTTGCAGGCGAGGCGCCAGAAGCCGTGATGGGGGTCATGCGCACCATTTACAACGACATGGTCGGGCGGCGCGGCATGACCCCTGACCTCGCCAAACGCGCTCTTTTGTCCACTGAGCCATTTCAGAACTTTCCAGTGCTTGTCGCGAATCTTTCAGCTTCCGACACCTTCAACAACCCACAGTAACAAGGACCTCCGCCATGCCACTACCCGACAAGTCCTTGCTGCCCGTTATCAACATGGCTCAACTGATGCTCGAGGCTGAGCGCGACACGGTTGGCATTACCCCCGCGTCCATCGCAGCCAAGGTGAAGCTCGCCGCCCAAATCTTGAACGCGCCGGATAGCGATCAGGACATGGCAATCTCAACCCTGATTCAACGATTCAGCCACTGGATCGGCAAGGACTCCACGCTGCAGGACACTGAGGGACACGTCGCTTGGCTTGTCTCGGCACGCAAGAAGGACTGGCGGTATTGGCCGCGATATCAAACCTATTTGGAGCGCAAATTGTCGGTGGATGTTGTCGGCGCGCTCGACGAATCCACCGATCACATACTTGGGATGCTGGAAGACCCCAAGCGCGATGGATCGTGGGACCGTCGGGGCCTCGTCGTGGGGCACGTGCAGTCGGGCAAGACCGGGAACTATTCCGGTCTTGTGTGCAAGGCCGCCGATGCGGGCTACAAGATCATCATCGTCTTGGCGGGCATGCACAACAACCTGCGGTCCCAAACCCAAATCCGTCTTGAAGAAACCTTCCTGGGTTACGAGACCTCCGAAGACCGAATTCCTGGCAAGCCGCTAGGCGTTGGCGAAATCGACAGCGACACCGCAATCGCTCCACACTGCGCAACGACACGGGCCGACAAGGGAGACTTCAACGCGACCGTCCAGCGGCACTTTGCCATATCTCCCGAAGAGAAGCCGTGGCTTTTCGTGGTCAAGAAGAACAAGACCGTTCTCACACAGCTCTTGAAGTGGATTCGGAACCATGTCGCCGACAGCAAGGACAACGCGACGGGACGGCGCATCGTCACCAAAAGGCCACTGCTGATCATCGACGACGAGGCTGACAACGCCTCCGTCGATACCGGCGAGCAAGTCATTGATTCCGACGGCAAACCCAATGACGACCATCAACCCAAAGCCATCAATGGGCTGATTCGCAGCATTCTGCATTCCTTTGACAAGAAGGCCTACGTCGGCTACACCGCCACGCCATTCGCGAATATCTTCATCCATCGCAAGAACGCGACCACCGACGAGGGGCCTGACCTTTTTCCCCAATCCTTCATCGTGAACTTGGCCGCGCCTTCCAACTACGTCGGCCCGGCCCGCGTCTTTGGCCTTCTGACACCGGATGGCCGTGTCGGAGGCCTGCCTTTGATGCGCAACGTGTCCGACCATTTCACCGCTCCCGATCCGAATTCAGCAGACGAACCAAGTGGATGGATGCCGCCAAAGCACAACAAGGAACATGTCCCCGTTGTCAATGGACAGGAGATCATTCCTCCATCGCTCAAAGAAGCCATTCACTCCTTCGCTCTCGCTTGCGCCATCAGGACTTTGCGGGGGCAAGGGAGGGAACACTCATCCATGCTGATCCACGTCACCCGATTTGCCAATGTGCAAAAGGAGGTGTTTGGGCAAGTGGACGAGACCGTCAAGAAGATGGTCCAACGGCTGACGCGGCGAATCGACCATGAGACCCTTGTTGAAGAGCTGCGGTCGCTATGGGAGCGGGACTTTGTCCCGACTTCGGCCACGGTCGCCCAATTGCTCGAAGAGCCTGGAGAGTCGAAGCTCGCACCGGATTGGCCCGCGATCCTCGCTGCGCTTCCGGATGCGGTCTCCGACATCAAGGTCAAAACCATCAACGGAACCGCCAAGGATGCCCTCGACTATTTGGAACAGGAAGAGCACGGTTTGAAAGTGATCGCCGTCGGCGGAGACAAGCTCGCGCGTGGGTTGACGCTGGAAGGACTCTGCACAAGCTACTTCGTTCGGACCACCAAGATGTATGACACGCTGATGCAGATGGGCCGATGGTTTGGCTACCGTCCCGGATATGTGGACCTTTGCCGCCTCTATACAACCGAAGACTTGGTCGAATGGTTCGGCCATATCGCCGACGCATCCGAAGAACTAAGAGAGGAATTCGACGCCATGGCTGAGAGCGGAGCGACGCCAAAGGAATACGGATTGAAGGTCCAATCTCATCCTGTTCTGTTGGTTACCTCACCATTGAAAATGCGCACCGCCAAGAGCCTGCAGCTTTCTTTCAGCGGAGAACTTCTCGAGACCATCGCCTTTTTCAAGGATGACGCCAGGCTCGACCAAAACCTCACGGTCACCAACCGACTCATCGCAGCCATGCAAAAGCCGTCCGAGGTCAACCCTGTAAGGCGACGCGCCGGAGTTGACCAGCCAACAAATGGCTTCCTATGGAACGCGGTGCCAGCGGAACATGTGGCGGATTTTCTCGAATCCTATGTGACGCATCCAAAGGCGCGAAAAGTCAACAGCAAATTGCTTGCTGAGTTCGTAAGGGAAATGGTTTCCAAATCCGCAGAGCTCACAAGCTGGACGGTCGCGCTGATCGGCGGAGGCAGAGGGCCTGAATTCACATTCGATGGCGGCCTGACCGTCGATGGAACGCTTCAACGCTCCGCCGACCCGGATGTCAAAGAACGTTATTCCATCGGAAGACTATTGTCCCCACGCGACGAAGCGATTGATCTGGACGGCCCGGCATGGTCAGCAGCCCTGGCCGCTACGAAACGAGCCTGGAAGCCCGATCCAGCCAAGCAATCGGCGGGTGTGGTTCAAAAAGAGCCAGAAGTGCCCAATGGACCCGCGATCCGACGCGTGCGCGGCAAAGGAGCCGACGGAGTGCAAAGCGCGCCCGAGCGGGGCGTGCTGCTCTTGTATCCCCTTGATCCCAAATTGGCGGGTGCTGGCGTCTTCCCCGACCGAACGAAACCCATCATGGGATTCGGGGTGAGCTTTCCATCCAGCGAATCGGGCGTGAAAGTCGAATACAAAGTTGATCACCTCATCTGGGGACAATGGGAGCTGGAATATGGCGCATCCGAGTGAAGAGATAGCGCTTGCGTGGGGCTCACTGTCAGGGGCATCGGCACATGCCGGATGGCGCGCTATTCCAATCGTCTCCCCAATGGGCTGTGACATCAGGGCTGGGCGGCGCAGCCCTGATAACGAGGAGGCAATCCTTGCTGGTTTCGCCGCTTCGTCCATTCCAGCAGCCGAAAAGCTGCCTGATGGTCAAGGCTTCACCGTCGAAAGAGTGGACCTAGGCGACGGAAAATCGTGGTTGGCGCTCACACGGAAATCTTCCGGAAGCACAGAGCTGTTCCTGGCAATGGCGTGCGATGTGATCGGGGCTATTGAGTCCGATGGCACCGCCGACTCCAAGCGACTCGCAAGAGCGTTCCTCGGCAGGGTCCGCGCTTGGCAGGAATTCATGCGCAAAGGCGCTCAGGTCTTGACGCCAGAGGAGGAGATCGGGCTCGTTGGCGAACTCGCGGTGCTCAGGGAGCTCATTGACGCGGGCGTGCCGATGGACGTAGCAATGGGCTCATGGGTGGGGCCGAACGACGCCAATCAAGACTTCGAGCTGGGCACCGGCGCAATCGAGGTGAAATCCACGATCTCCCCACTCAGCTTCCCCGCGCGGATCAGTTCTCTTGCCCAACTGGACGATGCCGTGCTGCAGCCGCTATTCGTCGTGGGCGTCCGGTTAATGCAGAGCAGCGCTGCCGGACAAAGCTTGCCTGAGGTCATCGCATCAATGACGCAAGCGGTCTCGGCAAACCAAGAAGCGAGCCGAATGTTCAAAGACAAGGTGTTCGCCGCCGGGTATTACATTGCGCATGAGGGCAGTTACCCGAGGAAATTCACGACAACTCCTCCGCGAGTTGTAGAGGTCAAAGCAGGCTTTCCAAGGCTGACCCTTGGGACTGTGCCGACAGGCATCACGGAAGCGAAATATTCATTGGACCTGGAAGCGCCGCTAAGGCACGCCATCGGAATCGAATTGGCATTGAAAAAATTGGGAGCGATATGAGCATTGCGATATTGGAATTTCTTAGGGACTTGCAGGCAGACATCAGGTCGCAAGTCGGCGACGACCTGCCGTATGAAGAGCAGGTGTTTTCCGATATCGTCATGAAGCAGCTTGCGGACGCAGGAATGACTTACAACGATCCGGTTGTGTGCCACTACAAGGGGAAGGTCGGAAATGCCAATTTGAGGTTGAGCGGCTATTCGATTTCGGAGGACGAGGATCAACTTGACCTGTTCGTCAGCCTCTACGAGGGCGTGAACGAAATTGCCTACATATCGGAAACGGACACGAAGACTGCCGTCGAGCAATGCCTGCGGTTCTTGACGCTCTGCGCCAATGGCACCATGGCTGCCAAACTAGAAGACTCGAGCGATGAACGCGCCCTTGCCACCAAACTGCAACAGATTTACGACGGCCTGGAGCAGATTCGAGTCTTCGTCCTTACCGACAAGGTGGCGAAAACAAAAAACTTCAAACCGCGCGAGATCAATGGCAAAACCGTCCGCCTTGAGGTCATGGACACCGAGCGACTATTCCGCCATGTTTCCGAAGGCAAGCCGCGCGACGAACTGATCGTGAATTTCAAAGAGATTTGCGGAGCCCCATTGCCGTGCATTTTCGTGCCTGGCGGTGATGAGGACTATGGATACGCGTTGGCAGCCATCCCCGCTGTCGCCTTGCAAGTTCTGTATGCGAAGTTCGACTCTCGGTTGCTTGAGGCCAACGTCCGCTCGTTCCTGAGCGTCAAGGGCAAGGGCGTCAACGCGGGAATCCAACATACGCTGCGCCACGATCCCGGACGCTTCATGGCCTACAACAATGGCATTGTCGTAGTGGCCGATCAAGTCGCTCTGGTGAAGACTGAGGATGGCGGCATGGGCATATCCATGATTCAGGGCTTGCAAATCGTCAACGGTGGACAGACGACCGCATCCATCTTCTTCACCAAGCGGAAATTTCCTGAAACCGACCTCAGCCGAGTGCGTGTCCCCGCAAAGATCATCGTCATGAAGGCTCAAGATCCCGCGCAAGAAGAGACATTGATTTCGGACATTTCTCGGTTCGCGAACAGCCAGAATTCCGTCAAACAATCCGACCTTTCCGCCAACAAGCCCTATCACGTTGCCATCGAAAAGCTCTCTCGAAGCATCTACTGTCCGGATGGAGTGAGCCAATGGTTTTATGAACGCGCGGCGGGAAGCTACAACACATTGCTATCCCTGTCGGGGAACACGCCTGCAAGGCTCAAAGCCCTCAAGGAGTCGATCCCCCCGGCGCGGCGCATCACCAAGACCGACTTGGCTAGATACATCAACACTTGGGATATGAAACCCGATGTCGTGAGTCTTGGCACGCAAAAGAATTTCGACCGTTTCATGGCCGAAATCACCTCGTCCAACGGGCAAGAGGCGCCCGCCACAACGGTCGCCGAGTTCAAGGCCATGGTGACAAAGGCGAAAATCTACCGGGATACGCAGAAGCTGGTGCGCCCCATGTTTTCAGCTTTTCAAGTCAATGTCGCAACCTACACGATCTCCCTGCTCGCCCAAGAGCTTGGGGAGCGGATCGACTTGGAAAAAATTTGGAACAATCAGGCGCTGTCGCCAGAGTTGCTTGGGCAAATCTCGGTCTGGGCAAGAGAAGTAAACGACGTGCTGCACGAAAGCGCGCAAAGCCGCATGGTGTCGGAATGGGCAAAACGGCCTGAGTGCAAGGCCGCAGTGTTGGAGTCGCACTATTCCGCCCCAGCTGCCAACATTCCCGAGGTGCGGGCGAAGTGACCTGGCCGGAGCGGTGAATGGCTGATGTCGTCTCCCCCACTGTCCGTAGCCGGATGATGTCCGGCATCAAAGGCAAGAACACCCAGCCTGAGATTCTGGTTAGACGTATGCTGTTCGCCTCAGGCTACAGATTTCGACTTCATCGCCGTGATTTGCCCGGCACGCCGGACATCGTCATGCCGGGCCGCAAGATCGCCATCTTCGTCCACGGCTGTTTCTGGCATTTTCACCGTGGGTGCCGATTCGCCAAAATGCCCGTCACTCGCGCCGACTTCTGGAAGGCCAAACTTGAGGCCAACATGGAGCGAGACCGCCGCGCAGTCGAGAGGCTCCAAGGTTTGGGCTGGCGAGTGCTGTGCGTCTGGGAATGCTCTACGCGTGACGCTAAGGCCACTGTCAGTCTCCAAGGCACTTTGTGCGAATGGATCGAGAGCGATGCACGGCTCGGTGAAATAGGCGCCCCATCGCGAAGCTGAGCCATGACCGATTCAACCACCCAAGCCCTCAGAGAGTTGGCCGAGTCCCATCTGGCAACTGTCCTCCAGAAACTCCCCAGTGATCGGATGGGTCGGTTCGTTCTGTTCATCGAAGTAGTCCGCGCGATGGATTACTGGGGGATACACGCCCAAAGCGCCAGTTCTGACAAAGAAGGGGCCGAGCATTCGCTCGATCTCATGTATTGGGGATGGAACAGAGCCGTCTCCGAGCTCTTTGAGCCGCTGGAACAGCCCGGCTTCCCCCTTATGGAGAGCACACCACGCTCGCGTGGCTTTGCTGCAAGACTAATGCAGGAGCTGGGAAAGGTCTCGCTACTGCGGCGGGTGGCTGACATGAACGAGCGGGGCATCATGGAAGTCGCCAGAGACGGCAACGAATTCCAAATCCGCATGACTGAGGACGCAAAGGCACAATTCGCCGACTCCATAGAGTCGGATCGACTAAAGGATACCGAGGAGCTATTACCGTCTGCGAGCACGGGCTGGAAAATGGCTTCGATCCAAAACTTCTTGCGCTATCCGGGCATGCCGGGGAGCTATTTCGCCAGGCCAGAATCGCTAACTAGGCGCTGGCTCAGGGGCGACATTGAAGAGCTTACGAAGACTTTGATAAGGCCTTGGGACTCAGGGCACGGCATTATGGTGGCGTATGACGCGCGAATTGAAGTGGACGAGCACTATATGGCCGAGGCGTTGGACCTGGCGACAGTTTGGCGCGAGGACTCAGGCATACATATGCCATTCTCATGACTTTTGCGACGTAAACATGGTCCTCTATGACGTGTTCAAGAAATACGGAATGGACCCGGCAGCCGAAGGCGGCATGGATCAATGGGGCGAACTGTGGGACCAAGCGTGGAGCCTTGCCAAGTCGAAGGAATTTCAAACCACCGATTGATGGCATCAGCCGTGGATTGACGCGTTCGACGCTCACTCGCGCGGCGACGACAAAAACTTGTAAATCACCTTGGCAATTTTCTTTGCCAGTAATGGCGGAACCGCATTGCCAATTTGGCCATATTGCTCCGTGCGATTCCCCTCGAAGAAATAATTGTCGGGAAAAGTCTGCAATCGCGCGGCTTCGCGGACCGTCAGACTCCTGCACTGCGATGAGTCCGGATGGATGTAGTAATGCCCATCCTTCTTGATGTGTGCGACCACCGTGGAGGACGGGGCGTTACCCACCTGCACACGAAAACGATCCACGAAGGGAACCGTTTCGGCATCGACGTTTAAGTGGGCAGGCAAAAGCCTAGGTGGAAAATTGCGAAGAGTTGGCGCATATTTTTCAGACTTTAAAAAACAAGACGCAAACATGTAGCGATGCAAGTCAGATCGCATATGGCTTCTGCTCTCATGCTGAACTACCCCCCCCACACGCTCATCCAGCAACCATGCCCTTAACGGTTGAGGCATCTTTTCACCTGGCTCCACCTTCATGGCAGTGAACTTTTCCCCAGCGGACTCGTGGTTTTTAGCCTTCTTCGCCGCGCTCTTCATCAGGACTTCAATTTTTTCCCTCACTGGCATATGCCATGTCAAAAGCGTGGTCGGCGCCTTGCGCAAGGCCGAAAGCCACTTTTTATGCGAATCATCTTCCTTTGACAGGCGGCTTCGAATCGCAGGCAATCCAGCCAAAGCCTCATCAACGCCAACCTGCGGAAAGGACTTCCTCAACAAAAATTGACGTGGACTGGTTTTCAACGCCGTGGTCGACTCCGCCACATCGGACCTGATTCCGAAAAGAATCACTCGGTGGCGGTTTTGCGGAATGCCATAGTTTTCGGCCTGAATAACATAGTCTTTGGGTTCGAGCTCGTCCCCGCCAACGACCAACGAACGAATCTCATAGCTGAGGCCCTCTTTGGGCGCTTTGAGATCGGCGAGGATGCGATCGAATATGCGCGATCCACCGTGGGTTGAGTTGAGCATCCCCTTGACATTTTCCATGACGAAAACCGACGGTTCAAACTGCTGGATGATGCGCAGGTATTCCGTGTAGAGAAAGTGCCGTTTGTCGCTCTCGAACTCTTCGCGCTTCATTCCGCTTAGCCGCGAACGTCCGGCCAATGAATACGCTTGACATGGCGGGCCACCAATTAGAACCCAATCGGTTTTGTCGCCGAGCGCCTCGCTGATCCAAGAGTCGATTTCCGCGTGCGGGGTAAGTCCAAGCTCCGCGCACTTGGCTTCCTTCGCGGCGTGTTCAGCCGCATCTTTGATGTCCGGATGCGCGAAAAACTGCTCGCGGGTAATGTTCCCGCGCAGATACTCGTAATAGCAGTCTGGAACCTTGCCCTTTGCAAACTTCCGAAAAATCGCCCGCAGCAGCAAGGTTCGATGAGCCACGGGGTCCTTTTCAATCGACACCTTGACGGCGAAGCGGCGCGCGCCGGTTTCGTCAAAAATTGACGAAAAACCTTCGCAAAGCCCCCCCGGACCGGCGAACAAGTCGATCACCGGAATCTCACCGCGCTGCAACATCAATTCTTCTGTTTATCAATTCAATCAAAATGACCACTTGAACGCCCGATCTGACACCAATTGGTCACCTCGGCGGCACGTCAGCCCGATTTTTGCAACGTCGTATCTTAGCTGCTCCACGCCAAAGTCTCCCCGACAAATCGGCCGGGGTTAGACGCCGTCCCGAATCACGCGCGCCGGGCCATTTCTGGCGCTGCCTCATACGCTTCGATCCACTCACTGTTCGGCGCCATGGCGGTCAGGCGCACCTTGCGGCTAGCGTTTACAACGTCTGATGGTGGGATTGCCGTTAAGGCAGGAGACAGGGGGAGAGAAAAAGAAGGGCGCCGGGGTGGCGCTCTTCTTTTTTGGGAAGGGAGCGCCGGTGAGGCGAGCGTGTTGAGCCAAAAATTACTTCGTTCAGCGGTGCATTTGCGAGACGATTTTCGTCTATCGGTGGGTGTTGGCTATCAATGAAAGGATGCGATAGCTTTTATTTTTGTTTTATTTACAAAATAACTGAAAGTAGCCAAATTTTCTTCCTATACGTAGGGAGCCTATGAAATTTTTTCGTTTGCTCGCGCCCAGTTTTGGGCACAGGAGCAATGAAAATGACAGAAGCAGTAATCGCGAAATCAGCAGAGAAGCCCCGGGGTCGTCCGCTTACATACGCGACAAAAGAAATTAAGGCGGCGGTGTTTAAAGAGCGCCAAGCGAAGGCTGGGCTCGTGCTCGCATGGGTGCCAAAAGCCTTGGTGGCGGCGTATCGTGCTGAGCGCGATGCGGGGGTGGCGAAATGAGCGCGCTCGAAGACTACGAAGCCCGGGAAGAGCGGGCTGAGCGCGAAGCTGCGGCCGAGATGCGCGCATGTGCAGCTCACAAAGTGGCGATGGCGGTGCAGGCAGAGGTGCCGGCGAGCGTGGCGGACTACGCGCCTGCTGCGGCTGAGCGTGACGAGGCGCTCCTGAAGAAAGTGCTGCACCAGACGCGCCGGGTGCCGGCCGGCATGGCCTTTCTCCCTACTGAGTTGACGCGCGCTGGGCTGATTCGGTCGCCCGCAAACAGCAACGATCGCCCCGAGTTGGTGAAGCAAGAGCTGGCCATGGGGCGCGGGATTCAGTCACTTGTGTATACCGGTCCAGAGCTGGGCCCGAAGGAAGAGACGGCCTGGCTTGCGGTGCTGATGCTCGCGAGAACGCAGATGCTCGGCACACGCATCTATTTCAAAATTGCAGAGCTCCTAAAGATCTGCGGCTTGAACGACTCAGCCGACAATTTCGTTGCAATGCGCATGCGCCTTAGCCGCTTGTCCCAAGCCCATTTCTCGATCGATTACACAAGAAAAGTCGCTGGGAAGTCCAGAAAATTTCACGTGGAAACGCACCTGCTCGGCTTTGAGATTGAGCAAGAAACCGGAGATACGGTCGTGTGGCTTGACCCATCTGGTGTGCAGCTTTACTCAAACCTTTCGTACCAGCCTTGGGATGTGCGGTTAGGGCTGGCCACTGGTATTTCCCAGCAATTGCTCACTTATGTCAGCGGACACGCGCAGGATAAGCAGCAAACAATCAAGGTCGAGGAGCTACAAGCGCTTTTCGGCTACAACGGCCCAACGTCGAGATTTGTGCGGGC
Source organism: Rhodoferax ferrireducens T118 (assembly GCF_000013605.1). NCBI lineage: Bacteria > Pseudomonadati > Pseudomonadota > Betaproteobacteria > Burkholderiales > Comamonadaceae > Rhodoferax > Rhodoferax ferrireducens. Next base: position 3,408,405 of record NC_007908.1, read on the forward strand.
GTGTAAAAGTGCGCTCAAAGAACTGGAGGTAGGTGGAATTATCGTGGAGGGGACGAGTAAAGTGGCGACAGCTCGAGACCCGGACACGCGCCAGCCGATTCAGCGGTTTGTCTGGAGGCGCACGGCGAAGAAGCAAAGCAATATCGAATGCGGTCTGGATCTGGGCGTGGAATTTGATGCTGGAGTCGTAGAAGCAGAGACGGAAACGGCGGCGGTAGATGACGAATCCTGGGGCGATATTTGACGCTGGTTTGTCACGTCGGCACCGTGGTAACGCGCATTTTCACCGTGGTGACGCGCAGGGCCACCGTGGTGACGCGCATTTTCACCGTGGTGACGCGCAGGGACACCGTGGTAACGCGCAGAGCTTGCCAATGAGAAATTGGCGAAATTTGGTACAAATATCGCCTAAACAATAGTTAAACAATTAAAAACAGATTTGAAAGAATGATTTTGGCCTAGTGTGGGGCGATGTGGGTTTGGGCGATGAAGTAGCAGCTTAAGTGGATATGCAGCGCGGCGCCTTTAAGCTGCTTTAACGTGACAAGCGCCCTACTACCCCCTCGGGATGCGACTTTGTTTGATTGTTGAGGCGCTTTGGTGGCGTGCGTGCTGGCTTGTTTGACGTTACTCCTGCGGAATGGATTGGCCTAGTAACAGCCGGTGGGCCAATCCGGGGATACTTCGGCATAGAGCCGCCACCGTGGTGACGCGCAGAGTGCTCCTAGGCAGGAGGGCTGGCAGGTGGGTAGTCGAGTGGCAGGACATCCAAGCGGCTACGCCGCAACATCCAATCCAACCAGGGCCGAGCGGCCGACTTCCAGGGTCCAAAATCGCCGCTTTCGCCTGCAAAAAAAACCATTCGGCCCCCTGGGTTGCACATTTCTGGCAGCTTAGGGCCGTTTTTTGGGCGGTAACACAGTAGTTTTGTGACGCCAAAAACTTCGGCTCTTGGGCGTTTTTTGGCCAGAATCACAGGGCTCGCTGGCCCGGATGTCAGGCCCATAGGCCTTGGTCGGATCGGATGTTCGCGGCGTAAGCCCCCCCATGATCGCAACATCACGGCGACGCGCTCAAATCCCCGCCGCCCGCCGCAGCGAGCGCCACCCACCCCGCCGGCGCAAAAAAGAAGAGCATCCCACATATCGGCATAAGTCATGAGCCGCCATCTAGGCACACCCGTGACCTCCAGAAACTAATGCAATTTCACGAGCACCAAGCCCAAAAGCACCACCCTAGCGAACATCAGGCCCACAAAAATCCCGGTGTGCTGGTTGATATCCCACAAATACCACTTCAAATTTGGGATCTACTCGTAGACGAGCTTCAGACGCAGGATATCCCAATCCCAACCTGCGTTGAGCATCTCCTGGAAGGTTTGCGGTTTACGTTCGTCCATACGAATGTATAGCGCTTCACGCACCTGATCTGGGCAAATTGAACCTTCATAAATTTATGAAGGTTGCGCACCGCCTCTCCTGAGCTCTCATTGTGTAACAAACATATAACAGTCTCAATTCGTCCCACTCGAACGCCTATACGTTATATCGGACGCGCACTTCATCGCTGCTTCTGATCCGCCTGCCGGTTTGCCGCTCAGTTCAGGAGTCCCCACATGACCTCTCAGTTCACAAATATCGCCGCCGCAAACGCCGCCTACTGCTCTGCGCAAATCAGCGCCATCCACACTGCCAAAAGCCTCGCTGAGCGCATGAGCGGCACTGCCAAGGGGGTCACCCCAGGCGTCGCGTCTGCAGCCGGGTTGCTCGCGCACGGGGCGTCTTATCGGGCCATCGGGCGCGTGCTGACGTGCACTGCTGGCCATTGATCGACGACATCCAACAAGCACCAACAAATCGAGCACACAATGAACAACAAAATCGACCGTTTTAGGGACGCCGAAAAGTTATAGCTGACAAAATAACTTGTCATAAGTTCAGCCACCGGAAACAACGTGAGTAGCAGCCATGTCTTCCAGTCAGAGTGGCGGAACAGCTATTTCGATTCGCTCCCATGGGCTTCGCCCATACCCATGCCGAATCTGGAGATCACGTCAGGGGGTGTCTTTAACGAAGCTGGTTTGGATCAGGGTTCGATAATGCGCGCATGGTTCCCTCTGATGGCCCCGCTATTGTCTTGACCACCCTCAACGCGAAGTACATCCACGCCTCGCTTGGTCTTCGCTACCTGCTGGCCAATATGGGGGCTTTGAGACGGCAGACGGTGCTGCGGGAGTTCACCATCGCGCGCAAGGTACCGGAGGTGGCGGCCGAGCTGCTGGCGACTCTGGGTGAGCCGCTGCCGGGCGTAGTGCAGATCATTGGGTTTGGCGTCTATATTTGGAACGTGACCCAAACGACGAAAGTGGTGCGCTTGCTCAAAAACCAGCGGCCAGAGGTCAAAGTCGTGTTGGGTGGGCCCGAGGTCAGCCATGAACTGGGCGAGCAGGAGATTGTCCGCCTGGCCGACCATGTGATCACCGGCTGGGGTGATGTGAGTTTTCCAAAGCTGTGCCGCGCCTTGTTGCACGGGTCGCAGCCGCTGATGAAGATCATCGCGGGCGAAGAGCCGCCGCTGGACCAGCTCGTGCTGCCTTACGCCGAGTACACCGATGCCGATCTGGCGCACCGTCTGCTCTATGTGGAAGCCTCGCGCGGCTGCCCATTCAAGTGCGAGTTTTGTCTGAGTTCGCTCGATAAGACCTCGCGCGCCTTCGATCTGGACGCCTTTCTGGACGAAATGCAGGGTTTGTACCGGCGCGGTGCGCGCAATTTCAAATTTGTGGATCGCACTTTCAACCTGAAGGTCGATTCCTCGGTTCGCATTCTGCAGTTCTTTCTGGACCGGCTGCCCGCGCCCGATGCGCTCGGTAACGAGATATTCGTTCATTTTGAAGTGGTGCCCGATCATCTACCGGACCGGCTCAGAGTCCTGGTCGCGAAATTCCCGCCCGGCGTACTCCAGCTTGAAGTGGGAGTGCAGAGTTTTAGCATCGCGGTGCAACAGCGTGTCTCGCGCAAGCAGGACAATGCAAAAACCGAGGCCAATTTGCGCTGGCTGGTGGCACAGTCCAACGCGCATCTGCACGCCGACCTGATTTTTGGTCTGCCGGGTGAGACGCTGGAAAGCTTCGCTACCGGCTTTGACCGCTTGCACGGGCTGGGCCCGCACGAGATTCAGCTCGGCATCCTCAAGCGCCTGCGTGGCACGCCGATTGTTCGCCACAGCACACCCTACGGCATGGTGTACGACCCCGATCCGCCCTACACCGTACGCCAGACCGGCGCGGTGGATGCCGCCACGCTACAGCGCTTTGCTCGGTTCTCGCGCTATTGGGACATGATCGCCAACTCGGGGCGCTTCACGCGCACCTTGCCGGTGTTGCTGGCTGGTCCGTCACCGTTTTATTCCTTTCTCGATTTTGCCGACTGGCAGTGGCTTAAAAGCGGCACAACCAGCGGCTTGACACCGGAGGCGTTGGTGGACGCGATGTTTGACTACCTCTGCACCCAGCGCGGCCTGCCTGCCTTGACCGTGCAACAAGCGCTGCTGGCCGACTACGTTGCCAGTGGCGCGCGCGCCAGTCCGCAGGCGCTCAAAGGGCTATTGCCCGAACGCGAAGCGCCCCAATTGCTGGGCGCCAAAACGCTGGCGGACCGCCAAATGCGCCACCTGGCGGTCCGCCAGAAGGTGGACTGAACCTCCTTGTAGCTGAAAGGAGTTCAACTCTTTCGCTTTTTGGCTACCCTGACCAGTCTGATGGGCGGCTTTGGGGCAGGTAGTCCGAAGTTTCAAATCGACATCAAAAATGGCAAGCGGCCACCCGAGCCACACGCTCGCACGACTCTTTAAGACACATACCCGACGTTCACCGGAACTGCATGAAACCCAGCGGAAAGTCGAAAGCTGACTTTGGATTTCGCCGGAACCGGCCGTTCGCCACCGATGCCAGAAACGCGGGAGCAGTCAGACAAGGACGAGGATCAATTTTTCCGGTTGGCCGTCAACAGCGCAGCGATTGCCGTCCTTCGCCTGCGGCAGCTTTATGGAGTCTCAATTCGCGGCCGGCAAGCCACCGGTCATGGCAACCTGCTTGGTGCCCAATGCGGAGATTCAGACGACCAAAATACCTGACATTGAAAGCACCATTTGATGTTGTATTTGGCAAGGCGGCTCAGTGGGAACCCAATCGCAAATTCGTACCCGCGCCACCGACCAGTACCGGGTGCTCACGGGTGGCACCTTACGGGAAGCAGAAGAATATTTGGCTCAGCGTTCCATACAGCTGTCACTCAATCGGCGACCAATCCGCATTGCTGATGCTGGCAGAAGGAAAATCGTTGACAGCAACGCAGCGGGTATTGACCAGCGGCTGCTTTCGGGAATCTAAACTCACTGGCAGTCTTGGTCATCTGTCAAAGGCCTCGTTCGCCGCGCGCGGTGGCCACCCTAGCTGTTGGAAAGCAAGAAAACGTTTTTATCTATCCAAAAAGTGTGCGTGTCCGACGTCATCACCGGCATCATCATTAGACGTTAAGTTGTCAATTGTCGTTGCGGCCATCATCAACATCCCCTATCTTCAGACGTTATGGACTCCGTCGTTCTGATCTGGCTGCAATTTGGCTTGTGCGTGGGCGTGATTGGCGTAGCGGGTGTGCGCCTGAGTCGGTATGGGGATGCCCTTGCCGCGCTCACCGGGCTCTCGCGCAACTGGGTGGGCCTGATTTTGCTGGCGACCGTCACATCCTTGCCGGAGCTGGTCACGGGCTTGAGCGCGGTGACAGTCGCAGCAGCGCCCGACATTGCCGTAGGTGACGTTCTCGGAAGTTGTGTTTTCAACCTGGCGATTCTTGCGATGATCGATGTGACTTATCGCAAAGGCGCTATCTACGCCCTGGCAGATAGTGGACATATCGTGTCGGCGGGCTTTGGTGTCATTCTGCTGGCGGGTGTGTGCCTGGCGGTGCTGCTGACCACGCAGGGCATGATGCCCTCCATCGGGCATGTCAGTTTGGCCAGCGTGATGATCTTTGTGATGTATTTGGTGGCGATACGTGCGCTCTACCTGACAGAGCAGCGCCGCTCCAGCCTCGTCGTGGCCAAACAACCGGACATGACCCTCAAGGCCGCGTTGATGGGCTACGGCGTGGCCTCGGCCACGATCGTGGGCGCAGGCATCTGGTTACCAATCATCGGCGTGGAGTTGGCCCGCCTCATGGGCTGGTCGAATTCCTTCGTTGGAACGCTATTTGTGGCATTTGCCACCTCCGTGCCAGAACTGGCCACCACTTGGGGTGCCATCCGCATAAGCGCGATCGATATGGCGATTGGCAATCTGCTGGGCAGCAATCTGTTCGACGTGCTGATTCTGGCAATCGATGACTTTGCGTACCTGCCTGGCGCCATTTATGCGCATGTGTCGCAAGTGCATGCTGTGTCGGCCATTACCGCTTGTTTGATGAGCGGCGTTGTGATTGTGTCCCTGGCTTATCGTCCAGTGTCGCGGGTCTGGCATATTGCCAGTTGGGCCAGCCTGTCGCTATTGGCCTTGTACTTGTTGAATGCGGCGATTCAATTCCTACATGGACAGTAGTATTCAAAGCACACGAAACGGGAGCACTACCACCGCGATTGGGGCGGTGCCGCAGTGAGCAGCCCATTTTGACGAAGGCGTAATAGACATCCAAGTGAAATTCACGACTCCAATCGTCGATTTCCTCAGGTCGGATCCACGAGCGACTTCCGCCTTCCTGCCCAAAAAGATCAGCCAGCAGCGCGAGGGCTGCAATCGCGAATGCCAACGCAAGAACAAATGTGAATTAGGCCGACAGGGTTGACCACCATGTCGGCAATTGCTCCCACTAAGGCCGAAACATGTTGTTTTTCTTCAAAGTAGCCGAAACGCCAGTACGGCCATAAGGGTTGGCGGCAGCGCGGCCACCAACAGTCCCATGGGATGAATCGCCTCGTCTTCGAAATGACCTCGCAGAATAGCGAAGCCCGCCGGATTTGGTGCATTGGCAATAACCGTCAGGCCGCCGCCAGTCACTGCGCCGGCCACGAGCGCATGTTTGAACTCGTCGCCTAGACCACTGACCAGCGAGCCAAGATAGGTCAGTGCGGCGTTATCGGTCACCGCAGTTAGTGCGGTTGCACCAAAATAGACGGTGGTCGAGTCCATGCTCCTCAAAAGTGGCTCAAGCCACCACTGCTGCTGGCCACCAAGGACCACCAATCCGGCGAGGAAAAACGCCACCAGCAAGCCTTCGCGCAAGATGAGTCGGTCCTGGAATTGAGGGTAGGCAGTCGCAAACCCCATAAAGAACAAGAAGAGTCCCATGAAAACCGCAGGGTGGTGGGCGAATACAACCACGCCGACAAGGAACAGGATGTGCAGCGAGGCTACCCAGACGGGTAACTTCGCACTTCTGCTCTGTGACGTTCGGGGCAGGCGCGATAGTTCCTTCTTGAAAATGAGTGTTGTTACCAGCGCGTTGACACCTACCGCCAGCGCGGCCTTCCAGCCAAAATGACCCAGCATGTACCAGCTGTCCCAGTTCCACTTAGATGCCACCATCAATACCGGCGGCGCTGCAAACGACGTGAGCGTGCCCCCGATAGACACATTGACAAAAAGCACCCCCAAGGTGGCGTACTTGAGCTTGGTCGATATGCTGGAACCATAAATCCTGTCTCGCAGCATCAAGGCGGCCAAGGTCATCGCTGCCGGTTCTGTGATCAGCGAGCCGAGCAGTGGCACAAAAGCGAGCGCGACGAAGTAGAACGCCATACCTCCGCTAAGCGGAATAAATCTGGCGATGATGTTCACACTGGCACGTGCCATGTCCAGCACCGCCCGGCTACCTGCTACTACCATGATCGCGAACACGAACATGGGCTCAGTGAAGTTCCGTGAATCCAAGTAGTCGGTTGCCGCTTGTCTACCTAGTAAGACGGCCATGGCTACTATTAACACCATGGCCCAGAAGCCGAAGACTACCTCCACCTCTGCGAGCAAGTGCCACATTCCGGCATGGTCCGGTCCGCGATGTGCCATGCGCTCGAAGAATTTTGTGGAAAACGTATGCACCAGAGCCACGGTGAAGAGGCCCGCGCCGACCCATTGGATCGCGTTCATAGCCGTCCCTGCTGGTCGAGTTGCTTACGAAGACCGCGGCGCAAGCGGCGAATATGGATTGGGACGAACACCACTGCCAGTAGTGGGACATCAACTACGATGTTCACTGCTAGCGTTGCTGAAGGGTCGCTAGACAATGAGGCTTTAGTTAAAAGATATTTCGTGAGCGAAGTCACGAGCACCAGCCAAACCGCAATGCCGACAAGTTCTGACGATTCGAGTTCGCAATCGCGCGCATTTTGAAGCGCCTTGTCCTGCTTAACCTCAGGAAACTTCCGGAGTTCAGGCAATAGCACCAGCCACAGCCGGTTCATTGACGAGCCTGGACATTTGAGAGCCAGCCATCCTCTTTAAAAAATACCTGTTTACCGAACACCTAAACCTCCTTATGAGCGGATCGGAGGTTATCAATTTGTGACGTTTAGCGATATTCGTGAACCAACGTAAGGGCTACCCCGTAAGGGATGTAAGCAAGGTCAATACGCGACAGAGTCGCTCATCGATCAATGGCGTCAGGTCAAGCCCTTATCAACCAATCGCACCAGATCGACAATGTTTTGTGCGCCGAGTTTTTCCATCACCCGTGCCTTGTGGACCTCAACGGTTCTGGGACTGATACCAAGCGTCTCAGCAATTCGACGGTTGTGAAGACCCTTAACCATCAATGTCATTACTTCACGCTCTCGTATCGAGAGTTGCCCAAGCGTTGGTTTGGTGAAAGCAGCTCTAGCCTGTGCAATGTCAAGGGCGCGAAAGCCAGACAGGGCGTTCTCGATCGCACCCAGAAGTTGCTTGCCGTCAAAAGGTTTCTCAATAAAGTCCACGGCATCTGCCAGAAACGCCTGTCGGGCCGCTGCGACGTCTCCGTGCGCTGTTATGACAATGACTGGCAAACTCGGACCGCGCTCTCGCAGACACCTTTGAAGCTCTAACCCCGACATGCCGGGCATTCGGATGTCAACCACCACACAGCCTCGCCAATCGGGCTGAAGCGCCGCCAAAAAATCCTCGGCATTGGCAAACAGCGCAGTTGCATATCCCCGCAGACTCAATAAGAGTGACAACGAATCTCGAATCGATGCATCATCATCGACTATGAACACAGTTTCCTTATGCATTTTTAACTTCGCTATGGTTTTCGCTCTCCACTGGCAGCGTAAAGCGGAAGCAGCCTTCTGAGCCCGGTTCAGCCCAGAGTCTGCCCCCATGGGCTTCAACAATCGCGCGGCAGATGCTCAAACCAACTCCCATGCCGCCCGGCTTGTCCGACGGTCCGGCCTCAAACAGGGTTTGCAGGCGAGCCGTGCCGACGCCGGGGCCATTGTCTTTAACTTCGATCAGCAACTCGCCATCGGTGACGTACGCCCGAATCACCACGAGGTCGCCACTACTTGTCGCTGCGGCAGAGTCTATGGCATTCGTGACTAAATTGCGCAGGACCACGGCGATCTGGATAGGATCCATCCATACCATCGGTAAGTTGTCCTGAATTTGGCTCTCCATACGCAGTTTCAGTGCGTCGGCCCGGCGAAGGTGAACTTGCACTGCTTCTCTGACGATGGCCGTTGGTGAGATCAAGTGCAGATGTGTGGAGCCGGTCCTGAAAAAGTCGCGCAAACGCTTGATTACATTACCAGCACGGTTGGCATCGTCAACCATCCGTTGCATAACTTCGACCAATTGGTCACGATGATCCGGTTGTAGGCCGGGTGCGTCGGTTACGAGCATTTGGCAGGCTTGGGCGTAGTTGCTCAGTGCTGTAAGGGGTTGACTTAATTCATGGGCCAGCGCCGCCGCCATCTGGCCGGCCGCAGCCATGCGCAAGCTGCCGCGAAGTTCAGCGGCTGCGCGAGTTCTTTCATCAACGGCAACGCCAAGAAGTAAACCTGTCATGGTAACTGCGGCCATCAGCACCTGAAGCTCGAACACCGTCAGGTCCTCGTTGGGTACCGATTGCACGGCGAAGATCAGTCCCAACTGGGTCAGGCCCGAGGCAAGCACAGCCCCAGGTACCCCCAGCTTGGCTGATGCCCAGACAACAGGCACAAACAGTAAGTAGAAGTATTTGAAATGGTCTTGCCCACCTGGACCAAACACGACCCAAAGGAGCAAGCACGTTAGAACAGCGACGGCCCACCACTGACGGCTTTTAAGCGTTTCGAGCAGTGTGGCCCGACGTAGGGGATCCATTACAACGAGAAGCATTGGCAGCAGCACGATTAGACCCACGGCGTCGCCAATCCAATATCGAACGATCGGCTCGTAGGTTGGACCACTCGGCCCTAGACCTGCCACTGAGAATGCTGTGATGTAGACCACACCGCTCAGCAGTGCTCCCGTCATGACGATGCCAGTGAACCACAAAAGATCTTTTTGTGTGGCCAAGGCCAGCGCGCGATCCATTCGAGTTGTCAAGCTATGGGCAATGGCAGCGTAAACCAGACTGAGCGCGGCTGTTGATGTCAATACTACAAGCCAGTCGGCTGGATTTCCGCGCACGACCAACTCAGCCGTTATCAGGCTTACCCAGACAATCCACAGCCACCGCCTATTCAATAGCAGCAATGCGACGGCAACCGCCGGTTGCGGATTCCATGGCGTGATATTGAGACCCTGTAAAGGCCGTATGTAGCTCGCCCAGTCGAGCAATAGAAAAACAAGTATGTATCCCAGCCCAAAAAGCCATGGAATTCGATGCGAAGTTCGGTTTGGCTGGGTCAGACCAATGTTTGTCATGAAGTGGATTTTCCCTCGAATCCGAACGATCGCCTGATTGCGGGAGTGCCGTTTCTGTCAGATGCTGCTGTATTTGAAGCGTCCCATGCTGGCTTCAAGGCAAATGCCTGGGGCAATATTTGTCACTAATACCTTAGTCAGTGCCGTGTTTGGTCAAAGCTGGGGCTAATCCCCGACCCTTTGGGCGGCCGAAACACGACAATGTCCGAAGGGGATTGCAGAACGAACGAAGGCGATCCGCGAAGCATACGAGTCGCAGTGCAGCCAAGACGCCACCCCGTGGGGCGGGGAAGGTTATTGAAGAGACCCCTACTACCCGGAAGCACCCCTGGGCTTCGGCCAGAGTTGGTCGACTGCTGGTGCAGCGTCCATCAAAATTAGCGCCACATAACCGACCGTCAGCTGCTGATGTATATGTCGGCTTTGGAGAAGGCAGTTCGGCAAACTCTATGTCAGGAACGTGTCTTTTGCCGACATAGAAAATACGTAGACTTCGCCAGTCGGTTGCCCATCCAATTCACGCCCTAGTTCGACATACCTCAACTTACTGGCGAAGGATTGATCGAGCAAATCTTGCTGCAATTTTGCTGCACTTAGCACGGGAAACTGGGGTAAAATGAGGTATTTGAGGGTAGGCTAAGTTGTTGATTTAATTGAATTTATTGTTTTGTCGCTGTTGAAAAAATAGACTCTTAATCCGTAGGTCGAGAGTTCGAATCTCTCAGTTCCCACCACTCTTTTCTTTCTAGATCAAGCACTTAAGAAAAACGCCTAAGTGCTCTTTTTGTTTTCCCGGTATAAATTTAGGCCTTCGGTACAATTTCGCTGCAGTGCCCAGAGTAAACACTGCACCGAGTCTCCATGCCCACCCTCGTTAAAACTCCCTCAGCTACTTTCCAACCGGTCATCCAGATCGCTTGGAGTTGAAATTTTTTATGCGAACTGGCTGTTATTTCAACATTTGTAATTCAGCTTCAATCCGTATCCTCTGCGTCGGCGGGCATCTTTAAAAGTCCGCGAACCCCGGTTCGTGCCAAGTAACAAAGGCGGCTGTTGCGCCACCCTCTTACTTGCGACCCCTCAAGCGTAGCGTCGATCCTTGAATGAGATCGTAGCCTTGTAGTCTTCTACACTGCCAATGCGTTTGACGCTACCCCAAGTACCCTTGTAATAGGGCACCACGTTGCGGTCCACCCAATCGGTCACCACGTCACCGTGGACGCCCTTGATGTACCCAAACAGCATGAAAGTCTGCCCAGCCTTGAGTGATTTCAAGGGGTAAGCCATGGCGTAGGTGCTGCCGTAGTCGTTGAACACTTCGACCACATCGCCGCCACTCACGCCCAGTTGTTTGGCATCTTCCACGTTCATCTCCAGGAAAGCCATCGGAATGCGGTCGCGCACAAAACTGTTGTACTGGTCGTGATAAGCGGTTTGCCAGACTTCATTGGCGCGGCCACTGTTGATCCAGAACTTGTGCTTGGCTTTTTGGTCAGCAACGCGCTTAGGCAGTCCGTTCCAGGGTGCTGGTTTGAACTCGGCCCGGCCGTCCTTGGTATCAAACTTGCCATCGGCGTAATGGATTTCAGTGCCAATGAGCTTGTCACCGTCGACCCGCTTGATTGGTAACTGCACGCCGTTGTTGCCCGCCTTGCGCAGTAGCGCGTAGGTGGCCATATAGCCAGTGTCACCGCCCTGGCTGTCAATCGGGCCGACGCCGGGGCGACCTGCGCGGCGAAAGCCATCGTTGAAGGCGTCTTCTTCTGTCTTCCAGTCAAAGCCTTCAAAGCGTTTGGCCATATCGGCCTTACCCTCTTTCGAATACATGGCCTTCAAGGTATTGGCAATGTCGGCGGCAATCAGGCAGTCTGCTTTGGCCGAACCGGGTGCATCCATGAATTTTTCTGACAGCCGCAAACGACGCTCTCCGTTCATAGAGGTCAGGTTAATTTCACCGGGATGCGCGGCGGGCATCAACAGATGGCAGTCATCCGCGATGGTAGTGGGGTAGAGGTTCATGGCCGCCACAAACAGACCCCCTTGGTATTTGCAGGCGTTGTAGATGATGTCCACCATCTGCTCCGTGCTAGACCCTTTGGCGCGTGACACCGCTTCATTGACGATCTGGGCACGACGACGCAGCGCCATCCGGTGTTGTTCGGCATTGATGGTGGTTTGAAACGGGTTGGTGCCCCACAACGTGTACATCAAGCCCTTGCCATTGATGACTTCCTGGTCGATGTACACCTTTGAGTTGCCGGGATACGGTGGGCGGGTGTAGCCCTCTTGATGCCCGCCCATGCGGCACACACCGGTGCCACGCCGACCGACATTTTGTGTGGTCAATACCAGGCCGACCAACGCACTCTGGATCACGTAATTGTCGTTGCCCCAGATGATTCCTTTTTCATACGCGTGAAAGGTACGTGGGCGATGGCCCGAGGCCTTGGGCTTGTAGGCCCATTCAGCGGCCTGCTTGAGCTTGGCCACAGAAATGCCGGTGGCTTTGGCACCATCTTCCAGCGACATGTGGTTGGTCTTGACCGCATCTTCAAAACCGCGCGTGTGCTTGGCAATGAATGCTTTGTCGTGCCAGCCTTGCGCAACCACATAAGTGAACAATGTGTTGAAGAGGGCGGTATCGGAACCCGGTTCAATGTCGAGGTGCAGTACGTTGTCCTTGCCGGCCACCTGTTCGCTGATTGCCACGGTGGCGGTGCGCCGCGGATCGACGATGATGACCTTGGCCGCAGCAGCGGTTTCGCCCGGGAACCATTTTTTCTTTTTGTCCTCGGTGCCGCCATTCATGTTGGGCACCCAATGGTTCAAAAAATAGTTGGTCTGGGTCTCGTAGGAGTTGGCACCGATGCAAAAAATGGTGTCAGACAGTTGGGCGTCTTCGTAGCTGTTGTTGAGCTCCCCAATGCCCATTTCTCGCGTGGCGTGACACTCCGAGTTGTAGGCCGGACGGTTGTGAATGCGCACCATGGGCGTTTGCAGCGCACTGAACATCAGTTTGCCGGTACCCCAAGTGTTCTCAAACCCGCCGCCAGCACCACCGTGGTCAAAGCAGTCATAAAACAAGCCCGAGGGACCATCGTTATCCAGAATCTTCTTGGTGAGACCGGCATAAAGAGCCAAGGCACTGTCCCAGCCCGTATCAAACCACTGGTCACCACGGAATATCCGTGGAGTCTTAAGTCGCTCTTTACCGATGCCATCGTGGGCATACATATAAGAAGCCATCTTGCCGCCACGGGTGGAGGACAGGCCACTGTTGACGACGCAGGCCTTGTCGGGCGCGATCATGATGTTCCAGCGTTTGCCCGACTTGTCGGTGATGGTGTTGGTCATCGCCTTGGTCATGATGATGCCCAGCGGCGGCACTTGCTGGGTGAAATCAACGCCCAGTGCGTTTTCACTGGCGGGACGACCTCCCTCCGTATTGGCGTCCCATTTGTAGACGTGGTAGCCACAACCGACGATACAGAAGTGACATGTCATGTTGGTGGTTTGGGCGTCTTTTGGGGGCAGTGCAATGCGGTCATTGATGTTGGTTGACATGGCGTTTCCCTCAAAGAATGTTGGACTGGCGGCCGTAGATCAGGCCATCGACTCCGACGGCATGGACTAAGTCGGTCTGGGTGTCGTACTCAAGCTTGATTCTTGGCAAGTCTTCCGTCGCTTGACCGCACACCATTTGTCCGTGGTTCTCGGGGTCAAAGATCGAGAAATGACAACCACACTTAAAGGTCCGACTGCCGGCGTCATAAGCCACGGGGCAGCCCATGTGGGTACACATCGAACTGTAGGCAACGATGTCAGCGTTGGGTCCCACGCCGCCGGGTACCGGTGCGCCCATACGGATCACGTAGCACGGCGAGCTTTCGTCCGGGTAACTGAAGCCGATGGCTTCGTTGACTGCCATGCCAGCTGATTTGCCGACATTTGCCTTAGGGTACGCCAGCGTGGTGCTGCCACCCGCCACCACTGGCACCGCCGCCTGGGCAGTGTGAATGGGTATGACCACCGCACCCACTGCGGCTGCGGCGCTACCGCTGGACTTCAAAAAGAAACGCCGACTAAGTTTTACGTCTTCCATGCTGTCTCCTGCTTATTAATAATTGATCCGACTGTTTATTGCAAACTACGTGCCAGACTCAATTTTGTTAAAAATCAATAAGTTAGACAGGTGGTCAAAATTTGTTGGGTTGATTTGGTAACATATTCTCAAAAATTAAGTTACTTTTTCGTAACAGCAAGGAGACAAAGCCATGAATCGAAGACACGGTATTCAGGCGCTGCTAGCAACCGCTGTCTCCGCCATCACGGGGCCAGTGGCGGCTTCGGCTGCGCGATTACGCATCGGATTGACGTCCGTCATACTTGCCGACCAGGTGGCCTTCCTGTCACGCTGGGAGCGTTATCTTTCGTCCAATGTCGGGTGCGAAGTGAGTTTTGTGGCCCGAGAGTCGTACCAGGCCATCCTTGATTTGCTTTTTTCCGGGCAAATTGATGCAGCGTGGATTTGCGGCTACCCCTATATTCGGTACGAAAGCGACTTGTCCTTGTTGGCAGTGCCACTTTATGAAGGTGAACCCGTTTACCAGGCCTATTTAATTCGCTCTCGGCAACTTGACGTCGCCATCAAGCAATGGAGCGACTTGCGGGGCAAAGTTCTGGCTTACTCCGATCCGCTGTCCAACTCTGGTTGGCTCGTGGCCCAGGTGCAACTTGCCTTGGCTGGAGTTCGGGAACGCGATCTGAAGCGCGTCTTCTTTGCGCACGGTCATCGTAACGTCGCAGAAGCAGTTGCGGCGAGGTTGGCACAGGCCGGATCCATTGACGGCTATGTTTGGGAGACCATGCGCCAACAAGGTATGGCGGCCATCGCACAGACCGAGGTAGTCTGGAAATCAGAACGCCATGGTTTCCCGCCATTGGTGACGCTGCGCAACACCGCACACCCGTTTCGACCCCAATTGCAGCAAGCCGTGTTGTCGATGTCGAATGATGGAGTTGGGCAAGCCCTGTTACACGACCTTAACTTGACTGGTTTTACTGCAGGCAGCCCAGACCTTTTTGACTCGATCCGCCGGCAAGCCCAGACCGTGCCGGGCAGCGGCGTGGGGGCCTGATGCTGCGGCGCTTTCCGTACCGGGTACAAATACCACTCGGTCTCTCTTTGGCAGTGCTGATGACTGCGCTGCTGGTGACTGCGGTCTCAGCCCGTATGTCCGCCAGCACCGCGCGGCGAGAAACACTGGCCATGCTAGATCGGGCCGTGGTGCTTTTGGTGGCCCAAGCGCGTCCTTTGTTGGTAGGCGACGACACTTGGCGCACGTTCACCCTGTTGCGCGACACGGTGGGTCTGATTCCTGGTGCGGCCACAGGCCATACTCGGCTGGCCGTGCTCGACACCGAGGGGCGGGTTTTTGCTGCTTCGGAGCCGGTTCAGCTTGAAATCGGACGCACATTGCTAGGATCCGACTGGCATGGGCAGCGATTAATGAGCGCATCTAACCTCAGAACCAGGCAGCAACTGGCGTTGAACAATGGTGCCGTCATATTGCTGGAGCCGATTCGCAGCGAAGATGGCCAAAGCTTGGGCTATGTCTTCATGGAAGTGGAGGCACCTGTGTTCGAGCCCGATTGGCTCGCCCTGGCTAAAACCGCCTTGATTGGCATCACGCTTGCCGTGATGCTGTTGGCACCCGCCGGTTGGTGGGTCGGCCGACGCATGACTCGCCCAGTGGAGCGACTGGTCAAGGTGATTGAGCGGGTTGGTCGTGAAGCACCCAATCGCCTGCGCAATGAAGTGCCTCAAACCACCGACCCTGAACTGCGCCGCATTGGCGGGGCCGTGCTGCAATTGATGAGCGAGCTCGAACAGCGTGAGAAGGCCGAGGCACGGGCCTTGTCAGCACAGCGCCTGGCCACCGTGGGCAGAATGACTGCTGCCGTCGCACATGAAATCAATAATCCGCTGGCTGGTCTGATCACTGCCACCCAGACCCTGCGTCTGCATGGTGACTCAGAACCCATCCGATTAAGTACAGTCGATTTACTGGAGCGAGGGCTGCAGCAAATTAGAACCACCGTAGCCGCCCTGTTGCCGCAGGCGCGCCGGGAAGACCGTGCGCTGGAGCCGGGCGACTTGGACGACATAGTGACCCTGGTTCGGACCACGGCGGTCCGGCAACATATCACGCTCACGACACGCTTGGAAGTCGAATCAGCCCTGCGGGTACCCTCAGCGCCGCTGCGTCAGGTGATGCTCAACATGCTGCTCAATGCACTCGGTGCGGCCGGTGAGCATGGACGGATCGAGGCCGTACTGAAAGCCGATGCCGAGTCAGTGCATTTTTCTGTATTGAACACCGGTACTCCCCTCAGCTCTGAAAAATTCAACACCACACTGGACACTGAAAGCGGGCAAGACCCACGCGGCTTTGGTCTGTGGGTGTGCCAGGAATTGGCAAGCCACTTTCGAGGCGGATTTAATCTCGACGAGACAACCGACAGCGGGACCCGACTGGTGTTTTGGCTACCCAATCGGGAGCCTTTGGAGAAAGAAACGTGAAACGTATTTTGCTGATTGAAGATGATCCGATCATGGGCGAGTCGCTGGTGCAGCGACTTGAACTCGAAGGCTTGCAGGTTCAGTGGTGCCACAGCCTGGGTCAGGCCCAGTTAGAGGTGACAAAGGATCACGCTGCCATCATCAGCGATGTGCGGCTGCCTGATGGGCTGGCCACAGACTGGTTCGTGCAGTTGCCCGCGAGCATCCGTTCAGTGCCATGGTTTTTTCTCACCGGTTATGGCAGCGTCAACGATGCTGTGCTAGCGGTGAGGGGCGGCGCCAGGGAATACCTGACCAAACCATTTGATATTGAAAAACTGCTTGAATTGGTACAAAACGCAGTGGCCAATCGACCACTTCCAACGCCAGAAGTGGTGTTAGGTATTTCACCCGCCATGCGTCGGGTGGAGGCCCTGGTGGTGAAAGTATCACAGCAAAAAGTTTCCGTTTTGCTCAATGGGGAATCCGGTGTTGGCAAAGAGGTTGCCGCACAACTGATTCACCGGCTTGACCCGCGGCCTGACAAGGGTGAGTTTGTGGCAGTGAACTGCGCTGCCATTCCAGAGACCCTGTTGGAGGCAGAGTTCTTTGGCTATGAAAAAGGGGCTTTTAGCGGTGCGGGACGACAACATCGTGGCTATCTTGAACGCGCTGATCACGGCACACTTTTTTTGGATGAAGTGGGGGACTTGCCAGCCAACATGCAAGCCAAATTGTTGCGTGCGCTGCAGGAAAAATGTTTTTTTAGGCTCGGCTCCGAACGCACCACACACAGCGACTTCCGCGTGGTGGCGGCCACTAACCGGGACCTCTATGCCGACATGACGGCCGGTCGGTTTCGTGAAGACCTGTTTTACCGGCTCGCAGTCATCCGCATCAATTTGCCGCCGCTTCGGGAGCGACCCGAAGATATTCGCTGGCTAACCGAACGTCTGCTGGCCACTATGGTGATAGAACAGAGCCGGCCACTGGCCATGTCAGAAGTCTTTATGCGCGACATCATGGGGCGCGACTGGCGTGGCAATGTGCGTGAGTTGCGCTCTTACCTGGAACAGGCGGTCGTCATGAGCGACGCAGGCATTCTGGATGAACCGCTGCCCGACCATCCGCACAACCGCGGCCCAATCCCTGCGCCGCCGACGGAAGCCATCATTCCTTTGCAGGCCATGGTGGAAGACGCAGAGCGTGTGCACATCCGTAAGGCCTTGAACCGGTGCGAAGGCAGCGTCGGCAAGACCGCAGAGTTGCTCGCCATCTCGCGCAAGACATTGTGGGAAAAAATGAAACGACTGGCGATCAGCGCCTGAAGACAAAAGGCCGAGTGCCTGCAATTAACGTGTGGCAGCGTGCGCCAGCACAAAATCTACCATCGACGCCGCATCCGCCAGGTCGAGCTGAGCCGGAGCCGTCGCCTGTGCGCTGGCTGCCAAGAGGGTATCGCTGGCAATCGCCACAATGCCCGGCCAGTCGGGCCACAAGGTAGGCTTGCCTACCGACTCGCGCCAGACTTCCAGCTTCGGGAAGTTGCCGTTCTTGAAGCCTTCAACCAGGACCAGGTCACAGTGCTGCATCCGGTCAAGCAAATAGTCCAGCGACGGCTCGGGCGCCCCACGCAGCTCGTGCATCAGGGCCCAACGGTCGTTGCCCAGCAACAGCACTTCCTTGCAACCCGATTCACGCAGGCGGTAAGAGTCTTTGCCGGGTCGGTCGATGTCGATATTTTTGTGGCTGTGCTTGATGAGAGACACCACCAGACCGCGCGCGGCGATGGCGGGCACCAGTCGCTCCAGCAGCGTGGTCTTGCCCATGCCGGAATGCCCTGCGACGCCAAAAATCTTCATGACGGGCTGAGCATTTCTCGCTGTCGGCAGCTTGGGCAGGTCATCAGTGCCTCGCGTCCGCCCTTGGCCATGACCGGGTGATCCTTGAGGCGTGCCAGGCTGGACGCCAGCAGGCGTCGACTGACAAACGGTGTGCCGCATGAAGTGCAGGCCAACTGTTCATCTTGTTGCAACACGGTGCGTGTCATATTTGCCAAGGTCTGCGGCGCAAACCGGGCCTGTAACGAAAGGGCTTCTTCCGGGCAACCTACAACACACAAACCGCACTGCACGCAGGCACTCTCTTGAAACACGAGTTGCTGCGTCTTTGCATCGACCGCCTTCAGCGCGCTTGTGGGACACAGGTTGACGCAGGCAAAACACAGCGTGCAGCGTTGCGCGTTCACGCGGACCTGACCAAAGGACGAGCCCGCAGGTAACACAGCCGTCGTTTCGGCACCGACGGACGCACCCAACAGCCTCACGTCATCAATCCACGCCAATCGCTTGTAGCGCGCCCACGAAGGAGACGCAGAAGGCCTGGACACGGGTCGCCTCCCGTTGCTGGCGGACTCCAGTTCATTCTGTCCCCTTGCCCCAAGCGGCTCGGCTCCATATTCATCGAGCCATCGTGCCAAGTCACGCTCCTGAAGCCAAACAAGGCGATCACGCGCCAGTCCCAACGTTGGCAACGCGGCATGCATCTGCAACATGTGTGACTCAATGACGCTGCGCGACTTCGGCGACAACAACTCGTCAGCCACCAGCACCAAGGTACCTGCCCCGAGGGCCAAGGCCCGCAGCCAGAGCTCGTCGCCAAACGCCGGTAGCGGGTCAACCACAAGCGACAGCACCCCTTGCTGGGCGATAGTGGCTTGGACGGACGCTGCAAGTTGACGTGAATGAACAATCAACACCGTCTTGGCCGTATCAGGATTACTCAAAGTCTGTTCCAAACGTCTGCCTAGCGCGTCTCGGGTCGGGAATTTAAAACTCAAGGCGCCCGTCGGGCAGGCCAATGTACAGGTGGCACAGCCCTGACAAAGGTAAGGATCAATACGAACCGTGTTGCCAGCAGATGCAATGGCCTGCACAGAGCAAACATCAAGGCAGCGAGTGCAGCCCTGAAAACCACTGACCCCATGGGCACACAAGTCGGTTTGGTAGGAAAGATACCGAGGTTTTGTGAATTTCCCAACCAGGGCCAGCATGGCCTCAAATGCAGCAGCTTGTTCCTTTGCGCCGCCCCCTGGAGCGAAATAGCCCAAAGGGGCCAGTTCCGACGTCCACAACGGTCGCCTACACAGATCGAGCACCATGTCGAAAAACCGGTTGGGGTTGGGGCTGGCCGCGCCAATGTCGCTCACTCCCGATGCAGATCGCACTTGGGCTTGAAAGGCACCCAGGTGACCCTGCACTGCGGTGACTTTCCGCCCCACTGTGGTCACATGCGAAGCAAAGGCACGCGCCTCTATGCCCGGTGCAAATACCACCGTGCGGTGATTGCGCGCGACGATTTCTGCGACTTCACCGACGCTGGCGTCGTCACCCAACACCAGAACGGTACCCAATGATTCGAACAGCACTGCTTCAGGTGAGACCGTGGCGCCAGTCGCAAGCGGTGTCAAGGCGGCCATACAGCCCGGTGCGGTCATGCTGGGGCACCTAGGGGCGCAGCATCCACTGGCAGTTCATGGGCCAGACAATGGGACACTTGATCGAGGTCGCTGCGGTCGAGCAAACAAGCTTGACTCAGCAGATTAAAAAGTGCGGCATAAAAAGGGGTTGCCGCCGCGTCACACAGTTGCCTGCAATGCGCCGGCACCCAAGTCAACAAATGTTCATCCAAAAATTTCATCTGGCGTGATAGCCACAACGCAGCCAAACCCGCGTCACGCTCTTGGTACGCCTGCATTTCACGGTAACCCAACAATGCCATGAAGCGCAGTTCGGCGCCCAGAAAATCAGGCGGACCGAGTTCGAGACTAAAGTCTTCCAGTCCCGCTTCTCGGTAGCATTCGATCACATCAAGCACCAGGTCACTGTTCATCTCCAAACCAAGCGCGACACTCTCGTAAGGCGCAGGTAACCCCTGCTTTTGCATGACGCCAGCGAGCAATCTGGTGCGATCGACGGCAAGCGGCGTCAATCCATCGGGCTGATTGCGCGCGCCAAGCAATGCCTTCAATAGCAAGGCAGATTCTGTCCCCAGCGGAGTTGTCGGATCGACATCTACCGCCGCGAGCACGGCTTGCAGTTCGTCCCACCAAACGGCCGTGGGCTGCTCCATCACAAGACGCGACAACAGCCACCAAGTGCTGCTGCGGCGCCCCGCAATCTGGGCCAGTTCTGCCAGTGTCATGTTTGGTGTCACCGAGCGGCGCCGTAAAAGGTCGGCTTTTTGGGTGTTTGATGGCATGTCAGACACTCTTTTCGATCGACGGGGCCTTCCCTGCCCTGGAACTCACCGGTTCGCACAAACAGGATGTCGTCTGCACCACCACCGTGGCAATCGCTGCATTCCAACTTCGCCTTGCTTTCATGAACAGCATGGTAGCGACCTTTTTCTGCCGTCGTGATGGTCTTGCCCGTCACCTTGGCAACCTTGACCGCTTTGGCCGGAATTGCGGCTTTCGCTGGCGCGACATCAGCTGCGAACACCAAACCGGCCGCCAATGACATACCCAACAGGGTCAGCATGAGCAGTTTTTTCATGATTTAGCTCCTTCTTCGAGCACGTAATACACCTGTGGGCCGGTGCCGAACTTGGTTTTCAACTGTTTTGCACCCGTGGCTTTGATACGTTTGGATATTTCGGAGTTCGGGTCATCCATGTCGCCAAACATCCGAGCTTGCACTGGGCACACCAAATCACAACTTGGCGTGTAAGCCTGATCTTTGCCGATACGATCGACTTTGCCATCGGCCACCGCCTGTTCAAGCTTGTGCGCGCAGAACGTGCACTTCTCTGCCACATTGGCTTTTTTGCGATGGGTTGGATGACGGTCGGCGTAATCGATGCCCTCAGCACCCAATTTCTCCTTGCCGGGTGCGAGTTGCGCCACCTGCTTATTGAGTTGCGGAACGCCGTAGGGACAAACCGCCGCGCAATAACCACAGCCAATGCATTTGTCGTAGTCGATCAGCACCACGCCAAAGGCGTTCTTGCTGATTGCCTTAGCACCCACGGAGTCGCAGGCAGCCTTGCAAGAAGGTTGTTCGCAATGCATGCAGCCCATGGGGTTGTACACCTTCTTCACCTGCGGGTAGGTCCCGACCTCGTATTCCACCATGACGTTCCATGGGGCCTCCGGAGTAAAGTGATTTTCAGTGGCGCAGGCCGCCAAGCAGGCACGGCAACCCATGCAGCGCTTTTGGTCGATAAGTCTTACGAGTTTGGTCATGATCTTTTTCTCCGGTTAGGCCTTATAGACTTTGCACTTGGTGTCGTTAAATGAGTTGTGGCCCGAGATCAGATCCGCGTGGTGCTCCAGAACCTCGTTGATGGCGGTCCCCTTTCTGCCGTCGGGGGAGTAGCCCTTGCTCCACTGTCCATAGTGGTAGGACACGGCAATCGTGTCGGGTCGAATGCCTTGCACCACCTGGGCCGTGCCATTGATCTTGCCCACCCGGGTTTCAAGGGTGACCGTATCGCCGCTCTTGATGCCCAACTTGGCCGCCGCGGTGACGTTCATCTGCACGTAGTTGGTGGCCGCGTCTGCGCCAATGGCCTGGTTCAAAATCGCGTTATTGACCGTGTTGCCGGACTGGTTGCGGAACATGCGCTTATGCGTGATGACGTAGAACGGGAAGTCCTTGGCCTCACGGTGCGGTGTCGGGAAGGCGTGGTCCTTGTTGGGCAGAGGCGAATAGGCAATCTTGTACTGCGCCAGATCAATCTTGCTCAGGTTGTTTTTCTTCGCTATGGCTTCCACCTTGTAATAGGTGTCAATCAGTTGATCGGCATAGAGCTTGATTTTGGCTTTACCGGGGCCCTTGAACTTGTCTTCCGCGCCCGACTGGTATTTGCTCTTTGTGTCTATTTTCTTGCCAATGAAACCCTGCTCCATGGCCACCGAGAAATCCTTCTTGGTCTTGTCGGCCCAAATCACTTCCACGCCTTCACGGGTGGTGTAGTCGCGGCCTGGCTGGAATTTGGTTTCCTTCAGACCCCAGGCTTTGTTGCATTCCTCGGCATACTTGTCGCGCAAGCCCAGGCGTTTCATCAACTCAGCCATGATGGTAAACGCGTCATGCGTCAGGTTGTAAGGATTGGTCATGGGTTGACGGATTGCCGTGTGACCCGTGTCCGTGGTGCCACGGGTTGGCGCGAAGTGCCACGACTCAAGGTAGGTCTTGTCTGGCAGCACGATATCGGCAAACCAGCACGTCTCGCTCATCACAATGTCGATCACCACATTGAAGGTCTTGGTCATGCCCTCAAACTGTTGGCCTGAATTGGGAATCGACATGGCGCGGTTGGTGCCATAGAAGATTTGCATCTCCGGGGTGTAAGCCAGGCCCCAGGCTTTGGGGTCCTGCACCGTCAAGTTCGTGTTCTGAGCGATGTGGTGATTGGAGTAGGGGTAGAACACACTTTGCGCCAAGTCAGAGCGTTTAGGTGGGTATTCGCAAACGCTGACGTCAAAGTATTGAGGACGGGCATACGCACCACCCACCAACATCAGGCCGCCTACGGCATCAATCGAGCCCACCAGCATGTTCAGGATCAAGCCGGTACGCCAGCCCTGCACGCCGTATTCCTTGGCCGACAGACCTCGGAACGAATACAGAACGGCCGGACGATAGCGCAGCTTGAGTCCATCTATCTCGATGGTTTCACCGATGCGCGCTTCCTTGGCAAACAACTTGGCCAGACGCACCGTGGTTGCGGCCGGCACACCCGCTACTTCTTCTGCATACTCTGGTGTCATGTCTTTCAAACTGTCGGCCAAAACCTGAAACGCCGTGCGCATGGGCTTGCCGTCGACCGTATAGTGGCCCTTGAGGGCAGGCTTCACCCCCACCACATAGGGCTTGGCAGAGTTGGTCACGGTGTCCCATACCAACGGTGTCTTGCCGTCTTTGTCTTTCAAGATGATGCCGGCCTCATCCACCAGTTGAGGTGAATTGGTGAATTCCACCAGGAAGGGCTCATCGAGCGTGTTGTCGTCTATCAGCACCTTGGCCATGGCCAGCAACATCACCGGGTCTTTGCCCGGTCGCACTGGCACCCATTCATCGGCCTTGGCCGCCACACCGGAAAGACGTGGTTCGACCACCACCACCTTCATGGCGTTGTGCTCGCGGCTCTGGACGGTTTGCCAATCCAGCCAGCGGGAGGCTTGCTCGCCTTCATGGTAGTTGGCGCCGAAATTGAGCAGTAGCTTGGAGTGTTTCAGGTCCGGCAAAATATTGGCACTGGCCCACGTCAACTCGTCTGCAACGTGGCGGGCCGCTTCGCAAGCGGTGGTGCGGTGCACCATGTTCGGTGTGCCGTAAGCCTTGGTAAATGCGGTGCAGTATTGCTCCTGAATCAGGTACTTGCCCTGGCCGTGTTGCCAGACCAGCTTGGAAGGGTTGTCCGCCTTGATCGCTTTGAGCTTGTCGGTGACCGTGGTGAAAGCCTCCTCCCAACTGATTTCGACCCAGCCCGGATCTTCATTGCGGCCTTTTTTCGGATTGGTACGTTTGAGCGGTTTTTTCAGGCGGTATGGATCATAGGTATTGAACATACCCGAGGCGCCCTTGGGGCAGATGCCATGGTTGTAAACGTCGGCACGCGCTGCATCAGGGTAGATTGTTCGAATGACACCGTTGACGACAGTGGCGTCGATGCCGCAGAAGTTCGGGCAAATGGCACAGCCGGACTTGATGTGTTTAACTTCTGGCACTGCGCGGGCTACCGCTTTGCCTTTGGCGGCGGGCTTGGCCGCTTTGACGGCCTGGGCAACAGCGTCCAGGCTGACGCCCGCTGCCGCGCCGAGAGCGCCCATGCCTTGGATAAATCCTCTTCGAGCAAGTTTCACTGTGCATCTCCTGTTAAAAAATACGTCTGCAATTACTTTGAACGAGGATCTATTTGCAAGCATCGTGCCAATGCTCGCCGTCTTGCGCGGTGGCCGTTGTGTTACCTCTTGGTAACGAGTGGTTGACGCCGATGGGTTGCGCGTCCCTTGTGTGGACCAAGCCGAGCGTCTGGTCAAGCAGAGCATTGACGTTCACAAAATCAGCAGTCGTTAAAATCCGCATTGTTTTCAAGGCATTGGCCAGACGTGCCGGGCCATTGAAGTCGTCTGAAAATCAGGGCGCTACCGTTTGGTAACCTGGAAACCGCCAAAACCGTGCAAAGTTACCGTTTGGTAACGAGGAAGCAGGATGCCGAAATTTCTCAAAGTTATGCTCATCTCGCTCTGGCTTGGTGTGTGGTGCATGGGCGCACAAGGCGCACGGGAATCACGGACTATTCGCGTCGCCATGACACCCGCTTTTCTGCACGACCAACATGCCTTGCTCGCCGAATGGCGGGACTACCTCAAATTTCGATTGAACCGCCCGGTTGAGTTTGTGCAGCGCG
This sequence comes from Rhodoferax ferrireducens T118, assembly GCF_000013605.1. Taxonomy (NCBI): domain Bacteria; kingdom Pseudomonadati; phylum Pseudomonadota; class Betaproteobacteria; order Burkholderiales; family Comamonadaceae; genus Rhodoferax; species Rhodoferax ferrireducens. The sequence goes on from NC_007908.1 coordinate 3,433,259, forward strand.
ATCGTTACCGAGACACGATGGACCTGCTGCAACAGCAAAAGGTGGAGTTCGCCTGGATTTGTGACTACCCCTACGTGGCCTTGAAAAAGGACGTCCGGCTACTGGCAGTGGCGCTTAATGAGGGCAAGCCCACTTACCGCTCCTATTTGATTGTGCCCACACGCGACACCCGCACGCGCAGCATCGGTGATCTCAAAGGCAGTGTATTTGCCTACGCCGACCCCTATTCGAACACCGGCTATCTTTCTCCGCGTTTTGAGATCAAGCGCAGCGGCGCGGACCCAGCAACTTATTTCAGACGGACGTTTTTCACCTGGTCGCACCGCAAGGCCATTGATGCGGTGGCCGCAGGGCTGGCTCAGGGTGCATCGGTCGACAGTTTCGTCTGGGATGCACTGAGCAAAGTGCGGCCAGACATTACCGCCAAAACGCGCATCGCCTGGAAGTCAGAGGAATACGGTTTTCCGCCGTTGGTCGCCCAGAGCCATGTACCAGAGGCCGATTTTCTCCTCATGCAAGACGTGCTGCTAAACATGAAGAACGACGCGCACGGCCGCTCGCTGCTCGCCCGACTGAACCTGACTGGCTTCATCGCCGGGTCGCCCAAGCTCTACGACAGCGTGGCCGAGATGATGAGGCTGTTTGGCGAACGCTGATGCGCCTGTTCGATTTGAGTCTGCGTTTCAAGCTGCCTCTCTGGGGCGGCGGATTGATCTTGGCAACGGCGCTCGCTGTGTCAACCTCGTTCGTCGTGCAGGCATGGGACAACCTGAATCACGATCTTCTTCAAAACGCCGAAGACATCGGGCGCACCATGGCCCCTTCCCTTTTTCCGGCAATCCTTCACGACAACGTTTGGGGTGCCTTCGAAATCGTCTCTCTACCCTTCTCGGCAAACCCGGAAACTGCACTTTATGAGAGTCTGATCGTCGTTGACAACGATAAAAAAATTTATGTTTCATCCCGCCCGCAGGAGCATCCGGTGCTCAGTGAATTGGCTCGACTGGGCCCGGAGTATCAAACCCTCAGCGAGGACCTCCCGCTAGCGCCAGATGCCGGCATTTTTACTGTCTCCATGCGTGGTGCGCAACGAATTTTCGTCGCCGTGCCAATCGCCAATGACGGCGTGCGACTCGGCACCTTGATCGTCTCCTACAACAAGTCCCTGCTCTGGCAACGTTTTCAGATCGTTCTAGTACGCTCCATTTGGATCACATTACTGGCATTGGCAGTGCTTCTGCCTATTACAGCTTACTGGGGGCGCCGCATGATGCTGCCTATGCGATTGGTGACAGAGCGCATCAGCCGCATCGGCAGCGGCGACCTTGAAGCCCTTGACCCGGCGCTCTACCCCTACAAGGACGAAGTAGGACAACTTTTTTTGGCCTACGAAACCGTCCTCACCAAATTGCGCGAAAAGGCCGAATTCGAAAAAGAAATGCTCAAGAGCGAGCGCATGGCCGCGGTCGGGCGCCTGACGGCCAGCATTGCGCACGAAATCAACAACCCCTTGGGCGGTATGCTCAACGCCATCAGCACCCTCAAGCGCCACGGCAACCCGGACCCGGTCACCCAAAAGACGGTCTCATTGCTGGAGCGCGGCCTCTCGCAGATTCGAGAAACCGTCGCTGCACTATTAGTCGAGGCCAAAGTGAAGAGCCGCCCCCTTGACGCCGCCGATCTTGAAGACATCCACATTCTGGTTACCCCAGCAGCCAACAAGCAGGGCGCACATCTGTCTTGGGTGGCGGCGCTGCCACACGCACTGTCGCTGCCCTCGACGCTGGTACGCCAGATGCTCATCAACTTACTGCTTAATGCCATTACGGCTGCCGGTCGGGACGGGTTGGTGGCGGTACGGATATTGGCCAGCGAGTCGCAATTGGTAATGGTCGTGGAGAACAGTGGTCGACCACTATTGCCAGAACAATTGGCACGTTTGTTTGAGCCATTTACCAGCTTTTCGGAGAGCGGCAACGGTCTGGGTCTTTGGATTTGTTACCAGATCGTCACACAACTGGGCGGTACCATCAGTGCCGAATCGAACACTGAATTGACCCGCTTCACCATCCTCATTCCATTGAACCCCCAAAGCGATGCAAACCCAACGCAAAATTTGCCTGATTGAAGACGATGACATCATGGGCGAATCGCTCGCTGATCGCTTCGACCTGGAAGGGTTCAGCCATGATTGGCATCGTACCGGCGCGGCCGCCCTGACCGCCTTGCGCCTGAGAGACTATGCCTTGGTCATCAGCGACATCCGCCTGCCCGACATGACAGGCGATGTGCTGTTTGAACAACTCCTGACGGAACAACGCAGCCTGCCACCGTTCATCTTCATAACCGGACATGGCGACATCGACACCGCCGTGCGCCTGCTCAAACGCGGCGCGCAGGATTACATCACCAAGCCCTTCGACCTTGATGCCTTGATTGACAAGATTCACGGCATCGTCGCACCGGAGGATGCGTCAGGGACCGGCAGCCTGGGGTGTTCGCCGGTCATGCGCCAGATCGAAGCCATGCTGCCTCGGTTGGCCGCGAGCGCCGCCTCGGTACTGATCACCGGTGAATCCGGCGTTGGTAAGGAGCGTGTGGCGCAAGCGCTGCACCAGTTGACCGGCGCCGACAAGCCCTTTATTGCGGTCAACTGCGGCGCGCTGACCGAAAGCCTATTGGAAGCCGAACTCTTTGGTTACGAAAAAGGCGCTTTCACAGGTGCAGTCCGCACAAAAAAGGGCGTTTTCGAGCAGGCGCATGGCGGCACATTGTTACTTGATGAAATAGGTGACATGCCTCTATCTATGCAGGTCAAGCTGCTACGCGCGCTGCAGGAGCGCTGCATCGTACGGGTCGGTGGAGAAACCCCGATTCCAGTTGATATCCGCCTGGTCTGCGCCACGCATCAAGTGCTGCAGGAAGCGGTAATCCGGGGCGATTTTCGCGAAGACCTGTATTACCGGATCAATGTGGTCGAACTGCGCATCCCGCCACTACGCGAACGCAGCGAGGACATTCTGCCGATTGCCCAGCACTTGCTGGCAGAGATTGCCGACGCCAGTGGCAAGCCACCCCCCGGTCTGACGCCAGCAGCCGAACATGCGATCAAGGCCTACCGCTGGCCCGGCAACATTCGGGAACTCAAAAACACTCTGGAGCGCGCCAGCTTGATGAGCGACGGCCGCTCGATTTCGCATGACATTCTGTTCGACCGCCCCGCGCCGCCATTGAGCGGGCAGCTCGATATGGCGGGCAGCCTGCGCGACTATTTGAATGAATGCGAGCGTGACTTTATCGTGCACGCACTCGACGGCTGCCAATGGCAGATTCAATGCTGCGCGGACTCATTGGGCATTAGCCGTAAAAACCTGTGGGAGAAAATGCGCAAGCTGGAGATCGTCAAAGGCAGCGATGCGGATTAGGCGCGCAGTTGCACCGCGCCCTTTGGATACTGCAAATTAGATAGATTTTGACGCTTGTTGCCTGAGGGCTGGACCCTTATTTTTCCTGATTAGATTCCTGCCTCAGACCAACGCAGAACTGTCAATGGCTGGGGTTTGGTGACAACGGCTGCGCAAAGTGCGCTAGGCAGCATTGCCGCCAAGTCAAGCCGTCGATTGAACCGATAAGCAAACTCTGCCAAATAGCGGGCCGCGTACTTGGCGTGATCAAACGAGTGGCAAGTTCCGGCCAAAGCCGTCTTGAGATTGGCGGGCATCGTATTGAACCAGCGAAACTCCAATCGTTTGGCCGCTTGGCTGCCGCTACCGTCACATGGCACTCATGGGAGGCCGCGACCTGCGTCACCTGCTTAAAGCAAGGCAATCCATCAGCGACAACATGCGCAGTGGACGCCAAATTCTTGGTTGCCCAGGCTTTTCAGAATAAGCGTTAACGAAAATGGCTTTTCAAGTCCAAGGCTGCGCGCTGACGCACTTCGACCATATAGATCATGCTCTCTGATAGGTAGAAATACGCACGTTGCTGGCCCACTAATGCCCGCTGATGGACAAACAAAGCTTTTTATTTTCGTTACCAGGAAGCGGCCGTTGGGCTGTACCCGCCAACGCTGCGCCGCTGTCGGCCAAACCGGTACGTCAGGCAACGTGCGAAGCTGTCATTGACGCGCTTCATGGTGCCGCCGATCATCTGCGTCGTTAATGAGATTTGGTCGCATATTGTTCACGGTTTCCATTATTGTGTTTCGTATCAGGCCATCGAAATGGATCATCGCACTTTAAAGGCCCATCATTTTCGGTACAGTAGCGGTACAGACACCATGTCTGCCCGTCTCCGCCAAATTACGATAAGTTACAGTCGTGTAAGTACTTTTGACTATTCTTGGTTACGGTGATATTTGCTTGCTTTTCCTAGGCACTGCGCTTTAATGGCAAACTTTTAATCCGTAGGTCGAGAGTTCGAATCTCTCAGTTCCAACCACTTACCCCCCGTCAGACATAGAGAGCCTGCTACATAATTGTTAGCAGTCTTTTTTGCTTTTGACGCTGGTGACAGTCTGGTGACAGTTTTTGAGTTGGTGGGGTCGGGTCTCTCCAGTGATTCAATACGTTTTTCAACTGTTGTCATTTTGCTTTTCTTCCAACGAAGTAATGCGGGCGGCGAGTTCGCCAATCTCGGCAATCTTTGCCAGCGTGGCCAATGCCGTAATGAGTTGGGCGGCTTGCGTTGGTGCGAGTTCAACGGCAGCGGCGACAGACAGTACGGCGCTTGCTTTGACTGTCAGCGTGCCTCCATCAGGCAACTGAAGCTCTACAGCCTGTTCTATGGCCTTCACTGGCGGCAACACCTTTGACCAAGCGTACCGTTTCCAGTTTGAATTCCAGCGTGTATTTACCACGCGCCTGCCCGTCTTTCCTTTTGCTCATTTCCTGTTCTCCTATCGCTGAATATTCACATCAGCTAAGGAGCACGTTTTTCGGCGGCAACATCATGGTGCCAACACAAACTTGTAAATGATCAAAAATTTCGTTACCATGAACCACTTTGTAAATTTGTATACATTCCAATTTCGCACCCGATTTAACTCTAATGGCAACATTTCCTGGTAATCCATCGATGGCACACCGAATTGGACGTGCATTGCCGAAGCTGACACGTTCACACCGGGAGATGGCCGACTATGTACTTGCCCATCCCTTTCAGGCGGCCATCATGCCAATCGATGAGCTGGCCGCCACGGTAGGGGTCTCTGTGGCCACCGCCAACAGGTTTGCCCGGGCGCTCGAATTTGACGGATATCCGCAATTTCGGGCGGCGCTTGTGATGGGTTTTGAAGCCACGCTGGCCCCGGTCGAAAAGCTGCGCAGCAAACTCGAACACCCCGCCACAGTGGCAGATGTATTTGCCACCGCTCTGGCGGAAAGCCAGCGCAACATCGACTTGACGCGCCGATCACTTGATGCCCACAGTTGCGAACAGGCGGTGAATGTCATTCTGAATGCACGACGCATCTACATCATGGGCTTTGGCGGCAGCAGCTGGTTGGGCGGCTTGCTGCAGCGCTGCCTGGATCCTTACTGCGACAACGTCCAGTTGCTGGCCAGTATCGAGAGTTCGTCCTATGGTGCACGCATCCTGACACGCCTTCAGCCCACGGATCTGCTGATCGCAATCGCCTACCCGCGGTACTTCGCTGACACCGTTTTACTTGCGCGCCGGGCGCGCGACGCCGGTGTGCCGGTGCTCGCGCTGACTGATCGCGTGACTTCGCCGCTGGCGCCATTGGCTACCGTCTCGCTCTATGCGCACACTGATAGCCAGTACTTTGCCACCTCCGAGGCCAGTGCGCTGGCGCTGATCGAGGCCCTGTGCAGCGCCGTCGCTCACCGCGCCAAGGGGTCGCTCAAGGCGGCGACGCAACTGACTGAATCGGTGCTTCCCTGGCTGCACGGCAATCACCCCGGTCGACTGCGACCCTTAGCCGATGCCGCAAAGCCTGCGCCGCGCAAGACGCGAGTCAGTTCCAAATTGCCAAAGGTCCCCAAGTGAAATCGTCCAAGCCCCTTCCCCTCATTGCCATCCACGGCGGCGCTGGCACCATGAGCCGCAGCAGCATCAGCGTAGAGCAGACTATGGCTTACAACGATGCCTTGCAAAGCATCCTGCGAGCCGCGCAGCAATTATTGGCCGACGGCGCAAGCGCACTCGATGCCGTGAGCCTAGCCGTCGATTTGCTTGAGGACTGCCCACTTTTCAACGCCGGGCATGGTGCCGTCTTCACCCATGACGGAACTCATGAACTGGACGCCGCCGTGATGGACGGTGCCACTCTGCGTGCCGGAGCGGTGGCCTGTGTGAGCCGCATTCGCCGTCCCTTGCGCGCAGCGCGGTCGGTGATGGAGCACAGCGAGCATGTCATGCTCGTGGCTGCAGGGGCAGAAGCCTTTGCCGAAGAGTTGGGATTGGAGATGGTTTTGCCCACCTACTTTTCGACCGATGCCCGCCGTGCGCAATTGCGGCGCGCGCTCGATACCGACGCGACTTTGCTGGACCATGACGGTGCTGCCCTGGCGTTCCACCCAACGGCCGTTTCCATGGCACCGTTGGATGAGGGCAGCAAGCTTGGAACTGTCGGCGCCGTCGCTCTTGATGCGCACGGCAACTTGGCGGCCGCGTCTTCTACAGGGGGCATGACCAACAAGCGGCCCGGTCGGGTCGGTGACACCCCCCTGATAGGTGCCGGCACTTATGCGGACAACCGCACCGCAGCGATTTCCTGCACAGGCACCGGTGAAATGTTCATACGCATCGCAGCGGCCTACGACATCTGTGCGCGCATGGCCTACGCCGGTCAGTCGCTGGACGCGGCAGCCCAGGAGGTGGTCATGAATGTGCTGCCCACCCTCGGCGGCCGAGGCGGCCTGATTGCAGTAGACGCTCAAGGTAACCTGAGCCTTCCCTTCAACACCGAAGGCATGTACCGCGGCTACGCCCGCGTTGGCGTCACTCCGTGGACGGCGATCTTCCGCTGAGGTGAGCTGACCACTCCTTCGCTCGACCCAATTTTTCATGACCCCCACCAAACGCGACCCAATGAACTCTTCCTTGGCTGAGGCTGCGAAGTCAACTGCTTTGCCGTTGCGGGCAATGCCGGGTAATCGAGTACTGGCGGTCGACAACCTGTCAGTGCGGTTTACCACCTCTGAGCGTACCGTTGACGCGGTGTGCGGGCTATCGTTTCACGTTGACCAGTGCGAAACCTTGGCCATTGTGGGTGAATCAGGCTCGGGCAAATCAGTCACCTCGCTGGCATTGATGCGACTGGTCGAGCATGGCGGCGGGCGCATCGTCAACGGCAGCATGATGTTAAGGCGCCGTAGCGGCGATGTGCTTGACCTGGCACAGGCGCGCAACGCCACGCTGCGCAGTATCCGCGGTGCCGACATTGCGATGATTTTCCAGGAGCCGATGACCTCGCTCAACCCAGTATTCACAGCCGGTGACCAGATTGCAGAATCCATTCGGGTGCACCAGGGAAAAAGCGCCTCGGCAGCAAAGGCCGAGGCATTGCGCATGCTGGAGTTGGTGCGTATTCCGGAAGCACGCAACGTGCTGGATCGCTTCCCGCATCAGCTCTCGGGCGGCATGCGTCAGCGTGTGATGATTGCCATGGCGCTGTCATGCAAGCCCTCGCTCCTGATTGCCGATGAGCCAACCACCGCCCTTGACGTGACGATCCAGGCGCAGATTTTGCAGCTGATTCGGGCTCTGCAAGAAGAGATGCACATGGGTGTGGTCTTCATTACGCACGACATGGGCGTGGTGGCCGAAGTGGCCGACCGCGTTTTGGTGATGTACCGCGGCAACAAAGTAGAAGAAGGCGCGTCAGAGGAGATTTTTGCGCACCCTCGGCACGCTTACACACGTGCGTTGCTCTCGGCCGTACCCAGGCTTGGCGCCATGGAAGGCACCGAACTGCCGCTCAAATTTGAATTGCTTCGCACCGAAGAAGCCGACGCAGCGCCGACCGAGCCACCCCGCCGGCAAGACACCGTAGTACCTGGCAGTGCGCCGATATTGCGAGTGCAAGATCTGGTGACCCGATTTGATGTGCGGAGTGGATTTTTTGGCCGCGTTACGCGCCGGGTGCATGCGGTTGAAAAGGTCAGCTTTGACATTCGTCCGGGCGAGACGCTGGCGCTCGTCGGTGAATCGGGCTGCGGCAAATCCACCACCGGTCGATCGCTGTTGCGTCTGGTTGAAAGTCAGAGCGGCGTGATTGAGTTTGGCGGACAAAACATCCGCAACCTGCCCACCAGTACGCTACAGGGATTGCGGCGCAACATCCAATTCATCTTCCAGGATCCGTTTGCCTCGCTGGACCCGCGCCTCACTGTTGGGTTTTCCATCATGGAGCCCTTGCTGGTGCACAAGATTGCCAAGGGCAAACAAGCCCAGAAACGCGTCGACTGGCTGCTTGAAAAAGTCGGTTTGCCGGCCGAGTTCGCCCAGCGCTACCCGCATGAGTTCTCGGGCGGCCAGCGCCAGCGCGTCGCCATTGCGCGCGCGCTGGCGCTCAATCCCAAGGTGGTGATTGCCGATGAATCAGTGTCGGCGCTCGACGTCTCGATTCAAGCTCAGATCGTCAACCTGATGCTGGACCTGCAGCGCGAGCTGGGCATCGCCTTTCTCTTTATTTCGCACGACATGGCGGTGGTCGAGCGCATCAGCCACCGCGTGGCTGTGATGTTTCTGGGCCAGATTGTCGAAATTGGCCCGCGCCGCGCCATATTCGAAAACCCCCAGCACGCCTATACCCGTAAGCTGATGGCCGCAGTCCCCGTGGCCGACCCGAGTCGCAGGCATCTGAGCCGTCAACTGATGTCGGATGAAATTCCAAGTCCGATTCGCGCCGTCGGTGACGAGCCCGTTGTACCACCGCTGATCGAAGTGGGCCCCGAACATTTTGTCGCCAGGCACCGTATCGCCGGTGCCTACTGAACGACCTCCACGATCTGTTTTGATTGTTTCCGTTGCGTTTGTTTTTTTAACCTTAACTAGGAGTTCTGCCATGACAAAACCTATCAAACCGCTTCGCGCCAAGGCCTTGGCTGGCGGCCTGCTGACTCTGCTGGCGTTGGCGTCTGCTGGCTCGGCCCTTGCCGCGAAGGATGTGGTGCTGGCCATTGGCGGACAACCCGAAACCCTGGATCCTTACAACACCAACACCACGCTAACCACAGCCGTCACCAAGTCCTTTTACCAGGGGCTTTTTGAATTTGACAAGGATCTGAAAATTCAGCCGGTGCTGGCCGAAAGCTTCACTGTTTCCAAAGACGGTCTTGTGTACACCTTCAAGCTGCGTCAGGGCGTGAAGTTTCACGATGGCACCGATTTCAATGCCGAGGCGGTGAAGGTGACGCTGGATCGCGTGCTCAATGCCGAAAACAAACTCGCCCGTACCAACCAGTTCAACCGCATCGAAAAAGTGGAAGTCGAGTCACCCTTGACCGTGCGCGTGACACTGAAGGAGCCTTTTGCGCCCTTTATCAATTCGCTGGCCCATGCTTCTGCTGTGATGATGTCGCCCGCTGCGCTTAAAAAATACGGCAGCAAAGACATCGCATTCAACCCTGTTGGCACTGGCCCTTTTACTTTTGTTGAGTGGAAGCAGACTGATTTTGTGAAAGGTAAAAAATTCGACGGTTACTGGAAAAAGGGCTACCCCAAGGTCGATACGGTGACATGGAAACCTGTGCTGGAAAACAGCACGCGTGCCGCGATGTTGCAGACCGGCGAAACTGATTTCGCCTTCCCTTTACCCTACGAGCAGGCGGCAGAACTCAAAAAGAACGCCAAACTCGATCTGATGACCGGCCCGTCCATCATTACCCGCTACATCAGCTTCAACATGCTGCAAAAGCCGTTTGACAACGTTAAGGTGCGCCAGGCGATCAATTACGCCATCAACAAGGAGGCGTTGGTAAAAGTGGCCTTCAGCGGCTACGCCTTCCCGGCTCAGGGCATCGTTCCGCAAGGCGTGAAATATGCGCACAAGATGGCACCATGGCCATATGACCCGAAGAAGGCGCGCGAATTGCTGAAGGAGGCGGGCTACGCCAATGGCTTCGAGTCGGTGCTATGGGGCGCATACACCAACACCACGACGCAAAAGACGCTGCAGTTTGTGCAGCAGCAACTCGCTCAGGTCGGCATCAAGATCACCGTGCTAGCGCTGGAGCCCGGCCAGCGTACCGACTGGGTGCAGGCAGCGCCGGACTCGAAAACGGCCAAGGTGAGGATGTATTACGCGGGCTGGTCAGCCTCGACCGGTGAAGCCGACTGGGCACTGCGCCCCCTGCTGGCCACCGAATCTTGGCCACCGAAGTTGAACAACACCGCTTACTACAGCAACAGCAAGGTAGATGCCGACATTGCGAACGCGCTGAAGTCGGTCGATGAGAAAGAAAAGACCGCGTTGTACCGCGATGCACAGGAGCAGATCATGAAAGACGCGCCTTGGGCACCCCTGGTGACGGAGCAGAACCTTTACGCCACCAGCAAGCGACTCTCGGGCGTATATGTCATGCCTGACGGCAGCATTCACTCCGAGGAAGTTGCCGTCAAGTAAGCCTCCCTGTTGCCGCACGGGCAACGCTCCCGCGTGCGCTGGCATCCGCCGGCGTACGCCTTGACCTGATCCGATCTGACTCTCCATGCTGAACTATTTCCTGAAAAGGCTGCTGGGCCTAACCCCAACGCTGCTGATTGTTGCAGTGCTGGTGTTTTTGTTCGTGCACATGCTGCCGGGTGACCCGGCGCGTCTGGCCGCCGGCCAGGACGCCGACCAGCAGACGGTGGAACTGGTTCGCCAAGAACTGGGCCTGGACCGCCCGTTGCCTGAGCAATTTGTGAGCTACTTCGCGCATGTCGTCAAAGCCGACTTTGGTACTTCTCTGCGCACGCGGCGACCGGTGTCCACCGAGATTGCCGAGCGCTTCATGCCGACACTTTTGCTGACATTGTCCAGCATGGTCTGGGCGGTGATCTTTGGCATGACGATTGGCATCACCTCGGCGGTGTACCGCAACGAGTGGCCGGACCGATTGGGCATGACGATTGCTGTGTCGGGCATCTCTTTTCCCGCATTTGCACTTGGCATGTTGCTGATGCAGGTGTTTTCGGTGCAACTGGGCTGGTTCCCCACGGTGGGGGCCGATAGCTGGCGGCATTACATCCTGCCGTCCCTTACGTTGGGCGCAGCGGTGGCCGCGGTGATGGCCCGTTTTACCCGGGCGTCTTTTGTTGAAGTGATTCAGGAGGACTTCGTGCGCACGGCGCGGGCCAAGGGGCTGAAAGAGCGCACGGTCATTTTCAAGCATTGCCTGCGCAATGCCTTGATACCCGTGGTCACCATGATGGGACTTCAGTTCGGCTTCCTGCTGGGCGGCTCCATCGTGGTGGAAGCAGTTTTCAACTGGCCTGGACTGGGCCGTTTGCTGGTCGATGCGGTGACCATGCGCGACTACCCGGTCATTCAGGCGCTGGTGCTGCTGTTTTCCATGGAATTTATTTTGATCAACCTGATTGTTGACGTGCTCTATGGCTTTATCAACCCCACCATTCGCTACAAGTGAGCAGGCCATGACCCAACAACCTCCTTCAAGCGCCGACGTTCCGGCCCTGCCAACAGCATCTACCGCTGTGCAGGGCGCACCCGTGCGCACACCGTGGACGGAATTCTGGCGCAAGTTCAGAAAGCAGCATGTTGCCGTGGCGGCTCTGGCACTCGTGCTGGTTCTGGTGTTGCTGGCCGTGTTTGCGCCAGCGATCGTCCCCTACGATGCGGAAAACTTTTTTGACTACGAAAAGCTCAACGACGGCCCCTCGTGGCAGCACTGGCTAGGTGTGGATCCGATGGGCCGCGACATCTTGAGCCGCATCCTGGTGGGCGCGCGCATATCGCTGGCCGCAGGATTTCTGTCGGTTGCAATTGGTGGCGCCATTGGCACCGCGCTCGGTCTGCTCGCAGGTTACTATGAAGGCTGGTGGGACCGCATTGTGATGCGCATTTCCGATGTGCTGTTTGCCTTCCCCGGAATTTTGCTGGCACTGGGCGTGGTCGCCATTCTTGGCAGCAGCATGGTCAATGTGGTGATCGCCGTGGCGGTGTTCAGCGTACCCGCGTTTGCGCGCCTGGTACGTGGTAACACCCTGGTGCTCAAGCAAATGACTTATATCGAGGCGGTCCGCAGCATTGGTGCGTCAGACTGGACCATCATCATGCGGCACATTCTGCCGGGCACCATTTCATCCATCGTCGTGTACTTCACCATGCGATTGGGCACCTCCATCATTACAGCAGCCAGCCTGTCATTTCTCGGCATGGGGGCTCAGCCGCCCACACCTGAATGGGGTGCCATGCTCAATGAAGCCCGCGCCGACATGGTGAACGCGCCGCACGTGGCGCTATTTCCCAGTTTGGCGATCTTTATGACGGTGCTGGCTTTTAACCTGTTGGGCGATGGCCTGCGCGATGCGCTGGATCCGAAAATTGATCGCGAGTAAGAAAGTAGTTTCATGATGCATCGTCATTTGCTGCCCCACATAGGAAACCTGCCGCAGGGGCTGCGCAACGCCATCACCGATGTGGCCGGTGTGACCGTGGGCCATCACACTCTGGCTGCGCAGGACGTGCAGACTGGTGTGACGGTGGTGCGCCCTCATGCGGGAGACCCGTTTCGCGACCGGGTGCCGGCGGCGGCGGCGGTGCTCAACGGTTTTGGCAAGAGTGTGGGTCTGCTGCAGATTGAAGAGCTTGGCGTGCTGGAGACTCCGATAGCCTTGACCAACACTTTCTCGGTGCCTGCCGTGGCAACGGCGCAAATACGCCAATGCATGGCGGCCAACCCGGAAACCGGCCGCAGCCTGCCCACGGTCAATCCGCTGGTCTTTGAATGCAACGATGGTTTCCTCAATGACATACAGCGCATGGCCATCACCGAACAGCATTACCTGCAGGCCTGCGCGCAAGCTGGCGTGGACGTTGAAGAAGGTTCGGTCGGCGCCGGGCGCGGCATGTCGAGCTTTGGGCTAAAGGGTGGCATTGGCACAGCGTCGCGCCGGGCACGGGTAATGGCTAACACTGAATACACCGTTGGCGCACTGGTACTGGCCAACTACGGCCGACTGCCACAACTGGTTCTTGCCGGCCATGCGCTGGGACCGCAGTTGGCTACCCGGCTGGCCACTTCGCAGAAGTCATTGGCTGCAGAGCCCGAAAAAGGCTCCATCATCTTGCTGATAGCCACTGACGCGCCGCTCGATGCGCGCCAACTACGCCGACTGGCGCTGCGCGCTGGTGCCGGCCTGGCCCGCACTGGGTCGGTGTTCGGCCACGGCAGCGGCGACATTGCGCTGGCTTTTTCCACCGCCTACACCGTGCCCCAGCAAAGCAACAGGCCGATGCCGACGACGGCGATGCTGCATGATGGTTTGATTGATGCCCTGTTTCAGGCCGTCTCCGACAGTACCGAACAAGCCATCATTCACGCCTTGTGGGGCGCTTGTGCCGTGACCGGCCGCGACGGCCACCACCGGATCGCGCTAGCCGATCTGCTGCACGACTGGCCTGCGACTTCACATCCATTGACACCTTCAGCGAGTTCTTCATGAAAGTCCTGATTTCCACCGATATCGAAGGCGTTGCCGGCGTTTACCATCCTGAACAGGTACGCGTCGGCAACCCCGAGTATGAGCGCGCTCGCATACTGATGACTCATGAGGCCAACGCGGCCATTGCAGGCGCATTCGACGGAGGAGCCACCAAGGTGCTGGTCAACGATTCGCACGGGGGCTTTCGAAATATGCCGCCCGATTTGTTGGACCCGCGCGCCCAGGCCGTGCAGGGCAAGCCGCGCTACCTGGGCATGGTGGCAGGGGTCGACGAGGGCGTGGACGCCGTCTGCATGATCGGCTACCACTCGCGGGCGAAAGGCCGTGGCATTCTGGCGCACACCATCAACAGCTTTGCTTTCGCACGCGTGTACGTCAACGATCTCGAGCTGGGCGAAGCTGGCATTTATGGTGCCCTGGCCGGCGAGTATGGCGTGCCGGTGGTGATGGCCAGCGGCGATGATGTTTTCATCGAAGAACACCGGCCCGTATTCCCACATGCCACCTTTGTGCAGACCAAGCGGGCAACCGGCCACACCAGCGGCGTCAGTCTCTCGCCCGCGCAGGCCTGCAGCGCCATCCGTGAAAGCGTGGCAGCAGCGCTGATGCGGCACAGCACGGCCCGCCCTTTCGTGCTGGCAGGACCCATCGCCGTTCGTATCCAGACCCAGACGACAGCGCTGGCCGACCTGTTCTGCCAGTGGCCCACCCTGCGGCGGCTGGACGGAGACGAGGTCGGTTTTGATGCCCCCACGGTGGAAGCCGCCGTGCGCATGATCAACAGCCTGTCGGCCATGTCGACCATGCTGCGCTAGGCGTTGCACCTGCCTATTTCAAAATAATTGCGTGTATGCCAGCCGCCCTTGATTGCTCGACGCTGGCAGCCCCTTCAGCGGCAAGTGAGTTGCCAACCCGCATCGTCGGTATCCTGGGTGGCATGGGCCCCGCCGCAGGCGCCGATTTCGTCCGTCTTTTCGTGCAGGCCTGTGCCGACAGGATGCAACAGTGCGGCCAGGCCGTGAACGATCAGACATTCCCCGAACACTGGCTGATGCAGGTGCCCGTGCCGGACCGCACACAAGCCCTGAGCTCAGCCGACGATGCGCCTCTGGAGGCCATGGCCAGGGCGCTTGGGCGACTGGAAACTGTCGGCGTATGTGCCGTGGCGATGGCCTGCAACACCGCTCACGCCTGGCATGACGAGTTGCAGGCCCGTATTCCCCTGATCGAGTTGCTGCATATGCCCCGCGAAGTGGTTGCCTACCTACGGGCGCTGAGATTGCGCGAAGTGGGCCTATTGGCCACGCAAGGTACCTACCGGACCGGACTTTACGAAGCCGCTCTGGCACAGGCGGGTATCACTTGCCACCTGCCCTATGAGGCCGAGCGCGAGACCCTGATGCGAGGCATTTACGACGGGGTTAAAACCGGCGACATGGCCTACGCTCAGTCGTGTTTCGTCGATGTTGCACAGCGACTGATTGGGCGGCATGGTGATGTCCCCCTCATCATGGGCTGTACCGAAATCCCGTTGACATTGACATCGGCACCACAGGCGGCGAAGTGGACGCTGGTCAACCCAGCTCAAGTGCTGGCCCAAGCGTTGGCTAGTCGGGCCTATGCAGGCTGAAGAACCGGCTTCGCTCCCACCAGAAACACGTTCGTCAGTCGGCAACGCGACAGAACCGCCGCTCGCTTGCCTAACCGGTACGTCAGGCAACGTGCGAAGCTGTCATTGACGCACCTCATGCGTGACGCCGATCATCTGCGTCGTTAACAAAATTTGGTCGCATATTGCTCACGGTTCCCATTATTGTGTTTCGTATCAGGCCATCGAAATGGATCATCGCACGTTAAAGGCCCATCATTTAATCCGTAGCTCGAGAGTTCGAATCTCTCAGTTCCCACCACTTGACCCTGTCAGACATAGAAAGCCTGCTACATAATTATTAGCGGGCCACTTTGTTTGTGGCGTCATGTAGCCACCAGCCAAAACACAGCCCACGCCCGCCTCAATCTTGTGGGGGACTTCACCAGAGCAACCCCTGGGCGCATTTGTATCCTTCCAGCATGCAGGCTATAGTGCAGGCGCTGACACTGTTACGTTCATTCAACCCTGTAACCTGACCATCAACCCGCTTCCTCATGAAGCTAAAACTGTCAGTGGAAACAGGTCAAAGCCAGGTCTACGCATGATGAGAAGGAGTCCTTATGCTCAGACGTTCACTACGCTTCACGCACCTTGCGGCAATTGTTCTCGGTTCGGTGCTCGTTCTTTTGCTTGGTCTGCTCGGTCTGCGCTGGGGCCAAGCCCAGGCGCAGGGCGTCATGTCCGCCCCGGCTTGCCAGTGCTCGGCTCCGACCTCCATTGCCAGCATGTCGACCCAAGTCGTTCACTGCCTCTGTGGCGGCATGTCCTGTGTCGTGAGTGAGCACAGCGGGCAAGGCAAGAACTCAAACCTCATGCAATGCGTCAAGTAGGCATCGACCCGATCAGCTAACACCTGCCTCCTCCTCGGGCGGCATCCATCATCGGACCGGCGTTCGCATGTACTTTCGTTTTGCAGCTGACGGCGTTCTGCTGTTCCACTTGTCATTCATCTTGTTCGCGCTTTTCGGTGGGGCACTCGCCGCGCGCTGGCGCTGGATGCCACTTGTTCATCTTCCCGTGGCTGCTTGGGCGTTCTTCATAGAGCTCACGGGTCGCATCTGCCCCCTCACCTATCTCGAGAACGACCTTCGTGTCCGGGCCGGTCAATCAGGCTACGCGGAAAGCTTCATCGAGCACTATCTCCTCGACGTCATTTATCCTTCAGGCCTGACCCGCGAGGTTCAGTTCGTGCTTGCTACCACTGTCGTCGTGGTCAACATCGCCATCTATGTTTGGCTTGTCATTCACCGGCGTACCTGACATAGAAACGCCGAAGCTCGCGACCACGCGATGAACGATCAGTGCGTGTCATCCATCAAAATGGAAAAATCCCGTCGCGCTGCTCGCATTCGGGCGGTTTGCCGTAACCGGCGGAGCGCACCTGCTGTTGCAGCGACAGCTCCACCTGGAACCAGTCGCAAAATGGATTTTCGTAACGGTAGCTCCACACCACGCCGCGGGCACGCGCGAGGCCCTGCACCTCGCTGGGCCGACCCAGCAGCTGACGTACTTCGTCCTGCGCCATGCCGGGCAGAATGCGGTTGAAGTTCTGCTCGGTCAGCACCTGCTCGGCGCGGATGGCCCGGCCGGCGGCGTCGAAATAGACAAACCAAGTATGCTGACCATAAGGTCCGCGCGGGAATTCCAGTCGAGTGCCTGCGTCCACCCGGCGCTCCATGTCGGGCGGCCCCATCAGCGCCACCAGCTCATCCCGGCTCATTCCGACCAGCGTGCGGGGCGGCGCATAGCTGCTGCAGGCCGGCAGCAACAGTGACAAGCACAGCAAAAGCCAGTTCCAGGGTGACGAACAATGACGCATCATGGGTTCTCCTGATCAAGGCCCGCCTGTGGCGGCGCAGTATGGAATTTTAATTGACATCGGCGGCCGACGTCGGAGCTAGCCCGGCTCCCAGTCGAAGAAGCCATCGGCCACTTCGCCACGGTACTGTCTCAGGCATCAAGCTCCGGGTAGCGCCGGAAGATGCCGTCCTCGTTGAACGCAATGCGGCGTTCGCTGCGCAGGTATGCCGACACGCGGGCCTGCTGTGCAACGCGCTCGTGCAGCGCCAGCACCAACGGGGTCTTCTTCAAGGCGCGCTTCGTCGCCTTGGGGAACGCATAGAGCAGACCCGCCACCAGCTGGAATAGCGACAGGTCGGCATAGCTCAGGCGCGCACCCACCAGATGCCGGTCGCCTTTGGGATTGCGCGCCAGCACAGCCTCCAGCCAGCCGAGAAATTTGGGAATGCGTTGGGTGCGAAATTCTTTCGCGGCCCGGGCCGCTTCCATCTTCTGCTCTTCGTAATACAGGCCAGCGCCTACCGGATGGTGCGTGTTGTGCGCCTCGTCCACGGCGTCGGCGATGGTGAGCTGGATCTGATGCGTCCACAGGCGGTCGGCCTCGCTGGCGCCCACCAGCTTGAGGCGCGGCCCCAGATACAGCAGGATGGCGGCGGTCTGCCCGATCACCTGCTTGCCATCCACCAGCACCGGGCAGGCAAATGGCGGTCGTGCGACGGACTCGTCCTGCAGGTAGTGGAACAAGGCCGGCAGGCCCTGCCCGCTGGCAGCATCGCCGCGCGCGACATCGACATACGGTGCGCCGGCAGCTTCAAGCGCCAGACGGACAAATTCGCCGCGGCCCTGGATGCTGGGCCAGTAGTGGAGTTGGTAAGACATGGCGTTGTTGAATCAATAAAATTTGCTCAAAGTGTCTGACAGTTGACTTCAATGTACCGCAGTTGCCGGATGCGGCTGATCACCACCGGACCGCCCAGGCAGCTTGCTACGCTCTGGCATCGCGCAAGGTCGCCACCAAAAGCCCCAGGCCCAAAACGCCAACCACCGCGGCCGCCATGCGATTGGCCAGGCCGCGCACGCGCGAGTAACCCGAACGCACCTGCGCGCGCGAGAACAGGTAGGCCAGCAGGATATGCCAGCTCAGTGCGTTGGTCACGATCATGGCCACCGCCGCCATTTGCAGGAGCGGGCTGGGTGCTGCAGGAAACGAAGCCGCAAACACGCTGCCGAAGAACAGCGCGGACTTTGGGTTGGTGATGTTGGTCAAAAATCCAAGGCGAAATGCGGCGCGGCGAGACACCGATGCACGGCTTTCGATGAGCGCCGCAGCGCCGGAGCGCCACAAGCGACCAGCCACCACCAGCAGGTAGACGCCGCCGGCAATCTGCAAGGCCAGGCGCAAACCCGGGAAAGCCTGAAAGAGGGCGTGCACACCCAGCACCGCACTGCTGGCCCAAACGAACGCGCCCAACGTCACGCCCAAGGCCGCAAACACCGCACTTTGGGCACGGTCACTGGCCGCCAGCTGCGACACCAGCAAAACATTGGCGCCCGGTGTGGCCAGGGCAGCGACGTGGAGAATCCAGATGGTGATGAGGGTCGTGAGCATTTCCATGTCCTGAAGCAAGATCGATTGTGCCGCATGACAGGCAACCAATGATTCAAACGAATTTGACCTGTGGCCCCCGTGAAATATGCGCATGAAGCTACTGTATTTATAGCATTGACACGCCTGCCGCGCATCCACCGCGCGTCAGACAGACCCGACCCGTTGAAGTGTGTCCGCTCAGTCGGCAGCATGCGCCGCTTGGTCAAAACGCGAGGAGGCAGATGAGACAAAACTCATCTGCCTTCTCGCGGTTCATTTGACGGCCCGACTACTCAACAGAACAGAGCGAGCTTGCGCTTCAAGGCACTTTCAACCTGAAACTCAATGCAGTTCTTGCAGTGGCGCGGGACGCCATTTCGCCAGCCGGTTCTCAACCTGCGTCATGGCATATTCAGCAGCGAGGGCCACGACCATGATGATCACGATGGCGGCATACATGCCGGCCGCGTCAAACGAACCTTTGGCCACATTGATGAGCAAACCAATGCCATAGCGGGCACCGACAAATTCACCCACGATGGCGCCCACAATGGCGAAGCCAAAACTCACATGCAGGGAGGCAAAGATCCAGCTCATGGCGGACGGAATCACCACCGAACGGGTGAGCTGCCAACCCCTGGCACCCAGGATCTGGGCATTGGCAAGCAGATTGCGGTCCGCCTCCACCACGCCCTGGAAGGCGTTGGAAAACACCACAAAGAACACCATGACAAAGGACAAGGCCACTTTGGAGGTCAGGCCCAAGCCAAAGATCATGATGAAAATCGGCGCCAGCACCACCCGCGGCACGGAGTTGATGACCTTGATGTAGATCGAGAACACATCGGCCAGCATCCGGTTGCGTCCCAAGGCAATGCCAGCCACGATGCCGGCGACGGAACCGGAGAAGAAGCCAAGTAGCGATTCTTCCATGGTGACCCAGAGGTGGTACCACAAGGGGCCTTCAGACGTGCCGTCCACGACCCATTCAACCAGGCGCATGACGATAGCCGATGGGCTGGAGAAAAAGAAGGGATCCAATAACTTGAACTTGACAGCCAATTCCCAGCCGCCAAGAAAGAAGACGAGGATGAAGTAGCGCCAAAAATAAACAGCGGATTTGCGCTGGCGAGCCGCCTTGGCAGCCTTGGCTTCAATTTCTGCGTCAGAGGTGCCGGGCTGAAAAATGGCGCCGGCGGCAATAGTTGCAATAGATGCATTAGTCATGTTGTTTCCTTAGGCCACCAAGGCCTCTTCACGGGCAGCACCACGCTGAACTTCGTCGCGCAGGTCCTCCCAAATGGTGCGAGAAATGTCGATAAAGCGTTTGTCGTAGCGGATTTCACTCACGATGCGGGGACGAGGGAGGTCAACGGCGTACACCGATTTGACCGTCGCAGGTCCCGCAGTGAGCACATAGACCTTGTCGGCCAGGGCAACGGCCTCTTCAAGGTCGTGTGTGACAAAAACCACGGAAGCCTTGGCCTGCGACCACAGGCGGAGAAGCTCCTCATGCATCAAGGCGCGGGTCTGCACGTCCAGCGCTGAAAACGGCTCATCCATCAACAAAATTTGCGGTTCATTGATGAAGGTCTGTGCCAACGACACGCGTTTTCGCATACCGCCGGAAAGCTGATGGGGATACTTTGATTCGTGACCAGAAAGATTCACACGCGCCAGCCACTCACGCGCTTTGGCGTAGGCCTGCTCTTGGGGCATACCGCGAAACAGCGGTCCCGCCACCACGTTGTCAATCACACTTCGCCACGGAAAGAGCGCATCCGTCTGGAAAGCAAATCCGATGCGTGGATGAATGCCCGTGACCGGGGCGCCCATCACCCGAACCTCCCCTGCCGAGGGCTTGGCCAGACCGGTGACAAGGTTCAAGGTGGTGGATTTTCCGCAGCCGGTCGGGCCG
The DNA here is from genome assembly GCF_000013605.1 of Rhodoferax ferrireducens T118. Classification (NCBI taxonomy): domain Bacteria; kingdom Pseudomonadati; phylum Pseudomonadota; class Betaproteobacteria; order Burkholderiales; family Comamonadaceae; genus Rhodoferax; species Rhodoferax ferrireducens. The sequence continues at coordinate 3,453,854 of NC_007908.1, forward strand.
ACCACCGCGACGAATTCGCCACGTGCAACGGACATGTTGAAGTCCCGCAGGGCGGTCATGGACTTGCCGTCCGGGGTAAGAAAACGGCGACTGACGTTGATTAACTCAATCGCCGGGCTGTCGTTGTGATCAGTCATTGCTTGCTCCAGCTTACTTGGCGTTCTTCACGAACTCGGTGGTGTAGGTCTTCGACAAATCTACTGTCTTGCCTTTGACGTTCTTCGAGAACGCAGACAACACGGAGAGAACCGTTTCGGGACCTCCCGCTGGCATCACGCCATCGGCGGTGAACATCGCCTTGCCGTCCGCCAAAGCTTTGATATAGCCCTCCTTATCACCCGCATAGAAATCCTTGGGCATCTTGTCGGCAATCTCGGCAGCGCTGTGCGTGTTGATGTATTTCAGTGTCTTGACAAACGCGTTGGCCAGCTTCTGGACCGTCGGCTTGTTCTTCTCGACCCAATCGGTGGGCATGTACAGCGAGGCCGCAGGGTAGGTTCCACCAAGCGCCTGTTTGGTCTTCTCTATGGATCGCATATCCACCAGAACGCGTGCCTCGCCGGTCTTGAGCAGGCGCGAGATGGTGGGCTCGGTGGTCATGCCGGCCTGAATCTTGTCCTGCGTCATCGCTGCGATGAAGGTCGTTCCAGCGCCCACGGGAATGGTCGAAAATTCGCCCAGTGGAACACCAGCCTTGACCATCAGGTATTGCGACAGGAAATTGGTGGAAGAGCCCAAGCCGGTGACGCCCAGGCTTTTGCCGCGCAAGTCAGCCACCGACTTGATTTCAGGGTGCTTGGTGGACACCAGTTCAACTTCACCGGGGGCCTGGCTGAACTGCACCACGGATTCAACATATTTGCCTTTGGTCTGCAAATCGACGCAATGGTCGTAGAAGCCCACGACACCTTGCACAGCACCTGCCAGCATTTCGTTTTCGGCATCCACGCCGGAGCCTTCGTTCAGCAGCTCGACGTCCAGCCCTTCGGCCTTGAAATAACCCAAGCCTTCAGCCAGTTTGGCCGGCAAATAGATGTGCTTTTCATAGCCACCGACCATGATGGTCACCTTGTCGGCCGCCATGGCAGAGGAAGAAACAAGAACGATGGACGCAAGTCCAATTGCTTGAAAAAGACGGTTGGGATTGAATTTACTTTTCATAAAACTTCCTGAGGAGATGAGATGAGAACGCAACAATAGACCACTTGGGCTTTCAGCGTGCTTTCAGTCTTAGGTTACTAGGGAAAACACCTAGTTCTGTTTTCGACACAAAGAAGGAGATGGCTAGCCAAGGCCCCGATTGCGCTTGAGGACGCTCTGTAGTTCGAGGCAAGACAGCGGCATAACCTGGGCCAATGAAAAGGTCGTACCCATGACAGGTACGACCTTCAATCAAGCTCATCTTTGAAGCTGAGCCGCCAGCACTTCAAGCCAATATCCGGGGCTCACATCTGGCGGTTTTTCCGTTGCATCAGAACTTGTGGTTCATGCCCAATTCGACAATATTTTTCTTCCAGTCGCCGGTCGTCGAGCCAGTCACCACTTGTGACGCTGTATTGAGGCTGAAGCCGCCGTAAAGGAAGGTGCGTTTGGAAAGCACATACTTGCCAGCCACGCCAAAACCATCGCGCTTTTGCGTGCGATTAGCCCCTGTGGCGTTATTGTCATCAGACTTGGCATAGCTTGCCGACAGGGTCAGCGCGGTGCCCATCGGAACGTCTACGCCGATTTGCCACTCTTTGGTGTTGTTGCCGTCAATATTTTCGCCTGAGCCGCCGCCCCAAGCCTTATTGGTGACCTTGGCATAGTTGGCCTTGGCCTTGGCGATGCCAAAGTCATAAGAGCCACCCAGAACCGCATAGGTACCATTGTTTGCTGTGGTACCTGCTATGCCACCGGCTGTTGCCAGCTCCAGGTGCTCTTGCTGGTACGCGAATTGCACGGCCACCGGACCCGATCCATAGGTCACGTTGAACGCTTCAACCCGTGCGCGTTTGGGGTCACCTTCCCTCGCGCTGTAGCTTGCTGCAGCCGCAAAACCACTGAAGTTGGGGGTTGCGTAATAAATGGTGTTGCTGATCGTGTCGCGGTAGTTTTCTGATGCGAATGCGAGGCGCATGGGAGACATTCCTACCGCATTAAACATGCCGTCAGACGTGCCAATCACGTCGTCAAACGGCGTCCAGGTCTTGCCCAGTTTGACTTCACCAAAGCCACCGGAGAATCCCACCCAGGACTCACGAGAAAAGGCCTGGGGAGCGCTCGCGAAGTCTTTGGTCTGACCTGCACCGGTATCCATGGCAAAGCCTTCTTCCAACTTGAAGTTGGCTTTCAAGCCGCCGCCCAGCTCTTCAGAGCCCTTCAGACCCCAGCGCGATGTATTGATACCACCGCTTACGATCTCGGATTTGGCGAGCGAACCGGCACCTTTGCCTAGGTCGGTGGTGCTGTACCTGCCAACGACATCGGCAATGCCATACAAAGTGACTGTTGATTGGGCCATGGCGGCGCCGGATGCGGCGAGAACGGCCAAGGCGATCAAAGTTTTTTTCATTGAAATTTCTCCAAATATTGTTGCTTACAAGGATGCGCAGCCTCACTGCTTCACCTGAACTCAACTTCTGGTTTCAGAAGTTCTAACCTACAGGCCGAGATGGCATTCGCTGACGAGATTCCCATCTGAACATCGAACTTGGCGCTCTTGTTCCTTATCGGAGTGTCCTCATCCCGGACCGACATATCTGACCCGTCACACGCGTGGTCGCTTACTCTCCTTCACAGTGGTTTCTTCGAGATTCGTTTCATTTGAACAAGCAGTTGGGGACCCCTACAGGTCTGGCATCCAGCGCCCCGAGCAAGGGGCGCCGAGCGGGTAAATTACTTGGCGTTCTTCACGAACTCGGTGGTGAAAGTTTTCGACAAGTCCACCGTTTTCCCCTTGACATTCTTGGAGAACCCAGAAAGGACCGCGAGCACAGTCTCAGGTCCACCGGCTGGCATCACGCCATCCGCCGTGAACATGCTCTTGCCGTCCGCCAAAGCTTTGACATAGCCCTCCTTATCACCCACATAGAAATCCTTGGGCATCTTGTCGGCAATCTCGGCAGCGCTGTGCGTGTTGATGTATTTCAGTGTCTTGACAAACGCGTTGGCCAGCTTCTGGACCGTCGGCTTGTTCTTCTCGACCCAATCGGTGGGCATGTACAGCGAGGCCGCAGGGTAGGTTCCACCCAGCGCCTGTTTGGTCTTCTCTATGGATCGCATATCCACCAGAACGCGTGCCTCGCCGGTCTTGAGCAGGCGCGAGATGGTGGGCTCGGTGGTCATGCCGGCCTGAATCTTGTCCTGCGTCATCGCTGCGATGAAGGTCGTTCCAGCACCCACGGGAATGGACGTGAATTCGCCCAGTGGAACACCGGCCTTGACCATCAGGTATTGCGACAGGAAATTGGTGGAAGAGCCCAAGCCGGTGACGCCCAGGCTTTTGCCGCGCAGGTCGGCCATGGATTTGATTTCAGGGTGCTTGGTGGACACCAGTTCAACTTCACCTGGGGCCTGGCTGAACTGCACCACGGATTCAACATATTTGCCTTTGGTCTGCAAATCGACGCAATGGTCGTAGAAGCCCACGACACCTTGCACAGCACCGGCCAGCATTTCGTTTTCGGCATCTACGCCAGCGCCTTCGTTCAGCAGCTCGACGTCCAGCCCTTCGGCCTTGAAATAACCCAAGCCTTCAGCCAGTTTGGCCGGCAAATAGATGTGCTTTTCATAGCCACCGACCATGATGGTCACCTTGTCCGCTGCGATGGCAGTCGAGGACGCAATTACCGCAGCTGCGAGTGCCAATGCTTTGAAAAGTTGGGATGGGGTATGGGCTGTTTGCATAAAGTCTCCTAGTGTTAAAGGCTGTTTGGTGCCTTGAGTTTTATCCATCGCGCTCAGCCCACGGAATACTTCCATCCGGAGTTGGGCGCGACGGGGCTGACGATAAAAGCACGTCGCTTTCAGTCTGCTTTCAGTTCCGCTCAACTAGGGAAAATACTGATGAAAAATATGCACGGCATCAGGTCAGGCGCATGCCGCCATTCCCCCTGTTTGAGCCTGATCACTGATCTCGATGGCTTTAGCCGGTGTTTTGAGTGACGAAAGTGGGGAATGCTTGCTACGTCGCATGCCACGAGCAGCTTCTGACTCGACGGAAGTTTGGCAGCCAGAAAGCGGCCGATTTCCGCCAGGGATACGACGACTTCAAGCCATTTGCAATTCATGCCCGGCAGGGTCTCTTGCCAGTCTTTTGACAGCGGTGCCGCTCGAGACACGGTAGATCTCAGGTGCCGCAACGTCGCCCAGCCGGTCCAATTTAAAGGTGTTGACGGCAACAGAAAGCTGCGCCGCCTGATCCTTCAAGCTTTCTGCCGCAGCCGTTCCTTCCTCTACCAATGCAGCGTTTTGTTGCGTCATGCGATCGAGCGACGCAATCGCGGTATTGATCCGCCTGATACCCTGGCTTTGTTCGGTTGCTGCAGCGGTAATCTCACCGAGAGTGTCCGTCACACGTTGCACTGAAGTCACGATTTCCGTCATCGTCCGACCCGCATCAGCCACCAGCCTTGTGCCACGCTCCACCCGTTCAACGCTTGCACCAATAAGACTCTTGATTTCCTTGGCCGCTTGGGCCGAACGACCCGCCAAGGTACGCACTTCGGATGCCACCACGGCGAAACCTCGCCCCTGTTCGCCAGCCCTCGCGGCTTCGACGGCGGCATTCAGGGCCAGTATGTTGGTCTGAAAGGCAATGCCATCAATCACGGTGATGATGTCAGAAATCTTGTTGGAACTGATGTTGATTTCATCCATGGTACTCACGACCTCAGACACCAGTGAGCCACCGCGCGCCGCCACATTGGCGGCCGACGAAGCAAGCTGGTTGGCCTGCTTGGCAGACTCAGCGCTTTGCATCACGATACCGGTGAGATGCTCCATCGAATGCGCTGTCTCCTGCAAACTCGATGCCGCCTGCTCGGTACGATGGCTCAAATCCAGATTGCCGCAGGCTGCTTCGCTGCTCGCCAACTCAATAGAGTCGGCGGCACGTCGAATGCCGCCCACCAAAGTCTTCAACTTATTCTGCATGGAGGCAATCGCCTGCAGAAGACGGCCTGTTTCGTCAAAAATCCGGACTTCAATCTGCGACGACAGATCACCCATCGCAATGCGCTCGGCAACCACCACCGCGCGACCTATCGGCCCCGTCACACTGACAGTGATGCGCCATGCAATCAGGCCGCCCAGCAGCAAGGCCAGCAGCACCAATCCGCTCTCAACAAGCATGGCCTTCTTTTGCAGCGAAACCACCTCGCCGTTGGCAATTTCTGTTTGCTTGCGTTGCAGCTCGATAAGTTCACTTACTTTTCTCCGCAAGACGACTTCCGGGGGAAGAACCCGTTTCATCAGCGACATCACCGCAGACACGTTGTCAGCGTCCATCGCCTGCTTTACCACTCCCTCGGTTTCTGGAAGTACTTGTTTGGCAGCCAGAGAAATATCAGCCATCAGTTGACGCTCTTGCTCCGTGGCATTGCCGCCCGCAAGCAGGGCGATCAACTCTTTTTCGATGCTGAGGAAAGACAGTTCTGCTTCTTTGACGGACTGTATTTCAATAGCCAGCTGCTTGCCCGTGAACAAGACCACTGAACGGCTGCGAATCGCCAGGTCGCTGATGCTGCCCATCAGCTTATTCTCCAGTTCGGTCTTGCGGTTGCCAACCTCAACAATATGCTGAACGTGCTGCCCGAGCAGGCGTATGGCGTAGGCACTCGTCAGGGCAACTGCCAGGAGCAACACCAGAATACTGGTGAACCCCAAAGATAGCCTGCGAGCCAGAGACATCGACTTAAAAAATTGCTTGAACATGGCTAGGTCCTGTCTGATAGTGCAGTGAATAAAGTTCGTCGGAAACCTTCTGCGGAACACAATTGGCTTGCAGGGCGTCCTCAAAGAATCGCGGCATCGCGTTTCAAACCTCTTCCGTCAAACCGGCAGAATAGTTCGTCGTGAGGTAGGAATTCATGGACGCTCCCGAGTTGATTGGGTGACGGACGATAAGTGGGTGCCGCTTTCAGTCCGCTTTCAGTTTCTGCAACCTAGGGAAAGTACCAATCTGCCCGCCCACGGCTATGATCTGCCATGATTTCTGGACCACATCACAACAGCTGCTTGCCATGCGAATCCTGGTAGTCGAAGACAACACCGAATTGGCGCAATGGCTGGGGCGCACCCTGCGCAAAGAACAATACACCGTGGACTGCATCGACAACGGCGCGGATGCTGACTTCGCCCTGAAGTCTGAAAAGTACAACCTGATCATCCTCGATCTCGCCCTACCCAAGCTGGACGGAAAAGAAGTGTTGCGACGCCTGCGGGCGCGCGATGACCAGACGCCGGTGCTGATCCTGACCGCCAACAACACGATCCAGAGCCGGGTGAGCAAACTCGACCAGGGCGCAGACGACTACATGGCCAAACCCTTTGAGATCGAAGAACTCGAAGCGCGTATCCGCATGCTCTTGCGGCGATCGTCAGGCCAGGCCAGCCCCCTCATTGCCTGCGGCGATCTGAGCTACAACACGAACACGCGTGAGTTCCATATTTCACAGCAGCTGCTGGCGTTAACACCCCGGGAGCGCGCGGTGCTGGAGATGCTGCTACGCAAGTCGGGCACCACCGTCACAAAACATGCGCTGGCACAAAGCCTGTTTTCCTTGAGCGAGGATGCGTCCACCGACGCCATCGAGATCTACGTACACCGCTTGCGCAAGAAACTGGAGCACAGCTCCGCGCAAATCATGACATTGCGCGGATTGGGCTACCTGCTGCGCCCGGCCGGGAATGAATAGCAGCCTTCGAAGGCAATTGTTGGCCTGGGTTTTGTTGCCCCTGATTTGCGCCGTCGCGGTGGATACCTGGCTCACCTTCAAGAGTTCAGTGGATACGGCCTCCGTCGTGCAGGACCGGCTGTTGCTGGGCTCCGCGCGGATGATTGCCCAGCAGATCAGCTTTGAAGATGGCTCATTCCAGCACCAGATACCACCGGCCGCACTGGAGCTTTTCCAGTCGGAGGAGTCCGACCGGATTTTTTATCGCGTGACCACCGGCGCCGGACAGCTGCTGTCGGGCTACACCGATCTGCCAGTGCCCGTCCTGGATTCTTCACCCGATTCACCTTTCTTCTTCGGTGCCACCATGCGCGGTGAACCGGTGCGCGTGGTCGCTTTTTTCCAGCCGGTCATTGGCAACCCTTCGGTCCTGCCAGTGGTCGTGGAAGTGGCGCAAACCACGCGTGCCCACAAGCAACTCACCAACAAGCTGTGGCTGCACGCGGTGGGGCAACAGTTGCTGATATTGGCCCTGGTCACCATCTTCATTTTGTTTGGCCTGCACCGCGGCCTGCAACCCTTGATTCGGCTGCGCAACGATGTGCGCTCACGCAAGGAGGGTTCACTGCAACGGCTGCAAACCAACCGGATTCCAGCCGAATTGACGCCCCTGGTGGACTCATTCAACGACTACATCCAGCGCCTGGAAAACTACACCAGCCGTCGCGGCGCCTTTATCCAGAATGCGGCACACCAACTGCGTACCCCGCTGGCCGTATTGACAACCCAAATCAGCGATGCTCTGCGCGCTGAAAACAAGGAAATCGGCGACAGGTCGCTGATTGCAGCACACAGGACACTGCAGCAAACCGGGCGGCTGGTCAATCAGTTTTTGACTCTGTCTTCTGCGGAAGCCTACGTCGCCGCCAAGACGCTGATGTCGACGCAGGAGTGCTGCGACATCGTGCAGGGGATTCTGGAAGACCTGGCCGTTCAGGCCCACAGCAAGAACATCGATTTGGGCTTTGAACGCATCGGCGGCGACACCGTCATTTCATCTGACCCCGCTGCGTTTCGGGAAATTGCTGTCAACATCATCGACAACGCCATTCGCTACACGCCAGCTCACGGCGTGGTTACCGTGCGGGTGCAGTCAACCGAGGGGAAAATTGCCTTGGCTGTTGAAGACAATGGACCGGGCGTGCCGCTTGAGAGCCAGGAGAAAATCTTTCAACGCTTCTACCGCATAGGCGGTACAGACTCTGCGGGTAGCGGCCTCGGTCTTGCCATCGTCAAAGAGCTCGCGTCCCAATGTGGGGCCACCATCCGGTTGGCTGCCCCCGCCCATGGGGGCAGCGGACTCTTGATCGTCATCGATTTCTTCTGAGAATGCCTCCCTGTTGGCAACAGGAGCGCAGTGGTGGGTGCGGGCTGATCTGCTGACGGGTTTGGGTGTCTGGGTTTGATTCCTCTGTGGCCAGCAGCCTTATATGCTATTGTTTTAATAGCTGCATGCCAAGATAACACGGGGGCTAGAGGTAAAAATTCCTTGTAATCCAACGCAAACGGATCCGCCGGGTCTGCCCATCATTTCACAGCCGTCGACAAGTCAACGCTTCGCGCCTTAGAGGCCCGCCATTCGCAACCACCATGCTTTCCGGTGGAACTAGGCCGACATCCCTAATAATTGCTGCAGTGCAACAAAAATTCCCCACGCCTTCGGATTCTCCCTATAATTCAGGTGATGTTGCACTGCAACATAAATAGCGGGACGCGGCTTTCACTGAGCAGGCACCCGATTCGCCTCACCCATCAAGGAAACCGACATGAACACCACCGCCGAACAATTCATCGCAACAAACAAAGCCAATCTGCAAGCACTGCAAGGCTTCACCACCCAGGCTTTTGCCGGCATCGAGAAACTGGTCGAGCTCAACCTGGCGGCCTCCAAGGCTGCCTTGGGCGAGTCCTTCAACCATGTCCAGGCTGCGCTGGGTGCCAAAGATGCCCAACAGTTGCTGGCTCTGCAATCTGGCCTGGTCAAGCCTCTGACCGAGAAGTCTGCCGCCTACGTTCAGCATGTTCAGACCATTGTGACTGGCAGCGGTGCTGAATTTACCAAGGCTGTTGAAGCCAAGACGGCCGAAGCACAAAAGGCATTCGACAGCGTGCTGGAAAACCTGACCAAGAACGCGCCTGCTGGCAGCGAAACCGCTGTGGCCGCCTTCAAGAACGCTTTGACCTCCGGTCAAAATGCACTCGAGTCGGCTCAGGCTCAAGCCAAGAAAGCGCTTGCAACGGCTCAGGCCAACTTCACGGCAGCCGCCACCCAGACCGCCGATGCAGTCAAGAAAGCCACTAAAGTAGCTTAATGGCCAACTGCCTGCGGGCAGTGCGCATCAAGCGGCACCTGCGGGTGCCGTTTGTGTTTTCGCCGTCAGCAATTCATGAAATCCAGGCGGAGGGCCTGTTTCCGCATGAAAACTCGATGAGAGAACAATCAGCACTTCCGCTGTGAAATTGCTACACATTCAGGAGCATATTAGGCAGGAGATACGAGGGCTAGAGGCCAGTTTTATATAAATTATTCGGGATTCTGGCCCCAGCCGGGGCATCGGCTGGAGCGCAAAGCCAGATATCGCCAGCGATGGCGTTGACTCAAGCGCCGGCCGGAAGCATGCGCAGCAAGGTGTTGTCCCGAACCACATAGTGGTGATACAGGGCGGCGACGGTATGCAAACCGATCAGGAAGTAACCCGCAGTGCCACCGGTCTCATGGATGATCTGGATGAACTCCGCCATATCTTGGCTCTTGCTGATGAGCGCCGGCAGGTGCAGGCCGAAGAATGGGATCGGCTTTCCGGACGCGCTGAGAAGCAGCCATCCTGCCAGCGGCATGCCAATCATGAGCACATAAAGCCCAATCTGCACGAGTCTGGCTGACAGCGTCTGCAACTTGGGTGGATTGGGCTTGATCGGAGGGGGCGAAGTCGTCATACGGACCATCAGGCGCACCACGACCAGTGCAAAAAAGGTCAGGCCCAGCATGAAGTGCCAGGCTCGCGGAACGCTCACATTCGGAAAATAACCGCGCAGTTCCATGCAGGCATACACCGCCGCAAGCAGCAGCAGCATGACCCAGTGCAGCCCGATGGACAGTGATCCGTATCGTTTCGTGTTTTTCCTCAAACTCATCGTATTCCTTCAAAATAATAAAAAAAATGGGATAGGGAGCTTTCATCACTGCTCCTCTCTGCACCACGCCAGCGAATGGCGAGGGGCTTACTTTTGCGCGAACGGTTGCGGCTTGGGCGTCATGTCGGAAGATGGCGGCAGCATCGGCAGCTTGAAGTTCGGCTGCTCACCGGTGAGCGTCTTCAGGAAGGCGACGATCTTGGCGTTCTCGTCGCCCGTGAACTTCTTGCCCAGTTGGAGGCGGCCCATGGTGTCGACAGCTTCGCTCAGCGTGTTGGCGGCGCCGTCATGGAAGTAGGGATAGGTCATTTCCACATTGCGCAGCGTGGGCACCTTGAAGTTGAAGCGATCGGCATCCTTGCCGGTGACCGCAAAGCGGCCTTCGGCGGGGTTCGACGTCTGGTAAGGCGCGACGACACCCATCTTCTGGTAGGAACTGCCGCCTGCGGCCGGGCCGTTATGACAGGCAACGCAACCACTGTCCTTGAAGAGCTTGTAGCCGGCTTGTTCATTCGCTGACAGCGCCTTTTGGTCGCCCGCCAACCACTTGTCGAAGCGCGAGTTCGGCGTGACCAGGGTCTCTTCGAATGCGGCAATCGCCTTGGTGACTTGCTCGATGCCGATCCTGTCGGTGCCGAAGGACTTTTTGAAGTCGGCAACATAAGCGGGAATCGACTGCAGCACCTCGACGGCGAGACCGTGGGTAGAGCCCATTTCGCCCGGGTTGTCGATCGGGCCGCCGGCCTGCGCCTGCAAATCCTTGGCGCGGCCGTCCCAGAACTGGGCGATGTTCATACTGGCATTGAGCACGGTGGGGGCATTGATCGGGCCTTCGTTCCACTTGTGACCGATGGACGTCTTCAGGTTGTCGGTGCCGCCCATCGACAGGTTGTGGCAGGAGTTGCAGGAGATGAAGCCTGATTTCGACAGGCGCGGATCGAAGAAGAGCTTTTTGCCGAGCTCGACCAGGGCCGGGTTGGTGACCTTGGCGGCTGATATGGGCTTGATGGGTTCATTCATCGCTCCCCAGGCGATGTTGACGCCAGTTAGCGCAACGCTAACGGCAAGGATACGGATTCTCATGTCGGACCTCCAATTGGATTGGGTTTTTATAAATAGGCAACGTTGATGAACGATAAGGTCAAATTCTTAGAGCTTTCTTAAGAATTGCCGACAGTTGTAACGAAAGGTAGTTTGCGTAGGCACAAAATAGGCGCAAATTCAGGAGATTGGCCGATCAAGTCAGCTTCAACTGTTGCCACTGCCTGGCGCAGCAGATCCGCTGGGTTGGTCACCAGCGTCAGCTTGGCCGGTATGGCCGGCCAAGCGTGCGGGCGATGTCGGCCGCCATCACGATCCCGCCTGATGCGTGCAGATGACGTACTCGGATGTTTTTTTACATCAAGACACAGAAGATGGGCATTCAAACAGCCTGGCCTGCTTCGATGGCATCGGCCGCTACCTTGGCCGGTTGACGACACTATCCTGGCCGGGTGGAGCCCTGCACCGGGCGGGTCCGGGAGGCGGGGCTACCGTTAGACCTTCAACATATACCGAAGGTCAACGACATGCCCGGCAAGAGAATCACGGCCCACCCAGTGCACCAGTACAAGCAACACCGCAACAAGCTCAGCCAGGTCGCTGCTGCGCCAAACCATTGCCATCAGCCTCGAACAGAGCTTAAGCATACGGGCCATAGGGCTCATGCGGCGGGAGTACACAGCCAAACAGCCGCCTTGGTCGGCAACGTTACTCAGGCTGCGGGTCACGGTGGCTGCGACCTGCGCAGTTGGTGCAATCAAAAAACTCAGCGCACCATCCCCTGAGTAAGCGACAAGGCTTGCGCGGCCTGATGCAAATAGCCGCGCACCCGTTCCAGTTCCGGACCAATGTGGCGGTCGATGCGCCGGATGTACGGGCAGGTCAGCGTGGCCAGCGCGCTGTTGTCCGGCCCCAGGATCGGGTACGAGATGTCCACCACACCAAAAGACTGCGCGCTGTCGCGCTCCAGGTAGCCACGGGCACGGACCTCGGTCAGCGCAGCGGCAAGAGCCTCCTCGCTGATTGGCACCTCACCGTCCACCGGTGTGTGTTCCGCACGCATGCGCTGGTAACTGCCCTGGTCACAAAACGCCAGCAGGATATGGCCGGAGGCGGTGTCGAGCAGGCCAACACGCGCGCCGCGCTGCACCGAAAAGCTCCAGCCGCGCGGGCTGTTGATTTGGGCGCTGATGAGCACATTGCCCCGGTCGTACACCCCCATATGGCAGGACTGCTCGGCCTTGCGGGCAAACTCATCCATGACCGGCAGCGCCTGATTGATCAGGCGGCTCAAGGGTGGGTGCATATGGGCCAAGGCAAACAGCTTGAGGCTCAGCGCGTAGCGGTCGCCAGAGGCGTTGCGCATCACGTATTGCCGCGCCACCAGGCGCTCCAGCATGCGGTAAATCTCATTGGCGCTGCGGTCCATTTCCTTGACGATCTCGGCCCGCGTCAGCCCCTGCGGCTGCGTGGCCAGCAGTTCCAGAATGTCCAGGCCCTTGTCCAGTGCAGGGGCGCGGTAGCGCTCATCGGCTGTTGTCAAAAGCTCAAGAGCACCGGCGACTTTCGGTCGGCGGCCGCGGGGGGAGGAAGAAGTTGCTGTCATGGAAGGGGGCAGTTGAAGATGCCGTCTTTTATAGCAGAGCTGTATCGGATTAGGGAAAGTACCAACTACTTAGCCGAAAGATTTAACCTATGATTTGAATCATAAGTGAATAATTTATTCATATTTGAATCATTAAACCGGAGTCTGAAACATGTGTCAAGGTCGTTTGGAAGGTAAAACAGTGCTCATTACTGCGGCGGCACAGGGCATTGGCCGCGCCAGCGCCTTGGCCTGCGCCGCCGAGGGTGCGCGCGTGATTGCCACCGACATCAACCAGCAGTTTCTGGACAGTCTGGCCGCAGAGCATGCCGGCATTCAAGTCGCGCAACTGGATGTGCGCAACGACGCTGCCGTGACCGCACTGGCTGCGCGCACCCCGGCGCTGGATGCCTTGTTCAACTGCGCGGGCATGGTGGCCAATGGCAGCATGCTTGAATGCAGCGAGGCCGATTGGGATTTGAGCTTTGACCTGAACGTGAAAAGCATGTTCCGCATGACGCGAGCCTTCATGCCCGCCATGCTGGCCAAAGCACAAGCGGAGAACACCAGCGTGTCCATCATCAACATGGCTTCCATGGCATCAAGCATCAAGGGCTTTGCCAACCGTTGTGCCTATGGTGCGACCAAGGCGGCGGTGATTGGGCTGACGAAATCGCTGGCGGCGGACTACGTGAAAGCCGGTTTGCGCGCCAATGCGTTGTGCCCCGGCACGGTGGATACACCGTCTTTGCGCGGGCGCATTGCCAACGCAGCAGATCCGGTGCAAGCTGAAAAAGACTTCATTGCCCGCCAACCCATGGGGCGCCTGGCGACGGTGACCGACATCACGCCGATGGTGGTATTCCTGGCGAGCGACGAGTCACGCTTTGTCACCGGGCAGACGCTGCTGGTGGACGGCGGCGTGACCATTTAACGCAATCCTGTGCAAGCAACCCACGAAGGGCCGTAGCGTGACATCCCTAATCTCTGTCAAGAACCTGAGCAAATCGTTCCCCGGTGTCAAGGCGCTGGACCAGGTGCACTTTGACTTGCGCGCTGGCGAGGTGCACGCCCTGATGGGCGAGAACGGCGCAGGCAAGTCCACCCTGATGAAGATTCTGGCGGGGGTGTACCGCAAAGACAGTGGCGAGATGCTGCTCGACGGCCAACCGGTGGAGATCGAAAGCCCGGCGCACGCGCAGTCGCTCGCCATTGGCATCGTGCACCAGGAACTGCACCTGATGAACCACCTGACAGCGGCGCAGAACATCTACCTGGGACGGGAACCGCGCCATTGTGGTGGCCTGTTTCTGGACGAGGCGCGCCTGAACCAGGACACGCAAATCCTGTTTGACCGCCTGAACCTGGCACTGGCCCCCACCACCGCCATTGGCGAACTCACGGTGGCGCGCCAGCAGATGGTGGAGATCGCCAAGGCGCTGTCGTTCAAGTCGCGCGTGCTGATCATGGACGAGCCCACTGCCGCGCTGAACAATGCCGAGATTGATGAGTTGTTTCGCATCATCCGCCAGCTCAAGAGCGAGGGCGTCGGCATTGTCTACATCTCGCACAAGATGGACGAAATCCAGCGCATTGCCGACCGCATCACCGTCATGCGTGATGGCAGCACCATCGGCACCGTGCCCGCCAGCACCCCCATGCAGCAGGTCATTGCCATGATGGTCGGGCGCAACCTGGAGCAGGCCGAAAAACACATTCCCGATACCTCCGCCAACGAGGTGCTGCTGGAGGTGCGCGGCCTCAACCGGGGCCGGGTGATTCGGGACGTGAACTTCAGTGTGCGCCGCGGCGAAATTTTGGGCTTTGCCGGGCTCATGGGGGCTGGCCGCACCGAGGTGGCGCGCGCCGTGTTTGGTGCCGACCCGATTGACTCGGGCGAGGTGCGGGTACGCGGTGAGCTCATTCGCCTGGCTTCACCGCAGGACGCGGTGCAGGCGGGCATTGGCTACTTGTCCGAAGACCGCAAACACTTTGGCTTGGCCACCGGCATGGACGTGGAATCCAACATCACACTGCCCAGCCTGAAGCGCTGGTTGAAGTGGGGCCTGTTTTTGAACCAGCCGGCGATTCACCACATCTCGCAGCAGATGGTGGGAAAGCTGCGCATCAAAACCCCGTCGCTGACGCAAACCGCACGCCTCCTGTCCGGCGGCAACCAGCAAAAAGTGGTGGTCGCCAAGTGGCTGGTGCAAGACTGCGACGTATTGATTTTTGACGAACCCACCCGCGGCATCGACGTGGGTGCCAAAAGCGAAATCTACAAACTGCTCAACGAACTGGCCACGCAAGG
The DNA here is from genome assembly GCF_000013605.1 of Rhodoferax ferrireducens T118. Taxonomy (NCBI): domain Bacteria; kingdom Pseudomonadati; phylum Pseudomonadota; class Betaproteobacteria; order Burkholderiales; family Comamonadaceae; genus Rhodoferax; species Rhodoferax ferrireducens. Next base: position 3,468,864 of record NC_007908.1, read on the forward strand.
CAAGGCCATCATTGTGATTTCTTCCGAGCTGCCCGAAGTGCTGCTGTTGAGCCACCGCGTGCTGGTGATGTGTGAAGGACGCATCACAGGCGAAGTTGCGGGTGATGTCGCCACCCAGGAAACCCTGATGGCACTGGCCACACGCCGCGAATCCCTGGCGAGCACCGTGCACTGACCCATAAGACCCAAGGCAAACCCATCATGACCCAACCCACCTCTTCTTCCTCCTGGCTGGCCCGTTTGAGCGGCGACCAAGCCAAACAAAAGCTGCTGGCATTTGCCAGCCTGATTGCGCTGATCGCCGTGTTCACCGTACTCAAACCCGATGCCTTCATGACGCAGGACAACATCATTGGCATCCTGCAGTCCACCACCGTGATTGGTGTGCTGGCCATTGCCAGCACCTTCATCATCATCACCTCGGGCATTGACCTGTCGGTGGGCGTGCTGATGACGTTTTGCGCCGTGATGGCAGGCGTGTTCATGGTCAACCTGGGATTGCCCATGCCGCTGGGCATCGTCTGCGCCCTGGCCATGGGCGCGCTGTCGGGCTGCTTGTCGGGCCTGGCCATCACCAAGCTGCGGGTGCCGCCGTTCATTGCCACGCTGGGCATGATGATGATGCTCAAGGGCAGCTCGCTCATCATTACCCAGACCCGGCCGATTTACTTCAGTGATGTCGCGGGCTTTGACCAGATCGCCCTGGGCTCGCTGATTGGCGACTTGATCCCTTCACTGCCCATCCCCAACGGCGTGCTGATCCTGTTTCTGGTGGCGGTGGTGTGCGCGGTGATCCTGAACAAAACCGCCCTGGGCCGCTACACCTTTGCCTTGGGCAGCAATGAAGAGGCGGTGCGCTTGTCAGGTGTCAATGTCAACCGTTGGAAGATCATCATCTACGCCTTTTCCGGAGGCATTTGTGGCATTGCCGGCTTGCTGATTGCCTCACGTCTGAATTCAGCGCAACCCGCGCTGGGCCAGGGCTACGAGCTCGATGCGATTGCGGCAGTGGTGATTGGTGGCACGTCGCTCAGCGGCGGTGTCGGCACGATTTTGGGCACCCTCATCGGCGCTTTCATCATGAGCGTGCTGATCAATGGACTGCGCATCATGTCGGTCGCCCAGGAGTGGCAAATGGTGCTGACCGGGCTGATCATCATCCTGGCGGTCTACACCGACAACCTGCGGCGCAACAAGAAGTAAGGAGACTGCCTGCCCCCCCAAACCACTAACCTTCACCCACGTGATTCCTTGATTTCTCACTCATATTTATATCGATATTTTTTCAAGAGACAAACCATGAACGCAAAAAGAAAACTGCTGGCTTTGACCGCCAGCCTGGCCCTGGCAGGTTTTGCCAGCATCGCATCCGCCCAAGATGTCTACATTCCGCTGATCTCCAAAGGCTTTCAGCACCAGTTCTGGCAAGCAGTGAAACAAGGCGCTGACCAGGCCGGCAAAGACTTCAAGGTCAAGGTCACGTTTGAAGGCCCCGAGACCGAGCAGCAAGTGGACAAGCAAATCGACATGCTGTCTGCTGCCTTGGCTAAAAAGCCCGCCGCCATTGGCTTTGCAGCGCTCGACAGCAAGGCGGCTATTCCGCTGCTGAAAAAAGCCCAGGCCGCCCACATCCCGGTGATTGCGTTTGACTCCGGCGTGGACAGCGACATTGTGCTGACCACCGCACAAACCGACAGCAAGGCAGCCGCCGCATTGGCCGCCGACAAAATGGCTGAAAAAATTGGCGGCGAAGGTGAAGTGGCTGTGATTGGGCACGACCAGACCAGCACCACCGGCACCGGCCGCCGCGATGGTTTTGTGAATCAGATCAAGGCCAAGTACCCCAAGATCAAGGTGGTGGACATTCAGTACGGCGGTGGCGACCACCTCAAGTCAGCTGAAATTGCCAAGACCCTGATGCAAGCCCACCCCAAGCTCAAAGGCATCTTCGGCACCAACGAGGGTTCTGCCATTGGCGCCGGCAAGGGCTTGAAAGAAGCCAAGAAAACCGGTGTGGTCATCATTGGTTTTGACTCCGGCAAAGCCCAAAAGGACATGATCAACGACGGCACGATTGCGGGCGCGATCACCCAAAACCCGGTTGGCATTGGTTACAAAACCGTGGAAGCAGCTGTGAAGGCACTCAAGGGCGAGAAGTTGCCCAAGATCATCGACACCGGCTTCTACTACTACGACAAGTCGAACATGAAGGACGCCAAGATTGCGGCCGTTCTTTACGATTGATCCAAGCGATTTAGCGCCAACATTACAGAAAAATACGTCCATTCCTTACACCAAGAAATTTTGAAAATGAACTCGACATCTAGCAAACAAGCACCAACGTCTCAAGATACACGAATCTTGTGCCTGACCCGTAAACACAGCGTCTATGCAACTGGCCTCGGACTTCTCCTCACAACTTTTTGTGCAAGCTCGCACGCAGAAATCGCCATCAATGTTCCGAATGCAAATCTTTCGATTTACGGCCGTGTCGCAAGTGGTGTGTCCTATGTCGACAACATTGGCGCAGCCGGCGACAGCGTCTTTCGCGCAGCAAGCAATGAATGGGGGACCAGTTTGCTCGGCCTGAACGGTTCCAAAGAAATTGCACCCGGCATCCAAGGGCAAATCAAATTGGAAACCGGGTTTAGTGCAGCGAACGGTAACAGCAATGCAGGCAATCTCTTTAGCCGCTTTGCAACTGTTGGCATTAAGAGCAATACCATGGGAACTATCGAATTTGGGCGTTCACTGGCCTACAGCAACGACGCGTGGTCTCTGGACCCGATGGGGATGAACTGGTCCGGGGTGGACTCGTTGTCCAAAGGGCATAACTGGGGTACATGGAATAACACCGTGGGTTACCGCAGCCCGAACCTGAGCGGCTTCGAGGCAGGTCTGCAGCTTTCCTTGGGCGGGCAGGCAGGTAACAATTCCGCAGGTCGCAGCCTGGCTGCCTCCTTGAGTTACACACACGCAAACCTGAATGTCCGGGCGATCTACGATGAGACACGCGACGCAAACGGAAAATTGTCTGATTTGTTCAATGCATCAAGTGAATACATCGTCGGTGCAACTTACAAGATTCAATCGACGACCTTGTTTGCCGCCTACAACCGGATCTCTGCGTCCGATGCTGCTTCGGGCACGGACACTGCAATGGACCATAGTTGGGTCGGTGTCAACTATCAGCTCAACCCCGATAACCTCGTCCGAGTGGGTCTATTTACTGCCAAGACTGACGTGACAAATGCAAAGGCGAATTTGTACACGGTCGGTTGGGACCATAAGGTCAATGATGCTTTGTCCTTATGGGCAAGCGCAGCGCTCATGGACAACAACAAAAACGCTGCCTTCCCTGCTGTCGGCTACTGGCAGGATGCTCCAGCGCCCGGAGCAACACAGCACGGGATCAATGCGGGCTTCATCTACGTATTCTGAACCGGGACTGCATTGAGCAGTGCAAATCCGCACCCGCGCCAGCCAGTTGCCCGAAGGATCTCTGGCGCAGGGGCGGTATGGAAGCTGCCAGGATCCGTGCTGGTCCTGGCAGCTGGTTCATACGGTAAGAAGACACACTGTAGGTACTGGAAAGATGTGGGTTCACCCCATTTTGTTTAACTTTGAGGACAAGAGATGAAATTACTACGCTACGGATTGCCAGGTCAGGAAAAACCCGGTGTATTGGATGCCCAGGGGCGCGTGCGCGACCTCTCAGGGGTGATTACCGATGTGGCGGGCGCGGTCCTGCTGCCCGAGAGCCTGGCGCGTTTGCGTGGCGTGAACATGGAGAGCTTGCCCCTGGTGGCAGGCACACCGCAAAAAGACTTGCGCCTGGGAGCCTGCGTGGGCAAGGTGGGCAAGTTCATTTGCATCGGCCTGAATTACTCTGACCACGCGGCCGAGAGCGGCATGCAGGTGCCGCCAGAACCGGTGGTATTCAACAAATGGACCAGCGCCATCGTCGGGCCTGACGATGCGGTGGAGATTCCCCGTGGCTCGGTGAAGACCGACTGGGAAGTGGAGCTCGGTGTGGTTATCGGCCAAGGTGGCCGCTACATTGAGGAAGCTGATGCCTTGTCGCACGTGGCGGGCTACTGCGTGGTCAACGATGTGTCGGAACGCGAATTCCAGCTCGATCGCAGTGGCACCTGGGACAAGGGCAAGGGTTGCGACACCTTTGGCCCCACCGGCCCCTGGCTGGTCACCGCCGATGAAGTGCCTGACCCGCAAGCCCTGAAGCTGTGGCTGGAGGTGGACGGCAAGCGTTATCAAGACGGCAGCACATCGACCATGGTGTACGGGGTCAAGTTCCTGATTTCCTACCTGAGCCGCTTCATGAGCCTGCAGCCCGGCGACATCATTTCCACCGGCACCCCACCCGGTGTCGGGCTGGGGCAAAAGCCGCCGGTTTACCTGCGCGCCGGACAAACCATGCACCTGGGCATTGAAGGCTTGGGGCACCAAACACAAACGACAGTACAAGCCTGACATGAGCAAAATCATCAACATGCGCGTCATCGACGTGCGCTTCCCCACGTCCCAGCATCTGGATGGGTCGGATGCCATGAACCCGGACCCGGACTACTCCGCGGCCTATGTGATTCTGGAAACCGACCAGCCCGGTCTGGAAGGCCATGGTCTGACCTTCACCATCGGGCGCGGCAACGAGATTTGCTGCGCTGCCATCGAGGCCATGCGCCATCTGGTGGTGGGCCTGGACATGGCCTGGGTGGCCGAGGACATGGGGCGCTTCTGGCGCCACATCACCTCGGACAGCCAGTTGCGCTGGATTGGCCCGGACAAGGGGGCCATCCACCTGGCCACAGGCGCGGTGGTCAACGCCGTGTGGGACTTGTGGGCCAAACAGGAATGTGTTCCGGTGTGGAAGCTGGTGTCGCGCATGAGCCCCGAAGAAATCGTCAGGCTCATCGACTTCCGCTACATCACCGACTGCATCACGCCCGAAGAAGCCTTGGCCTTGCTGAAAGAGCGGGCGGTTGGCAAAAGAGAGCGCTGGACTGCACTGGAGCGCGAGGGCTACCCCTGCTACACCACCTCCGCCGGCTGGCTGGGCTACGACGACGACAAACTGCGCCGCCTGTGCCAAGAAGCCACCGATGCGGGCTTCAACCACATCAAGCTCAAGGTGGGCCGCGACAAGGCCGACGACATTCGCCGCCTGCGTATCGCCCGCGAGGTGCTCGGGCCAGATCGCCAATTGATGATCGACGCCAACCAGGTGTGGGAGGTGAATCAGGCGGTGCAATGGGTGCGCGAACTGGCCTTTGCCAAACCCTGGTTCATCGAGGAGCCGACCAGCCCGGACGACATTGAAGGCCACCGCGTGATCCGCGAAGGTGTGTACCCGGTCAAAGTGGCGACGGGCGAGATGTGCCAGAACCGCATCATCTTCAAGCAGCTCATCATGCGCGGCGCGATTGATGTGGTGCAAATCGACTCCTGCCGCCTGGGCGGCGTGAATGAAATACTGGCCGTGATGCTGATGGCGGCCAAGTACAACTTGCCGGTCTGCCCGCATGCCGGTGGTGTCGGACTGTGCGAATACGTGCAGCACCTGTCCATGATCGACTACCTGTGTATTGCCGGCACCCGTGAGGGCCGTGTGATCGAGTTTGTGGACCACCTGCATGAGCACTTTTTGAACCCCTGCGTCATTCGTGATGCAGCCTACATGCCACCCCAGGCGGCGGGCTTTTCCATCGAGATGAAGCCTGAGTCCCTGAAACACTACGAGTTCAAAGCCAAGGCGTGATGAAAATCGACACCCACCAGCACTACTGGCATTACCACGCGCAGGACTTTCCGTGGATCAGCGACAGCATGCCGCAGTTGCAGCGCGACTGTCTGCCTGCGGATTGCGAGGCGGCCAGGCGCGCGGCGGGGGTGGACGGCGTGGTGGCGGTGCAGGCGCGCACCCTGCCTGAGGAAACCGACTTTTTGCTGCATCTGGCCGATACACACCCCGAAGTGGTGGGTGTGGTGGGTTGGGCCGACCTGGGCGCAGCGGACCTGAAACACCGTTTGGAGCCATGGTGTGAGCACGCTGCATTCAAGGGCCTGCGCCATATCCTGCAAGACGAGGCGGACGTGGCGGCCTGGGTCAATGCCGCGGCGGTCAACCACGGCATGCAACTGCTGCAACAGCGCCAACTGGTCTACGACGTGCTGGTGTTTGAACACCAGTTACCCACGGTCATCGAGTTTTGCGCCCGGCACGACGCGCATTGGCTGGTGCTGGACCATGTGGGAAAACCGGCCTTGCGTGACTGGGGCCCCAAGCGCGAACAGTCCCGCCCGTGGGCCGACAGCTTAAGCAAACTGGCCGCCCTGCCCCATGTGATGTGCAAACTCTCGGGACTGGTGACCGAGACGCACTGGAATCACGGTCAGGGCCTGTCCCTGGCCGATGCCCAAAATATCTGGGCCTGCTTTGATCAGGCGCTGGACGCTTTCGGCCCCGAGCGCCTGATGTATGGCTCGGACTGGCCGGTGTGCCAACTTTCCTCACCGTACGATGCGGTGCATGGACTGGCCCAGACCTGGGCGAAAACAGCGCTGACGCCCTCCGGGCAGGAAGCCTTTTGGAGTGGCAACGCCTTGCGTTGTTACGGCCTCAAATTGCCAACAGTGACAGACTAAACACCAACCGAGGAAACCCATGGATTTGCATTTGAAAGACAAGGTGGTCATCGTCACTGGAGGTGCCAGCGGCATTGGTGCGGCCATCTCGCTGACGCTGGCGCAAGAGGGGGCGATTCCCGTCATCCTGGGCAAAAGCCCGATGCCGGCGGAGTTCGCCCAGCAATTGCTGGCGCTTGCCGCCAGGCAACTCTTCATTCAGGTCGAGCTGTCGGATGATGCGGCCTGCCGTGCTGCGGTTGAGCAGGTGGTGCGCGACCTGGGCCGCGTGGACGGCCTGGTGAACAACGCCGGCATCAACGACAACGTTGGCCTGGACGCCGGGCGTGATGCCTTTGTGGGCTCACTGGAGCGCAACCTGATTCACTACTACGTGATGGCGCACTACTGCGTGCCGCACCTCAAAGCCAGCAAGGGCGCCATCGTCAACGTGTCGTCCAAGACCGCTGTCACCGGCCAGGGCAACACCAGCGGCTATTGCGCCTCCAAGGGGGCGCAGCTGTCGCTGACCCGTGAGTGGGCGGCGGCGCTGCTGGGTGATGGCGTGCGGGTGAATGCGGTGATACCGGCGGAGGTGATGACGCCTCTGTACGCGCGCTGGATCAACAGCTTTGACGACGCGCAAGAAAAACTGTCCAGCATCACCCAAAAAATCCCCTTGGGCCACCGCATGACCACCTCGGAAGAAATCGCGCGCATGTGCGTTTTCCTGTTGTCTGATGCCTCGTCCCACACCACCGGGCAATGGATTTTTGTGGATGGTGGCTACACCCACTTGGACCGGGCCCTGTCCTAACGTTTGCGCTGCCCGGGAGACCCGCATCATGAAACTTGCCAATCTGAAGATCTCCCAAATTCTGTACGCCGGCTTTGGCTTGCTGGTCGTGGTGTACCTGCTGTCCAGCGCCATCAATGCCGAGATGATGCGCCGCATGCGCGCCCATCTGGATGAAATCGAAAACACCAACAACGCCCAGATCGCCATTGCGCACGAGTTGCACAAATCGGTGTCCAGAATCAGCTTGTCGGTGCGAAAAATCGTGCTGCTCAACAGTGACGAGGAAATCGCGGCAGAGGTCAACGTCTTCAAACAGGAGGTCTCAATTTACCTGAGCGTGCGTGACAAGCTGGCCAAAACCAATGGCGGAGCTGGCTCCATGGAGTCTTGGAAGAAAGTGGATGATGCCTATCAAAAGGCCGGGCCGCTGCTTGGCAGCATGTATGAAAGCGTGCAGGCGCACAGGGACTCCGAGGCCATCAAGACCCTGAAACTGCTGGGTGAGGCCATTGATGTCTGGCAAAAGGCGCTGGATGACGGTATGCAGTACCAGCAAAGCGCCAACAAACTGGCCTTTGACAACAGCGCCAAGCTCTACCAGGCAGCACTTGTGCAACTGCTGGTGGTCGCGGTGGTTGGCATCACGCTGGCCATCGGTGTCTCGGTGGGAATCGTCCGCTTGCTGGTGTCGCAACTGGGGGGCGAGCCCAAAGACGCGGCCAAGGTCGCCTTGAAAATTGGTGCTGGCGATTTGACCCAGGACATTCGCCTCAAGGCCAACGACAACATCAGCCTGATGGCCGCCATGAAAAGCATGCAAGTCAACCTGGCTCAGGTGGTGACGGCGGTGCGCAACGGGTCGGAGTCCGTTGCCACGGCGAGTTCGGAAATCGCCCATGGCAACCACGACCTGAGTGCCCGTACCGAGCAGCAAGCCAGTGCGCTCGAAGAAACCGCCGCCTCCATGGAAGAACTCGGCGCCACCGTCAAGCAAAACGCCGACAACGCACGCCAGGCCAGTCAGTTGGCCACGAGCGCCTCAACCGTGGCGATTCAGGGCGGCGAGGTCGTGGGCAAAGTCGTGGAGACCATGAGAGGCATCAACGAGGCTTCCCGAAAAATTGCCGACATCATCGGGGTGATCGACGGCATTGCCTTTCAAACCAATATCCTGGCGCTGAATGCGGCCGTGGAGGCCGCCCGCGCCGGTGAGCAGGGCCGGGGGTTTGCGGTGGTGGCCAGTGAAGTGCGCTCGCTGGCTGGGCGTTCTGCTGAGGCAGCCAAAGAAATCAAGAGCCTGATTGGTGTCAGCGTGGATCGGGTCGAACAAGGCAACCAGTTGGTTGACCAGGCTGGGGAAACCATGACCCAAGTGGTGAACGCCATTCGCCGGGTCACCGACATCGTGGCGGAAATCAGTGCCGCCAGTTCCGAACAGAGCACGGGGGTCGCCCAAGTGGGCGAAGCCGTCACCCAGATGGACCAGGCCACCCAACAAAATGCTGCCTTGGTCGAGCAGATGGCAGCGGCTGCCAGCAGTCTGCAGAGTCAGGCGCACGATCTGGTGGGCACGGTGGAGCAATTCAAGCTCTGCGCCTCCTATGCGGGCGACGCGGCAGGCAACGCTTTGCGCTTGGCGCGTTGAGGCAGGCCAGGCACCTTCATCCTTATTTTGAAACTCCGAAAGCAACCCATGCGTTATGCCCTGGCCCTGGACTTGGTGGACGATGCCCAGCGCATCTTTGACTACGAAAAAGCGCATGAGAAAATTTGGCCCGAAGTGCGTGACCACCTCTTGAGCCACGGTGTGACTGGTATGGAAATCTACCGCCTGGGCACCCGCTTGTTCATGGTGATAGAGGTTGACCCTGCTGTGTACGATGCTCAGGCCATGGCGCAGGCCTCAGCCAGTAACCCGGTCATCGTGCGCTGGGAAACCCTGATGTGGACCTACCAGGTACCCACGCCCTGGACCCCAGCCGGGGAAAAGTGGGTCGCCATGCAGCGGATTTTTGACCTGGCAAGTCAGGCCTGATGCCCGCGCCGGAGCGGCACGCCGCCGCTACAGCAAAGCACTGTTGGCCAGTCATCGTACACACCAGGACGCATTGTCAACACACCTCAGTCCACCCAGCGCCTGAACACGACGCTGGCGTTCACGCCTCCAAATCCGAATCCGTTCGACAGGGCATATTCCATTTCAACCGGGCGCGAGTAAAGTTGGACCAGGTCCATCCCCTTGCTGAGCGGGTCGGGTTCGTGCAAGTTCAGAGTGGGTGGCGCTACCTGGTGTCGCAAGGCCATCACCGTGAAGATCGCCTCAACGGCGCCGGCCGCCCCCAACAAGTGCCCGGTCGCCGATTTGCTTGAGCTGATGGCCGGACCTTTGGCCGGAGAGCCAACACTTTCTTCCGGCACGCCAAACACTGTGCGGAACGCTGCCAACTCGGCTGCATCACCGACCTGCGTGGAGGTGGCGTGTGCGTTCACATGTTGCACTTGATTCGGACTGATGCCTGCCTGCCGTAGCGCGATCTGCATCGCCCTGGCGGCCCCGTTGCCATCCTCCGGGCCGGAGGTGATGTGGTAAGCGTCGGCGCTGGTGCCGTAGCCGACCAGTTCAGCCAATGGCACAGCCCCGCGTGCCAACGCGTGCTCCAAGGATTCGATTACCAGCACGCCCGCCCCCTCGCCCACGATGAAACCGTCGCGATTGCGGTCAAAGGGCCGGGAAGCCTGTGTCGGGCAATCGTTGTAACCCGTGGAGAGCGCACGGGCGGCGGCGAAGCCGGCTTGCGTGACCAGGTTGATGGCCGCCTCGGTGCCGCCACAAACCACCACGTCCGCCTCGCCACTGCGAATCAGGCGCGCACCATCACCCAGCGCTTGCACACTGGCGGCACAAGCCGTCACTGGTGCGCCAATCGGTCCCTTGAATCCATACCGCAGGGATACATGACCCGCAGCCAAGTTGATCAAAAAAGACGGCACTGTGAAGGGCGACAGTCGACGCGGGCCACGCAGGTCGGTCGTGCGCACCGCCTCCGCAATGGCCGGGAATCCACCAATGCCCGAAGCAATGATGGTGGCTGTTCGCTCCCGCGCGTGCGGTGACTGTGCTTGCCAACCGGCTTGCTGCAAGGCCTGATCAGCAGCGGCGAGTGCGAGAACGATGAAACGATCCATTTTCTTCTGGTCCTTGCCCGACACGACACGGTCGATGTCCAGCCCTGCCTCGGCATCTTCTTGCACTGACGGAACCGTGGCACCCACCTGCGCGTCCAGTCCGCGACAGAATTCATCGGACAAGCGCCGCAGCCCGCTGGCACCAGCTGCCAGGCGTTGCCACACCGTCTCGACACCACAGCCCAGCGGTGTCACCAAACCCATGCCAGTCACGACCACGCGTTGTTTGTTCATTAGAGTAGCTCCTTTACTTATATACCGATCGGTAAGTATATGGCGCATTTGCGCCGAGCCACGCGGTCAAGACATTTGCCTACCGAAAGGTATGAAAATGGCTTTCAGCAAAAGGAGTAAACGCAATGGCTATGGGACGCCCACGAGGATTTGATGCTGACGAGATGCTGGACAAGGTCGTCAATGTGTTCTGGCAACACGGTTATGAGGGCACATCCATGGCCACCTTGATGGCTGCCACAGGCCTCAACAAGCCCAGCCTGTATGCCGCTTTCGGCAGCAAGGAAGAATTGTTCCGCTGCGCGCTCGAACGCTACTGGCAACGCCAGGGAGAACTCACTCGAAAACATTTGGATGAGCCTGATGCTCGCACCGGTGTGGAGCACATGCTTCTGGCGCTGGTGGACATTCAAACCCAGCCTGGCTTGCCGCATGGCTGCCTGGCTGTTCACGGTGGACTGGTGGGCAGTGTTGCCAGTGCCGCCGTCAGGGACGAACTGAGGGCGCGCCAGGCAGCGCTGCAAACCATGGTGCGGGACCGTCTGACTCTCGCTCAGGCCGAAGGCGAGCTGGCCTCCAGCGTTGATGTCGCCGATTTGGCACGCTATCTAACCATGGTGGGACAGGGCGCAGCCGTACAAGCCGCTGGCGGCGCAACCAGAGAGGAACTGCGTCGTGCCGTGAAAGTGGCGATGCGGGCTTGGCCAGAGGCTGACTGATCGAACGCGTTATGCATCATTTTTGCCCGTAGCCCCCGTCAATCCTTCGTAATAAGCTATTAAAAATATAGCAACCATCCAGCCGTTATGCTTTGCTGCCCAAGCCGTTCATCGCTCAACGTCAACCAGCACGATTTCCAGCCCTCGCCCTGGCGCAGCCTCGCCAGGCCTGACGATTTACCACAAGATCCATGAAAAAAATCATCCTCATTACCGGCGGCTCCCGAGGCATCGGGGCTGCCATTGCCCACCTTGCCGCCGAGGCGGGCTACGCGGTCTGCATCAGCTACCTCCACCATCGGGCTGCGGCCGAGGCGGTTGTGGCGGCCATCACGCAAAAAAATGGCATCGCCATGGCCGTTCAGGCCGACGTGGCGATCGAGGAAGATGTGATCCGGCTTTTCAAGCACGTCGATGCCTCTTTCGGCCCGCTGACCGCACTGGTCAACAACGCCGGGATTCTGGAGCGGCAAGCGCGCGTTGACGAGATGGACAGCACACGCATCCAGCGCATCTTTGCCACCAACGTGGTCGGCAGCTTCATCTGTTCACGCGAAGCGGTGCGGCGCATGTCGACCCGGCACGCCGGCAAGGGCGGCGCCATCGTCAACATGTCATCACGCGCATCGCACCTTGGTGCCCCTGGCGAATATGTCGACTACGCCGCATCCAAGGCGGCCATTGACACCCTGACCATTGGCTTGGCCAAAGAGGTTGCGGCGGAGGGCATCCGTGTCAACGCCGTGTCCCCCGGAATCATCTACACCGACATTCACGCCAGTGGCGGCGACCCCCAGCGGGTGGATCGGGTGAAAGCGAGCGTGCCGATGAAGCGCGGCGGTTATCCCGAAGAGGTTGCCAAGGCCGTTCTGTGGCTGCTGTCTGATGATGCCTCGTATACCACCGGCGCCTCTATCGATGTGGCCGGTGGGCGGTAGACTTTTGCCGTTTCTTCACAGCCAAGGCCATCTGCCAGAATGCAAGCCCCCACCCATGATCGAACAACACCATGAAGAATATTTGCGTTTATTGCGGCTCCAACCCTGGGCGACAAGAGGCCTATTCCAGCGCCGCGCGTGCGCTGGCCAAGTCGCTGGTTGACCGCAACCTGGGGCTGGTCTATGGCGGTGCCAGCGTGGGCATCATGGGGCTGATTGCCGACACCGTGCTGCAGCTCGGCGGCAGGGCCGTGGGGGTCATCCCGGAGGCACTGGTGCGAAAGGAAGTTGCGCACAAGAGCCTGACCGAGCTCCACGTCACGCAGTCCATGCATGAGCGCAAAACCCTGATGGCTGAACTGTCTGACGGCTTCATCGCCATGCCTGGCGGCATCGGCACGCTGGAAGAAATTTTCGAAATCTGGACCTGGGCCCAACTTGGCATTCATGCCAAACCCTGCGGCTTGCTGAACGCGGCGGGCTACTTCGATGCACTGACGACGTTTTTGGATCATGCGGTCGCAGAGCAGTTCGTCAAACCACCGCACCGCGCCATCCTGATCGTCGAGCAGACACCCGACGTGCTGCTGGACCGATTCGCCAGTTACCAGGCACCCACTGTGCAAAAGTGGGTGGGAAAAGCCGAAACGTGAAGGGTTGACGCGTGCCTGGGCTCGTGATGTCCAAATAGCACAACAGGTTTTACAGGGAGATCCCCATGACACTCGAATGGCGCTACACGCAGGACGGCATCGACTGGGACGAGCTCGCAGACCTCTACCGAGTCGCCCCGCTTGGCAACAAGAATTCATCGGGTTTGAAGACCGTGTTCACGGCCAGCATGTTCAAGTGTTTTGTCTACGACTCAGGCAAGCTGATCGGCGCCGGGCGGGTACTGGCCGACGGCGTGGACTGCGCCTACCTCTGCGACGTCGCCGTGCGCCCGAGCCATCAAGGCACGCGTGTGGGCAAGGCAATTGTGGCCACGCTGGTGGATCTCTCCAAAGATCACAAGAAGATCATCCTGTATGCGGTTCCCGGCAAGGAGCCGTTCTACCGAAAGTTGGGTTTCAAGCGAATGACGACCGCCATGGCCATCTTCGCCAATCCGGCGCAGGCCCTGGCAACCGGACTGGTCAGCGAGGATTGAACCGGCTGGGCCTGTCCGCCTTCCGCAAGAGGCGCTACGCCTTGCGATCACACCGAAACACATTGTCCTGGTCTCGATAGAACTCGCACCGTTTCGTCAGCGCCTCCTTCAGGCGAAGCCGTGCGCGGTGAATCCTGATCTTCGCCGTCGCCAGGGAACAAGCGCAAATCTCGGCCGTTTGCTCGGCTGACAGTCCCTCGAGATCGTGCAGGATGAGCGCGGCACGGTAACTGTCCGGCAGGCTGTCGATCACGGCGCGAATACATTCGTTCATCTCGCCCAACATCATTTTTTCGTCCAGCGCGCGATCCGGGTCAATGGGTTCGGCGACTTCGTCCAGCTCAACGATGTGCAGCCTCCGATCAGGATGGCGCAGGTAATCGGCAGCGACACGGTTGGCGATGGAAAAAGCCCAGGTCTTGATCGACGAACGACCGGCAAAGGATGGCAGCCCCTGGTTGATGCGCATCAGCGTTTCCTGCGACAGGTCTTGCGCCACGGCAGGGTCTCCGACATACCGTTCAAGGTAGCGCCGCAGCGACTGCGCCAAATCGTCAGCAATAGCGCGAAACGCGGGTTGTACAACTTCACCATTCATGTCATGTTCCCCAGGCGATACAGCGCCGCCCCATCACGCTGTGGCGGCGCATCTTCAAACACATGTCAACAGCATGCGCCTGCAGCATTCGCCGCAGGCTTGCCTGCATCCTCTTCGCCCGAAGGATGCGCATGACAAGCCGATGGGGCGAGCGTGCCGCAGCTGGCCATCATTTTCGACATCATCGCGGCCATGCCGCCTGCGGGCTGCGCCCTGCTGGACGCAGCGGCGCTCGGTGCATTGTCATCCTGTGCGCATCCGCATGCTGGCACGGGCTCCGCGCTGCCGGCTTCAAGCGCGACCGCGGGCAGCATGGCGAGCGCGGTCTGGAGCGTCTTGCGGGCCGGGACTTGGCGAATCTTGTCCGCATGCAGGATGGCGGCGTGGATTTCAGCATCGCTCAGCCCCGCTTTTCGCGATTGCGGAATGTGGTACTCCATGCAGGGCGGGCAATTGCTGCCCATTGCAGCGCCAAGCGCCACCAGTTCAAGGTCTCGGGGGCTCAAATCACGCATGATGTTCTCCAATAGGTTTCGGTTGATAAGTTCCGGACGATTTTTTCTCATCCACCTACTTAGACGGGTAACCGGTCGCAAGAGATACACCTGCGCTGTCCCCCATCGAATTCGTTAAGCTTACAAACCAGGCAATACCCTCCGGAGTCACCATGCCAAACACTGAATTCCCCATCGCCATCGCTGCCCTGGATGCAGCACCCCGCACAAAACCTTCAACTTATCCCGAACCGTTTGCCTCGCGCATGGCGGGCCGGGAGAAGCGACCGCTGGGCGAGCTCTTCGGTTTATCCAATTTCGGCGTGAACCTGACCCGTCTCATACCCGGTGCAGGCTCTGCGCTTCGGCACGCCCACACGAGACAGGACGAATTCGTGTACATCGTGGAGGGTCACCCGGTGCTCATCACGGACCAGGGCGAGACGCCACTTGCTCCGGGCATGTGCGCGGGTTTCAAAGCCGGCACCGGCAAAGGCCACAAAGTCGTGAACCGCACAAACGCGGATGTTCTTTATCTCGAAGTCGGCGACCGCACCGCCGGCGATGCCGCGACCTACCCGGATGACGACTTGCAAGCCGCCTTGGGGGACGACGGGAAATGGCGGTACGCCCACAAGGATGGAACACCGTATTGAAGCGTAGGCCTTGCATTGCTATATGAAAAAGATGGCCGCTAGCCCCCCCGGGCGGCCAGCGCGCCTGAAGCGGAAAATCCAGCCTCCGCCGCCTTTGCCACTGACTTGCGCGCAGAGCCCCTCGCCGTGGCGACCTCACCCGTCCGCAGCGTCAAGTCCAAAGTCCGACTGCTAAGATCGCGACTCGTAACTTTCTTGCCAAGCTGACTTTATGGATTACCCCGGAAATTTGTTTGTCGTTGCCGCCCCCAGTGGGGCTGGTAAATCGAGCCTGGTGAAAGCGTTGCTGGAACTCGATTCGCACGTTCAACTCTCGGTTTCGCATACCACGCGCGCCCCGCGCGGGCAGGAAAAGCACGGCCGCGAGTATTTTTTCGTCTCCGAGCAGGAATTCGACGCCATGGTGAAAGCCGATGCATTTGTGGAATGGGCTTCGGTGCACCAGCACCGCTATGGCACCTCCAAAAGAGCGATTGAAGAGCGCATGGCACAAGGGGCCGATGTGGTGCTTGAAATCGATTACCAGGGCGCGCTGCAGATCAAGAAGCTGTTTGCCAATGCCATCAGCATCTTCATCCTGCCGCCGAGTTGGGACGAGTTGCGCGCGCGGCTGGAGCGCCGTGGTGAAGATTCAGCCGACGTCATTGAACTGCGGCTCAAAAACGCAGCGATTGAAGTGGCGCAAGTGCATAAGTTTGACTTCGTTATAATCAACGAATTGTTTGATCGTGCGCTTTTTGACCTGAAAGCGATTGTTCATTCCCAGCGACTCAAGTTCTCGGCGCAGCGTCGCGCTCGGGCTGAAACGTTCAAAGCACTGCATATTTTCTAGTGCACCCCCTTGGTCTTTCGGAGAATTTCATGGCCCGTATTACTGTCGAAGACTGCCTTGAGCAGATCCCCAATCGTTTTCAGCTGGTGCTGGCAGCGACCTACCGTGCGCGCATGCTGAGCCAAGGCCATGCGCCCAAAGTGGATTGCAAGAACAAGCCCGCCGTCACCGCCCTGCGCGAGATCGCCGCAGGCAAAATTGGCCTGGAGATGCTGAAAAAAGTCCCGCTCTGAGGGTTTTTTCCAAGGCCAAAAAAGCACCGTTTGCGGTGCTTTTTTATTGGCGCGCGGCAAAACGCCGTCAGCACGCTATATTCACGGGGTGAGTACCGTTGTCAAACCCAACTCCAGCAAGAAGCCAGCCGCGGCGGGGCCGCGGCCCGTGGCCGACTTGCCCAGCCCGGCAGCAGTCAACGCGGCCGCGGCCAGTTTTGCCGGCCTGACGGCCAAACTCGACTACCTGTCAGCCTCGGATCTGGCGCAGGTGCGCCTGGCCTACCGCTATGCCGACCAAGCCCATTTGGGACAACTGCGCAACAGCGGTGAACCCTACATCACCCACCCGATTGCCGTCGCCGCCCAATGCGCCGACTGGAAGCTCGATGCCCAGGCACTGATGGCGGCGCTGCTGCATGATGCGCTGGAGGATTGCTGCGTCACCAAAATTGAGCTGATCGAGCGCTTTGGCTCGCCCGTGGCCGAGCTGGTGGACGGTCTGACCAAGCTCGACAAGCTGCATTTCAGTACCCGCGAAGAAAACCAGGCCGAGTCGTTTCGCAAAATGCTGCTGGCCATGGCGCGCGACGTGCGCGTCATCCTGATCAAGTTGGCGGATCGAACCCACAACATGCGCACGCTGTCAGACGCTCCGCGCGATAAGTGGGCCCGAATTGCCACCGAGACGCTCGACATCTACGCCCCGATTGCGCATCGCCTGGGTCTGAACCAGACCTACCGTGAACTCCAGAACCTGGCGTTTCGCTATTTGCGGCCCTGGCGTTACGCCATTTTGTCCAAGGCGGTGGCCAAATCGCGCGGTCGTCGACGCGATCTGATTCAAAAAGTACAGGAAGAAGTCGACACCGCCTTCGCCAACAGTGGCATGGATGTGCGCATCGCCGGTCGCGAGAAAACCTTGTATTCGATCTACAAGAAGATGGAGGAGAAGCACCTCACATTTGCCCAGGTCACGGACATCTATGGCTTCCGGATTCTGGTGCCCAGCGTGATTGACTGCTACACCGCGCTGGGCACCTTGCACCAGCTCTACAAACCGGTGCCCGGCAAGTTCAAGGACCACATTGCCATTGGCAAGCTCAATGGCTACCAGTCGCTGCACACCACCTTGGTCGGCCCGTCCGGGGTGAATGTGGAGTTTCAGATACGCACCGAGGCCATGCACCTGGTCGCCGAGTCAGGGGTTGCCGCGCACTGGTTGTACAAAGTCAACACCCCGCAAGGCACCGGCACCGGCGACTGGCTGGGCTCCAAGTGGCTGCAGTCGCTGCTTGACATCGAAGATGAAACACGCGATGCCGCCGAGTTTTGGGATCACGTCAAGGTTGACCTGTTCCCGGATGCGGTCTATGTCTTTACGCCCAAAAGCCAGATCATGGCACTGCCCAAAGGGGCCACGGTGGTGGACTTTGCCTACGCGATTCACAGCAATGTCGGCGACCGCACGCTGGCGGCGCGGATCAACGGCGAACAAGTACCCTTGCGCACCGAGATCAAAAATGGCGACGTCATTGAAATTGTCACCGCGCCGGGCGCCGCCCCCAATCCGGCCTGGCTCGGGTTTGTCCGCACTGCGCGCGCCCGCTCAAAAATTCGCCAGCACCTCAAGACGCTGGCCCAGACCGAGTCTGAGGACCTGGGCGAAAAGATGTTGGCGCAGGCGCTGCGCGCCGAAGGCATTGAAAAATTGCCGGACGACACCGGCAGCAATCGGTTGCTGTGGGAGAAGTTACTGCGTTTTACCGGCAACAAGAGCATGTCCGAACTGTTCCTGGACCTTGGCTTGGGCAAACGCATTGCCAGCATCGTTGCCAAGCGTTTGCTGACCTTGCTGACCGACCGGGGCGAAAAGCCGGACGCCTTGTTGCTCACGCGCGAGCGCTACACCACGAACGAGGCGGTAGCACAAGGCGGCGTCGTGCTCGATGGCAGCGAAAACGCCTCCATCCGTTTCGCGCCGTGTTGCGGACCGGTGCCGGGCGACGCCATTGTGGGTTACCTGGGACGCGGCGAGGGTTTGCTGGTGCATGCAGCGGACTGCGCGGTAGCCCAAAAGCTCAAACTCAATGACAGTGAGCGCTTTATTGACGTGCAGTGGTCGGACGACCCGGTTCGCCCCTTTGAAACCGAGGTGCGGGTGACGGTCGTCAATGGCCGCGGCGTGTTGGCCCGGGTCGCTGCCGCCCTCGCCGCTGCCGAGGTCGACATCACGCACATTGACATGGAAGATGAAGCCGCGCAGGACGCCACTGACTTGCGTTTTGTGATTGCCGTGCGTGACAGCAAACAGCTTGAAACCGCCTTGGGCAATCTCAGAAGAACACATGCCGTGCTCAAAGCGCAACGGTCCAAAGTCACCCAATAGATCGTTGCAGCAACTCAAGCATCTGGCGCCGGATAGTCGACGCCAATCACCTCAATCTCGACCCGGCCGACTGGCGTCAGCAGCTGCAATTCATCGCCAACACGGGCTTGCAGCAGGGTGCGGGCAATCGGCGACACCCAACTGACCTGGCCCAGGGCGCTGTCGGCCTCATCGATGCCCAAAATGGTGACGCTGCGCGCCGTGCCTGCGGCCTCGACATACGTCACATGCGCACCAAAGAAAATCTGCTCACTGCCGTGGTGCAGCGCCGGGTCGGTGACTTGCGCGATTTCAAGCCGCTGGGTCAAAAAACGGATACGCCGGTCAATCTCGCGCAAGCGTTTTTTGCCATAGATGTAGTCGCCGTTTTCAGAGCGATCGCCGTTGCTGGCGGCCCAATAAACCGCCTCCACCACCTGAGGCCGCTGGTTATCGATCAAGTCCAGCAGTTCGCCGCGTAAGCGGGCATACCCTTGCGGTGTGATGTAATTTTTGCCACCTGCGGGCAGTGAAGGCGATGGCGATGGCGCGTCGTCCTCGTCGGCGTCATCGGTTTCTTTGGTGAAAGCTTTGTTCATGGCAGCACCACCGGCGGGCCCAGCCGGTGATTCAGGTCAAGCCGACTTCAGGCGAAATTGGCTTGCGCAAAACCCCAGTTCACCAGCTTGTCAAAGAAGACTTCAACGTATTTCTGGCGCAGGTTGCGGTAATCAATGTAATAGGCGTGCTCCCACACATCAACCGTCAGCAGCGCCTTGTCGGCGCTGGTCAGCGGGGTGCCCGCCGGACCCATGTTGACGATATCGACCGAACCATCGGCCTTTTTCACCAGCCAGGTCCAGCCGGAGCCAAAGTTGCCCACGGCCGACTTGACGAACGCTTCTTTGAACGCCACGTAGCTACCCCATTTGGCGTTGATGGCGGCTGCCAGCGCACCGGTGGGCTCACCGCCGCCCTGGGGCTTCATGCCGTTCCAGAAAAAGGTGTGGTTCCAGATTTGCGCGGCATTGTTGTAAATGCCACCGCTGGCTTGTTTGATGATGTCTTCGAGCGACATGTTCTCAAAATCAGTGCCTTTTTGCAGATTGTTGAGATTCACGACATAGGCGTTGTGGTGCTTGCCGTAGTGGTACTCCATCGTTTCCTGGGAGTAGGCGGGGGCCAGCGCGTCAATCGCGTACGGCAGGGCGGGCAGTTTATGTTCCATGATGTCCTCGTGAGTTGGTTGTTGGAGATCGGCAATTGTAGAAACTTTGCTCAAATCGAGGGGGTCACCGTCAAATCAACCGCGCCATCGGCAAGGGTGGCCCGCACGGCCTGACCGGGCCAGGTTTGCTGCACGCTGCTGATGCCGACACCGTCCGGCGTGCTCAACCAGGCGTAGCCGCGCGCAAGCACCAGGTGCGGGTCGAGCAGGCCCAGCCGCAATGCCGCGCGCTGCAGACGCTCGTCCTGGCGCTGCAGGCCGCGCTGCGCCGCCGTGGGCAAAGCCGCCTGCTGCCGCAGCAAGGCTTGCTGTCTTTGCTGCACAAAATGGGTTGATGCCAGTTGCAGCCGTTGCGCGCTAGCGCCCAGGCGCAGGCCTTGACGCCCGACCAGCGCCGACGGTCGCCCAAGGCGCGACGTTGTCAGATCCAGACGCTGGCTTTGCTGATCCAGGCGGCGCAGCACGGCATCCTGCAGGCGGCGCGCCGCCGCATCAAGCGCGCCCAGCCAGAGCTGACGCGGCTGCGCCACCAACTCGGCCGCGGCGGTGGGTGTTGGCGCGCGCAGGTCGGCCACAAAATCAGCGATGGTGAAGTCGGTTTCATGGCCGACGCCGCAAACAATGGGCACCGGGCTTTGCGCCAATGTGTGCGCCAGTTGCTCGTCGTTGAAGGCCCATAAATCCTCCATCGAACCGCCCCCGCGCACCAGCAAAATGACATCGATGCAGGGTGCGGCGGACTCGCCCTTCTTCTTTGTCTTTTTAGTAAAATCAGGCTCTAGCCCCCGTCCTTCCTGCGTAAGCCGATATAAATTTAATAGCGCCTGAATCAACTCGCCGGGTGCGTTGCTGCCCTGCACCGTGGCTGGCGCAATGACCACCGGGATGTGCGACACGCGCCGCTGCAGGGTCGTCACCACATCGTGCAAAGCGGCCGCACCAAGCGACGTCACCACGCCAATGCCACGCGGCAAAACGGGTAGCTGGCGTTTGCGCTCGGCAGCGAACAGCCCTTGGGCTTCCAGCTTGGCTTTGAGTTGGAGAAACTGCTCAAACAGCGCACCCTGCCCGGCCCGGCTCATGCTCTCCACAATCAATTGCAGATCGCCACGCGGCTCATAGACCCCCAGACGACCACGCACCTCGACCAGTTCGCCGTCGCGCGGCGAAAAGTCGAGCGAGCTGGCAGCGCGGCGAAACATGGCGCAACGAACCTGCGCACTTTCATCCTTGAGGGAAAAATAACAATGCCCGCTCGACGCGCGCGAGAAACCCGACAATTCGCCGCGCACGACGACCGGGTTAAAACGGGAATCGAGCGCAGCAGCGATGGCGCGGCAGAGCGCGCCAATTTGCCAGACGCGGGGCGTCATGGCGGGGTTGTCGGTTTCAAACATGAAGAAAACGACCGCTGGCGTCGGGCTGTGACAGGGGAATGCTCCACAATGGCAGGCCTTGTTCGTTGCCATTTTGAAAGCCCCCTGGAGCGCCGGATACTTTGATGCAATTTATTGATTTCATTGTATTTTTCACTGCCTAATTTGTCATCGATCTGTCGCAAGCCCCAGCCCATGCGGCTCGGTGGCACTTCAGTAGCCAGTTTTGCACAAAGTTATCCACAGATTTTGTGGGTGATCGGGGCAGACACCCGTCCGTGGAATAAGTCTCCCAGACGGATGAAGTCCAAGACTTGGGACGTGCGCCATAATTGCGCGGCATTTCATCTGCGCGGAGACCCCATTTGTTTTCAATCATACAAGCCGCAGGCTGGCCGATCTGGCCGCTGGTTGCCTGCTCTATCCTGGCCCTGGCGCTCGTCATTGAGCGCTTTGTCAGTCTCAAGACGATCAAAATCGCACCGCCCCAATTGCTCGACGAGGTACTCACCATCACGCGCACGGTGGTGCCGACGCCCGATGTCGTGAATCAGCTGGCGCAAAACTCGGCCTTGGGTGAAGTGCTGGCCAGCGGCTTGCGCGCGCTCAACAGCCACCCGCGTTGCAGCGAGGACGAGCTGCGCTCCACCATGGAGAGCACCGGTCGCCTGGTCGCGCACCGGCTGGAAAAATACCTGAACGCGCTCGCCACCATTGCCTCGGCGGCGCCGCTGATGGGCTTGTTTGGCACGGTCGTGGGCATGATCGAGATTTTTGGCTCGCAGTCGACGCCCGGCGGCGCGACCGGGGGCAACCCGGCGCAACTGGCGCATGGCATTTCGATTGCGCTCTACAACACCGCGTTTGGCCTGATCGTGGCCATTCCGTCGCTGATTTTCTGGCGCTACTTCCGGGCGCGCGTCGACGAGTACCTGCTGACGCTGGAACTGGCGTCGGAGCGGCTGGCACGCCACCTCAACACATTACGCAAGCCATGAATTTCCGTCCGCGTCAAAAGGAAGAGCCCGAGATCAACCTGATCCCGTTCATTGACGTGTTGTTGGTGGTGCTGATTTTCTTGATGCTCTCCACCACCTACAGCAAGTTCACCGAACTGCAACTCAAGCTGCCGGTGGCTGACACCGAAGCCCAGCGCGATTACCCCAGGGAGGTGCTGGTCAGCGTCAGCAGCGAAGGAGCGTATACCGTCAACAAGACGCCCGTGGCGGGCCGCAGCGTGGACATCGTCGCCGCCGCCCTGAGCGAAGGTGCCAAAGCGGGCAAGGACTCGGTGGTGATCATCCATGCCGACGCCAGTGCCCGGCACCAGGACGTGATCACGGTCATGGAAGCGGCCCGACGCGCCGGGCTGAGCCAAATCACCTTCGCCACCCAGTCGACGGCGCATGCCAGGGGCAACTGAGAGAGAAAGTGGTTACAGAAAAACCGTTGTCGTCCCGGACTTGCGGCGCTTGCGCAAAACTTGCTTCCTGATCTGTAATGACAATGAAAAAAGACTTTTCGGTTGTCTTGACTGGGATGGAGTTTTGAACGTTCTTTCCCCCACCCATACCCCCCCGCCCCTTTCCCGCCCCGCCGGGCGGGAAAGGGGAGCCTCATGTGGCCGCGTCTTTAAAGATGGGAAATTTGTTCTTGATGGCGCGCTGGCCTCCAAGAGGCCGCAATGCAGGAACGAAACGCTCAAGTCAGTTGCGTCACTTGCTGCCTCAACGCCAATTTGCGCGTGTACGTCCCACCTTAAGAAGCAAGGCCAAATGTGGCTGTTGGCTCCCCTTTCCGCCCCGGCGGGGGTGGAAAGGGGCGGGGGGGATAGGGGGGGGAATCCAGCGCATAAAAACAAGAACGCCACCAATCACAGGGAGGCTGAATCATGACCCAGCCAACCCAATCTTCAACCTGGCAACAACACCTGACCCGCGCCTGGACACACCGCGGCTGGCTGGCCTGGCTGTTGTGGCCCATCTCGCTGCTGTATGGCGTGCTGGTCAAGTTACGCCGCAGTCTGTACCAGGCAGGCATCTTCAAATCAGAGCGCGTGCCGGTCCCGGTGATCGTGGTCGGCAATGTGGTGGCGGGCGGCGCTGGCAAGACCCCGGTGGTCATGATGGTTGTGCGGCACTTGCAGGCGCGCGGCCTGCAAGTGGGGGTGATCTCGCGCGGCTATGGCCGCCAGACCCACGACTGCCGCGAGGTGTGTTCTGACAGCGCGATTACCGACGTCGGCGACGAGCCGGCCCTGATCCAGCGCAGCACGGCCGCGCCCGTGTTTGTCGCCAGCCGCCGGGTTGACGCCGCTCGCGCGCTGCTGGCGCGCTACGCGCAAACGCAGGTCATCGTCTGTGACGACGGCTTGCAACACCTGGGCCTGCAGCGCGACCTGGAGATTTGTGTGTTTGACGAGCGCGGCGTCGGCAATGGCTTTTTGCTGCCCGCCGGCCCCTTGCGTGAACCCTGGCCGCGCGCGGTGGACCTGGTGCTGCACACCGGCACACCGCCCGCTTTTGCCGGTTTCTCTGCCCAGCGCACGCTCAGCCGCTACGCGCTGATGGCTGACGGCAGCCAGCAGGCACTCGGCGATCTGGCTGGCCCAACCTGCCTGTGCAACAAGCCCCTGCTGGCTTTGGCCGCCATTGCCAAGCCGGAAAATTTTTTCACCATGCTGCGCGCCCAGGGCTTGACCTTGGCACGCACCCTCGCGCTGCCGGACCACTACGGTTTTGATAGCTGGTCACACAATGACTACGAGGGCTACACCCTGATTTGCACCGAAAAAGATGCGGTTAAATTGTGGCCGCTAGAACCTGATGCCCTGGCCGTGCCGCTGGTCGTCACGCCAGAGCCCGCCTTTCTGGCGCAACTCGACGCCCGCCTCGACCGCCTGCTGCCGACAGATCCCTCGCCAACGCTATCATTAGCCCATGGACACACGACTACTTGAATTATTGGTTTGCCCGGTCACCAAAGGGCCACTCGAATACAACCGCGAGAAGCAGGAACTGACTTCCCGCAGCGCGCGGCTGGCCTACCCGGTGCGCGACGGCGTTCCGATCCTGCTGGAAAGCGAAGCCCGCACGCTGAGCGACGAGGAACTCGGTCTTTGACTTTCACCGTCCTGATCCCGGCGCGGCTGGCGTCGACCCGCCTGCCGAATAAGCCCCTGGCTGACATTGGCGGGGCGCCGATGGTGGTGCGGGTGGCGCAGCGGGTGCTGTCCGGTGCCGGCCTCGCTGGCCGTGTACGTGTCGTGGTGGCGGGCGACAGCCCGCTGATCATCGAAGCCTGCCAGGTCCACGGCATCGAGGCCGTGCTGACCCGCACCGACCACCCCTCTGGCAGCGACCGGCTGGCCGAGGCCTGTGATTTGCTCCGGCTGGGCGACGACGAAATCGTGGTCAACGTGCAGGGCGACGAACCACTGATTGACCCGTCACTGGTCGCCGCCGTCGCCGGCCTTCTTCTCAATCAGCCTGCAGCCAGCATGAGCACGGCGGCACACGCTATAAATAGTGAAGCAGAATTCAACAACCGCAACGTCGTCAAGGTGGTACTCGACGCCCAAGGGCTGGCGCTGTATTTCAGCCGTGCCCCGATTCCCTGTTGGCGCGACCAGCCCCTGAGCGCCAACGACAGCGCTGCGCTGCCCAGCCCTCCCCCGTTGCGCCACATTGGCCTCTATGCCTACCGGGTCGGCTTTTTACGCCGCTTCCCGACCCTGGCGCAGGCCCCGATCGAAATCACGGAATCGCTGGAGCAACTGCGCGCCCTGTGGCACGGCTACCGGATTGCCGTCCACATCGCACCCCACGCACCCGGCCCGGGCGTGGACACGCCCGAGGACCTGGAGCGTGTGCGTCACCTGTTCGGTGCTTGATCGGCGTCAGCCAGAGCGACCTTGACGCATGCTATTCTTGCACGCAAACGAGGCACCCCGGTTGACTTGAAAGCCAGGCGGGGGGCGCTAACTGATTTTCAGCAAATCAAAGGAAAACCATGAGACTCATCCTGTTGGGCGCACCCGGCGCCGGCAAAGGCACGCAAGCCACGTTCATCTGCCAGAAATACGGCATCCCGCAAATTTCAACCGGCGACATGCTGCGCGCCGCGGTCAAGGCCGGCACGCCGCTGGGCATTGAAGCCAAAAAGGTGATGGACGCGGGCGGTCTGGTCAGCGACGACCTGATCATCAACCTGGTGAAAGAACGCATCGCCCAGAGTGACTGCGCGGCCGGGTTCCTGTTTGACGGCTTTCCGCGCACCATTCCGCAGGCCGACGCCATGAAAGCCGCCGGTGTCAAACTTGATTACGTGCTGGAAATCGACGTTCCGTTTGACGCCATCATCGAGCGCATGAGCGGCCGGCGCTCCCACGCGGCTTCCGGTCGCACCTACCACGTCAAGTTCAACCCGCCTAAAGTGGCAGGCGTGGACGACGTCACCGGCGAGCCCCTGATTCAGCGCGACGACGACAAGGAAGAGACCGTCAAGAAGCGGCTGGAGGTGTACAGCGCGCAAACCCGTCCGCTGGTGGATTACTACAGCAACTGGGCCAAGGCTGAACCGGCTGCCGCACCCAAATACCGCGCGATCAGCGGCACCGGCGGTGTGGATGAGATCACAGCACGGGCCTTTGCGGCGCTCGCTGGTTAAAGCCTCAGCTTCGGTCAAACAGGGCCTGGCGCCCCTTGGGGTGTCATTTTTTAGGCCAAGCCCGCGCGAGGGAAAAACAGGCGCGCCCCTGAACATCGCCTTTGCGGCGTTGCAGTCATTGACACCCCCAGACGCCTCACGATTTCAAAAACCCGTTCAACGCCGCCAGCATCGGCTCGGGCGTTTCGTTCATCTGGTGGTGCCCGCCGGGCAGGTAAACCACTTGGGCATTTGACGCCTTTTTAATCAGACCCTGCGCCGCTTTGGGTGGCGTCATCTGATCGACGCGGCCCAACACAAAAAGCACCGGGCACTGCACCTGCGCCATCGCCGCCTCCCCATGACTGTAGCTGTCGCAAGCCTTGAAACCGGCATGAAACAGGTTGACGCGGGGGTTGCTGGCCAGCACCCGGCGCCCCAGCGCCATGGACGCGCCATACACCCAGGTGCCCGGCCCCAGGGCCGATGGCGGCGGCGCCAGGGTTGAGCGTGAAAAGATGTTGACCATCTCCAGGGCGCGCATAGGCTCCTTCAACGAGGATTCCAGCAGGGCGGGCGACACCTTCATGGGGAACGCTGTGCCCACCAGCACCAATTGGCTAACGCGTTCCGGTGCGCGGGCGGCGGCTTCCAGCGCGACCAGGGAGCCAAAGCTGTGGCCCACCAGCGCGGCCTTGTCCAGGTCCGCCGCATCCATCAGGGCGATGACAAAGTCGGCGGCGTCTTCCACCGTGGCCGGTGGGTCGCCTGCGCTTCGGCAGTGACCCGGCAGATCCACAGCGAGCACGTTCCAGCCGTGATGGGCCAGGTAGCGGGTCTGCAAAATCCACACGCTGTGGTCGTTCAATACGCCGTGGATGAAGATAACGGTGGGCTGGGTGGCATCGAAAGTCTTCCCACCGGTGTAGCAATAGGTGCTGTGGCCGTTGACGGTGAGTTCCATCATGCACCTGCCTTTTCTGCCGTTTTCAACGCCCGCTTGAGGTCGTCAATCAGGTCATCCGGGTCTTCCAGGCCGATCGACAGGCGGATCGTGCCCTGCGTGATGCTGCCTGCGGCAAGCGCCTCGTCGCTCAGGCGAAAGTGCGTCGTGCTGGCCGGGTGAATCACCAGACTGCGGCAGTCGCCCACGTTGGCCAGGTGGCTGAAGACCTTGAGGCTTTCGACGAACTTCTTGCCCTGCTCGCGACTGCCATTGAGGTCAAAACTGAACACCGAGCCGGCCCCGCGCGGCAACAGCTGTTGCGCCAACGCGTGGCTCGGGTGGCTGTCCAGCAGCGGGTGGCCGACGCGCGCAACAAACGGCTGGCTGGCCAGGAATTCCACCACTTTGCGCGTGTTGCTCATGTGCCGTTCCATGCGCAGCGACAGGGTTTCAATTCCCTGCAAAATCAGCCACGCGGAATGCGGGCTCAGACAGGCGCCAAAGTCGCGCAGGCCCTCACGCCGGGCGCGCAACAGGAAGGCGCCCACGGTCGATTCTTCGCTGAACACCATGTTGTGAAAGCCCGCATAGGGTTCGGTCAGTTCCGGGAATTTGCCGGATTTGTCCCAGTCGAATGTGCCGCCGTCCACCACAATGCCGCCGATCACCGTGCCGTGGCCGCTCAGGAATTTGGTGGCCGAGTGGTAGACCAGATCGGCGCCATGGTCGAACGGCTTGATGAGCCAGGGCGAGGTGAGGGTCGAGTCCACCAGCAGCGGCACGCCCGCCTCGTGGGCGATGGCCGAGATGGTCGCGATGTCCAGCACCTCCAGCCCGGGGTTGCCCACGGTTTCGCCAAAAAAAAGCTTGGTGTTCGGCCGCACGGCGGCGCGCCAGCCGTCGATGTCACCCGGCTTCACGAAAGTCGTCTCAATGCCAAAGCGGCGTAGCGTGTAGTGCAGCAGGTTTTGGGAGCCGCCGTACAACGCCGTGGAGGCCACAATGTGCGAGCCCGCGCCCATGAGCGTGGCAATACTGAGGTGCAGCGCAGCTTGACCGCTGGCGGTTGTGATGGCGCCGATGCCGCCTTCGAGCGCGGCAACGCGCTGCTCCAGCACCGCGTTGGTCGGGTTGCTGATGCGCGAGTAGACGTGACCGGCACGTTCCAGGTTGAACAGGGCGGCGGCGTGGTCGCTCGACTCGAACACGAATGATGTGGTGAGATGAATCGGCACCGCGCGCGCACCGGTGGCGGGGTCCGGGGCGGCGCCGGCGTGCAGCGCCAGCGTGTCAAAACCGGGGTCTGAATAGCCAGGCATGGTTTTCCTTGTGAAGCTTGCGAAGGTAAGCTCGCATTATCCGGTCAAGTTCGATCGCACAAGGGGTGACGGTCTGGGATAATCTCCCGCCATGAGCGGCAACACTTTTGGAAAACTATTCGCGGTCACCAACTTTGGTGAATCCCACGGCCCGGCCATTGGCTGCGTGATTGACGGTTGCCCGCCAGGCATGACCTTGAGCGTCACTGACATCCAGCCCGACCTGGATCGGCGCCGCCCCGGTACTTCTAAATTTGTGACGCAGCGCAATGAGCCTGATGCAGTCGAAATTCTGTCCGGTGTGTATGAGGGCAAAACCACCGGCACACCGATCTGCTTGCTGATCAAAAACACCGACCAGCGCAGCAAGGACTACGGCAACATCGTTCAAACCTTTCGCCCGGGCCATGCCGACTACACCTATTATCAAAAGTACGGTATCCGTGATCCGCGCGGGGGCGGACGCTCTTCGGCTCGATTGACAGCACCTATGGTGGCCGCCGGTGCGGTGGCCAAGAAATGGCTGTTTGAGCACTATGGCACGGTTTTTCGGGGCTGTATGACGCAGATCGGCGAGCTGCCGATTACTTTTGAGTCGTGGGATTTTGTGCCTGACAACCCTTTCTTTGCACCGATTGCCGACGTATCCGCGCTGGCAAGCTACATGGAAGTCCTGCGCAAGGCGGGCGACTCCTGCGGCGCCCGCATTCGCGTCTCGGCGTCGAACGTGCCGGTCGGTCTGGGGGAGCCTCTCTTTGACAAGTTGGATGCAGACATTGCTTACGCCATGATGGGCATCAATGCCGTCAAAGGGGTGGAAATTGGTGCCGGTTTTGCCAGCGTGGCGCAGCATGGCAGCAGCCATGGTGATTCACTGTCGCCAAAGGGCTTCAAGTCCAACAATGCCGGTGGCGTGCTGGGTGGTATCAGCAGCGGGCAAGACCTGGAGTTGTCGATTGCCATCAAACCCACCAGTTCGATCCTGACGCCGCGCGAATCGATTGACATGGCGGGCCAGTCCACTGAAGTCATCACCAAAGGCCGTCATGACCCCTGTGTCGGCATTCGAGCCACCCCAATTGCCGAGGCCATGTTGGCGCTGGTGGTCATGGACCATGCATTGCGCCAGCGGGCGCAATGCGGTGACGTAACCGTCAACTTGAAACCGATCAAGGCGTCGATTTAGCGCGCACGGTGCCTGACCATGCGCTCGGGCGATATTGGCATCGCCGACCGGTGGGTTATGCCTTTTTGGCGTAAGCGCTGCACCAGCCCTTGGCGGCCACTTGCTTGCCGGCGAACAGCGGGCAAGGACCCGATGCAGCGCCCGCCTTACCTTGGTATAGCGCGCAGTTGCCGCATTGCTGGGCGGCCGCGTGTTTCGGGAATTTTTTAGCGTCCGCCTTGGTGGTATCTGCCACATAGCCCAGCGCCTTGGCTTGGGGATCGGTGTCGGCAACCATGGGAAGGTCAGCGGCGAAGGCATTAGCGCCTACCAGGGCGCTGCCGCCCAAACTGAGTTGAACAATGAATTCGCGACGGTTGCTCATGAGATAGTTCCTAAGTGGTTAGATATTTGCCGGACGTTGCCCCTTGACAACTTCTTGGACCGCGTGATTCTATCGACTCGCCGCTTTCGATCGACCCGCGTTTTCACCAATACCCTTTTGAATCAATCGACCGGGGCCTGCCCGCCAGACTCACTTTCAAGACGGTGCGCGTCCGCAGCCATCCCTTCAAACCGGCACCAAAACGCAGAAACCGCCCGCAGGCGGCTTCCTTAATACTGCGCAGCAGATTACTTGCTGCCAGGCACCTTGCCTTCAACGCCCTTGACGAAGAAGTTCAGGCCACCGAGAAACTTGTCATCGGCCACCGCATCCTTGGCGACCTGCACTTTGCCGGTGTTATCGGTAATGGGGCCTTTCCAGATGCTGAAACTGCCGTCAGCGAGACCCTTCTTGACTTCTTCCACTTTGGCTTTGGTCTCAGCGGGCACATCTTCAGCGATCGACACGATGTCAATCGCGCCCTCTTTCACGCCCCACCAGGAATGACCACCACCGACCCACTTGCCTTCCAGCGCTTCACGCGTGGCCTTGATGTAATAAGGGCCCCAATTGATGACGCTCGATGCCAGGTGCGCTTTGGGGCCGTAAGCGGTCATGTCGGAATCCCAACCAAAGGCGCGCTTGCCTTTGGCCTCGGCGGTCTTGAGCACAGCCGGCGAATCGGTGTTCTGGAACAGCACGTCGGCGCCGCCATTGATCAGGCTGGTGGCGGCTTCGGTTTCTTTCGGCGGGTCAAACCAGCCATTCACCCACACCACCTTGGTCTTGATCTTGGGATTGCTCGACTGGGCACCCAGTGTGAAGCTGTTGATATTGCGGATCACTTCTGGAATTGGCACCGATGCCACCACGCCCAATGTATTGGTCTTGGTCATCTTGCCAGCGATGACGCCGGCCATGTAGGCACCTTCATAAGTGCGGCTGTCGTAGGTGCGCATGTTCTCGGCCTGCTTGTAGCCCGTAGCATGTTCAAACTTGACATCTTTGTTGTCGGCTGCCACTTTAAGCATGGGCTCCATGTAGCCAAAAGTGGTCCCAAAGATGAGCTTATTGCCTTGACCCGCCATGTCGCGCAGCACACGTTCAGCGTCGGCGCCCTCTGGCACGCTCTCGACATACGAGGTTTTGATCTTGTCACCAAATTCTTTTTCCAGCGCCTTGCGGCCGTTGTCATGCGCAAAGGTCCAGCCACCGTCGCCCACCGGGCCGACGTAGGCAAACGCAATTTTCAAGGGCTCAGGCTTGGGCGCTGGCGCGGGTGCCGAGGCAACCGGTGCCGGCGCCGGAACGGGTGCGGGCTCTTCCTTTTTGCCGCAGCCCATCAGCGCAGCCGAAGCGATGGCAGTGAGTGCGGCGATTTTTAGCAGTGAGCGTTTTTGCAGGTCGGTCATGTCAATTCTTTCTTTGGCGAAGTGGGTGACGGGTAAAAAAATCCGATTATGAACCGGGAAAATCAGGAATCCGGGTAGAACGGCTTGCCAATCGAAGTCGGCATGTTGATGCGAATCCACTGCGGATTGCGCGAGATCAGCGCCAGCACCAGAATGGTTGACAGATAAGGCAGCATGGTCAGAACCTGGCTGGGAACCTCCACCCCGATTCCCTGCAAGTGAAACTGCAACATGGTCACGCCGCCAAACAGATACGCACCCAGCAGCACGCGTGCGGGGCGCCAGGTGGCAAATGTGGTCAAGGCCAAGGCAATCCAGCCTTTGCCTGCCACCATGCCTTCCACCCACAGCGGGGTGTACACAATCGAAATGTAGGCGCCAGCCAGTCCGCACAATGCGCCCCCGGCCACCACCGCCACGAGACGGATACGGCGCACCGGGTAGCCCAGTGCGTGCGCGGATTCCGGGTTTTCGCCAACACTGCGCAAAATCAGACCGGGGCGAGTGCGGTACAAAAACCAGATCAGGCCGAGCGCAAAAAGAGCCGTCAGGTACACCAGCGGATGGTGCCGAAACAGAGCCGGGCCAAACCAGGGAATATCCGACAGGTAAGGAATGGCAAAGCTGGGGCGCGGCGGGATTCTTTCCTGTACGTAGCCGATACCCACAAAAGCAGAAAAGCCAGTGCCAAACAAGCTCACCGCCAGACCAGTGGCATATTGGTTGGCATTGAGCCAGATCACCAGACCACCAAACACAAGGGCCAGCAAGGCACCCGCGCCCATACCGGCAGCAAAGCCCAGCCAGTCGTTGCCCGAATAGACGACAGCCGCAAAACCGGCAATGGCAGCGCACAACATCATGCCCTCCGCGCCCAGATTGACAATGCCCGCTTTTTCATTGATCAACAGGCCCAGCGACGCCAGCGCCAGCACGGTGCCCGCGTTCAGGGTGGCCGCCATCAGCAGTGCATAAGACTCCATCATTTACCCCACTTCAAGCGGTAATTCACCAACGTGTCGCACGCCAGCAAGGAGAACAGCAACAAGCCCTGAAACACGCCCGTGAGCGACTTGGGTAGCCCCAGGCGCGACTGCGCAAGCTCACCGCCGATGTAGAACATACTCATCAAAATGGCCGACAACACCATACCCACCGGATGCAGACGCCCCACAAAAGCGACGATGATGGCGGCAAAGCCGTAACCGGCCGGCACATAGGGCGTCAGCTGACCAATGGGACCCGCCACCTCCAGCGCACCGGCCAAGCCGGCCGTGCCGCCCGACACCAGCAACGCCACCCACAGCGCCCGGCGCGAAGAAAACCCGGCATAGCGGGCGGCGGCCGGGGCCAGCCCCCCAACCTGCTGGGCAAAACCAGCGCGGGTGCGAAACAAGAATATCCAGGTTCCGACCACACCCAGCAGCGCCAGAAACACACCAATGCTGACGCGCGAGCCCTCAAACAAACGCGGGATGCGGGTGACCAGATCGAAGGTCTTGCTCTGCGGAAAGTTATAGCCCTGCGGGTCTTTCCAGGGCCCCGACACCAGGTAGCTCAGCACCTGCACTGCCACATACACCAGCATCAGGCTCACCAGAATCTCGTTGGCGTTGAAGCGGTCACGCAACCAGGCAGTGATGCCGGCCCAGAACATCCCCCCCAATACACCGGCCACCAGGATGGGCAGCACAATCCAGCCGCCCGTGCTCTTGTTGGCCAGCAAAGCCACGCCGCTGGCCGCGATGGCGCCCAGCACATACTGCCCTTCGGCGCCGATATTCCAGACATTGGAGCGGAAACACACCGCCAGGCCGAGCGCAATCAGCAACAAAGGTGTGGCCTTGACGGCCAATTCACCCAGTGCATAAGCACTTCTGATGGGCTCCCAGAAAAATACGCTGAGCGCACTCACCGGGTCCTTGCCGAGAGCCGTGAACAGCAGGACACCGATCATCACGGTCACCAGCAATGCCAGCACGGGCGAGGCATAACTCCACGGCGCAGAAGGTTGTGGTCTGGCTTCGAGCCTAAGCATGTACCACCTCCATATCCCACAAGCCGCTCATCCACTCGCCTACTTTTTCCACCGTGGCCTGCCCAATCGGCAGCGAGGGAGACAGTCGGCCCAGGGCCATCACATGCAGGCGGTCGCTGAGTTCAAACAGTTCCTCCAACTCCTCGCTCAGCACCAGCACGGCGCAGCCGGCATCGCGCAGTTCCAGTATTTCGGCCCGAATTTGCGCCGCTGCCCCCACATCGACGCCCCAAGTGGGTTGCGACACGACAAACAGCTTGGGATTCGCATCAATTTCGCGACCGACGATGAATTTCTGCAGATTGCCACCTGACAAGGACCGCGCCACCGCGCGTGGGCCGCTGGCCTTGACGTTGAACCGTCTGATGATGCTTGATGCCTGCGCCTCAAGTTGTGCAACCCTGATCCAGCCCCCGCCAAAGTGCGGAAAGGCAATGGATTCATGGCGCGTGAGCAGCAGGTTGTGCGCCAGCCCCAACTCGGGCACGGCACCGCGACCCAGTCGCTCTTCAGGCACAAAATGCAAGCCCAACTTGCGCCGTCCACCCGGGTGCAGGCGCGACACATCAACGTCGCCCATCAGCATCGACCCCGGCCTGGCACGCACATCTTCACCCGACAAGGCGTAGAGCAATTCCTTTTGGCCGTTGCCGGACACGCCGGCAATACCCACCACCTCGCCCGCGCGCACCTCCAGCGTGATGCCGTCCAGGTCCACGCCAAACTGGTCGGCGCGAGCCAGCGTGAGGTCTTGCACCCGTAGCAGCGGCGCCCCCAGCTTGGGCTCGTGCCGCACGAGTTGGGGCAACTCGGCACCGATCATCAGGCGCGACAAAGTGGCGTTGGTCTCCTGGGCCGGGTCACACACCCCGGTGACTTTGCCACCCAGCAGCACGGTACAGACATTGCACAACTCGCGGATTTCGTGCAATTTGTGGCTGATGTACAAAATGCTGCAGCCCTCACTGGCGAGCTTTTTCAGCACCACAAACAGCTTCTCCACGGCTTGCGGCGTGAGCACCGAGGTGGGCTCATCGAGTATCAGCAACTGCGGGTTGGTCAGCAGGGCGCGGATGATTTCAACCCGCTGCATCTCGCCAACACTCAAGGTGTGCACCGGTCGCGCGGGGTCGATGTCGAGCCCGTATTCTTGCGCCTTGGTGGTGATGCTGTGTGTGACCTGCGCCAAGCTCAAGTGCTTGCCCAAACCGAGCCAGACGTTCTCAGCCACGGTGATGGTGTCAAACAAGCTGAAATGCTGAAACACCATGCTGATGCCCAGGGCGCGCGCCTCTTGCGGATTCCGGATGTGCACCGAGCGACCATTGAACATCATCGTGCCGGCATCGGCCTTGACCGCGCCATAGATGATTTTCATCAGGGTTGACTTGCCGGCGCCGTTTTCACCCAGCACCGCGTGGGTCTCGCCCGGCATGACGGTCAGAGAGACATCGCTGTTGGCGACGACACCGGGATAGCTTTTAGTGATACCTGCAAGATGAAGTCGAGGAGGGGTCATTCTGCTGGTGATCTTAATATTCCAACCCCCATTTTGCCTTAGCCACGTGCCACGAGAACTTCACAGGCACTGACAATGAATTCCGACTCAACCTGCCATGCACGTCAAAAAGCCACTGACGCGCCGCAGCAGCCATTTTCCTGGGTGAGCGTTCTGCCCCGCTAGAGTTGAAACACCACAGCGTCCAATTGCAGTGCATGGATTTGTTCGGCCGCTGCATCGGCCCCGACCTGGGTGGCAAAGGGTCCAACGCGCACGCGGGTGCGGCCTTTAAGCGTCTGCTTGAAGGCGGGCAGACCTGCTGCGCGCAATTTCGCGTAAGCGTTGCGCGCATTGCGGTCTTTCGCAAACAGACCAACATTGATGAAGTAGCGTTGCCCTGTCACTGGCAAAGTAGTCGGGTTCTGTGGTGTGACGCTAGCCGCTGCCGTGACGATTTTGGCCAGCGGCACGATCAGTTTGCCCCCTGCCGGCACCGATGCAGGCTCGCCAGCGACAAGGGATGCAGCCGGAGTCGGCGTTGGCATTGCCGTTGCCGTTGGAACTGCGTCTATATTGATAGATTGGACGGCAACAACTGGCGCTGGCACAGGCGACGCGAGATTGCCTATGACGGGGATTGCCGCCGGGCTGACCGGTCTCATGGTCGCTGTTGGCCACGCGACATAAGCCAGTGCGGCAATGGCCGCCAGCGCCAAATTAGCCGATGCCAGCCGGAGAAAGCGTTGACGGGAACTGGCCTGCTGGTTCAATCGCTTGCAGGCATCTGCCAGCGTCGGGGTGGCGGACAACGCAGCGGCCATTTTCTGGCGGCTCTTGGCATGAAAAATGGCATTCCCGAAGACGCCTGGCAGCACGTAGCTGAGCCCGCAGCACACCACCATCAAAACCAGGTCGACCGCCTCAGAGCCGTGCAACAGCAGGCGGCCCATGCCGAACACCAGCAGAAACAGACCCAGCACGAGCGTGACATAGACGCCTGCCGCGGCCCACAGGTGCCTGAAAATCATCCAATTCAGGGTGTACAGGCTGGCCGCCCAGTTCCAGCTTGGGCCCGCGCGCCCGACCGCCTCAAAGCGCACAAAGACAGGGACGTAATAGCCAGAGTTGATCGGTCCGATGGCGGCGCGGTACAGGGCGGCGGTGGCATTCTCCGGCGACCGGTCCAGCACGGTGATGTCAGGGGAAGCAAACGTGGTGGGGCTGGTCATGCATTATTCTGGCATGACTGCAGCGCCGGTCGGATTCAGACGCCAGCGAGTAACCGAAGCCCGCCCGGATCCACCAGATTCAAGGTGCGGCCCGAACCGCTGATCAGGCTGCGCTCACGCATGTGGCGCAACACACGGGAAAATGTCTCAGGCGCAATGCCCAACTGTGCTGCAACCGATCGCTTGCGCTGCTGCAACAGCACCGCCAACACGCCTCGGTCGCCCGTCTGGGCATGCTGCAGCAGCCACTCGGCACAGCGCGCCTCGGCATCTTTGGCCAGGCGGCTGATCGCCAATTCGGTTTGCTGGCGGTGCGCCTTGGCGACGTCGCGCAAGACCGTCTGAGCTGACATCGACATCGTAGCCAGCGAACGAAGAAATTCAGCCACTGGCACACGGCGCAAAATAACTTCAGTTTCTGCGACCGCATCGACGGCATGCGGCAGGTTCAGCACGGCAGACGTCGCCTCCAGCCAGCAAGGGCCTTCAACCACACCCAACTGGTGCTCCATGACGTCACCGTCCATGACGCCCAGGGCCACACGCCCCGACTCCACATAAGTGACCCACGGCGAGAGATTGGCGCGCCTGAGCAAGAGCGCACCCCGAGCAGCAACTTCTCGCTTAACGGCCCGGGCAATAGTATGAATAGAAAGCATGGGCCACACTGTGCCGCGCTCAACACCTCATGAACTTGAGCGAAATCAAACAACCCCACGGAAACAATGGCGGTTGAGCAAGTCAAGGCGATGAATCTGAGCCCGTGGCCCAGCACTGCCTCGCGTGGGGCAGGTCCCGCTTAATGAGCAAAAAGCTATCTAAATAGTAGCAATAAAGGCTTATTGGACGGGGCTACAGCCTGATTTCTTATAAATAAATAGGCTGTGCCAGATCGCTTGGGTTTACTCACCCAAATAAGCAGCGCGCACTTTCGGGTCGTGAAGCATGGTTTTGGCATCGCCCGACATGGTGATGATGCCGGACTCCATCACGTAACCGCGGTCGGCAATGGCCAAGGCCCGACTGGCGTTTTGCTCCACCAGCAACACCGTCACGCCTTGTGCGTAGACATCACGCACCACTTCAAAAATCTTGTCCACCATGATCGGTGCCAGACCCATGGAAGGCTCGTCCATCAGCAGCACTTTGGGGCGGCTCATCAAGGCGCGGCCCATGGCCAGCATTTGCTGCTCGCCGCCAGACAAGGTACCCGCCAGTTGATCACGGCGCTCTTTGAGGCGCGGGAAGATGGTGAACACCTTGTCAATATCAGCCTGTATCTCGGGCTTGTCGTTACGGATGTAGGCGCCCATCTGAAGGTTTTCAATAATCGTCATGCGGGTGAAGACGCCACGCCCTTCCGGCACCATGGCCAGGCCCTGTTTCACCAAGTCCCAGGGGCCTTGGCCGCGAATGCTTTTGCCCAAGTATTCAATATCGCCATCGTTGATCGGCAAACTGCCGGTGATGGCTTTCATGGTCGTGGTTTTGCCAGCGCCGTTGGAGCCGATCAACGAGACCAGTTCGCCCTCGTGCACTTCAAAGTCAATGCCTTTGACGGCCTGGATGCCGCCGTAAGCTACTTTGAGACCAGTTACTTTGAGAAGAGTTTTTGCCATCGTTATTTCCTTGCGGGACAGACTTTTAGCGCTGCCCCCAACTGACTAGTGCCCACTGGTGCCCAGATAGGCCTCAATTACTTTTTCGTTTCGCTGCACATCGGCCGGCGTGCCTTCGGCAATCTGTTTGCCGTAGTCCAGTACCGTGACACGGTCGCACAAACCCATCACCAGCTTCACATCATGCTCAATCAGCAAGATCGTGCGGTTGTCATTGCGAATTTTGTCGATCAGCTCACGCAACAAGACCTTTTCGGTTGCGTTCATGCCGGCGGCGGGCTCATCAAGGGCAATCAGTTGCGGATCGGTCGCCAGCGCGCGGGCAATTTCAAGGCGGCGCTGGTCGCCGTAACTCAGCGTGCGGGCCTTGTAGTCGGCCAATTTGCCAATGCCGACATAGTCCAGCAACTCCTGCGCACGTTCGGCAATCGCGGCTTCTTCTCTCTTGAAACCCGGTGTGCGGAAGATGGCCCCGAGCAGGCCCGAATGCGTGCGGACGTGACGTCCGACCATGACATTCTCCAGCGCGGTCATCTCGGCGAACAGGCGAATATTCTGGAAGGTGCGTGCAATACCCGCCTTGGCCACCAGATGGACGGCGTTGGGCTGGTACGTCTTGCCAGCGAGCTCAAAGCTGCCGCTGTCAGGCGCATACAGGCCCGTGAGCACATTAAAGAACGTGGTTTTGCCGGCGCCGTTGGGGCCGATCAGGCCGTAAACCTGGCCGCGTTTGATTTGGATGCCGACATCGCTCAGAGCCTGCAGGCCGCCAAATCGTTTGGAAACGTTGGCGACGTTGAGTACGGTATCTGTCATGCGCCTTCTCCCTTCTGCTGCAAGGATTTGCCGTGCTCGGGTGACGGCCACAAGCCGCGCGGTCGCACCAGCATGACGCTGATCATGGCCAGGGCAATCAGGAGCTGGCGCAGAATCGACGAATCCAGCCGGCCACCGGTCATGGCCTGCAAGGGCCCGGCGACGTAGCGCAACACCTCCGGCAGAGCGGAGAGCAGCACTGCGCCCAAAATGACACCTGGCAAATGCCCGATGCCGCCCAGCACCACCATGGCCACAATCATGACCGACTCCATGAGACTGAAAGACTCAGGCGAAATAAAGCCCTGGAAAGAAGCAAACATGGTGCCTGAGACGCCGCCAAAGGTGGCGCCCATGCCGAAAGCCAGCAATTTCAGGTTGCGGGTATTGATGCCCATGGCCTTGGCGGCTATTTCATCTTCACGAATGGCCATCCAGGCCCGCCCCACGCGCGAGAGCTGCAACCGATGCGAGATCAGCACGCTGAACAACACCAGCGCCAGGAACAGGTAGTAGTAAAGGGACACAGAATTCAACTCATAGCCGCCGATGTCGAGCGTTCGCCCCAGGTTGAGCCCAAAGAAACTCAGGGAATCAATCTGGCTCATGCCCTTGGGGCCATTGGTAATGTTGACCGGATGATCCAGGTTGTTCAGGAACACCCGGATGATCTCGCCAAACCCCAAGGTAACAATGGCCAGGTAGTCGCCGCGCAGGCGCAGCGTGGGTGCACCCAACAGCAAGCCAAAAAAACCCGCCAGACCGGCCGCCGCTGGAATCACAACCCATATCGGCGCATGCAAACCATCCGGAAACATCGCGCCAATCCAGGCAAAAGTCTCGGTCAGGTGGGGCGACGCCAGCAAGCCATACATATAGGCGCCAATGGCAAAAAAGGCGACGTAACCCAGATCCAGCAATCCGGCATAGCCGACCACAATGTTGAGCCCCAGGGCCAGCAACACATAGAGCAGTGCCATGTCGGCAATGCGCACCCAGGCATTGCCAAAGCTCTGCAGAATCAGCGGCAATATCAGCAGGCCGACGGCTGCCAACAGGAAGACAACGATTTTCTGTTGTTGTTTCATGATGTTCCTCGGGGGTCAGGCACGATCTGCCACGCGCTCACCGAGCAAGCCCGAGGGTCGCAAGGTCAGCACAAAGATCAGCACAATGAAGGCAAAAATATCGGAATAGTGGCTGCCCAGCACGCCACCCGTCACCGTGCCAATGTAGCCGGCACCCAGGGATTCGATCAGACCCAGCAAGATGCCACCCAGCACAGCGCCGCCCAAATTACCAATACCGCCAAACACGGCTGCTGTGAAGGCTTTCAGACCCGGCAAAAAGCCCATGGTGTGCTGCACCGTGCCGTAGTTCGCAGCCCACATCACGCCGGCAATGGCCGCCAGCACCGCACCAATCACGAAGGTGGCAGAAATCACGAGGTCGGGTTTGACGCCCATTAGCGCCGCCACGCGTGGATTCTCGGCCGTGGCCCGCATGGCGCGACCTAATTTGGTGTAGTTGACCAGCCACATGAGCACGGCCAGCGACACCACCGTCATGCCCAGAATCAGCACCTGGGTCGGCGTAATCACCGCGCCGCCGATCTCGAACGGTGTACGCGGCAACAAGGTCGGGTAGGGTTTGTAATTGGGCTTCCAGATGATCATGGCCAAGGTCTGCAGCAACAGCGACATGCCGATGGCCGTGATCAGGGGCGCCAGCCGGGGGCTGTCCCGAAGTGGCCGATACGCCACCTTTTCAATCACAAAATTGAGCGTCGCCGACACCACACAGGCAATGATCAGGGAGATCAGCAGAATCAACCATCCCGGCGTGCCGGGCATGGCCTCCTGCATCCAGCCAATGATGGTCCAACTGGTGAGGGCGCCAACCATCAGTACCTCGCCGTGCGCAAAGTTGATCAGGCCGATGATGCCGTAGACCATGGTGTAGCCCAGCGCCACCAAGGCATACATGCTGCCCAACACCAGACCATTGATGATCTGCTGTATGAAGGTATCCATAAACTTCTCCGATTTTTGACCGTCGCGTGAATTAGCCACTTTCGTCAGCCACTTGGTTGACAAGCGCTACCGCCTTGTGAGCTTTGCTAAGTCTTCAAGCAATAAACCTGCCAACATTGAAACGCCGGCAGTTTGGTGGACGCAATTGTAGTCACCGAAAAACCCCTGCTAAGGAGGTCATTGGTATGGGTTTACCCTTGATTTCCTCAAAGATCAGCCTAAGAGTGAATCGATAAGAACGACTAATAAAGGCACTGCGCGCAAAGCCACCCGTGCGTGGAGTCACGAAGCGCAAATAGCCGTGATGCCGAGCAGACCCCTACTCCAACCTGAAGGTGAACTCCTGCGTGGCCGTGACCTCGCCCCCATCAGTGACACATCTGTACTGCAACATGGCGGCTTTGACGGCGGCATGGAACACACGCGGGCCGGACAAAATCGTGACGTCCAAAATGGTGCCGTCCTTGACATGAATTTGCGCTTTGACCACGCCCTCAATGCCCTCTTGTAGTGCCTTGCGCGGCATCTCTGGCGGCACCTGCGTCGGACAAGCCAGGCCAATGCTGGTGCGCTTCGGGCCGGGTGGCCCCACTGGGGATGGCGCCGGCGGCAACGCTGAGACCGCTGCCGGTGCTGTGGGCGCAGACGCGACCGACGCCACGACGGGCGCCGTACTTGATGCCTCGGGCGCTGCATCCGGTGGCGGCATAGAGGGTGGCGGAGGCGCTTCGCGCTTGAGCACCTCCTGTGGTTTTCTTGTTTCTTTCGGCGCCGGCATTGGTGGCGGTGGCGGCGTTGAGGGTGAGGGCGGAATGATGACTTCCTGAATCACCACCGCTTCAAGCGGTTTGTTGATGGCGCTCAGCCCCTGGCGCGCCAGGCCCGACACCAATACGTAAGCCAGCAACACGTGCAACACAATCACAATCAACACCGCCTTGACGCGTCGGGACGGATCCTTGGGCTCAAACCGATCATCCATGGCAGGGCTTCTTGTTGGTCATGAGCCGCCCAGCGGCGACCCTTCAGGTCTTTGCCACCGAACCCAGCACCACCGCGTGCAGGTCGCTGCTGAAGGCGCGCACCTCGTCCATCACGGCCTTGTTGCGCCGCACCAGCCAGTTGTAGGCCAGCACCGCGGGCACCGCCACCGCCAGCCCAATCGCGGTCATGAGCAGCGCCTCACCGACCGGGCCTGCCACCTTGTCGATGGAAGCCTGGCCGGAGATGCCAATGGCGGTGAGTGC
This sequence comes from Rhodoferax ferrireducens T118, assembly GCF_000013605.1. Lineage (NCBI taxonomy): Bacteria > Pseudomonadati > Pseudomonadota > Betaproteobacteria > Burkholderiales > Comamonadaceae > Rhodoferax > Rhodoferax ferrireducens. The sequence continues at coordinate 3,510,653 of NC_007908.1, forward strand.
ATGGTAGATGCCCCAGACCGTGCCGAACAGGCCGACAAAAGGAGAAATCGAGCCAACGGTGGCAAGAAACGCCAGGCCGCCCTGCGTATTGCTTTGAATGCGATCGACCGCACGCTGGATGCGCATGGCGATCCAGTCGTTGAGTGGAATGTGGCCCATCAGGCCTTCATGTTTTTTGACCGCAGTGGTCGCCGCTTCAGCCATGAATCGAAAGGGGCTGTTGGCCTCCAGTGCGGCAGCGCCCTGCTGGACGGTATCGGCGGACCAAAAATCCCGGGCCGCCGCTTTGGCCTGGCGCCCCATCTTGGCTTGCTCCAGAACCTTGACGATCATGATGTACCAGCTGCCAACGCTCATGATGAGCAGCAGCAGCAGAACGGTCCTGGCGACTGCATCAGACGTTTTCCAGAGCGCTTCAAAACCGTAGGGGTTGTCAACTGCATCCGGGGCTTTCCTGGCGGCAGCAGCGGACGGATCGACCGGCTTCACGTCGGTGATGGCGGGCAGGGCAGCAGGAGCAGCGCTGGAAGCAGTCGCAGCGACTGTCGATCGGGCCTGCACCACGCCCGGCACCAGCGTTAAAACCAGTCCCAGCGTGCAGGCGCCGGAGGCGATCATTCGACTTGTCTTGATCTGCACAGTGTTTGCTTTGAGAAAAATAAAGGATGCGGCATCCCGATCCATGGGCTGGCCGACATCAAAAGAGAAACCATCAGATCAGTATAGATGGCAGCTTCAGGCCGCCAGATAGCGTTGTTCCAGGTACCTGCGGAAATGGGCAGGATTGAGTGTTTCACCAGTCGCACGCTTGACCAACTCATCGGTTGGCCAGCGACTCGCCTCGCGCCAGATATGCTTTTCAAGCCAGTTGAAAACAGGTGACAGATTGCCCGCCAGCACCTGGGCATCCAGATCAGGCTGCCCGCTGCGAATCGTCGCAAAAAACTGCGCGGCGTACATCGACCCCAGCGCGTAGCTCGGGAAATAACCAAAGCTGCCGCCCGGCCAATGGATGTCCTGCATGCAGCCATCCTGAAAATTGCCGCGGGTATCAACGCCCAGATAAGACATCATCTTTTCATCCCACAGCGCCGGGATGTCCTCGGCTTCAATCTCGCACTCTATCAGTGCGCGCTCAATTTCGTAACGCAAGATGACATGGGCCGGATAAGTCAACTCATCCGCATCGACCCGAATCAAGCCGGGCTGGACACGAGTGAACAGCGCGGCCAGATTGCCGGCCTCGAACGCCGCTTGCCGGCCCAGGTGTTTTTGCAGCAGCGGCGCAATCAAGGCCAGAAATTGCGGGCTGCGGCCCAACTGCATTTCAAACGACAGGCTTTGGCTCTCGTGAATGCCCATGGAACGGGCTTGCCCCACCGGCAAATGAACCCGCTCGCGAGGCAGATTTTGTTCGTAGCGGGCGTGTCCCGTCTCGTGGACGGTACCCATCAGGCTGCGCATGAAATCATCTTCGCTGTAGCGCGTGGTGATGCGCACATCTTCGGCCACGCCGCCGCAAAACGGGTGGGTGGAAACGTCCAGCCGGCCGGCCTCGAAGTCGAATCCCAATAGGCTCATGATCTCAATACCGAGCGAGCGCTGCTGATCCACCGGAAACAGCCCTTGCGGCTTGATCACGGTTTCAAGCGACTGTTTGTCCAGGGTCTTCCCGATCAGTTCCGGCAACCAGCTTTTAACGTCGCCAAAAATGCGGTCCATGTCATTGGAGCGCATGCCGGGTTCATATTTGTCCATCAAGGCGTCATAACAACTGCCGCCCTTGGCGTCCACCAGCCGCTTGGCTTCTTCGCGCGCCAGCGCCACGACTGCGCGGAAATTGCCCAGGAAGCCGGTCCAGTCGTTTTGCTGGCGTTGCGTGCGCCAGGCGTGCTCACAACGCGACGCGGCCAGACTTTGCGCCTCCACCCAACGTTCGGGCAGCAGCTTGGCTTGTTGCCACTGGCGGCGCATTTCCCGCACCGACGCTTGTTCGGCGTCATCCAGCGCTTCGCCACTGGCAGCCTGAAACAGACCGGCCAGCGCTTCGCTGGTCAGGGTCTGGTGCATCAACACCTGAAGTTCTGCCAGCGCCGCGGCGCGTGCCTCATTGCCTTTGGGCGGCATCATGGCCGACTGATCCCAGCCAGCGATCGCCGCCAGATGCGAATAGCGGTAAAGACGGGTAAAAGTGGCGGTCAGGTTTTGGATCAGGGGATGGATCATAAAAACGTCTGAGTGAAATAGCTCAGCTCATTTTTTCTGGTGCTGCAGGTCCAATGCCCGCAGCTGTTTGAGCTTTTCGGCAATTCGAATCTCCAGTCCGCGCTCGACCGGGCGGTAAAAGCCCGGCGGCGCCATGCCGTCCGGCAGGTAGCGCTCGCCCGCGGCAAAACCGCCCTCTTCGTCATGCGCATAGCGGTAGCCCTTGCCATAGTCCAGCTCCTTCATCAGCCTGGTCGGCGCATTGCGCAGGTGCATCGGCACGGGGCGCGTACCGTCCTGCTTGACAAAAGCCTTGGCCGCGTTGAAGGCCTTGTAAACTGCATTCGATTTGGGGGCCACCGCCAGATAGACGACGCACTGGGCCAGCGCCAGCTCTCCCTCGGGGCTGCCCAGGCGCTCGTAGACATCGGCCGCATCCAGCGCCAGGCGCAACGCTCGCGGGTCGGCCAGGCCAATATCTTCACTGGCCATGCGGATCAGACGGCGCGCCAGGTAACGCGGCTCAGCGCCGCCATCGAGCATGCGCACCAGCCAGTACAACGCGGCATCCGGGTTCGAGCCGCGTACCGATTTGTGCAGTGCGCTGATGGTGTCGTAAAACTGCTCGCCGCCTTTGTCGTAGCGGCGCATGCGCTCGCCCAGCACCTTCTGCAACCACGGGTCAGTAATTTCGCTCACACGTTCCTGTGTTGCGGCGACAGACAACATCTCCAGCGTGTTAAGCAGGCGCCGGGCGTCGCCGTCAGCAAAGCCGACGAGACGCTCGGATGCTATTTTTTCTATAGCAGGCAGCGCTTGCAGGGCGAGGGCTCTGGCTATGATTTGTTCAAGGTCTTGTGGCGCCAGGGGTTGCAGCACATAGACCGCGGCGCGCGACAGCAAGGCGGAGTTGACTTCAAACGAGGGGTTCTCGGTGGTGGCGCCGATGAAGGTGAACAAGCCGCTCTCCACGTGCGCCAGAAACGCGTCCTGCTGGCTTTTGTTGAAGCGGTGCACCTCGTCGACGAACACAATCGTGCGCCGACCTTGCCCTTGCGCCACCTGGGCCTGCTCGACCGCCTCGCGAATGTCCTTGACACCCCCGAGCACGGCGCTGATGGTGATGAACTGGGCGTCAAATGCGTCCGCCATCAGGCGTGCAATCGTGGTTTTGCCGGTGCCCGGCGGTCCCCACAAAATGCAGCTGTGCGGCTGGCCGGACTCGAACGCAATGCGCAGCGCCATGCCCTCGCCCAGCAGCTGCTGTTGGCCAATGACTTCAAGCAGCGTACGAGGGCGCAGGCGCTCGGCCAAGGGCACATGCGAGTTGGCCGTGCTGTGAGCGACAGGCGTCAAAGTGGCCTCCCTCACCGCTTCACTGCCGGATCACGTCTGCCCCGGCCGGGGGTTTGAACTGAAAGCTGTTCCCCGGCAAAGCAGGATTGACTTCAAACCGACTGAAGCTCAACACCGAGCGCTGGCCAAAGCTGTCGAGGATTTCCAGCGCAGCGAGTTCGGCCGCCTGCTCCCCCGCGCGAAAGCCGACGCGCACGGACTGCAACTGGCCGTCTTTGGATTTCGGCGTCGCAGCCGCCCACTGCAAGCCGTCTTTGTCAGGCGCATCGGCCAGCGTGAAATCAGCCTGCAAAGCACGCAAATCAGGCGCAGCGGCAATCAGCGCAGCAGGCGTGGAGCCCAGCACCTTCGACTGCTGGCGCGCTGTCACCTGGTTCAGGTCCACGTCATACAGCCACAGCGTCTGGCCGTCAGCAACAATGTTTTGCTCAAACGGCTTTTTGTAAACGAACTTGAAACGGTTGGGTCGGGAAAATTCGAAAGTGCCGCTGGACGTTTTAACGCGCGGCGCTTGGCCCGCTTTGGCCGGCGCAGTCACCACCTGGGTGAAATCGGCCCGGCCGGTGTTCACGGTTTTCACAAACACCTCAAGACTTTTCAGGCCTCCAGCCCCCGCCAATCCTGCGTAAGCAGCTATACAAATAGTAGCAAAATATTTCATCGAAACCTTTTTAAAACTCGTAGTTGGGTCCAGGCGAACTGGCTAAGTTCCCACCGGGTCAATCCGCTCGTACCGGCACCAGAATTTCGCGCTGACCGCTGCCGCTCATGGAACTGACCAGGCCGGCATGCTCCATGTCTTCCACCAGCCGGGCCGCGCGGTTGTAGCCGATCTTGAGATGGCGCTGCACCAGCGAAATGCTGGCCTTGCGGTTCTTCAAGACGACCTCGACCGCCTGGTCATACATCGGGTCTTTTTCGCCGCCGCCGTTGCCGCCCTCGCCCATCAGGTCACCCAGACTGTCATCGGTGCCGCCTTCGAGCACGCCTTCAATGTAGTTCGGCTCGCCCTGCGACTTGAGGTAGCTCACCACCCGGTGCACCTCTTCGTCGCTGACAAAGGCACCATGCACGCGTGTCGGCAGGCCGCTGCCGGGCATGTACAGCATGTCGCCCAAGCCCAGCAGGGCTTCGGCGCCCATCTGGTCCAGGATGGTTCGGCTGTCGATCTTGCTGCTGACCTTGAATGAAATACGGGTCGGAATATTGGCCTTGATCAGGCCGGTGATCACATCCACGCTCGGGCGTTGCGTGGCCAGAATCAGGTGGATGCCCGCGGCGCGCGCTTTCTGCGCCAGGCGGGCAATCAGCTCTTCAATCTTCTTGCCGATCACCATCATCAAATCGGCCAGCTCATCGATGACCACCACGATGTGCGGCAGGCGCTCCAGCGGCTCGGGCGCGTCCGGCGTCAGGCTGAACGGGTTGCCGATGTGCTCGCCGCGCGCCTTGGCCTCGTCAATCTTGGCGTTGTAACCGGCCAGATTGCGCACCCCCAATTTGCTCAGCAGCTTGTAGCGGCGCTCCATCTCGCCCACGCACCAGGTCAGGCCGTAGGCCGCCTGTTTCATGTCGGTCACCACCGGCGCCAGCAAATGCGGAATGCCCTCGTACACCGACATTTCCAGCATCTTGGGGTCAATCATCAGCAGCCGCACGTCGCGCGCCTCGGCCTTGTACAGCAGGCTCAAAATCATGGCGTTGATGCCCACCGATTTGCCCGAGCCCGTGGTGCCCGCCACCAGCACGTGCGGCATCTTGGCCAGGTCCACCACCACCGGGTTGCCAACAATGTCCTTGCCCAGACCCATGGTGAGCATGGACTTGGCCTCATGGTAGATTTGCGAGCCCAAAATCTCGGACAGCTTGATCGACTGGCGCTTGGCATTGGGCAACTCCAGCGCCATGTAGTTTTTGCCCGGAATCGTCTCCACCACGCGAATCGACACCAGGCTCAATGAGCGCGCCAGGTCCTTGGCCAGCCCGACAATCTGCGAGCCCTTGACGCCGGTGGCGGGTTCGATCTCATAACGCGTGATGACCGGGCCGGGTTGGGCCAGCACCACCCGCACCTCAACGCCAAAATCCTTCAGCTTTTTCTCGATCATGCGGCTGGTCATCTCCAGCGTCTCGGGCGCGACCGTCTCTTGCCGCACCAGCGCGTCGTCGAGCAAATCGACCTGTGGCAGCTTGCTGTCAGGCAGTTCGGAAAACAAGGCTTTTTGCCGCTCTTTGACAACCCGCGCGCTTTTGGGCACATCCACCAGCACCGGCTCAATCAGGACCGGACGCGGGTGCTGAACCGTACTGTCCTGGCGTTCCTCAATGACCACTTCTTCCCGCGCACGGGCCGCCTGTTGGCCCATGGCCACATCCTGCGCCACTTCGCGCTGCTCACGCCGTGCTTCAACCTGAGAATACAACCAGGCACCCAGACGCTCCGCCACCTGGCCCCAGGAAAAATGAAACACGCGCGCCGTCCCCAGCACACCCAGAGCAATTGCCACCAAGGCAGAGCCGACAGAACCCAGCCACTGAACACTCCACGGTCCGACAAGATAGCCCAGGATGCCACCGCCATTCCCCGGCAGACGAGCTTCCAGGCTGTACAGGTACGACCACTCCAGGCTGGCGCTGGCGCACAGCAACAGTGCCAGCGCGCACCAGAAGGCGGTGCGACTGGACGCCAACCGGGCGATCAGCGAGTTTGACGATGTAGCCGGCTCAGCCTGGCCGCCAAGCAGATCACGCCCGCGCAACCAACGGGCCAGCCCGGCGAGCCAGGTGCGCACCGCCGCCGCCACACACCACCAGACTGAAAATCCAAAGACGTAATAGCTGCCATCGGCCAGCCAGGCCCCCAAGCGCCCGGCCCGGTTCAGCACCGGTGCGCCACTGCCCGAGGTCGACCAGGCCGCATCCTGCGCGGAATAGGTCAACAGCGCGACCAGCCAAAGCAGCAACAGGAGCAAACCAAGCAGCAAGCCCATTTCATCGGCAAAACGCCGCCAGCCGGAAGCAACAGGCGCCACCGAAGAGCGCGGAGAATTCAAGGTATTTAGAGAATAAGTCATACTATCCCGCACTGTACACGGCACATTCGATTCTTCTGAAAAGGTTTACACAATGTCAACAACAACCCATGCCAAAGTTCTGATCCTGGGCTCCGGCCCCGCAGGCTACACCGCCGCCATCTATGCAGCCCGCGCCAACCTGAAACCCCTGCTGATCACCGGCATTGCCCAGGGCGGCCAGTTAATGACCACCACCGAGGTCGACAACTGGCCCGCCGACGTCGACGGAGTGCAGGGGCCCGACCTGATGCAGCGCTTTCTGGCGCATGCCGAGCGCTTCAAGACCGAGATTGTGTTTGACCACATCAACACGGTTGATTTCTCAAAGCGCCCCTTCACCCTGAAAGGCGACAGTGGCGAGTACACCTGTGACGCGCTGGTCCTGGCCACCGGCGCCTCCGCCCAATACCTGGGATTGGCGTCCGAGACCGCGTTCATGGGACGCGGCGTGTCCGGTTGCGCCACCTGCGACGGTTTTTTCTACCGCGACCAGGACGTTTGCGTGGTGGGCGGCGGCAACACCGCGGTTGAAGAGGCCCTTTACCTGTCCAATATTGCCAGCAAGGTGTATTTGATCCACCGCCGTGACAAGTTCCGCGCCGAGCCGATCCTGATCGACAAGCTGATGGAAAAGGTTGGGAGCGGCAAGATTGTCCTCAAGACCTCCAACACCCTCGATGAAGTGCTGGGCGATGCCAGCGGCGTGACCGGCGTGCGGCTGAAGAACGCCAGCACCGGCAGCACCGAAGAGCTGCGTCTGCAGGGCTGCTTTATTGCCATTGGCCACACGCCCAACACCGAGATTTTCAAAGGCCAACTCGACATGGAGGGTGGCTACATCATCACCCAGGGAGGCAACAAGGGTTTTGCCACCCAGACCAGCGTGCCCGGCATTTTTGCCGCGGGCGACGTCCAGGACCACGTGTATCGGCAGGCGATCACCAGCGCCGGCACCGGTTGCATGGCGGCGCTGGATGCGCAGCGTTTTCTGGAACAGGAATAGATCCGCGGGAGGCGGGCCCGGGTGACAGCGCAGAGCCGGCTATAATTGCTGGCTTTGCTGAATCCGGCCTGTGAAGGCTTGGGGATAGCAATCGGGTTACCGCCACCCTTTTTCTTGGCGAGGTGAGGCTTGAGCGAGATCGGAAGTTGTTGTTAAAGCAGTTTGTTTTAACGATTATTTCTTGATCGACAGTAAAAGCCGTTATAAATATCGGAGTGTCCACATGGCACGCGTATGTGAAGTCACGGGCAAAGGCCCGATGGTGGGAAACAAGGTTTCTCACGCCAACAACAGAACCAAGCGCCGGTTCCTGCCGAACCTGCAATACCGCCGTTTCTGGGTCGAGACCGAAAACCGCTGGATTCGTCTGCGAATCTCCAATGCAGGTCTTCGTTTGATCGACAAAAACGGTATTGATGTTGTGCTCGCAGATCTGCGCGCACGTGGTCAGGCATAAGGAGCAACACCATGGCAACCAAAGGCGGACGCGAAAAAATCAAGCTGGAATCTACAGCTGGCACCGGTCACTTCTACACCACCAGCAAAAACAAGAAAACCATGCCCGAGAAAATGCTGATCAAGAAATTTGATCCGAAAGCTCGCAAGCACGTGGACTACAAGGAAATGAAGCTGAAGTAATTCAGTCTTTCTGACCCACAAAAAAGCCCGCTCTTGGCGGGCTTTTTTGCGTTCTGGGTTCTTTCAGGCCTGCGCCGCCCGCAGCCGCAATGAGAACGCCTGCAAAGCCACAATGCCGCTGGCCTCGGCCTGGTGGCACCAGGCTTGCAAATCAGCCGCCAATTGCTCGCGGGTATGGGAGCGATTCAGCCACATCTGGCGCAACTCTTCGCGCATCAGCACCATTTTGTCGAGCACCGGCGAAGCCGCCCGGGCCAAGGCCAACTGGGGCACGGCAGCCGCCGGTACTTTGTCCACATCACGGTGCAGCCAGCGCTTGGCCGCTTTGATGACCGCAGCGTCAGCGCGGCGCGCCTGCAGGGCCTGCAACTCATCCTTGAAGGCACGACGCATGTCTTTGGCGTAAGCGGCCATGATTTCATAACGGTTGGAGATCAGCGCCTCCAGGGTTTTTTCATCCGCTACCGGGCGTATGTCACCCAGCGCCAGTTTCGGGGGCGTCTTCTTGACGGTGGCCAAGCCAAGGCGCTGCATCAGGCTGATGTACACCCAGCCAATATCAAACTCGTAGGGCTTGACCGACAGCTTGGCCGAGGTGGGGTAGGTATGGTGGTTGTTGTGCAGCTCTTCACCGGCAATCAGGATGCCCCAGGGTGAAATGTTGGTGCTGGCATCGGTCACCTCAAAATTGCGGTAACCCCAATAATGCGCCGCACCATTCACGATGCCGGCGGCCATCACCGGGGTCCAGGCCATCTGCACCGCCCACACGACCAGGCCCGCGGCGCCAAACAAGACCAGATCAATGACCAGCATCAAGCTCACACCCTGCCAGGAAAAACGGCTGTACAGATTGCGCTCCAGCCAGTCATTGGGCGTGCCATGACCATAACGCGTCATGGTTTCCTTGTTGGCGGCCTCTTTGCGGTACAACTCATAACCTTGCAGCAGCACGGTTTTGATGCCGTAGACATGCGGACTGTGCGGGTCTTCGGCCTGCTCGCACTTGGCATGGTGCTTGCGGTGAATGGAGGTCCACTCTTTGGTGACCTGGCCCGTGGTCAGCCACAACCAGAATCTGAAAAAGTGGGCGGCCACCGGGTGCAAATCAAGCGCGCGGTGCGCCTGATGCCGATGCAAGAACACCGTCACGCTGATCATGGTGACGTGCGTCATGACCAAAGTGAACAACACCATTTGCCACCAGCTCAGCGGCCAAAATCCATGCGCCAGCCAGTCAAGCAGAGTATCCAGGGCAGCCCAGTCAGGTAACAACATCCAGCGAGTTTCTCAAGAAAAATTAGTGAAAATCAGGTTCAACTTGCGGGTTACCTGCTAACCGCCGATTTTAAGGGAACCCTTTTTTCGACCGGCCCTGTTGGAAGTCAATGGGCTATGAACCCGTAAGGTTGATCGCCCCTCGCCCAGCCTCCAAGCCATCGCAGCTCAAGCTCTTTGCCAAACCGCCGCAAAGAAGCCGTCGGTGTGATGGCGGTGTGGCCACAAACGCAGATAACGCTGACCCGTTTCGCCGCCGCTGCAGAGTTTGGCCGCGTCTGCCACCTTCAAGCCCGACAAAACTTCACCCGCCTCCAGCGGCGCAAAGTCAGGATTGGCCTCGGAAAACGCCTGTGCAATCGCCTCATTTTCCTGCACCAGCATGCTGCAGGTGGCGTACACCAGACGGCCGCCCGGTTTCAGCAGCCGCGCTGCGCTTTGCAGAATGGCAGCCTGGGTCACGGCCAACTCGGCCACCAAACCCAGGCTTTGGCGCCATTTAAGGTCAGGGTTGCGTCGCAGCGTGCCCAGCCCCGAGCACGGCGCATCGACCAGCACGCGGTCGATCTTGCCTGCGAGACGCTTGACACGATCATCGCGCTCATGGGCGATGGCCGCCGGATGCACATTGGACAAGCCACTGCGCGCCAAACGCGGCTTGAGCGCATCGAGCCGGTGCGGCGAGGTATCAAACGCATACAAACGGCCGGTGCTGCGCATGCAGGCACCAATGGCCAGGGTTTTGCCGCCGGCGCCGGCACAAAAATCGACCACCATCTCGCCGCGCTTGGCGTCGAGCAGCATGGCCAGCAGTTGCGAGCCTTCGTCCTGCACTTCAAACGCACCTTTGATGAACCCATCGAACTTGTTCAAGGTCGGTTTGCCGGCAATGCGCAGACCCCAAGGGGAATAAGGCGTGTTGACGGCCTTGATGCCTGCCTGGGCCAGCTCTTTTTGCACGTCGGCGCGCTTGGCGTTCAGCGCATTGACGCGCAGATCGAGCCCCGCCCCCAGGTTCAGACTCTCGGCCAGCGGCCAGAATTCATCGCCCAACTGGTCTTTCAGTGGCTGCACCAGCCACTCGGGCAGGTTGTGGCGGTGGCGTTCCATCAAGTCGGCCACATTGATTTTTTCGCACTGGTCAAGCCAGTTTTTCTCCTGGTCGGTCAAAGCGCTGCGCAGAAAATCGCCGGGGCCGTAAAACCCCAGAATCGCCAGCCGCCGCTCTTTGGGGCCGCTGCCAGAGGGCGCGAAGTGGTCAAACAGCAGTTTTTTACGCAGGACGTTATAAACCGTGCCCGACAGGGTGGCGCGCTCGCGCGGCCCAAGACCCCGGTTGTCGCGAAAAAATTTCGCCACGATGGCGTCGGTGGGATGGTCAAATTTGAGACTGAGCCGAACCAGTTCGGAACAGACGTCGAGGAGAGCTTTAGGATGCATAGCGCTGGATTGTCCCATGCCTGACCCATCTCATCACCCGTTGCTCGGCTAGACGCGCCTGAGTCGGCTACTGGTTTGAACAAGCCGCCAGGCCGTAGGACAAGAGCGGGTTTTACACGACTTCACCGTGGAGAAACAAAAACCGAGTCCGCTTCCTGCACAATGCGCCTTTACACCGCGCCCTGGGTTGCAAGCACCGATGACATCAACCATATATGAAGCTTCTGGGTCTCGCCGGGCCTGCTCACGCACCTTGGCACTTGCCATATTTCCCTTGTTCATCCTGAGCGGCTGTGCGTCCTGGTCTGCCAGGACCGCGGATACGCCGGCTGTTGACGTGCCCACGCATTGGTCGACGGCCGTGTCGTCCAACAACGCGCAAGCACCTGCAACTTCACTTGCGCAGTGGTGGCAAAGATTCAACGACCCGCTGCTCAGCACCCTGGTGACGCAGGCTTTGCAGGCCAACACCAGCATCCTGTCGGCGCAAGCCGCGCTGCAGCAGGCACGAGCGCTACGCGACGTGAGAACCGCCGGCCTGTTGCCGGGTGTGAATGCCTCCGGGTCAGCACAACGTAGCAAGTCCGGCGATAACGATGCCAGCAACAGTTTTAGAGCCGGGCTGGACGCCAGTTGGGAACCCGATATTTTTGGCGGCAAACGCAGCGCCCTGAACGCCAGCGAAGCCGACGCCCAGGCCGCCCAGACCACGCTGGCCGATGTGCAGGTGTCCATCGCCGCCGAGGTGGCACTGGCCTACATCCAGTTGCGCGGCCAGCAGGCGCAATTGCTGATTGCCCGCAACAACCTCGCCAGCCAGACAGAAACTCTGCAAATTACCGATTGGCGTGCACAGGCCGGGCTGATCACGTCGCTGGAAGTGGAGCAATCGCGCGCCTCTACCGAGCAAACCCGGGCCCAAATCCCTGCGCTGGAAGCCAGCATCGCCAAGACCCGGCACAGCCTGGCGGTGCTGACCGGTCAGCCGCCTGACTCCCTGCAGGCACTGATCAACGACCCGACGGCGGTGCCGCAAGCGGCGCCGGACTTGGCCCTGAGCATTCCAGCGCAAACGCTGCGCCAGCGTCCCGATGTGCGCACCGCAGAACACCGCATCAGCGCCGCACTGGCACAGGTCTCTGCGGCCGACGCGGCGCGCTATCCCGGGTTTTCCATCGGCGGCTCGCTCGGGCTCAACGCCTTGACGCTTGCCGGGCTGGGCAGCGGGGCTACGGTAGCCACCGCCTTGTTGGCCAGCGTCTCGGTGCCGCTGTTTGACGGTGGTGCCGCGCGCTCGCAGGTGCTGGCGCAAGAGGCCGCGCTGGAGCAGGCCCGGGTCAACTACCAAGCCGTTGTGTTGACCGCCCTGAAAGATGTCGAAGACGCCTTGGTGGCGTTGCAGGGCGACCGCGCCCGGCTCATCCATTTGCAAGGGGCCGCCACCGCGGCTGGCAACGCGGACCTGATGGCGCAACAGCGCTACAGCAGCGGCCTGATTGACTTCCAGACCGTGTTGCAGACCCAGCGCACGCTGCTCAGTGCCCAAGACAGCGTCGCCAGCACCGAGGCCGACGTCAGCGCCGACCATGTGCGCCTGTACAAGGCGCTGGGGGGCGGCTGGAACTGAGCCCCGGCGGCACTCTCTCACGCCAGACGCAGCCACTGTTTGAAAATAAAAAGACCAATTGCCAGAACACACCATGACCATCCCCACCACTCCCAACGCCCCCACCCCCGCTGCGGCCCCGGGCGAAGCTCTCTCAAGTGCCAACCTGCAGACGCTGCTCAAGGAAGGCCCCAAGCGGGTCTGGTGGCGCCGCACCACGCTCTGGATCATTGTCGGTCTGCTGGTTCTGTCGGGCGTGGGCTACTATTTTTGGCAGGCCAGCGCAACGCGCAATGCAACACCGGTTTTTGTGACCGAGCCCGCCAACAAAGGCAATCTGACACTCACCGTGGCGGCCAACGGCACGATACAACCCACCCGCTCGGTGAGCATCGGCAGCGAACTCTCAGGCACCGTGCTGCGGGTGCTGGTGGACGTGAATGATCAGGTCAAAAAAGGCCAGGTGCTGGTCGAGCTTGACACCGCCAAGCTGAGCGATCAGGTCGCGCGCTCGCGCGCCGCACTCAGCGCTGCGCGAGCCCAGGTGGCGCAAGCGGTGGCCACCGTCAGCGAAGCCCAGGGCAACTTGGGCCGGCTGGAAGAAGTGGCGCGCTTGTCCGGCGGCAAGGTGCCCTCCAAAGCCGAGCTTGATTCCGGCCGTGCCACGCTGGAGCGAGCCCAGGCCGAGGAGTTGAGCGCCCGCGCCAACGTGGTGCAAGCGCAGGCGACGGTATCGACCGACGAAACCAACCTGTCCAAAGCGTCCATCCGCTCACCCACCGATGGGGTGGTGTTGACCCGCACGGTGGACCCCGGCAATGCCGTCGCGGCCTCACTGCAAGCCGTCACCTTGTTCACGGTGGCCGAAGACCTGAGCAAACTCCGGCTGCAAGTCAACGTGGACGAGGCCGACGTGGGCTCGGTCAAAGTCGGGCAGAAAGCGCGCTTTACCGTCAGCGCCTACCCGGCGCGCAACTACCCGGCCACCATCACCCGCGTGGCGTTTGGCAGCACCATCACCGAGAACGTGGTGACCTACATCACCTACATGGAGGTTGACAACAAGGATCTGAGCTTGCGCCCTGGCATGACGGCCTCCGCCACCATCACCTCGACCGAGCGCAATGACGTCCTGCTGGTGCCCAACACGGCACTGCGCTTCTCGCCGTCCGTCAGCGGCGGTGCCGCCGGTGCAGCCAAGAGCGGCGGCATCATGTCGAGCCTGCTGCCGCGCATGCCGCGCACCGGCGCCCGCAAGTCGGCCGGTGGCAGCGGTCCGTCCAAGCAAGTGTGGGTGCTGCGTGACGGTGCGGCCGTGGCCGTGGACGTGAAGACCGGCATCAGCGACGGCCGCATGACCGAGATCACCGGCGGCGAGTTGCAGCCCGGCATGCTGGTCATCACCGACCAGCGTAGCGGGGGTACCGCGCCATGAGCGAGACCCCGCTGATTGAACTCAAAGGGGTCACCAAGGTCTATGGCGAGGGCGCCACCGCATTACAAGCCCTCAAGGGGGTTGACCTGACGATTCAAGCCGGCGATTTTGTCGCCATCATGGGCCCCAGCGGCTCGGGCAAGTCCACCGCCATGAATATGCTGGGTTGTCTGGACTCACCCACCACGGGCGAGTATTTGTTCAACGGTGTGCACGTCGAAACCCTGTCGCGCGACCAGCGCGCGCTCTTGCGCCGGCGCTTTCTGGGCTTTGTATTTCAGGGTTTCAACCTGCTGGCACGCACCTCGGCGCAAGAAAACGTGGAACTGCCCCTGCTGTACCGGGGCGAATCCGCCAAAGCGCGCCATGCCGCCGCGACCAGAGCCCTGGCCTCCGTGGGTCTGGCGGGCTGGGAGCACCACACACCCGCCGAGCTGTCGGGCGGCCAGCAACAGCGCGTGGCCATTGCCCGCGCCATCGTCACCGAACCCGCCGTGCTGCTGGCCGACGAGCCGACCGGCAACCTCGACACCCAGCGCAGCCGCGAGATCATGGACTTGCTGTGGGGCCTGAATGTGGAGCACGGCATCACGGTTCTGATGGTCACCCACGAAGCCGACATGGCAGCCTACGCCAAGCGCATCGTGCATTTTGTTGACGGCGTGGTGGACAACGACACACGCAATCCACATCCGGCCGGCCTGCATGAAGCCGCCGTCGCGCCCGTCGCACCAGCGAAACTGGAAACTGCCTGATGCTGCTCAACACCCTGCTGCTCGCCCTGCGCTCGATCCGGCGCAACCTGTTGCGCTCATTCCTGACCATTTTGGGCATTGTGATTGGCGTCAGCGCCGTCATCACCATGGTCACTTTGGGTAACGGGGCCACGCTGGCGATCCAGAATCAAATTTCCGGCTTGGGCACCAACCTGCTGCAAGTACGCCCCGGCCAACGCATGATGGGCGGCGCCGGCGGCGCCCCGTCCTTCAAGGAAGTGGACGCCGAAGCCATCGCCAGCCAGATCGGCGGCATTGCCGCCGTCGCACCCGAGGCCCGCGCCGGCGGCACCCTGGTTGCCAACGGCCGTAACTGGACCAGCAGCTTCATCGGCAGCAGCAACAACTGGCTGATCACGGGCAACTGGAAGATCGCTGACGGGCGCGAGTTTTCCAACGACGAGTTGATGGCCGGTGCCGCCGTCTGCCTGATTGGTGAGACCGTGCGACGCGAGCTTTTTGGCAGCCGTCCCGTGCTGGGCGAGCAGTTGCGCGTCAAGCAAGTGTCCTGCAACATCGTCGGCCTGCTGGCGTCCAAGGGCCAGGGTGCCTTTGGCAACGACCAGGACGACGTGGTGCTGCTGCCCCTCAAAACGCTGCAGCGCCGCATCACCGGCAACACCCGCGTCAACACCTTGCTGGTGTCGATGATGGACGGCAGCGACCCCGAGCGCGTCAAGGCCAGCATCACCCAGCTGCTGCGCGAGCGGCGCAAGCTGGCTCAAAGTGATGAGGACAACTTCAATGTGCTCGACACCAAGCAACTGGCCGACACCCTGTCGGGCACCACCAAGGTGCTGACCACGCTCTTAGGCGCGGTGGCCGCCGTGAGCTTGCTGGTGGGCGGCATTGGCATCATGAACATCATGCTGGTGAGCGTGACCGAGCGCACCCGCGAGATCGGCCTGCGCCTGGCCATTGGCGCCATGGAGCGCGAGGTGCTGCTGCAGTTTCTGATTGAAGCCGTGGTGCTGGCCGCGCTCGGCGGCTTGATTGGCATCGTGCTGGCCACCGGTGCGTCGATCGTGCTGGCGGGCGTGATGGATGTGCCCTATGTCTTTAACCCGATGGTGAACCTGGTGTCGTTCTTGTTCTCGGCCGGCATTGGCGTGCTGTTCGGTTACTTTCCGGCGCGCCGGGCGGCCCGGCTGGATCCGATTGAGGCGCTGCGGCACGAATAAAAAAGATAGCTGCTCAGGCTTATTCCACGGGGGCTAGAGCCTGATTTGTCTTCAAGTTTTTGGCGACCCGGCGGCCCGTGCCCATGACGCCCTTTACGGCGGATCTCGATTTGCCCGGCCATGTGAAGCCGGCCCTGCAACCTATAAAAAAAAAAGGGCTGAGTTTCCTCAGCCCCTTTTTCCTGGAATCAGCTAACTTACTGGGCAGCTGGCGCAACAGGGGCCGCCTTCTTCACGGCGCGGGCCTTATGAGCCTTCTTGACAGTGTGTTTCTTGACAACAGCCTTCTTCACTTTGGGCGTGGTCTTCACAACGGGAGCCGTCGCACCAGCATCATTCGCAGCAGCAGGGGCCTGCGCAAACGACAAAGCAGCAACGCTGGAAAGCAATACAGTAGCGATCAGGGTCTTGATATTCAACATGGTTAGCACTCACTCTAAAAGCGATAGTCGTATGAGCTCCGACTATCATAAGCGAGCCTGAATTTCTTTCGGGCTTATGCAGATAACGCGCGAGGTCCAGGCGCGTTGACTCAAATACTTTTCTTTGCAAAAGCTGCCAACCCCGCGCATGGGTATCGAGCCCAGTCATGGCATGGCCAGGTCAAGACTTGTTACATCTCAGCCCACTTGCACACTCTGAGCAAAAAAACAGTTGGTTCACGCACTCAGGCAACTTGGAGCCCACGGCAATGAAATAAAAGCCCGCTTTCCAGCCGACAGCAGAAGTCGGGCATCACAGGCAACCTAAGATAGCCCCTTTCGCAATTCAACCGGAAGTTTTTTTCAGCGCCCTGGATTCAGGGCAAATCCCCTGATGGTCCATCAATCAATCCCTACGTTCCAAGAGACGCCCTCATGTTGAGCCGGTTTGGCATTCTGGTCATGCATCTGCTGGGGCGTTTGCCGCTGGCGTGGGTGCGGGCGCTGGGCTACGGCCTGGGTTGGACGCTGTACTTTCTGGCGCTGCCACGGCGGCGGGTGGCCCAGACCAACTTGCGTTTGTGTTTTCCCGATCAGACTGCAACGCAAATCCGGCTGCTGGCGCGCCGCACTTTTGTCCATTTTGCCCAGGCCTGGCTGGACCGGGGCTGGCTTTGGCATGGAACGCCCGAGGTGACACGCCGGCGCCTGACCCTCATGGGCGCGGTGAGTGAACTGCACGGCAGTGAACCGGTGGTTATTTTTGCACCTCATTTTGTGGGCCTGGATGCGGGTTGGACCGCGCTGACCCAGCAGCTGCCACGGCAATTCACCACGATCTATACCAATCAGGCCAACAAAATTCTTGACGCCTGGATTCTCGCTGGCCGCCGGCGTTTTGGGTCTGCCAGGCTGTTTGGACGGGTCGATGGCGTGAAAACCATCGTGGCGGCGTTACGCTCAGGCGATCCGCTGTATTTGTTGCCGGACATGAACTTTGGAGTGGAAGACTCCATTTTTGTCCCGTTCTACGGCATTTCAGCCGCAACAGTGCCCTCCTTGGCGCGCTTTGCCAAACTGGGCCGCGCCAAGGTGGTGCCGGTGGTGACCCGCATGACGCACCAGGGCTACGAGGTTGAAGTGATGCCGGCCTGGCCGGGCTTTCCCTCCGACGATGCGCTCGCCGATACGGCGCTCATGAACCAACGGTTGCAGTCTTACATAGACAGCATGCCGGACCAGTATTTCTGGGTGCACAAGCGCTTCAAGGACCGCCCG
Organism: Rhodoferax ferrireducens T118; assembly: GCF_000013605.1. Classification (NCBI taxonomy): domain Bacteria; kingdom Pseudomonadati; phylum Pseudomonadota; class Betaproteobacteria; order Burkholderiales; family Comamonadaceae; genus Rhodoferax; species Rhodoferax ferrireducens. Next base: position 3,528,346 of record NC_007908.1, read on the forward strand.
CCGGGCATCCCGGCAGTTTACTGAAATTTATATGATTTAGGCCTCTAGCCACCGTCCAATAGGCGTGAGTAGCTATTATTTTTATAGCTTATTGGGTTGCAAAAAGTCGCCAATCAGTTGCGCGACCAACTGGGGCTGTTCATGCACGATCCAGTGTGTGGCGTCGGCCACGGTTTTGATCGTCAGCGGGTCAACATAGTCACCGAGCCCTTCGAGCAAGATGGGCGGCAGCGCCGTATCGCCCAGTCCCCAGATCACCAGCGTGGGCAGGGTCACGGTCAACATGGACCGCGGCAGCTCGACTGCGGCAGCGGCGGGGTCATCGGCTCGGGGCGGGCGCAGCGGTGAGGCCCGGTACAGGTTGCAGCCGCCGGTCAGCCCGGCGCCCCAGACGTCGCGGTACTGCGCCTTGACTTCCTCAGTGAGCCAGGCAGCTGGGTGCGAGCCAAACCGATCGGTCAGGAAGTCCCAGAGTCGGCGGTAGTCGTCCTGGGCCAGCAATTCTTCTGCGTCCGGGCGAATGAGAAAGTTCATGTAGGCGCTGGCGGCCTGCTGCGCCGGGTTGTTTTTGAGCTCACGCAAAAACGTGCCGGGATGGGGGGAGTTGATGATGACCAACTGGCGGATCAGATCGGGCAACTGGTTGGCTAGATTCCACGCCACCGCACCGCCCCAGTCATGCGCCACCAGCGCGGCGAGCTGGCCGCCCTGCTCTGCCGCCTCGATCGCCATCAGGGCAGCGATGTCTTGCACCAGGTGTTTGGGGCGGTAAGCGCTGACGTCTGCCGGTGCGCTGGAGTGCTCGAAGCCACGCAGATTGGGCGCCACGCAGCGGTAGCCACCGTTCTCGGCGCGAGAGAAATGCACCAGCAAAGAATCCCACACAAAAGCTGCTTCAGGGAAACCATGCAAGAACATGAGAACGGGTCGCCCCCGGTCGCCGGCGGCCCGGCAACTCAGGGTGATGCCATGCGGCAAACGCCAGGAGTCAATCTCGATCATGGTGAAGTCGGCCCGTTAAAGTCAAAACGGTTGTGAGACTACGACGCCGGACGGTCTGGTGCAGTCGCATTTGGGACCGCGACTGATGAGGCCATCGCCTCCTTGTCTGATCAGGCGGCGCCGTCCGCGGGATGCGCCCACTGCCACAAGAGCGTGGCCACGTCATCAATGCCCTGGCGCTTGGTGGCCGAAAACAGCCGCACTTCACCACCACCGGCCTGCAGCTTCATGATGGACAGGGCTTTGGTTTGCTCGGTGCGCGTCAGTTTGTCGGCCTTGGTGAGGACCACCAGAAATTTCAAACCCTCTTCCACCCGTGGCCGCACGATGTCGAGCAGGATTTCATCCAGCTCGGTCAGCCCGTGGCGCGGATCGCACATCAGCACAATGGCCTTCAAATTCTCCCGCGTCACCAGGTAGTTGGCCATCACTTGCTGCCAGCGAATCTTGTCCTGTTTGGGCACCGCCGCGTAGCCGTAGCCGGGCAAGTCAGCGAACACCGCGTCGGTGACGCCCTGCTTGCCCAAGGAGAACAGGTTGATGTGTTGGGTGCGACCCGGTTTTTTGGAAGCGAATGCCAGCTGCTTTTGTTGCGTCAGCGTGTTGATACAGGTCGATTTACCCGCGTTGGAGCGTCCCACAAAGGCAATTTCGGGCACATCCAGGGCCGGCAGAAAATGCAGTTGTGGTGCGGTGGTGAGGAACTTGGCGGTATGCAGCCAACCCAATGCCACGGTAGCCGCGGCTTGGGCCTGCGGGTCGGGCGCAGGTTTTTGGGTGGCCGAGGCCGGTGGGTTTGAATTGGTAGTCATGAGTAGACGGGAGAAAACCCGGAGTCACATTGTAGAATCAAGCCGTTCCTGCCCCTCACCTGACTCGAAACCCCCTATGAAGCTGCTTGCCTCCCTGTTGTTTGCTGCCGCCCTGACAGTCCCTGCTTTTTCCACCTTGGCACAAGAGGCCAAACCTGCCGCGCCGCAGGCCATTGCGGGGCCGGCCAAAGCCGTCAAGCCCGATCTGGCCAAGGGCGAGGCCAGCTTTGCCGTAGTGTGTGCTGCCTGCCATGCAGCGGACGGCAATTCGGTGATTCCCGTTCAGCCCAAACTGGCCCAGCAACACCCCGAGTACCTGATCAAGCAGTTGCAGGAGTTCAAATCCGGCAAGCGCGCCAACGCCATCATGACCGGCATGGCGGCAACGCTGAGTGATGCGGATATACAGAACATCGCCTACTGGGTATCGGCCAAGACGGCCAAGCCTGGCTTTGCCAAGGAAAAAGAACTGGTGCAGTTGGGTGAGCGTATTTACCGCGGTGGCATACCCGACCGTCAAGTGCCCGCCTGTGCCGGTTGCCACGGCCCCAACGGCGCGGGTATTCCTGCGCAGTATCCACGTTTGAGCGGCCAGTATGCGGAATACGCTGTGGTGCAACTGACAAGCTTTCGCGATGGCGTCCGCAATAACAGTCTGCAAATGACGCAGGTCGCGGCCAAGATGAACGATCGCGAAATCAAGGCGGTCGCCGATTACATCGCCGGTTTGCGTTAATCGCCGGGTTTTTGCTATTGGCTGATCCCAATTTGAATTTTCATTGCACCAAGCAGTAGCGTCCAGTCATCAAGACGGGCAGATCCATGGCCAATGGATCTGCCTTTTTTTTCGGCGACCAGGTCCCCGTCCGTGGCTGGTCGACAGCGCGTTGCCGATGCCATACCTTGACGTAAGCCTATGGTCAATCCCTATGGTGACCCTGGCCTGTTTGCGCAACAATGAGCCAGCTTGCCGCTAGACCCTGACCCATGCCCGAAAGTATTCAACCCAACGCGCCGCGGCGTGACGCCCTGGAAGAGTTGCAACTTGCCTTGCGCGAGCAGCAAGTCATTCTCGACACCGCAGGCGTCGGCATTGTTTTCATTAAAAATCGCCTGGTGGTGCGCTGCAATCAGCGCTTTGGGCAGATCTTTGGCCATTCCGATGCGGCCGCAATTTTGGGCAGCACCAGCCCGTCGCTGTACCCCGACGACTTGGCTGCTCACGCACTGGCTGAAGCCGCCTACCCGGCCATGGCGCAAGGCCTGACCTTCAAGTCAGAAGTGCTGATGAAGCGCCGCGATGGGTCGTCGTTCTGGGCTCATCTGACCGGCAAACTCGTCAACCCGGCGGACCCTCTCGCGGGCTCGATCTGGATCGTGGATGACATCGATGAACAAAAAGCCGCGCAGGCACAGCTGCAGTCGGTATTGACCGAGCAGAACCTGATTCTGGACAATGCCATGGTCGGCATCGTATTTCTGCGCAACCGCATCGCCACCCGCTGTAACCAGCGCTTTGAAACCCTTTTGGGCTACGAGCCAGGTGAGCTGCAAGGCGTCTCCTCGCGCCAGTGGTATCTGACGAAGCAAGACTGGATTGAAGCCGAACCCCGATGGAAAGCACCGTTTGCGGCCGGTCATGGGTTTGAGGGTGAAATTCAGTTGCGTAAGAAAGACGGCACTGCCATTCACTGTGAGGTTCGCGCCAAGGCCATTAACGCCAGCGACCCGGAGCAGGGGGCGATCTGGATCACCATGGACATCACCGCGCGAAAAACGGCCGAAAACGAACTGCTGCAGGCCCGCGCCGACCTTGAAAAACTGGTGGAAGTCCGCACCCTGGAGCTCAGCCGCACTGTCCAGGAACTCAAGAACAAAGCCGCCGAACAAAAAACCGCCGAAGCCTACATTCAGCGGCTGGCCCACTTTGATGCGCTCACGGGCCTGCCCAATCGATTGCTGCTCAATGACCGTTGCCAGCAGGCCCTGAGCGTGGCGCAACGCGGGCGCCAAAGTGTGGCCCTGATGTTTCTGGACCTTGATCACTTCAAGAACGTCAATGATTCTTTGGGTCACCGGGTCGGCGATGAGGTGCTGGTTGAATTGGCGGCCCGCCTGAAAGCCGCCGTGCGCGAGCAAGACACCGTCTCGCGCCTGGGGGGCGACGAATTCATCCTGCTGCTGCCCGACACCGATGCAATGGGAGCCGCCCATTTGGCTGAAAAATTGCTGCAAACAGCACTGCAGCCGATCCTGATTGAACAGCATGAGCTGACCGTCACGCCATCGATCGGCATCGCGCTCTACCCCAAGGATGGCACTGACCTCGACACGCTGTCCAGATGTGCCGATGCGGCCATGTACCGTGCCAAGGCCGATGGGCGCAACGGCTACCGGTTTTACACCGCCCAGATACAAGCCCACTCTGACCGCATGCTGCTGCTCGACAATGCGCTGCGCCGGGCCCTCGAGCGCAAGCAGCTTGAGCTGCATTACCAGCCCCAAATCGCGCTGATGAGCGGTCAAGTGGTCGGCGCCGAGGCTTTGCTGCGCTGGACCCACCCGGAACTTGGCGCCATTTCACCGGTCGAGTTCATTCCAATTGCCGAAAACAATGGCCTGATCCTGCCGATTGGGGAGTGGGTCATGCGCACCGCCACCCGGCAACTGTCCACCTGGATCGCGCGTGGCATGGCACCCATCACCATGGCGGTCAATTTGTCCGCGCTTCAGTTTCGCAACCCGAACCTGCCCCAGCTCGTCACCCGCATTCTGGAGGACGCGGCCCTGCCGCCCCAACTGCTGGAGATTGAGCTGACGGAAGGCGTGGCGATGACCCATCCGCTGGAAGCGGTCGCCGTGATGAATGAACTGCACCAACGCGGCGTGCGCATGGCCATCGATGATTTTGGCACCGGTTATTCCTCATTGAGCTACCTGAAAAAATTTCAGGTTTACAAGCTCAAGATCGACCAGTCGTTCGTACGCGACATCACCGAGGACCCCGACGACAAAGCCATCGTGGGCGCCGTCATCAGCATGGCCAGCAGCCTGGGGCTGCAAACCATTGCCGAAGGGGTGGAGACCGAGGGTCAGCTCGAGTTTCTGCGCGCTCGGGGCTGCAACGAGGCGCAGGGTTTTTATTTCAGTCGGCCCTTGCCGACGCAGGCGTTCGAGGACTTCGTGCGCAAGCAATAAACGGTTGTGAGCCTACTTGCTGGCAGCCTTGGCCGGTGGGCGCGTGCCCTTGGCAGCAGCTGCCGACGGCGCTGGCAAGCCCAATTGCTTGCTGATGGATTGTTCCAGTGCCCTGATTTTCGGTTCAATCACACCTTGCGTCTGCGTTACCACCTTGTCCAGCAACGCTTTCTGCATCTCGCCGCCCAGCTGCAAAAACTTGCGATTGACCGGCGACTCGATGATGGCAATGAGTTGCTTGAGTTCATCCTCGGTAAACTTTTCTTCCAGCAGCGCACCCACGGTGGAAGGGGCAACGCTGACGGCCTGCTCCCGCACCAGCGGCACGACCTCATCAACATATTTCTTCACATCGGCCTGGATGTCTTTCGCCACGGCCTCGCGCTTGTCGGCCGCCACTTTGGACTGCAAGACAATACCAGCCTGCTGCATCATCTGCGCCGCCGGCCGCTCCGCCAGCGCTTGCGCTGCCTGCTCAATGGCAGGCCGCTGCAACAGCAAGACCTTGGCGACCAGTTCCTTCTTGGCCGCGGTGGACTCAGCTTGCGCCCCGCTGGCCAGCGCCAACAGCACTATCACTAATAGTTTTTTCATACCGAACTTTTCCTTAAAGAAACACAAGTTAAACAGCCCACGCTGACTGGCCAACAGGAGGTGACCGTCCCCACCTACCCGCAGACCCGACATCCAGGGATTAATCGCTCTGGGCGAATGAAGTCTCTTCAAGTTAGCCAGGAGACGCGACACGCGAATTTCCCGGGCGACTCGGTGTTCATCATAGCGATGTGGCGCGATGCCACCCGGAACCATCAACCTTCAACATGGGGAGACCCATCGCCATCTTTGCTCCAAGGCATCTGTGCCACTGCAGGACCAGGGCGTTTTGAGTCCTTCCATGACGTCCTCCATGGACGAAAAGAAAACCTTTTATATCCCAGGGTTTACCCCAATAAATACCTTGTACTGCACTGTCTGAAGCGCCAAAGAGCCTATCCACCCTTGCCTGGGGCGCAGGTCATGCGCCGGCGCAATGGCGAGACGGCTCGATTGGACGGGCGTGCTGTCACTGCGCCTTGAATCCGCTGTCTTTGATGATGCGGGCCCAGGTTTGGGCGTAGGCGTGTTCGCGGCTGGCCAGTTGCGCTGAAGTCATGTAGCCCACGGTCAGACCCATGGCAGTCAGGCGCTCACGCACCTCGGGCAGGGCGATAACCTTGGCCACGGCGGCTGAGAGTTTGTCGATGGCCGCCTGTGGCGTGCCTTTGGGCGCAAAAATACCGTAGTAAGGCACGTCTTCAAAACCTGCCAAACCAAGCTCGGCAAAGGTCGGTACGTCCGGCAACGCAGCCTGGCGCTGAGCACCCAGCACCGCCACGATGCGAATCTTGCCGGCTTTCTGGTTCTCAATGAAATCAGGCACCGAACCCACACCGGCGTGGATCTGGTTGCCCAGCATATCGCCCATCATGGGCGCGCTGCCGCGGTAAGGGGCGGCCTGCAAGTCCAGCTTGTATTTTTGTCCAATCACCTTGACCAGAAACTCGGGCACTGAGGCCGGGGCCGGCACGCCCACCGTATCCTTGCCTGCGCCCTCCTTTTGCACCCAGGCCACATACTCCGCCATGCTCTTGGCCGGTGTGCCGCCTGAGACCGCCAGGCCATTCACAAAGGTGGCAAAACCGGCCACCGGCATGAAATCTTTGCTGGCGTCATAACCCGGATTCTTCAACACCAGCGGCAAAATCGTGATGGTGTGATCGTGCGACAAGAACAGGGTGTTGCCATCGGCCGGCGCGGCTTTGAGCGCCTGCGCGGCAATCTGGCCACCGGCGCCGGCTTTGTTGTCTACCACCACCGTGACACCCAAGGGGTCTTTGAGCTTGTCGGCCAGGATGCGGGCAATGGCGTCGGTGCCACCACCCGGCGGAAATCCCACCATCAGCTTGACCGGGCCAGTCTGAGCCTGCGCAAGACAAGCGCCCAAAAGCGCAGCGGCCGCCAGGGATTTCAACCAGCCACGCATCAGTTGACGAACCTGAAACTGAACCATTCGTAACTCCTGTTTGAACAACAAAAAAAGTCTAAAACGTGCCCGGATAGGCGCCACCGTCAGCCAGCACATTCTGACCGTTGATATAACCGGCCTGCTGGCTGCACAGGAAGGCACAGATGGCGCCAAATTCTTCCACCGTGCCAAAGCGCCGCGCCGGGATGGTGTTGCGACGTGCGGCCATGACAACATCAAGGGCTTGGCTGGTTTTTTGCGCTGCGCCCTGCATGACGCCTCTCAGACGATCGGTGTCGAACGCACCGGGCAGCAGATTGTTGATGGTCACACCGTGCGCCGCAAGTGGGCTGCGCGCCACACCGGCCACAAAGCCGGTCAAACCGCTGCGGGCACCGTTGGACAAGCCCAGGATGTCGATCGGCGCCTTCACCGCGCCGGAGGTGATGTTGACGATGCGGCCAAAGCCGCGCGCCGCCATGCCGTCCACCGTGGCCTTGATCAACTCAATCGGCGTCAGCATATTGGCATCCACCGCCCGGATCCAGGCATCGCGGTCCCAATCGCGAAAGTCGCCGGTCGGCGGGCCCCCAGCATTGGTGACCACAATATCAAAGTCGCTGCGCGCGGCAAATACCGCTTGCCGGCCTTGCGGCGTTGTAATATCTTCAGCAACAAACTGGACTGTAGCCCCCGTGTTACCTGCGTATTCAGCTATTAATTTAGAAGCAGAAGCCTGCAGCACCGCGGCGCCTCGAGCCACCAGCAGCACGTTCACCCCTTCGCGCACCAGCGCCTCGGCACAACCGAAGCCCAAACCCTTGCTGGCACCGCACACCAAGGCCCATTTACCGGCAATACCTAAATCCATGACAGCTCACTCCCAAGCAATTTGTGAATGCTGGCAATGATACGTGGTGAAAACAACGGCGGCAGGAAACGTCGCAGAGGCAGCACGCCGCCCGCATCGCCACGCGCAAGGCTGTGTCAGCTGCGCTTGAACCGCTGCGCCATACCGGGCGACAGCCAGAGGCTGCTGTCGGCATCAACGATCAAGGCATCGATTCCCGGTGTGCGGCCGACCCGGGTTCGCCCGGCATCGGCACCCGCCACCATCAGGGCCGCGCCCAGACCGTTGATGAGTTCGAGTTGCTCACTGATCAAGGTAACCCCATGGGGACCGGTACTGGGGTAGCCGGTTTTGGGATCAAGGATGTGATGCAAGCGCTTGCCGTCGTGCATCATGAAACGTTCGTAATCGCCGGAGGCCGCGACAAAACCCTGGGTCAAGGACACCACACCCAATAATTGGCTGGGTTGACGCGGGTCGCGCAGGCCCACGCGCCAGGGGCGGCCATTCAAACGGCCCATCACCAGCACGTCGCCACCGCCGTTGATCATCGCGTTGGTGACGCCACGGCTTTGAAGTTGCCCCAGGCCAGCCTGAAGAATGGGCAGTTTGGCAATGCCGCCCAGATCCAGCAGCATGCCTCTTTGGGTCAGATAGGCCGTGCCCGCATGTTCACTGATCACCAGACCGGCTTTTTGATCGACCAGCCGCAATTGCGCTGCGATCTGCTGCTTTGAGGGGATGGACGGATGCTCGGGGCTGAAATCCCAGTCCCGCAAAGACCCGACCGTGGCATCAAAAGCCCCGCCACTGGCCTGTCCCGCCTGACGCGCCATCAACAGCACGCGCAGCAACTCCGGCGGTACTGGCACCGGTTGCAGACCCGCCATCAGGTTGATGGCGTTCAGTGCGCTCGTCACACGGTAGCGGCTCATCATGTCGGCCAACCGGTTCATCTCGGTGAACGCTGCAGTTGCGGCAGCGGCCAGGGCTGCACTGTCATTGCCCTGCAGCGTCAGGTCGACCCGCGTGCCCATCAGAATTTGCGAGGACTGCTGAACATCCGCCTTGGCGTGCACCGACGGCACCACCAGGCCACACGCCAACAGTGGCAAGGCCAATGCAAGCTGACGCCGCCCGTGTTGAATGCGATCAGACGCAGGAGAAGCCATGGTCACGCCTTCAAGCAGGTCAGCGCGCCTGATCTGCCATGTAATTGACGGCGGCCTTGACTTCGTCATCGGTCAGCGTCGCATTGGCCCCGCGCGCGGGCATCTGGCCCTTGGCGCCGGTGAAGCCCTCAAGCGCGTGCTTATAAAGAACGTCATTGCCTTGGGCGATTCGCGGACCCCAGTCGGCTTTGTCGCCCGGCTTGGGCGCACCAGCCGCACCCACGGCGTGGCACATGGCACAGACCCTGCCAAAGACCGACTTGCCCACGGTGTTCTCGGCCACCGGAGCGGGTGCAGGCGCAGCCACAGGTGCCGGCGCTGTGGCAGGTGCGGGGGCGTCTTTTTGTCCGCAAGCGGCCAAAAAGGCCAGGCTCAGTGTCGCCAGCAGCAGGGTGGGTTTGTTCATTGTTGATCTCCTGAAAATCAGTTGAGTGGACCTGTGACGGCATGTTTGGATTTTTTATGCCCCAAAAAAAGTCGACACGCGTTAAAGATGTATTATAGGCACATCAAATGTTTTGCACCTTGTTGATGCCAATCAAACCAATTGACACGACTTTTGGTCACCATTTGCCGGGGCTAAAAAACACATGCCTGTGCAACCTCCGTCCTCCATGGAAAGGGCGGCCATTTTCAGCGAGCATCTTATTTTGAGTCAAGAGCAACTATCGAAGACACCCGAGACCACGCTGGCAACTGGCCGAAGCGAGTGCACCCACAGCGCCACCCTGACCAGCCCGCATGGGGCATTGCAGACAGCCCGCGCTCATCACGCAGGGTTCAGATATGTATTCGCAAAGCCAATGTCTGGTGGCTAGGGTGAATTTCTACCTGGCCGCGTTGTTGATGGTGTTTGCCATGGGCACAGGCGGTGCGCGCGCGGCCACCGGCTCCTACAACGCGGAGCTGCCGCCTGAACTCAACAGCGCCAAAAATTTGTGCGCCCTCGTGCCCTGTTCAGACGTGTTTCCTGGTGCCAGCAGCTTTTCTGAACGCATGGGCCAGCCGCCTTATGTTGAGGCCTATGGCGAGCACAAGGACGACAACAAGGACACGAAGAGCACGAAGAAAGATGAGACGCAGTCCCATCGTGGGCCGAACAACGGCAAGAAGGAACTGCTGGGCTATGTGATGCTGTCCACCGACATCACCGACATGCCGGCCTACTCGGGCAAGCCGGTCGTCACGCTGATCGGCATGGACCTGAAGGGCCGCTTCGTGGGCGTGAAGGTGCTCAAGCATTCCGAGCCCATCCTGCTGCTGGGCATCCCCGAATCGGCGCTGCTGAACTTCAACCAGCAATACGTTGGCAAGTCGGTCGCCGACAAGATTGAGGTCGGCCAGTCCCGGCCTGATGAAGGCGTGCTGGGTGTCGATGCGATCTCGGGCGCTACCGTCACCGTGATCACGCAAAACCAGGTCATGATGACAGCGGGCACGGCGGTTGCGCGCCAAGTCGGCATCCTCGCGCCGACGGTGCGCGAGCCGGCCCGCTTTGCAGCGAGCGGCCAGCATCTGAGTTGGGCGCAGCTGGTCAAGCAGGGCAGCGTGCAGCGTCTGCAGGTGTTACCCCAAGACGTGGGCATGGAGCGCGGCAGCGAGCCCTTTATTGAGCTGTGGTTTGGCGACCTCAACCACCCTGACATCGGCGCCAGCCTGCTCGGGGAGAACGTCTGGAACAACCTCCACTTGCAGTTCAAGGAAGGCGAGCACGCCATCTTCATCATCCGCACGGCGGGCACCGAATCATTCAAAGGCTCGGGCTTTGTGCGCGGTGGCATATACGACCGCGTGCAAGTCAAGCAGGGGGCGGATTCCTTCACCTTTCGCGACACCGACTACCTCAACCTCTATGGCCTTGCCGCAGCCGGGGCACCGGCCTTTACTGAATCCGCCATCTTCATCATCCGCTCCAAGACCTTCTCTGCGGCCTATCCCTGGAAGCTGTCATTCTTGGGCAACCGCGTGGACCGTGCCACCGGCAAGCGCAGCTTTGCCACCTTCGATGCCAAATACTGGCTGGCCGCCGACCTGTTGCTAGGCGGCCGACCGGTGATGGAAGAAACCGCAGCGCCCTGGGTGCAGGTGTGGAAATCGCGCGCCGTGGGAATTGCCTTGTTCGCCGCCTTGCTGATCATGGTCACCGTGGTCTATGCCTTTCGTGAAAAACTCACCCGCCGTTCAACCCACAAGAACAAGTGGCCGGTGAATGCCTTTAAATACAGCGCCTGGGCCCTGAGCATCGGCTTTGTCGGCTTTGGTGTCATGGCGCAGCCTTCCATCACCCAGGTGCTGACCTGGCTGCACACCCTGCTGTTTCATTGGACCTGGTCTCTTTTTCTCTCCGACCCCTTCATTTTCCTGTTCTGGATTTTTATCATCCTCACCGTGTTTCTGTACGGGCGTGGCCTGTTCTGCGGCTGGATGTGTCCGTTTGGCTCCCTGTCCGAGGCCCTGTACAAGCTCGGTGGCCTGATCGGCTTGAAGCGCTTTCAGGGTCACTTGCCACGCGTCTGGCACGACCGGCTCAAGTGGGTGAAGTACGCGGTGTTCTTCGGCCTGCTGACGGTGTCTTTGTTTTCCTTGGGTCTGGCCGAAATGCTGTCCGAGGTGGAGCCCTTCAAGACCACTTTCCTGGTGGGCATCAGCCATCGCGCCTGGCCTTATGGCCTGTTTGTCTGCGCGATTCTGGGCCTGTCGATCTTCATCGAGCGGCCCTACTGCAAATACATCTGCCCGCTCGGCGCCGCGCTGGCCATGCCCAGCACCTTCCGCTGGTTCGGCCTGCCGCGCAAGCAGGACTGCAACAGCTGCAAAGCCTGCGCCGTCGGTTGCGGCTCGCTGGCGATCGACGCCGATGGCCGCATCGACCACCGCGAATGTCTGCACTGCCTGGATTGCCTGGTGCTGTACACCGATGTGAAAGGTTGCCCGCCACTGGCCAAGGAACGCAAGCGACGCGAACGGGACGGACTGGAGATCACGCCCATTGGGCGCGACGGCTATTTCATTCCGATCCACGCCACTCCGATGGATGCCAAGGTCAGCCAGGGCCCCGACCCGCGCATGCCGACCGACCCGGTGCCGCGGCCCCACAAAACACAGGCCCGGTTCGGGCGGGCACTCTGGCTTGAATTGGTGGACCACCTGTGGCCCTGGAGCGCCGAGGGATGGACGTCGCAACGGGCGCTACAGATCGCCGGCTTGTCGCTGGCGCTGGCCGCCACCGTGGCTTGGGTGCTGGCGGCGACGGGGCGCCTGTCCGCCAGCGCCATCATTGGCTGGTGGATCGGCTGGAGCGTCTACGAAGTCCTGATTCGACTGTCGGGGCGCCGCTATGTGAAGGACGGCCCCTGGTGGCAGGGCCATTACCGCTATGCCAGTGTCATGGACATGCTGAGTTACGTGGGCTTCAAAAACTTGCTCATCGGTGCCGCGTTGTTTCTGAGCCTCAAAGCAGTGGGGCTGCTACTGGTATGAACTCATATCAAAAAATTTGAACCGTCTTACAACCCAAGAAAGGAAAATTCTCCATGAACACTCCCAACAATAAAATCGCGATCCCCAGGGATCTGGGTCGTCGCAATTTTCTCAACAAAACGGCAATTGCCGGCCTTGCCGGGGCTGGCTTGTCGGCCGGCCTGGTGGCCTGCAACAAGACGGCCGGTCCGGCTGCGACCGGCAGCCCGGCTGTAGCGGCTTCGGAGCCGGCCAAGAGTGGTGCTGTCGATTACTCAGCCTACGAGGTGCATCCCGGCCAACTCGATACTTACTACTCCTTTTCTTCCGGCGGTCACTCGGGCGAAGTTCGTATCTATGGCTTGCCCTCGGGCCGCTTGTTCAAGCGCATTCCGGTGTTCAACATTGACTGTCTCGTCGGCTGGGGTATCACCAACGAATCGAAGAAGATCATGGGCACCAACGCGGACGGCAGTCTGAAATACTTCACGGGTGACACCCATCATGTGCATCCGTCCTACACCGACGGAACCTACAACGGCAAACACCTTTTCGTCAATGACAAAATCCATGGTCGCATCGCGCGCGTGCGGCTCGATACCATGGAGTGCGACAAGATCACCGAATTGCCCAACGTCCAGGGTTTCCACGGGATTTTCCCGGACAAGCGCGATCCGGTTGACGAAAAGATCAACTACACAACCCGCGTTTTTTGTGGCAACGAGTTCCACATTCCCCAGCCCAACGACGGCCGCGACCTCAACGACCCGACCAAGTATTTCTGCCTGTTCACGTGTATCGATGCGGAAACCCTGGAGCCGCGCTGGCAGGTCAAGGTAGACGGCAACATGGATTTGGTGGCGACCTCCTACGACGGCAAACTGGCATGTTCCAATCAATACAACATGGAGAATGGCGCCCATTATGAGGACATGATGTCGCTTGAGCGCGACTCCTGCATCTTCTTCAACATTGCCCGCATCGAGGCAGCTGTCAAGGCCGGAAAAACATTTTTCATCGGCAAATCCAAGGTTCCGGTGGTGGACGGCACCAAATCCGCCAACGCAGACCCGAAGACCGCGCTGACCTGCTATGTGCCGACACCAAAGAACCCGCACGGCGTCAACGCCAGCCCGGACGGCAAGTACTACGCCTGCTCCGGCAAGCTCTCGCCGACGGCCACCCTGATTGAGCATGCTTTGGTACTGAAATGGTTCGACGGTGAGCTCAAGGAGCCGCGCGACACCGTGGTCGCCGAACCTGAAATCGGTCTGGGCCCACTGCACACCGGTTTCGACAACAAGGGCAACGCCTATACGACGCTCTTCCTGGACAGCCAGATCGTCAAATGGAACCTCGAGGCCGCCATCAAATCCTTCAAGGGTGATAAAGCGGCAAAGCCGGTGGTGGACCGCATCGACGTCCAATACCAGCCAGGCCACGGTTTTACGTCCATGGGCGAGACCAAGAATGCCGACGGCAAGTTCTTCCTGTCCGACAACAAGTTCTCCAAGGACCGCTTCCTGCCGGTTGGACCGCTGCACCCGGAAACCGCGCAACTGATTGACATCAGCGGCGACAAGATGAAGCTCGTGGCCGACCACTCGGTGTACTCCGAGCCGCATGACTCCATCATCATTCCACGCGAGCTGATCAGGACCCGGCAGGTCTATGACATCAACGAGTTCCCCAACGCGGTCAAGGATGCCAAGGAATGTCGTGTCGAACGCAAAGGCAAGAAGGTGACGGTCTACCTGACATCTCAGGCGCCAACCTTCGGACTGCGCGAGTGGACGGTCAAAAAGGGCGATGAGGTCACCATCATCCTCACCAACCTGGACAAGGTAGAGGATCTGACCCATGGCTTTGCCATCCCGAACTACAACATCAACTTTATTGTCAACCCCCAGGAGACCAAATCAGTCACCTTCAAGGCCGACAAGCCCGGTGTCTATTGGTGCTACTGCACCAACTTCTGCCATGCACTGCACCTTGAGATGCGTTCGCGCATGCTGGTGGAAGCCTGAGTGACGGCGGCACAGCGCTTGGCGCAGAGTCCTGGGGTGCCGCACACGCTGGATGGCCAGGTGGGACTGAAGTGCCTGCACTGAAGCACTTCAGTGCAGGGCTGGCCCTGGCCGTGCGCACCACGGCGCTGCTGTTCGCTTCGCTGCTGGTGGCGGGCGTCGCAGCGGCCGCAGAGATCCGGGTCCATCCGGGCGATTCCATCTCGGCGGCAGTGGCGCGCGCCAAACCCGGTGACACGGTGGCGATTGAGCGCGGTCGCTACCAGGACAACTTGCGCATCGACAAGCCGCTGAAGCTTGTAGGAATCGACCGGCCAACCATCAGCGGCGGCCTCGCGGGCGACACGATCCGCATCGTTTCGCCCGACGTCAGCGTCGAAGGTCTGATCGTCACGGACAGCGGCGACAATCTGACCGAGCAGAATGCGGGCATCTACATCCAGCCCGGTTCGGACCGTGCAGCCATCAAGCATTGCGACATCGCCTACAGTTTGTTTGGACTTTGGATCGAAGGGGTCAAGGACGTCCAGGTCATCGGCAACCGGATCACCGGCAAGCGTGACCACGCATCGGCCCAGCGCGGCAATGGCATTCAGCTTTACAACACCACCGGTGCCCAGATCATCGGCAACGAAATCAGCTTTGCTCGCGACGGTATCTACGTCGACGTTTCCTATCACGCGATCTTTCGTGGCAACAAGATTCACGATGTACGCTACGGAACCCACTACATGAACTCCCACTTCAACACCTGGGAGGACAACGAGTCTTATCACAACCGAAACGGTCTGGCGCTCATGATGACGCGCAACCTGATCGTGCGCAACAATCGGACCTGGGGCAATTCAGACGTCGGCATCATGCTGCGCACGATCCAGGATTCGGTCATCGAGGGCAACGTGGTAGCGGGCAACCGCCGCGGTTTCTTCATCTATGACGCTGAATACAATGCACTTCACAATAATCTGATTATTGACAACGATGTCGGCGCGCATGTGTGGGCCGGCTCGATTCACAACGAGGTCGAAGGCAACGATTTCATCCGCAACCGGGAACAGGTGCGTTACGTCGCAGCGAAGGACGTCCCCTGGGGTGTCAAGACCGGCAACTACTGGAGCAACTACGTCGGCTGGGACCGCGATGGCAACGGCATCGGCGACGTGCCCTATGAAGCCAACGACGTGGTGGACCGTCTGGTTTGGCGCCTGCCGGTGGTCAAGCTCCTGCTCAACAGCCCGGCCATTCAAACCCTGCGGCTGATCGCGCAACAGTTTCCCCTGCTGCGCTCACCCAGCATCGTGGACGGCAAGCCGCACATGCAACCCACCCACAGCAACTGGAGTCAATGGATTGGCAAACAAAGTAATTGAAGCCCACCAGATCACCAAGCACTACGGCTTGATCCAGGCGGTGGACGGCGTGGACCTTGCGGTCGAGGCCGGCGAAGTGTTTGGCCTGATCGGGCACAACGGTGCCGGCAAAAGCACCTTGTTCAAGATGATGCTGGGCTTGATCCCGGCCACCTCGGGCGAGATCCGGATTGACGGCACGCCGGTTCGCGGCGAGGAATTCCGCCGCGTGCGCCGCCACCTCGGCTACCTGCCCGAGAACGTGGTCTTCTACGACAACCTCAGCGGCCTGGAGACCCTCGCCTTCTTCGCCCGCCTGAAAGGGGTTGACCTGGGCGAATGTGCTCCGCTGCTGGAGCGGGTCGGGCTTACCGCTGCGGCCAACCGGCGCGTCAAGGGCTACTCGAAGGGCATGCGCCAGCGCCTGGGCTTCGCGCAGGCCCTGCTCGGCAAGCCCAAACTGCTGTTTCTCGATGAGCCGACCACGGGCCTCGATCCCGAGGGCATTCGCGAGTTCTATCGCATCCTCAAGGAGATGAGGAGCGAGGGGGCGACCATCATCCTGACGTCCCACATTCTGTCGGAAATCCAGGAACGGGTCGACCGTCTCGCCATCATGAAGACCGGCAAGATTCAAGCCATCGGCACCGTCCAGTCATTGCGGGAGAAGATGGCGCTGCCCCTGCGGTTCGAACTGCGGCTCGCGCCGGGCGCGGAAATCGAATTGCGGCAGATCGTCGACACGCTGGAGGGTGCCGAGCTCAGCGAAGACGGCGAGCGGGTCACGGTCCATTGCCAGCGCGAAGCCAAAATGCCGGTTCTCCAGGCCCTGGCAGCGCTCAATGGCCGGATAACCGATTTGCACATCCGCGAGCCCTCTCTTGAGGACGTGTTTCTAGGCTATTCGGGATGAGAACATCATGACTTTCGCAATCGAACCCAAACAGATCGGCATCATCGCCGCCAAAGAATTCCGCGAGCGCATCCGTAACCGCTGGGTGCTCGCGGTGACCACCGTCTTCACCGCCTTCGCTCTGGTCATCGCCTATTTTGGCTCGGCGCAGCAAGGGGCCGTCGGCTTCAGCAGCATCGAAGTCACCATTGCCAGCCTGGTCAGCCTGGTCATCTACCTGATCCCGCTGATCGCGCTGATCCTGGGCTTTGACGCCATCGTTGGCGAGCGCGAGCGCGGCTCCCTGGACCTGCTGCTGTCGATGCCGATCACACGCCTCGAACTGCTGCTGGGCAAGTTCCTCGGTCTGTCCGCGGCCCTGGCCTGTTCCACCGTGATTGGCTTCGGTCTGGTCGGTCTGCTGCTCGGCTTCAAGCTGCCGCCTTCTGCCTGGTATCACTATGCCGGCTTCATGCTGAGTTCAGTGCTGCTGGGCATGGCCTTCCTCAGCCTGGCGGTCATGGTTTCGGTCTTCGCGGCGGACCGCACCCGGGCCAGCGGCGGCGCCATTGCCCTGTGGTTCTTCTTCGTCCTGGTCTACGACCTGATCCTGCTGGGCGCGCTGGTCGTCAGCGGCGGTGCGGTCGCCACCGATGCCTTCCCCTATCTGCTGTTGCTCAACCCGGCTGACGTCTTTCGCATCCTCAATATCTTCGGGCTTGAAGAGGTTCGAACCCTTTACGGCTTGACCACCGTCTTCCCCGAGCGGCTCGCCAACCCGGGGCTGCTCGGAGCGGTCATGCTCGCCTGGATCACCCTGCCCCTGGCCGTCGCCAACTGGAAATTTCGCCAATGAAAACATCTCACACCCCCAAGCTGCGTGCTACCGCTGCCGCATTCACCTTGACCCTGGCATTGACCGGCGCTGCTGTCCTCGCCGGCTGCAGCAAGAACGAACCGGCGTCTCTCCAACCGATCGAGATCAGCCGCGACACCAGTTGCAGCCTGGACGGCATGACGCTGATGGACTACCCCGGGCCGAAGGCGCAGATGCAATACGCTCATGGCGAGCCTGACTTTTTTTGTGACACGGTCGAGATGTTCTCGATCTACCTGAAGCCCGAGCAGCAACAACGCGTGCGCGCCGTCTTTGTGCAGGACATGGCGCAAGCCGACTGGAACAATCCGGTGGGCCACTGGATTGATGCCAAGACCGCCTTCTACGTGGCTGGCTCCAAACGCCTGGGCTCCATGGGGCCAACGCTGGCATCATTTGCCAGCGAGGCCGACGCCGGCAAATTCGCCGCCAAGGAAGGCGGCAAGGTTTATCGGTTCGATCAGATCACCCCCGACATGGTCGTCCTCGACGGCGGGGTTCTCAAAGATCAAAAAATGTAAGAGGAATTTCGTGAGCAACTTTTTTGAAAAACTACCGTTTGAAGCGGCACAGGAGCTGGAGCAGCTGAGCCGCATCGCATTCGAATTGCGCGAGGGCCGCAAGCGCCTGCTGCAACAACATGATGCCGACAGCGAGGAGGCTTTGCTGGCGCTTGTCAGCAGCGGCGCCGTCGCCGAGCACCCTGGCTACGATCACTACCTCGGCGCCCGCATTCTTTCCAAGACGCAGCAAGCGGTGCGTAAGCAGTTGCAGGCGGTCATGGTGGAACTGGGAGGCCAATGATGCTGCACAGCGCCCTCAAGGAAGCCATCGACTCTCAATTCGCCCAAGCCATAACCGAACCCGCCGAGCTTTGCCAGGATGCGCTGCTGGTGCGCCTGGACAACGGCGTGGTCATCGAACTGCGGATCGCCAGCGCCGAGGAATATGCCATCGCCTGGCGTTGGGGCGACACAGAATTGCGCATCGACACAGCCCCCCTGCATCCACAACTCTCCACCTACCCCAACCACTTGCATACCGGCGAAGGTCAGCTGCTGCCCGATCCACTCACCCAACCCGGCCGCGATCCTTGGGACAACGTCAACGCGGTGATCACGGCGCTCATCGGCGATCCCCTGCTGCAGTCACAAGGCAAGTAAGTTCTGCCGCGCGGTGCCGGATCAACTCAATCTCTTGCCGTCGTCATGCGGTCACCCACACGGCCTGCAACGAGCGCTGCCACCAGTTGCGAACTCGACGGCATGCTGCTGGCCGACTACCCCGGCCCCGAGGCCCAGATTTTTTATGCCGGGCAAGCAGCCCCGCTCTTCTTTTGTGACACGGTCGAGCTGGTCAACACGCTGCTGCGGCCCGAGCAGGTACGCAAAATGGTCGCCGTCTATGTCCAGGACATGGGCCAAGCCGACTGGGAGCGGCCGCGCGGCGATTGGATCGACGCCCAAACCGCGCTGTACGTCCTGGGCAGCAAACGCCACGGCTCCATGGGGCCAACCTGAGTGTCGGTGCGCTGCACGACACGCGGATGTGGGCGCCAGGCCATGACGCGCAAGGGGCTTCTTTGTCGGTGTCGATCCTTCTTGTCCGGCGCAACGACAAGTCGGCAGCGCAGCAGCGCGCGCCTGATCGCCGCGGCATTGAGCTTGGCGGCGCTGTTGCTGGTCGCGCTGCTGCTGACCCGCCCAAGCGTCACCAAGATTGGCGCCGTGCCCGACGATATCTGTGTGATGGCACCGCCACAAGCTTACGACCCCGCCTCCGGTCAGGCCATGCTGGCCGCGCGTGCCATCCCGAAAGACGCGCGTTGCCCGGTCTGTGGCATGTACCCGGCGCGCGCCCCGCAATGGGCGGCGCAGCTGATCTTCAGCAATGGTGACGCCCATTTTTTTGACTCGCCACTGAGCCTCTACCTCTACCTGAACGCGGTGAGGCGTTATAGCCCGGGGCGCAGCGCCAGCGAGATTGCGGCCACCTATGTCACGGACACCGAGACGGGCCAGTGGACGCCCGCCGGGCAAGCCTTTTACGTGCACGGCTCCACGGCACTGGGCCCCATGCGCAATGGCAACTTGCCGGCCTTCGCCAACAAACGGGCAGCCGAGCAATTCGCACAGCAGCGCGGCGGGAAAGTGCGGGTCGCCGGGGACATCAGTCCGGCCTTGCTCAATGCGCTTGATACCCGGCCGACCCACACGCACAGCATGCAGTAATCAGGAAGAATTCAGGACTGGCCGGCACTGGTTTGGCCTGCGGGCCATTGACAGCGGTGCTGTACCAAGGCGGACTGAGCCGAAGCTCGAAGCGGCTGATTTCACTGACTTCAACCGTCAACCAGAAGCGTCGCTTACCCAAGCTTGCCGGCCCAAGGCGTTAGCGCATACCTGCATCACGACGATAACGGCGATGACCGCAATGCCACTCATATAGCTACTTTTTTTATAGCTACATACGCAAGCAACACGGGGGCTGGATCGCCAAATTGTTTGTAACTCGCAGCGTCATGGACGACGCTGCGTTGACACATCCAAGCGTCTCCCAGCACCCTCAGGCGAACCCGTGCGTGACCCGGCTCGCCTGCTCCTGCGGCTTGAACTGGTTGAAGCGCGGCAAAAACTTGTCCCAGTCGATGATGTGGCTGTCGAGCTCGGGGCCGTCAACACAGGCGTGCTTGCGCACCATCTTGCCGTCAATCGTCACCGGCACCATGCAGGCGCCGCACATGCCGGTGGCGTCGACCATGATCGAGTTCAGGCTGGCAACCGTCTTGACGCCATAGGGTTTGGTCAGATCGCTCACGGCACGCATCATCAGCGGCGGGCCAATCGTCACGACTTCGGCAATTTTGCGGCCCTGGCTGGTCTGACCATCCTTGAGCATGGCTTCAAGCGGCGTGGTGACAAAACCCTTTTGACAGAAGCTGCCGTCGTTGCTGGTGTAGATCACGTCGAGCAAATCGGGGAACTCGGCTTGCAGTTGGCTCACGCGTTCACCCGCCTTGACCCAGAACAGCAAGTCGGCATTGCGGAAGCCCGCAATCAGCGTGACGTGGTTGCCCAGGCGCAGGTGCGCGCGCATGATGGGGTAAACGGGCGGCAAACCCAGGCCACCTGCGGTAAACACCACCGTCTGCTGGCCCTCAAAACGGTGCAGTTCACTGGGCAGGCCCAGCGGGCCGGCGATACCGGTAAAGGCATCGCCCACCAACATGGCGTTGATGGCGATGCTGCTCGCGCCCATGGCCTGCACCACCAGGCAAATGGTGCCGGCTTTGGCATCCCAGTCGGCCAGCGTGAGCGGAATGAGTTCGCCCTTTTCCCAGGGCAACACGCGCACGAATTGGCCAGCCTGGGCCGCCTTGGCGACCAGGGGCGAATGCACGATGAACTCGACGATGCCATCGGCCAAATGAATCTTCTGCAGAATCGTCTGCGGCGCAGCACCCATCTCGGTGTAGTGCGCGGCGTTCCTGACCATGGCAGTGATCTCGTGCGCCGTCAGGTTGATGTCGCCCACAATCTCGCGCGCCGCGGCCTGGCCGTCGCCGGCGGCGCGGATGGCCGTGGAGCCGCCACGCGCCGCATCGCCACCCGAATAAACGCCGGGCAGCGAGGTCTGCTGCGAACCCGGCGCCACATCGATGGTGCCCCACTTGGTCGTCTTGAGGCTGGGCTCGGAGTCTTTGATGATCGGGTTGGGTGTGTTGCCCAGCGCCATGATGACCAGGTCCACCGTCATCGATTCGGTCTCGCCGGTGCTCACCGGACTGCGCCGGCCGGAGGCATCGGGCGCGCCCAGCGCGATCACATCGAGCAGGCTGTGGGTCACAAAATGGGTCTTGTCGTCGCCGATGAATTCGCGCGGCGCCCGTAATTCCTTGAGCTCAATGCCTTCCTCAAACGCGTGGTGCAACTCCTCGACCCGCACCGGCATCTCGGCCTGGGTGCGGCGATAGACGATGGTGACCAGCCCGCCCAGGCGGCGGGCGGTGCGCGCGGCATCCATCGCCGTGTTGCCGCCCCCAATGACCATGATGCGTTTGCCGCGTGTCTCGGGCAGGGGAGTCTCGTAGTCCGCGTGCAGACCCTGCATCAGGTTCACGCGCGTCAGGAACTCGTTGGCCGACATGACGTTGAGCAAGTGCTCACCGGGCACATTCATGAAGCGCGGCAAACCCGCACCGGTGCCGACAAATATCTTCCAGAAGCCGGCTTGTTTCAGGTCCTCCAGCGTCGCTGTTTTACCGACCACAAAGTTGGCGACAAACTTGCCGCCGAGTAATTTGATTTTGCCGACCACATCGTCGATCAGGTCGTTGGGCAGGCGGAACTCGGGAATGCCGTAGCGCAGCACGCCGCCCAGGGCATGAAAGGCCTCGAACACCGTCACCGGGAAACCCTCGGAGGCCAGCAGGTAAGCGTTGATCAGCCCGGCCGGGCCTGAGCCCACCACCGCCACGGGCGGCTTGTCGGCCTTGGCCCAAGGGTCGGGAATATTGGCAAAGCGCGCCGCAATGCCCTCGGCATTGACCAGCTTTTCGCGTTGCGGCAGATACCACTCGATCTGGCCAATCTCGATCGGCCGCTTCTGGTGCGTGCAGACGCCCTGGCACTGCAACTCCTGCGGGCAGACGCGCCCGGTCACATTGGGCAAGGGGTTGCAGTTCTCTATCAATTCCATCGCTTCGCGAAAGCGCCCGGTGCCGAGCAATTCGAGCATTTCCGGGATATGGATCTTGACCGGACAGCCGCCCTTGGGCTCGGCTTGGCCTGCGACACGCAGACCCAGCTCGCACGGCTTGTCTTCGCACTGCTTGTCGCGCAGCGCTTCCAGCCACACAAACATCTCCACCTCGCGCGCGCTGTAGCCCTGGCTCATGTAACCCAGGTAACCCTGGTTGACCAGGCCGAAGTCCTGGGACCTCTCCAGCGGATCGCGCATAGAGGGCGGGATGAAGTTTTCCGCCGGCCAGTTTTGCGACAGGCCCTTGAACATCGGGTAGCGCTCTGACAAATGGGTGTCGATGGCGCGCACAAACTTGCGTTTGAGTTTGAGCGGCACGTTCCAGACAAAGCGCATCAGCACTTTGCTGGTGTCGTCGTCACGCAGCATCAAGGCCCACAGGGTGCGGATGAAATCGGGCCCCAGCTCGTCTTGCTGAAACTCCCAGACCATGGCTTCGGTGCCGTCAGCAATAAAGATGTCGCGAAAGGCCTGCGGCTCGCTCAGCAGGCGCCGGCGCAACAACGCCAACTGGCGATGGAAGGTCTCCACCGCTTCGGTCTGCTCCAGGGCGTCGATCTGCGAGCGCGTGGCATCGAGCGTGCGGCTCGCGCTGACGTAGCGGCCCAGCTCGTCGCCGCTGGCTGGGCTCAGGCTCTCGGTGCTCACAGAATGATCTCCGCGTCGCAATTGGCCGCCACCCGCTTGATGCGGCTCTTGAGCTCAGGCGTGACTTTGATGCGCTCCATGGCGCCGGCAATCAGTTGGCCCACATCACGCGACTCGCCATTGACGACGATGCGGGTTTTCTCGAACAGTTCGGGCAGGTCCTGGTAGCAGGTCTTGCAGTCGGTGCATTTGACCTGATCGGCGATGTCGTAGCGCACCAGCGCTTCGGTCGCAGCGCCAACTACGGGGCTGGCCGCGGCGCTGCCAGCGCCTGCCGATTGCGCCATGATCGGTATCACCCGGGCGCCGCCGACCGGCGCTTTGCTGGCGGCGGCCAGCTCGGACATGGCACGCGCAAACGAGTCGAGCGAGCTGTCGCGCTGCGTCACCGAATCAAGGTACTGCGCTTGCAGGGTGGCCATGCCGAGGCGATGGCTCTCGTCCATTTTGGCCACATGCTGGCCGTCCAGGAACTGCAGCAGATGCCAGTATTTGCGCCGTTCTTCAACCAGCGCCACGATGGCCTCGGCCACCGCTATTTTGATCAGGCGCCTGTTGGCATCGGTGGACCAGATGAACGCGGTCTTGCCCGCACGCTCAGGCCGGGGCAGCTCAACATAAGCTTCGACCGGCAGCGCAAGCGTGTCGTCGGCGCCGAGCTTGTGAAACTGCTTCTTGAAGCGCACTTCACCCAAGGCAAAGTGCGCCGGTGTCAGCGCCATGCTCATCAGCTTGAGCTGGCCCTCGTCGTCCTGGTATTCCAGCGTTGTCGTCGCCCAGGTCTGCAGCGGATCGGGGTTGCCTTCGAGCGAGAACCAGTCGTGCAGCGTGCTGCCACGGCGCGGGTCATGCACAAACACCGGGCTCATGCGGCTCTCGACCGCCAGGCGGGAGCGCTCGGACGATGCGCCATCGCCAATGCCCTGCTCACCCTGGCACGGGGTATAGACGTCGAGCACGGCGGGGCCGTCGGTGTAGGACAGGCACTCCATCGTGTTTTTCAAAAAGTGGCCCTGCAGCGCGGTGCTGGTGGCGCACACAAACACATTGGAGTGGAATGCTGCGATCAGGCCGAGTTCCTTGCGCGACTCGTGCTTGCCCGTCGCCGTGCTGCCAAAGCGCGCCAGGTCAGAGTCTTGCCCCAGAAAGCTCGAGGTTGAGGCTTGACCGCCGGTATTGGAATAAGACCCGGTGTTGAGCACCAGGACTTTAAGCGGTGTGCCACTCATCAAAATGCGCGACAGCGCGCCAAAACCGATGTCGTAGGTGGCGCCGTCGCCGCCGATGGTGATCACGGTCGGCATCAGGCCCAGCTCGGCCACGCTGAACTGCTCCCACGACAACATGCGCAAGGCGGGGTCGTGGACTTGGGCGTCATAGGCATCCGCCAGCTCCAGCCGCGCCAGGCGCAGTGCACGCACATCGCCGACGGTCTGCGCCGCAATGCCCTCAAAAATACCTTTGGCCAAAGGCTGTGCATCCTGGAACAGGCTGTTGACCCACGGGTCCTTGAAAGCGTTGAACGGGAAGGTGGAGGCGTAGACACTGCTGCAGCCGGTCGAATTGGCCACCACCGTGCCAGCCGGGCCGTTGCCGGTGGGGCCGCTCTCGTACAAATAGAGCCTCTTTTCCAGCGTGTTGATGAGCGCGCCCAGGCGTTGCTGGCGCTCGGCGTCATGGTCGGCCAGCGCCACTTGCTTGTCTCGCATGCGGCCAATCAGGTTCTCCAACTCACGAATATGCTCGCGCTGACGCCTGTCGGCCAAGGCGTGGCTGGTGGCCATGACCAGACGGGTGGCAGTCACCTCGCCACAGCCACGGCAGGCGCCGTGGCCGCCGGTGGTGCTGTAGTAGTTGGCGCGGTCAAGCAGCAGGCGCTTGATCTCGCCGCCGGGCTGGATCGCATCAACCACAAAGCGCGCCGGCGTGTTGGGCGTCTTGCTCATGAAATCAAAACGCTGTTGCAGGGTTTGCAACAAGGCCGCATCCTGTTCGCGGGTGACCAAGGCACCCGGGCCGCAAACCTCTACACATTCCAGACAGCCGGTGCATTTCCACGGGTCGACCGTGACACCGTAGAGAGCGCCGCTGCCCGGTTTGGCCTTTTCCATGGCGTCAAAGAAGGGCCGCGTGCGCGCGACCGGATAGAGCGCCAGGGCATCGATCAGCGTGCTGAAGTTGCGCAGCACGGTCACGTTCTCGGTCTCCAGATGGGTCGCGGCCTCGGCCACCAGCTCATGGAACGGCCGCGCTTCTCTGCTCTGGCGATAAGCCTCCCGCACGCTGGCCGTCAGCGCATAGACATGGCCGCGCATGAGCTCGCGCTGGACGGGCGGGATGTCGAGTTGGCCGATGCCCGTGAGCAGCAGTTCATGAATGTCATGCACGCTGTTGGGGATGGCGCCGTCCGGACAGACCAGCGCGCACTCCATGCAACCGGTGCACAAGTCGGCCTTGAACTCGGGCACGCTGCGGCGAAACAGCCCTTTGTCCTTGGCACTGGCGGTACCCGCCGGCATGAACAGACCCGTGCCGGGCAGCACCGGCGCCTCGCCAATCGCCCCTTCGCGGAACGGGTCGAGCACCATGTCGTCGTAATAGCCGCGGTCAAACATGCCCGCGCAGCCTGAGCTGCCTGCGCTCTGGCACATGGACGCCGACAGCGACACATCGTGAATCGCAATTGGCGCGGGCCTGGCGTCGATACGGGCGAACGCATCCAGCGCGTAATCCACTTTTTGCGTCGCCTCAATGCCCTCGCGGATGACCGCCATATTGCCCTCCATCACGGCGCCGCCCTTGCCCCCAAATTTCTTGGCGATTTGCTGGCGGACTTTTTCCAGGATCACTTCCGGGGCCGCGCCTGCTGCCACCTGACTGACATGACCGGCGACAGCGCCGATGAAGGCAATGCCCATCATGCGGGTCGCCAGCTCCGGCGTTGGCGCATGCTTTTTGGCCACGGCAAAGGCATCCACAATGAAGAAATTGATTTGTCTCTCACGGATGGTTTTGCGCGCCTGGACCGGCAGCTCTTGCCAGACCTCTTCGGCGCTCGCATTCGACTGCAGGATAAAGGTGCCGCCCGCGACCAGCCCGAGCAGCGGATTGGTGTGACTGAACACCTTGTGATCCGGGGCGATGACGACCTCCACATCCTCCAGTTCGGCGTTGGTGATCTTGACCGGCTCCGGGCTCAGGGTGATGTAGTAGTTGGTCGGTGCCCCGCTCTTCTCGGAGCCGTATTTGGGCGCCGACTTGGAGTGCATCTCCAGCACACCGGCCAGGATGTCGGTCAGCAGTTTGCCCGATGCAATCGTGCCGTAGCCACCCACCGAGTGAAAGCGCACCCGAAAGCCGGCATCGGGCAGCAGCTTCGGATTGGCCTCGGTTTCAAGCGCCATCAGCTCGGTTTCAGGGTAAGCCAGCTTCAGGCGCGCCTGCAGCTCAGCCACACGTGGTGTTGCCGTCTGCGAGAAGAACTGGGAGCCCAGATAAATCAAGGGCGCCGTGTTGCCGTCGGCCATGTTCTTGAAAGCCGCAATCAAGTGGCGCGGCTGCAGGTCATGGCCGCCCAGACCAAAGATCGCCGTGGTCAGCAGCGGGCTGGCGCTGAGTGCGGGAATTCCGGGATGACGCAGTTGCGCGGCGTTTTCGCGTGCCTTGAACAGCGCCTGCGTCACCAGGCTGGTGAGCGCCGTCTGATCGGAGCGTTCCAGCACCGTCACTGCCTTTTTGCCTTGCAAGGCAGCGATCAGCTGGCCTTCCGGAAAAGGTTGCAGCAGTTTGATGGCGATCAAGCCCACCTTCTGCCCCAAGCCGCGCAGGTGGCTGACCACCGCTTCGACGTCGTCCGTGACCGAGCCCAGACCCACCATCACGGTGTCGGCGTCATCACACATAAAGGTTTGCACCGGCGCGTACTGGCGTCCGGAAAGTGCCGCGTATTCGTCCATCGCCTGACGCACGAAGGCAGGCACCGCGTTGGCAAAGTGGGTGCGGTGATCGACGGCACCGGCTTGAAAATCAGCCTGGTTTTGCACTGCGCCGGTCAGTCCCGGGTTATTCACATCCACCAGCGCGGGCACCAATTGGCGCGTGCCTTTCTCAAAGGCATTGACCCACTGGCGCTGCCATTGGCCCTGCAATTCTTCGGGCAGCCAACCCAGCGTCTGGGCGACCAATTTGCCGACATTGTCTTGTTCCACTTCAGCGGCGTTGGCATCAAGAAAACTGCTCAGCTTTGACAGACTGTCATCCGTCAGGTCAGCCTGGTGGCGCGCCAGGTAGTGCTGCAACTGGACCACCCGGCCTTTGGCACCGTAGAGCATCTCCTGCGCCAGCGTCGGCGCCTTGATGCGCCCGGCCGGGTCGCCCAGATACTCGGCCAGCAATGCGGGCTCGGGCATCAGCGCTTCACACAGCATGTGGCTGGTGGCAAAACCGTCCATGGCGTTGGCGACCGGAATCAGCGACAGCGACGCGACGCGGTAAGAAATCGCCGCCAGATCGGCCGCTTCCTGCGGGTTGGCACCAAACAGAATGGTGTAGCCCGAGGACATCAGGGCATAAACGTCGTCATGCCCGGCCATGACGTTGAGCGAATGTTTGGACACCACGCGCGCGGCGACCTGCAGCACAAAGCCACCGACCTTTTTGCCAACGGTGACGTAATGCGATTCAAGCGCGTACAAAATGCCCTGGCTCGACGAGGCATTGGAAATAAACTGCCCGCCCGTCAACGCCGCCCCCAGCGCACCGCTTTGCGCCGAATGCTCGCCCTCAGGGCCGAAGAAAAATGGGTGTTTGCCCCAGACATTGATGCCGCCCTCGGCCCGGAAGGCCTCGTAGATCTCGGCAATCTCGGTCGAAGGCGTGATGGGGTAACCGATGACACCGCCGCAGACATGGTTCATGACGTAGGCGACCGCGCCGTTGCCGTGGATGACGTTGGGGATGCCGGGGTACTTGGCTATTTGGGTTTTCATCTTGCAGTGGGTGTCTGTGAGCGGTCAATCGATCTCAAGTCCCGAGCCCGATGACATGCGCGCGGCTGCCGCGGCAGACGTTCCAGTGGGCTCTGGAAGCTAAATTAATGAGACCCCCTGCCCGGCGCCTTGGGAGCACCCGGCAGGAAACCTCGCACGGCGCTTGCCGGAGATTTTCCGGCCTACAAAAAGGCAAGTGGCTTAACACTCACCCCAACTGGTCAAACGGGCAGTTGAGCCGCTCGTCTGATCGTGAGTTTCAAGTATAAGAACTTCACTTCCAGCACAACCGGCATATCAACCTGCTATTACGCACAGATCAAAGTTCTGATAAGTAAATGTTGTTTTTGTGCGGCCAACTGGCAAGAAATCCCAACATCCAGACATCAGGCGAGGGCTATCCGGTCTGGCACTGGATTGTCCAGCGCGTTTTTACGTGGATGCCGGGCGCCCGCTGCGACTGAAGACAAAAATCCCCGCCACCACCAACACCGTGCCCGCCGCCACCCAGGCGGTGAAGGGTTCGCCCAGAATCACGACACCCATCAAAATGGTGGACATCGGGCCGACCATGCCGGCCTGCGCCGCCAGACTGGGACCAATGCGCTCAATCGCCATCATCACCATCAACACCGGCGCCGCCGTGCACAGCGTGGCGTTGAGGATGGAGAGCCAGATCACCTCGGGCGCCACCAGCGCGGCACTCCAGGGGCGCAGCAGCACAAACTGGCCGATGCACAACAGGCAGGCCACGGTGGTGGCCAAGCCGACCAGACGCAAGGAGCCCAGCCGCTGCACCAATTCGCCACTGAACGTCATGTACAAGGCATAGCTGACCGCACTGAGAAAAACCAGCAAGGCCCCCAACGCCGCGTCACGGCCCAAGAATTGGATCTCGTGGCCAAACACCAGCAGCACCCCGCAATAACTGATCAGCATGCCCCAGCCCTGCGCACGCTGGATATGGCGCTGGTACAGCAGCAAGCCCAGCAGCAGCACCAGCGTCGGGTTCAGGTACAGGATCAGGCGCTCCAGCGAGGCGCTGATATAGGCCAGACCGGCAAAGTCGAGAAAACTGGCCAGGTAGTAGCCCGTCACCCCCAAGCCCAGAATGCCCCGCCAGTCCTGGCGCGTCGGCGCCGGCTTGCCGCGACTGGCCCACCAGGCCATCAACGCAAAAATAGGCAGCGCAAACAGCATGCGGTACATGATCAGCGTGACCGCGTCCACCCCATAGCGGTAAGCCAGCTTGACGATGATCGCCTTGCCGCTGAAAGCAATCGCACCCAGCACCGCCAGCGACAATCCAAATGCTATTTTTTTAGGAGCTATTTGTCCAATAGATACGGGGGCTACAGCCATTATTTATATATATTCTTGAAAACCACACTGAGCCAGTGCAGCTCAGTTGTTTTTAAAAACCTTGTGGTGCAAGCGGCGCAGCGACCACCAGACCCCCAGCGCCACCACCGGAATAGCCGCCGCCGCCGTGCTTTCTCCGCTCCAGGGCCAGCCCAGCTGGGTCGCGCCCTTGGCCAGGTAACTCACCAGACCGACGATGTAATAGGTGATGGCGGCCACCGACAGCCCCTCCACCGTCGACTGCAATTTAAGCTGCAGGTCTTGCCGCTGATTCATGGTCGCCAGCAAGGCCTGACTGCTTTGCTGCTGTTCGATCTCGACCCGCGTGCGCAATAAGTTGCTGATGCGCGAGACCCGCTGCGACAACGCGTCCTGGCGTCGGGTGGCCCACTCGCAGGTGCTGCGTGCAGGGCTCAAGCGCCGGTCCATGAATTCACCGATGGTCTGCATGCCGGGTAAGGCAGACTCGTTGATTTCTTTGATGCGCTTGTCCACCAGCTCAAAATAAGCGGCGCTGGCCGAAAAACGCGAATGTGTGGCCGCGTGCTGGCTCTCCACCTGCCCGGCCAGCTTGGTCAGGCGGTCCAGCAGCAGCGGCTCATCCTCGGGTCTGGCACTGCGAATGGCGCTGGCGAGCTCGACCAGCTCACGCTCGGCGCTGGATAACATGCCAGATGCCTCGCGCGCCGTCGGCAGGCCCAGCAAAGCCGCCATGCGGTAGGTTTCAATCTCCAGCAGGCGCTGTACCAGACGGCCCAAGCGGCGCGGCGACAAGTTGCCCGCCAGCAGCACCATGCGTGAAAAGCCATCGGCATGCATGGCAAAGTCGGTGTAGACCTCACCACCACCACCGGCCACGCTGGAGGCCAGCAAGGAATCTTCCAGCAGCACCTGTTTCACCAACGCCGACGTGCCCAGCGTGTGGTTTGAAATCACCCACAGGTGCAAGCTGCACAAACACTGCCCCGGCAGACCCGTCAACCAGTCTTGCGGCACGGCGGCCAGGGCGAGCGCGGGCTCGATCTCGCCCAAACGGGCGGTGGACAGCGGGCACATGAAGGTCCAGGTGACAAACTCGGTGTGTAACTCCCAGCGAATGTGGAACGGGCCAAAGTCCATCCGGAAGTGACTGGACTGCGGGTCAGGCAGCGGCAGATGGTGGTCGCGTAAGAGCGCCGACACATGAGCGCGACTGGCATCGCGCTGCGCCGCGTCGCACAGCATGACCACATGGGAGATCGCCAGGGGCGCAGCCAGCGCCTGCGGCGGGCGGGCGTGAACCTCGTTGTGCAGCGCGGCGCGTTGCGGGTGCTGGGGCAAACGCGATGGCAGAAGCGATTTGAGTGGCATGGGACTTCCTTGCGGCGATTGAGTTCAGGCCTCGACAAACGCTTCTTCGCGCTTCTTTTTGATCGACGGCAGCAGCACCGTCAGCAGCAACAGCGCCGCCAGCGCCAACAGGCTCGCCGACAGGGGACGCGTCAGCAAGACGCTCCAGTCACCGCGCGACAGCAGCAGCGCACGGCGCAGGTTTTCTTCCATCATCGGCCCCAGAATAAAACCCAGCAGCAGCGGTGCCGGCTCCATGCCGAGCTTGATGAACACATAGCCAATGACCCCAAACAAGCCCACCATCCACACGTCCCAGGTGCTGTTGTTGGTGGAATAAACCCCAATCGCGCAAAACAGCACGATGGCCGGAAACAGCCAGCGGTACGGCACGCTCAGCAGCTTGATCCAGATGCCAATCAGCGGCAGGTTCAACACAATCAACATGGCATTGCCAATCCACATGGACGCAATCAGGCCCCAAAACAGCTCCGGGTTGCTGGTCATCACCTGCGGGCCGGGCTGGATGTTGTGGATGGTCATGGCGCCCACCATCAGCGCCATCACCGCGTTGGGTGGAATGCCCAAGGTCAGCAAGGGAATGAAGGAGGTTTGCGAGGCCGCGTTGTTGGCCGACTCCGGCGCGGCCACGCCCCGGATATTGCCTTGGCCAAATGGCACTTCACCCGGCTGCAGGCTGGTTTTCTTCTCGAGCGTGTAGGCCGCGAACGCCGCCATCACCGCGCCACCGCCCGGCAAAATACCCAACACCGAGCCCAGGGCCGTGCCACGCAGGACCGCCGGCACCATGCGCTTGAAGTCCTGCCGGCTTGGCAGCAAGCCCTGTACACGGGCGATGAATACTTCACGTTCGCTCTCATGTTTGCCCAGGTTGCTGATGATCTCGCCATAGCCAAACAGGCCCATGGCAATCACGATAAAACCGATGCCGTCGGTCAGCTCCGGAATGTCAAAACTGAAACGCGCCACCCCCGAGTTGACATCGGTGCCGACCATGCCCAGCAGCAAACCCAGCAAAATCATGCCAAACGCCTTGAGCAGCGAGCCCGAGGCCAGCACCACGGCGCCAATCAGCCCCAGCACCATCAATGAAAAATATTCGGCCGCGCCAAACATGAAGGCGAGCTCGGTCAAGGGGACGGCAAAGGCGGCGAGCACCAGCGTGCCGACACAGCCGGCAAAAAACGAGCCCAGTCCAGCCGCCGCCAATGCCGGGCCGGCGCGGCCCTGGCGCGCCATCTGGTAGCCGTCAATCACCGTGACCACCGACGACGCCTCACCCGGCAGGTTGACCAGAATGGCCGTGGTGGAGCCGCCATACTGGGCCCCGTAGTAAATACCGGCCAGCATGATCAGCGCCGACACCGGGGGTAGCCCGTAGGTGGCGGGCAACAGCATGGCGATGGTGGCCAGCGGCCCAATGCCCGGCAGCACACCAATCAAGGTGCCCAGCAGACAGCCGACAAAGGCATACGTGAGGTTGATCGGTGTGAAGGCGACACCGAAACCGAGCGAGAGGTGGTTGATCAGCTCCATCATGATCCAACCGTCAAAGCGGGCCACACCACAAACTGCAGTTTGAGCACCAGCACAAAGGCCAGGTAGCTCAGCACAGCCAACACCGTGGCCAGCACGGCAGCTTCTTTGGCCTTGAAGCGGTCACCCGCCAGACTGGCCATGAAGGTCAGCGCGTAAATGCCGACGATCAAGCCCAGGGCCGGCACTTTCAGGCTCGGCAAGCCGCCCAGTGCAACACCGAACACCAGATTGGCCGCGATGATGAACACCAGCGGCCGCCAGGCAAAGCGGCCCACCTTTTCTCCCTCTGGCGTTTCAATCACCATGGCCTTGAATGTCATGACGGTGCCCAGCAGCGCCAGCAACACCCCCAGCAGCAAGGGAAAATAGCCCGGCCCCATGCGGGCGCTATCGCCGATCCTGTAATCAGTGGCGCCCCAGGCAAATGCAATGCCCACCACCGTGAACAGGAGACCAGAGAAAAAGTCTTGCTGACTCTTAACTTTCATCAAAAATTACCTCGAAATAGCTTCACACACGAATGCCTGACGGCAGAGCTGCTGCCTCAGGTCAGAATCAGGTTAACGGTGGCGTGCTGGAGAGGACTTCTTCCAGCACCGTCAAACCTTCGGCCACACGCAAGGCACCGGCCAGCCGCAGCGGGCGCATGCCATCAAGCACGGCCTGGCGCTTGAGTGCATCGGCGTTGGGCTCCCGGGTTATTTTTTCCTTGAAGGCTTCACCGACGACCAGCAACTCATACAGGCCC
This sequence comes from Rhodoferax ferrireducens T118, assembly GCF_000013605.1. Taxonomy (NCBI): domain Bacteria; kingdom Pseudomonadati; phylum Pseudomonadota; class Betaproteobacteria; order Burkholderiales; family Comamonadaceae; genus Rhodoferax; species Rhodoferax ferrireducens. Next base: position 3,561,385 of record NC_007908.1, read on the forward strand.
ATGCGGCCCATGAAGCCGGTCATGCGGCAATCGACACAGCCGACCGGCTTGAACGGTTTGTAGCCGCCGTTGATCTGCCACGGCTTGACCACACCGGCCAGTGCCTCGCGCGTCGCCGCTGGGTCGGGCACCTTGCAATGCGGGCACAAGGTGCGCACCAGGCGCTGCGCCAGCACACCCAGCAGCGTGGCAGTGATCAGGTAGGACGGCACACCCAGTTCCATCAAGCGCGTCACCGCTGACGGCGCGTCGTTGGTGTGCAAGGTGGAGAACACCAGATGGCCGGTGAGCGCGGCCTGCACCGCCATCTCGGCGGTCTGGCTGTCGCGGATCTCACCGACCATGATGATGTCGGGATCTTGCCGCATCAGGGCGCGCAGGCCTTCCGGAAAACCAAAATCGAGCTGCAGCTGCACCTGGGTCTGGTTGAACGAAGGCTCAATCATTTCGATCGGGTCTTCCACCGTGCTGACGTTCACCTCCTCAGTGGCGATCCGTTTCAGGGTCGAATACAGGGTCGTGGTCTTGCCCGACCCGGTGGGTCCGGTGACCAGAATGATGCCGTTCGGCCGCTTGACCAAAGCCTCCCAGCGCTGCGCATCGTGGACTGAGAAACCCAGGGCATCGAGGTCCTTGACGGTGGTGTCCGGGTCGAAGATCCGCATCACCATCTTCTCGCCAAAAGCGGTGGGCAGCGTCGAAATCCGCATCTCGATTTCATCGCCGCGCGGATTGCGGGTCTTGATGCGGCCGTCTTGCGGACGGCGGCGTTCCACCACGTCCATGCGGCCCAGCAACTTGATGCGCGCCGTCATGGCGGTAAGCACGCCCATCGGCATCTGGTACACCGGGTGCAACACACCGTCAATGCGAAAGCGGATCACGCCCTGCTCGCGCCGCGGCTCCAGGTGAATGTCGCTGGCGCGCTGGTCAAACGCATATTGCCAGAGCCAGTCCACCACCTGCACGACACTCTGGTCGTTGGCATCAAGCTGTTTGTTGGTCTTGCCCAGTTCCACCAACTGCTCAAAACTGGCACCCCCGGCGTTGCCACCGGCCTTGTTGGCGGCACGCACCGACTTGGCCAGCGCAAAAAATTCTGCGGTGTAACGGTGAATGTCCTGCGGGCTGGCCACCACCCGGCGCACGCTGCGGCGCGACTGCCGCTCCACTTCAGCCACCCAATCCGTCATGAAAGGTTCGGCGGTGGCCACCACAATTTCACTCGGGGTAACTTGCACCGGCAAAATCTTGTGGCGCTCGGCATAGGCCGCACTCATGGTGTCGGCCACTTTGCCCACATCGACCTTGAGCGGGTCGATGCGCAAATAGTCCAGGCCGGCGCGCCCGGCCAGCCATTGGGTCAACAGCTCAATGTCCAGCGGCTTGCCATCACTGGCACGACGCACCGACACACTGGCCAGGCGCACCAGGGGGTGCTGCACACTCTCGGCCTGGGCGCAGCGCGCGTTGATGCGCTGCGCTTCTTCGGTGCTAATGACGCCGTCGCCGTGCAACCAGAGCACCAGGCTGCGCCAATCCAGCGGGCCGGCATGGGCCGGGTGGCGGGTCCTGGATGCTGCGGCGCTGTTCATGTCAGCATCGGCTTGAACACGCGCACCCACTTGCTGGCGGGCAGACCCCATTGCGCCTCGATGATGTCAGCGCGCGCCATCAACACCTCGCGCTTGGGGCGGCTTGGCGTACTCTGCGCCAGCACCACGGTATTGCCTTCGCGCGTGGGCTTGAAGGCCCAAACAGCTTCCTTGCCAAAAGCGGCCGATATTTTTTCGACACTGCGGGCAAAGCTGGAGGCGCGGCCGAACAGGTTCACCGTCATGCAGCCCTGCGGTGTCAACATACGCCGGCATTGGTTATAAAACGGCAGGCTGTCGAGCACCGGTGCCGCCGCCTCATGGTCATATAGATCGACCTGCAGTGCGTCCACCGTGCCCCACCACTTGGGGTTCTGCATTTCTTGCGCGGCGTCCGCCAGCACCACCTGCAGGCGGGCGTTTTCAGCCGGCAGCTTGAACCAGCCACGGCAGGCGACAAGCACCTGCGGGTTAAGCTCAATGGCGGTTGTTTTCATGCGCAGCACTTTGTGGCAGAACTTGGTGAGGGACCCTGCACCCAAGCCCAGCTGCACCGCCTGGCGGTCTTTGACCGAATCGGGCTCCACAAAGAGCAGCCAGGCCATCATGCGCTGGATGTACTCATGCACCAGCGCGTTGGGCTCGTCCAGGTACATCGAGCCCTGAATCCATTCGGTGCCAAGATGCAGGTGACGGACCGGGCCGTCGTCAGAGAAATTAACTTCGGGGAGGGTGTGTGTGCGTTTTTTCAAGATGGGGCGATTATCCCCAAACGCTGTGCCGAACCGTTGAGAGAGCCCGCCGCCCTGCGCCCGCACGGGCGTTCAGAGCAGCCCGGCCGCCGCCACCGCCTTGCGCCAGGCCGCGAGCTTGCGCTCAAAACTCCAGCTGGCATTGGCCGGGCTGGTTGAGGGCAACTTGAGCACCGGCAGGCCCAAGGTGGCGGTGTATTTGGCGTGCCGAAAGCTCTCGCCGCCGTTGTGGGCAATCAGCTGAAGTTGCGGGCAGCGAAGCCTGAGTCCGCTGAAATCGTTGACCTGTGGCTGGCGAATGGCCGTGTCCAGACTGCCTTCGCGCTCGCAGGAGGCATAGACATCCCAAATACCAAGACCTTGCGCCAGCAGCCAGGCGCTACGTTCTTGATAGCTAGCTGCGCTTATTCCACGGGGGCTGGAAGGGAAAATAGCTTGAAGAATTCGCCAAAACTGGTTTTGCGGGTGGGCGTAATACTGCTGCCGCGCCAGCGAGGTGATGCTTGGGAAACTGCCCAACACCAGCAGCCTGGTGTTCTCGGAGACGAGGGGTGGCAAGCCGAACAGGCGTGGCGTTTGGGGCGAGATGGCAGCGCTCTGTTGGTCTTTGACCATCAGTCCGGGAGATGGGGATTCAATGGGATCGTCGGGCCGTGTGACGGCTAGAACATTTGTGGACTGGTATTGCACACTTGCGCGAGTTTGGTTTTTTTGACAAATGCTGGTTTTACGCTGCGCCGCTCAGCCTGCTGAAGCCAGGCAAACAGGCCTGGATCACGCGCTTCTACTTGCGCTTCCACCTCTTGCAGACTGGCGAGGTAGGGCGCCACGGGTCCATAGTAATCCGTTTGAGGTCCAATGGCCCTGAAGGCGATGTTCATGCGCATCAGCGAGCGCGCCAGGGGGCGCTCCATGGCGGCGTACCAGTGGCTGATGTCATTGGCGCGGCTGTAGGCGTACATCTGGCGATAGAGCGTCAGCAGAACTTGCGAGGCGTCATCGCGCCTCACGCCCGGGGACACCGCGTGCGTCTGCACCGCCGTCACGCCTGCGAGCCGGGTACCCCGCTGGCGCCGATAGTCACAGCGCAGCATGAGCCGGCTGACCTCTGCGGCGCGGGCCGGCATGGGTAGTTTTGAACCGTCGGCAGAGGTGATGCAATGGCTTTGAAACGGGAACCGCTGGTCAACATCCGGGCGAACCAGGCGAACATAACCCACCAACTCATCCTGCGAGTCGAAGGCATAAAAATGTTCTGCGGCGTCGTCGTGTTCGTCGGACTCCACACCATCCGGGTAGTCGTCGGGAGAGAGGTAACTGCACTCCACGCAATAAACCTGGTACCTGAGTTCCATGGCGCTTCTAAAAGCACGATCCTGGACGCGCAGGCCACGCTGATCCCAATGCGTGGTGCCAACAGATGGCTTCATCAAACGCGCCGCAATGTCAATGTCTCGTGTGGGGTGATCAAGTCTTCCAAATCGATGGTCTTTGGTCTCAAAACGATGTGTCTTCATGGCGTCGCGTGTCAGTAAAAGGATTTGATTCGCGGTGATCCTAAGCCTGATTGCTTAAAATATGGGCGGGGTTTACAGACTGTTTCGAGTAGCGCACTATTCCAACTGTTTTTTTAAATATGAAGTGACACACTGAGGCCGATTTCGTCACAGGTTCGTTACAGGTTCATTCGAATACGAGGGTCGTCTGCGCGCTTGGTAAAGTGAAAAAGTATTGGTTTTCTTTGACATGGGAGAGTTGACAAATGACAAACGCTTTTGATTACGAAACATCGGTCACCCGAAATAGCGGCTACATCTCGGCCGAGACGCAAGCAAAGATAAGAAAGACCAGACTACTGATCGCTGGCTGCGGAATTGGCAGCAGCCCCGCAGTTTGTGCAGCCCGCATGGGCTTCGAAAATTTTGTCTTGGTGGACGGCGATGTGGTCGACGCGCACAACCTGAATCGCCAGTTCTACGACTTTGCCGATATTGGCAAGCCCAAGGTCGCGGCGCTGAAAGACAAGATCCTGAGAATCAACCCAGAGGCCAAGGTAGAGGCCATTGAGGCCTATCTGGATGCAGACAACACGCAAGAGATTGTTGGCAAGGCAGATATCGTTTTTGATACGGTTGACTTCCTTGACTTGCCAGCGATCCTGCGCTTGCACGACAGTGCGAAGAAACACAAGGCACACATTTTTACAGCCTTGAGCGTGGGCTTTGGCGCATTGGTCTGGTATTTCCCGGCGGGTTCCAGCCTGACATTGACCGACATCCTGGCCCCGGACATCGCGGGGTCAAGCGCGGGTGGTACTGTCCCGAGCTACGCCGACGTTTTCGCATCGTTCATACAGCGCCTTGCGCCACATCTCGATGCCGAGGTCGTCGAGCAGGTCAGCAAGGTACTCACCATGATGAAGGATGGCAAGCCCTGCCCGGCCTCGCAAGTTGCCGTCGGCAGCTTTGCGATCGGCGCCATGGCCATGTCCATGATGCACGACTTGCTGGCGGGCAATCCCATACCCTCGGCCCCCAAATTGGTCCTCCACAGCTTCAGGAGTTATCAGACCCAGATAGTGGATGTATCGACCAGCCAGCCGGACTGAGACCGTCAAAGCGAATTTGGGGTCCTTAGCACGCTGTGTCTCTGTCGGATATTTTTACAACTGCCTGAACGGGTGATAAAGCGAAACGCCTTACCTGTCATCTAAGTGTTTGATTTTAAATAAAAAGCAAGAACTTATCGAAGCTCGGCACGGTATGTGCTTTATTGAATTTAACAGCGGCCGCTTTCTGGTACTGTTACTTTTAAGGAGTTCGAAGATGAAGATGCATATCAAAGCGCTGGCCGTCGCTGCAATGACTGCGGTGGCGTCGCTGGCAGCAACAGCCGCCCCGCTGGATACTTTGGCGGGCCCTTACAACTGGAAGCTTCAGGGCACGACCAGTGAGTACAGCCCGGTGGCCTACGGTACTACCCTCGCAGAATCAACGTGGGGCATCGGTCAAATCACCAACATAAACAAAACCAACGGTGATCCTGCTTGGACCAGTGGGCTGGGCGGTGATTACCTCTACTTCATGCTCTACGGCATCGCCGACCTCTCGGTCATCCCGGTAAGCTCAGGCTTTAATATCTTCAACGTAGGTTGTACCGGTGGTGTGGGTTGTGATGGAAAGATTCACGTGGACATCTATCGCATGTCATCACCAATTTCAAGCATTCTCCAGCAGGATCCTGATAATCGTCTCGGCTTCAATGGCTTCAATGGCCTGACCAACGCCGCGGGCGCCAGCCTGTATTTGGGACTTGAGTTGATGCCGGGCAAAGTGACCGTTGATGATCCTTCGACTCTTGTTGATGAAAGAACTGCGACGCTGTTCCAGAATGCAAACGCCAATACGCTTCCAACAACGGGTGCCGGTACGTTCTTTGCTGAAGCCACCAGCGGGTCCGGCATGGCCCAATGGAATAGCAATGGTTTTGCGCTACCTGGTGGTCTTTTTGCGGATTTCGACTCAAACTTCACACTGAAGCCCAACCTTGTGGCGGCTGGCGGTGCGTGCCCAAATGGTTCCCTGCCTGATCAGTGTTTCCTCGGACTGATCAACGACCCGGTTCAAAGCAACGCGATCCCTGAACCAGGCAGCTTGGCTTTGGTTGGCCTCGCATTGGCTGCATTTGGTGTGATCCGTCGCCGGGACAACAAGAAATAAGCTCCAAAGCTACCCCCCAAAAACTGCCTGGTTGAAGCCAGGCAGTTTTTTTTGTTTTTGGAGACTTTGGATTTGGAGTCTTTGGAAATAGCCGTCCCGGACAGTCGCGGAATCCGGATCAAACACCCGAGATCAGACGTCCATATTTTCCGGCTTTTGCATCCAGGCCATCAGCGCCGGATTTCTCTGCTCAAGATGAGCCTCCAGCTCATGCAGAGCGCCAAGGTAAGGTGCCACCACACCGTAATAGTCGCTCGGCGGTCCGATCTGCCGAAAGGCAAAATTCATCTGGTTCAAGGCGCGGGCCAAAAGACGCTCCATGGCCGCGTACCAGTAATGAACACCGTGGGCGAGGCTGAAGGCGTACATCTGACGGTACAGACTCAACAGAATCTGGGGCGAATGGTCGCGCAGTTCATGTACGACCCGCGCCGGGTCTTCGTCGACCGTGACCCCCTCCAGCACATCGCCACGCCGGCGCCGGTAGTCGCTGCGCACCATCAGCCGGCTAATCTCGGCCGCCTGCGAGGGCGGCGCCAGCGCGGCACCCTCCAGCAAATCGCTGCAATGACTTTGAAACGGAAAAGACTGTGTCAGGTCAGGCGGCACCAGACGCACATAGCCCACCAACTCACGGCGCAAATTGAAGGCGCAGAAATGCGCCGACGCGGCGTCGTATTCGTCTATTTCGCAGCCGTCCGGGTAATTGGCAGCAGGCAAAAAGCCGCGTTCCAGACAGTAGACCTGAAACCGCAGTTCAAACACCCGTTGCATCAGGGCGTTGTCTCGACCCTGAATGACCTCACAGCTGTGAAACAGGGGGGCAAACTCCGCGTGATCGATCAATGAGGTGGTCATGCGATGTCCTGATGATGCAAAGTTCTGAAAGCTGATCCCAGTGGATCATGGGACAGTTTGCGACTTGCCAGCCGATACCAGCTTGCGAAAAATCAATCCACCCGGTTGGCTGCCGCCGGGAATTAAAGCGGCAATAAGGCGCGCAGCCGCGGCAGAGCCACCAGCGCGTTGCGCGTCGTCGCCTCAGCCAATTCGTCAGCACTGATGCCGCGTAGCGCCGCCAATTCAGCCCCTATGCGCGGCAACTCGCCGGGCTCATTGCGGCCCTGCGCTGCACCCGCGGCGCGCTGCTCAGCCGTTTTGTACAACCAGTGCGGCGGCATGTCGGGCGCATCGGTTTCCATCACGATGGCGTCTAGGGGCAGGCTGATCGCCAGGCGTCGCAACTGCAGCGCACGTTCATAAGTCAATGCACCGCCAAAGCCGAGCTTGAAGCCCAGTGCCATGAAGGCGTGGGCCTGCTGCTCGCTGCCATTGAAGGCGTGGGCAATGCCATGCCACTGCCCGCGAGCGCCAGCGACCTCGCGCAAGCCTTTGAGCACCCGGTCCACCGAGCGGCGTGTATGCAATATCACCGGCAAGTCGTACTTTTGCGCCAACCTGAGCTGTGCCAGAAAAAAATATTCCTGGCGCTCGCGCAGCGGGCTGACACACAACTCCGGCAGAAAGAAATCCAGCCCTATTTCACCGACGGCCACCAGGCGCGGGTCATCCCGGTGCTGCATCAACGTGGCGTCCAGGCGGCTCAGATGAGCGTCCAACGCCGGCTTGACACACAAAGGGTGAATGCCCAGTGCATAGCTGTCACCGGTTGTGTGCGCCAGCTCCCGCACGACATCAAAGTTGCCAAGCTCGACGGCGGGCAACACACAATGAGCTACGCTATTAATAGCAGCCCGCGCCCGCACTGCCTGGGCTAGAGGCCTAGACTTTTGTGCATCCAGGTGGCAATGGGTGTCGATCCAAATGGTCATACAGGGAAAGTACCATATCTTCGTCACGACACCGACACCAAAATGTCATTTAGCCGCCGTATGCTCGGTAGACTTTTGGGCGTCATCGTCCAAATTGAATGTTGTCATCCCTTAATTAGGAAGGAAACCCCTATGAAAGTTATCCACGCTTTTCTCGCCACCAGCGCCCTCGCGCTCGGCCTGGGCACAACGGCCCTGGCCCAGGAAAAAACCCTGCGCTTGCTAACCTGGGCTGACTACGCGCCAGCCGACGTGGTGGCACAGTTTGAGAAAGAAAGTGGCTACAAGGTCGAATTGACCCTGTCCAACAACGAAGAAATGATCTCCAAGCTGCGCGCCACCGGCGGTGCGGGCTTTGATCTGGCGCAGCCGTCGCAGGACCGCATCACCGGGCCGCAACAGGAATTTGGCATTTACAAGTCGATGGACCTGAGCAAGCTCAAAGCCGAGCTGTTCATCCCGTCCATGCTGGAAGCGACCAAGAAGAACACCACGCTGGGCGGCAAGGTCTATGGTCTGCCGCATATCTGGGGCACCGACGGCCTGGTGGTCAACACCAGTCTCACCAAGATGGCCGACTATCCGGATTTGTGCCGCGGCGATGTCAAAGGCAAAACTGCCGTGCGCCTGAAACGCCCGACCCTGCTGGCGTTTGCTTTTGCCTCTGGCAAAGACCCGTTTGCGCTCTACAGCAACCCCAAAGCCTACGGCGCGCTGATGGACGACGTGGGCAAAACCATGATCGCCTGCAAAGGCAACCTGAAATTCTTCTGGGACAACAAAGACCAGTTGCTCAACGGCATGCGCACGGGTGAAATCGTCGGCGCCATGATGTGGGACACGGGCGGCTGGAAGCTCAATGGCGAGAAGGCTGAAATCCAGTTCATCGCGCCCAAGTCCGGCGCCCTCGGCTGGATCGACACCTTTGCCATTCCGGCCAAAGGCAAGAACGACGCCGCCGCTTACGCCTGGATCAACTTCAACCTGCGCCCCGAGATTGCGGCACGGGTGGCCAAGTCGGCGGGTAATTTCACCGCTTCCCAGGGCGCGGATCAACTGATGGACGCCAAGCTGAAAGCCCAGTTTGCCGCCAGCTTCCCTGAAGCAGCGTTGAAAAATGTCAAGTGGTACCCGGCGGTGCCCGCTGGCATTGAAGAGATTGAAGGCCGGGTGCTGGACCGCATCAAAGCGGCCAATTGAGCTTGGCTTGCATTGAGTTCTGACGTATCTGCTGCGCCCACCGCTTCTGGTGCGGCGCAGCCTGACCTGCAGGCCACCCATGTGACCAAGCACTACGGCGCGTTCCATGCCGTGGATGATTTGTCTCTCGAAGTGGCGCGCGGCAGCTTCTTCTCTATCCTGGGGCCTTCGGGCTGCGGCAAAACCACGCTGTTGCGCATGATTGCGGGCTTTTTGAGCCCCGACTCCGGTGCTATTCAGATTGGCGGCCAGGCCATGAACGGCGTACCGCCCAATCGGCGCCCGGTCAACATGGTGTTTCAGCACCTGGCGCTGTTCCCGATGATGAACGTGGGCGACAACGTGGGCTACGGCCTGGCACGCCGCGGCGTGGCCAAGGACGAAATCAAGCGCCGTGTGGGTGACATGCTGGAGCGCGTCAGCCTGCCCGGTGCGCAAGACAAGCGCGTCGATCAGTTGTCTGGCGGGCAAAAGCAGCGTGTGGCGATTGCCCGCAGTCTGGTGCTGGAGCCCACGCTCTTGCTGCTGGACGAACCCCTGGGTGCGCTGGACTTGAAACTGCGCGAGCACATGAAGATTGAGCTCAAGCAGTTGCAAGCCGCCTTTGGCACCACCTTTGTGTACATCACACACGACCAGTCGGAAGCGCTGGTGCTGTCAGACCATGTGGCGGTCATGAACCATGGGCGCTTTGAGCAGGTGGGCACGCCGCAGCAGCTTTACTACGAACCGCAGACGCCGTTTGTGGCGGGCTTTGTGGGTGCCAACAACCGCATTGCAGGCCGTGCATCGGACGTGAACGGCAACCTGGTGACCGTCACCAGCGCCGATGGCATGGTGGTTCCCGCACGGGCCATGGGCCAGGTCCAGCTGGGTGATGCGGTTGAAGCCTTTGTGCGCCCCGAAGTGGCCCGTCTGGCGCGCCAGAGCGTCACGCTGGCCGATGCCGGCTTGCCTTTTTTCAGCGCCCGCGTAGCCAGCCTGCTGTTTGACGGTGCCAACTCGGCGGTGCTGCTGCATGAAGAGAACTCGCACACTGAATTTCGTATCGCCTTGCCCCAGACTGGTCAGTTCGCCGACCTGGCGGTGGGTGAGCGCGTGCACTTCGGCTTTGACCCGCAACGGGCCGTGTGCTTTGCCCCAAGCCAGGCCGAAAGATCGGCGTAGGCCAGCGGTGAGCGTCCATGCCAACTGAATCTACCCGCAGCGCCATGCCGTATGCACGGCTGATGCTCATGCTGCTGCTGGCGCCGGCGCTGTTGTGGCTGCTGGGGCTGATTGTGTTGCCCCACGTCGAGCTGGGTATCTTGTCGCTGCGCGCACGGGTCGCGCCGCGCGTCTACGAGGCCAGCCTGGCGCAGTACCGCACCTTCATTGAAGAGCCGCTCTACTGGCACACCTTTGTGCGCACCGCGCTGATGTCCATTTTGGCGACGGCTGTCACTTTGGTCATGGCGTTCCCGATTGCCTGGACCATTGCCAAGCTGGCGCGCGGTCGCAACAAGTCGATGCTGTTTGTGCTGTGCCTGATCCCGTTTTGGGTCAGCGAAACGGTGCGCACCTTGGGCTGGATGATTTTGCTGCGCGAGTCCGGCGTGCTGCCGCAGTTGCTGGTGTGGCTGGGCTTGAGCCCCGCGCCGATCGAGATGCTCTACCACGACGCCACCATTTTGGTCGGACTGGTCTACACCTCCATGCTGTTCATGGTGATTCCACTCATCAGCGCGCTCGAGAGCCTGGACGACTCACTGATTGAAGCCGCCTACGACCTGGGTGGCAACGGCTGGTCGATCCTGCGCCAGATTGTGATTCCGCACGCCGCGCCCGGTATTGTGGCGGGCTGCATTGTGGTGTTCATGCTGACCTTGGGCAACTACCTGACACCCACGCTGCTGGGTGGCAAAAACTCGCAGTGGTTCACCGAGCAGATCTACACCCAGTTCATCACCCGTTTCAACTGGGAGCAGGGGGCCGCCTTTGGCTTTTTGCTGCTGGGTTTATCGACGGCCATCGTGTGGGCCGGCTTGCGCTTAAGCGGTCAGAAATTTGGCGAAGTGATGCAACGATCATGATCGCCTCCCTGCCCCGCCCGCTTTGGTTGCGCGCCAGCACCGTGGTCTACGGACTGCTGTTTTTTGCCTTTTTGTTTCTGCCGCTGGTGGTCGTGGCGGTATTCGCCTTCAACGACGCAGCCTACCCGGCGCCGCCGTGGCGCGGCTTCACGCTGGACTGGTTTTTGGGTGGTGCCGATACGGCGCGCCGCGGCTTGTTTGCCGACAGCGCCATGCTGGGCAGCCTGTGGACCAGTGTGGTGGTGGCGTGCTGGGTGACCGTGCTCTCGGTCTTGGTCGGCACGGCCAACGCGTTTCTGATTGAGCGCACGCAGTTTCGGGGCAAACAGGCTTTGTCATTGTTGATGCTGGCGCCGCTGGTGATTCCGGGCGTGATTCTGGGCATCTCGATCCTGGCTTTTGCCAGCCGCATTGCCAATCTGGCCGATGACCTGTGGGCGCTGGAGCTGAATTTTTTGCGCCCCGGCCTGCCACTGGTGGTGTTGGGGCAGTTCTCGTACATCGTGTCCATTGCCACGCTGACCATCACGGCGCGGCTCAAGCGCTTTGATGTCACGCTGGAAGAGGCCGCCTACAACCTGGGCGCCTCACGCGCAGCGGTGTTTACCACCATCACCCTGCCCTATCTGCAACCCGCGCTGATTGGCGCGGCCGCTATTTCATTTTTGATGTCGTTCGAGAACTTCAACACCACGCTCATGCTGGTGGGGTCGGACGCGCCCTTGACCGTGATGATGTATGGACGCATGCGCGAAGGTGCGACCCCGGTGCTCAACGCGGTGAGTCTGTTTTTGATGGTGGCTTCTGCCCTGTTGGCACTGACGTTGTTGCGGGGTAAGCCATCAGCGCAGGGGCCGGCAGCGGTGTGAAACCCTGCAGCACATGCTCTGCCGCGATCAAGTCGAGTGCGGCAAAACCCACGGACTTATAGACCGTGATATCTTGCTCTGAGCTGCGTCCCGTCATGTGGGGTGAAGAAGCCAGCAGCTCAGTCAGTTCCCCGCGCACGTCTGCCTCGGAAATCAAGCCAGCACGCAAGGCCTGCCAGACCTCACCGCCTTTTTGCAGTACGCCTTCACGGGTGTCGACAAAGAGCCTGACGCCGGGCAGGAGTTGAGGTTCTGCTTCGGCCATGTTGGCGGTGAATGCGCCGATCAAACCCAAGTGTGTGCCAGGTTTGACCCACTCGCTTCGAATGAACGGTGCGGTCGCCGTCGTGACCGCAGCCACGATGTCGATGGCGGCCAGCGTGCTTTCCAGATTTGTCGTCGCGCGTGCCGCAATACCCACCTTGGCCAGTTCATCGACAACGGCCTGGGCCTTGTCGAGTTGGCGCCCCCATATGACGGTTTCAGACAACTTAAACACGCTGTGATGCGCCATCGCCATGTGCGCCGAAAGTGCACCAGTGCCCAGCACCGCGAGTCTTGTACTGCCGGGTCGAGCCAGGAGCCGGGCCGCCAGTGCGGCAGCCGCTGCGGTGCGGCGCAGCGTCAATTCGGTGCCATCGATGACAGCCAGCGTTGTGCCGTCTTCACACGAGGTCAGCACATAAACGGCAGATACGGCGGGCTTGCCCCTGGCATTGTTTTCAGGCCAGATGGAGACGATCTTGGTGCCCATCATGCGATTGGGTCTCCAAGCGGGCATGATCAGAACCGTGCTGGCATCGTGGTTGGGATTGAAATGGCTGCGCGGCGGCGACTCAATAGGCTCGCGCAAGCCCTTGGCGAGAGATTGGATCAGCGCGCCGTAGGGCGTCAGGCGAGCCACTTCGTCTTTGGGGATGAACTGCATGATGGGCGTGTGATGTGAAGAAGACCTCTGTGCCGTCAAAGTCATATTTTTTTCGTCGTGCGTGGGTGGGTGGTGCTGACCCACAAGACTTCTGCATCCTCTGCACTGACGCTGATCACGCGGTGCCCCATGCGGCTGTCGATGTACCAGGAGTCGCCCGGCCCCAGATACACGGGCTCGTAAAACTCGGTGAAAAGTTCCACGTCACCGGCCAGCACATAAACAAACTCTTCCCCCGTATGACGGCTCCAGTCTTCAAAATCGTCAAACGAGCGTGCCAGGATTCGGGTCTTGAATGGAATCATGTCTTTGTTCGACATGTCATTGCACAGCAGGGTGTGGTCGTAGTAAGGCGTGTGGTGACTCTGGCCGGAGCCCTTGCGCGTGATGCTGCGTCGTCCACTGCCTGAAATATTTTTGTTCGGCTCAAACAACTCGCTGATGTCGATTTGTAAACCCGTGGCCAATTTGATCAACGCGTCATAGGTGGGCGACATCAGGCCGTTCTCAATTTTGGACAGCGTGGATCGCGCCAGACCGGTCGCCTGACTGGTCTGCTCCAAGGTCCAGCCAAGCTGGCTGCGCTGGGCCCGTATGCGTTGCCCCAGCAAAGCCTCACTGCTACTCGGTTCGGATTGATCATTCATAGAAGATGTTGTTTTGTCGACAAGCAAAAGCGCGTCCGCCGCAGACCTACACGTCAAAGCGAACACCCTGCGCGAGCGGGAGTTCTTTTGAATAATTGATCGTGTTGGTCGCACGGCGCATGTAGGCACGCCAGGCATCGGAGCCCGACTCCCGGCCACCGCCGGTTTCTTTTTCGCCGCCAAAGGCGCCGCCTATTTCCGCCCCGGAAGTGCCAATGTTGACATTGGCAATACCGCAGTCAGAACCGGCGCTGCCAAGGAAGGTTTCGGCCTCACGCAAGTCATTGCTGAAGATGGCGGACGACAAGCCTTGCGGCACATCGTTTTGCAGGGCCACGGCATCTTCAAAATGTTCGTAAGCCAGCACATACAAGATGGGGGCAAAAGTCTCATGGCGCACGGTTTCGGTTTGCGCCGGCATCTCGACAATGGCGGGCTTGACGTAGTAGGCCTTGGGGAACTGCTCATGCAGTACACGCTCCCCACCAAACACCACGCCACCTTCCTCTTGAGCTTTCACCAATGCTTGTTGCATGGCGTCAAAAGATGCCTTGTCGATCAGCGGTCCGACCAAAGTTCCCGGGGTGAGGGGGTTGCCAATCGGCAAGGCCTGATAAGCTTTTTTGAGACGTTCAGTCAAGGCTTGGCGCACACTGTGGTGCACGATCAGCCGTCGCGTGGTGGTGCAGCGCTGCCCAGCCGTGCCCACGGCGGCAAACAAGATGCCGCGTACAGCCAGGTCAAGGTCTGCGCTTGGGGTGATGATCACAGCGTTGTTGCCACCCAATTCCAGCAGACTGCGGCCAAAACGCCGCGCCACATTCGGGCCCACTTCACGTCCCATGCGGGTGCTGCCCGTCGCCGAGACCAGCGCCACTCTGGCGTGATTCACCAGCGCCTCACCCACGTCCCGTGCGCCAATGAGCAGTTGCGACAGACCTTCGGGAGCGTCTCCAAATCGTTTGGCGGCGCGCTCAAACAGGGCCTGGCAGGCCAATGCAGCCAGCGGTGTTTTTTCGGACGGCTTCCACACGACCGAATCACCACACACCAGGGCCAGCGCGGCGTTCCAGGACCAGACGGCCACGGGAAAGTTGAACGCGCTGATCACCCCCACAACGCCCAGCGGGTGCCATGTTTCCATCATGCGGTGTCCGGGTCGCTCGGAAGCAATCGTCAAACCATAAAGCTGGCGGGACAGCCCGACGGCGAAATCACAGACATCAATCATTTCCTGCACTTCGCCCAGGCCCTCAGAGAGGACTTTTCCGGCCTCCAGCGATATCAGCTGACCCAAATCGTTTTTGGACAGGCGCAACTCTTCGCCAAGCAGGCGAACGAGTTCCCCACGCCGCGGCGCAGGCGTGTTGCGCCAGGTCAGAAACGATTCATGCGCGGCACGGACGATCTCGGCCACCTCCTGCTGGCCGTGTGTGGGCACGCGACCCAGTTCACTGCCGTCGATCGGCGAGCAAACAACCAGGGTTCCCCCGCTATAAGCCGAGGACGCAACGCCCAAGCGTTGCATGAGAGACGGAAGAAGTGCATTTGCCGTGGACATGGTTTTTTTACCCGATTTGAAAGAAAAATGTTTCCCAAAGGAAATTATATTGACTGATAATAGAATTTGTCCATATTTTTATACTTTTGTTGTTCTATATGAAACAAGTTGACGTCGTCATCGTGGGGGGTGCTGCAGTTGGCAGCTCGGCGGCGTACTTTTTGGCTTCCCAAGCCGACTTCAAAGGGTCGGTGCTGGTGCTGGAAAAAGACTTCTCGTTTGAAAAATGCGCCACGACGCTTTCGGCGGCGTCGATACGACACCAGTTCTCGACACCGGGCAATATTGAGATGTCGCAGTTTGGTACGCAGTTCATCCAGCACATTGGCGAGCATTTGTCGGTAGCTGGCGAGGCCCCGGATGTCGGGTTTCACGAAGAGGGTTATCTGTTTCTGGCTAGCGATGCAGGGCGCGCCATCCTGGAGTCCAACCACCGCGTACAACGCAATTTGAACGTCGACGTCACCTTGCTGAGCCCCGCGCGTTTGAGGGAACGCTACCCGTGGATGAATACGAATGACTTGAGCGCGGGTTCGCTGGGCTTGTCCGGTGAAGGCTGGCTCGACGCCTACAGTCTGATGCACGGTTTTCGACGCAAGGCAATATCTTTGGGCGTGCAGTACCGCCAGGCGCAGGTGCTCAGCGTCAAGCGCCAAGGTCGCCGGATTCAATCGGTCAGCCTGTCCGACGGCTCCACCGTGAACTGCTCGGTGCTCATCAACGCCGCCGGCACTGGTGCGCGCACGCTGGCGCAAAGTGCGGGCATTACCCTGCCCGTGGAGTCGCGCAAGCGCTGTGTGTTCCACTTCACCTCGTCAGCCCAGACCCCCCGTTGCCCCATGGTCATTGACCCCAGCGGCGCGTATTTCCGGCCGGAGGGCAAGGGCTACCTATGTGGCATTTCGCCCGCGCAAGAACAAGACCCCGAATGTTTTGACTTTGAGGTGCAGCACACGCTGTTTGACGAAGTGCTCTGGCCCCTGCTGGCGGCGCGTGTCCCAGGCTTTGAAGCCGTGCGCGTGAAAAACGCGTGGGCAGGGCACTACGACATGAACACCCTTGATCACAACCTCATCTTGGGCGCACACCCTGAAGTGGACAATTTTTTGTTTGCCAACGGATTCAGTGGTCACGGCCTGCAGCAATCCCCCGCCGTGGGTCGGGCCTTGTCGGAACTGGTGACCTACGGTGACTACCGAACACTCAATCTCTCGGCTTTTGGCTGGCAGCGAATACTTGAAAACAGACCTTTGCTGGAAATTAATGTGGTGTGATGTTCATTCATTACGTCCCGCACGCCAGCGGCGAAAGCGACAAAAGCACTACCGGCTCGTCGGCGCACCACTGGAAACATTTCGTTAAAGGTCATAACGCCACGGCAACCCGTCAAACAGGCGGCCAAATTCTGGTCGATCAGCCCAGGCTAACGTGCCTTGGCCAGCGGCAAGCCGGCGCTTGTGCATGGCCTGATCGACCCGATCAACGCTTGCGCTTCACAATCAGGTTGCGGGTCCGGTCCTGCGGATAGGCGAAGGTCACAGCGCCGTTTTTCACCATGCCCATCACCAGCATATTGATACTGATGGCGTCCTTGTCATCCTTGCTGAACGGATGCTCGTGGGTGGCGGCAACACCGTAGTAGATGCGCGGCATGGTCTCCAGCGCGGCTTTGACCGAGGGGCCCGAGAGGTCGCCATTGCGGATCGCCAAAATAGCGTAGGTGAGCAGATAGACCGAGTCATAGGCTTGCACCGCCGCCATCGGCACCGTGATCTTGGTCGTCTTGTATTTACGCGCGTAAGCGCTGAGAAACGCACTGCGCCGCTCGTTGCTCGGCTCGGCAATAAAGGTCTGCGCCATCAGCGCCCCTTCGGCGGCTTCCCTTGCGCCGTCGATGAAAAATGGAAACGACAAGGGCCAGGCCCCGACTTGGGGCACCTTCCAGCCCAGGGCTTGGCGCCCGCGGGCAATCACGGCATTCTCTTGCCCGACCGTGTAGCTGAAAATCACATCGGCACCGGCCGCCTGCGCCGCCTTGAGTTCGGTTTGCAGGTCTTTCACGCCGAGCTCAAACCGGGCCACATGCACCGGCTTGAGATTCTTGGCCGCCAGCGCCTTCAGCACGTCCTGCAAGCCCGCCTCGCCATAGCCGGTGTTGTCGGCAAACACCGCCACCCGGGTCCAGCCACGTGCGACGATATCGTCGACCACGAACGGTGCCTGAATGGCGTCGCGCGCCGACGTCCTGAAAACATAGCTGTCGGGTGCCGGATATGTGGTGGTGATGGGGGTCCCGGTGGCGCAGGGCACGATCAAGGGTATCTTGGCGCTCTGGAACACCTCCAGCGACTTCAGGGCCACGCCCGTATTGCAAAAGCCGATGGTGGCGATCAACTGATCCTTAAGGAACTCTCTGGATCGCTGCAAGCCGACATCTGGCGTGCCGGCGTCATCCTTGATCACCAGCTCCAGCGGCCGCCCCAGGTAACCACCGGCGGCATTGATTTCATCCAATGCCAGCTTGGCGCCATTCATCATGGGCACGCCAAAATCCGCCGAAGGCCCGGTGAGCGGGCCAATCAAGCCGATGCGCAGGGGATTGGCCGGCTGGGCCAGCGCGCTGCCCAGAGCGCCAGACAAGACCATGAGGCCCATCCATTTTTTGTGCCATTGCTTGTTCATTGTGCTGACGCTCCAAGTTTGAGCTTTCAGCATACGCGACGGTGCAACGTCCGGCGCCCCATGAAAACCCTTGGAAGGCTTTCGCTTTTCTGACGCAAGCCCCAGGGCCTAGAACGCTTCCAGCAGTCGTCCCTGAACCAGCCTGATCCGGCGCGAGCACCGCTCCGCCAATGATTCATCGTGGGTCACCATCACAAAGGCGGTGCCTTGCACACGGGCCAGCTCCAGCATCAACTCAAACACCCCGTTGGCGGTGCTGCGGTCCAGGTTGCCGGTGGGCTCGTCGGCCAGCACGCAGGCTGGGCGGGTCACCAGGGCTCGCGCAATCGCCACACGCTGGCGCTCGCCGCCCGAGAGCTCTGACGGTCGATGCGCCAAGCGCTCCTGCAAGCCGACTTTTGCTAGCATTTCAGTAGCTGTATGGGTAGATTCTGCGGGGGCTAGACGCCGAATCCATAAAGGCATGGCGACGTTGTCCAAGGCGCTGAATTCGGGCAGCAGGTGGTGAAACTGATAAACAAAGCCGAGGTACTGGTTGCGCAAGCGACCCTGCGCGGCAGCGCTCTGGTGCGCCAGGTCCTGCCCGTGCAAGAACACCGAACCACTGGTGGGGGCATCGAGCCCGCCCATCAAGTGCAGCAGCGTGCTTTTGCCAGAACCAGAGGCGCCCACGATGGCCAGCGTTTCACCAGCCCGCACGTCCAGGTCCACGCCCTGCAGCACCGTCACATCGAGCCGGCCTTCGGTAAAACGCTTGGTGATGGCGCGGGCGCTCAAAACAATATCGCCCATAGGAATATCGCCATCGGTGCCGGGCCGCCCCAAACCGATGGCAGCCCCCTCGGGGGGCAGCGCAGCACGCGAAGCGGCAAGCGTGGGGGTCATGTTATTCATAACGCAGTGCCTCCGCCGGGTTCACCCGGCTGGCGCGCCAGCTCGGGTAGAGGGTGGCCAGAAAAGCCAGCACCAGGGAAATGACGGCAATCGGCACGATGTCCGCCTGCTGCGGATCGCTCGGCATGCGGCTGATCAAATAGATGTCTTTGGGCAAAAAACTGGCCTGGAACAGCCGCTCCAACGCGGGCACGATCACATCGATATTGAAGGCCACGCCCAGGCCCAGGGCCAGGCCGGCGAAGGTGCCAATCACGCCCACCATCGCGCCCTGCACCACAAAAATCCCCATGATGCTCTGCGGGCTGGCGCCCAGCGTGCGCAGGATGGCAATGTCGGCGCGCTTGTCGGTGACCGTCATCACCAGCGTACTGACCAGGTTGAAAGCGGCCACCGCCACGATCAGCGTGAGGATGATGAACATCATGCGTTTTTCCATCTGCACGGCGGCAAACCAGGTGCGGTTCTGGCGCGTCCAGTCGCGGATCAACAGCTCGCCCGTCAAGGTCTTGGCCAGGTCAGCCGCCACCTCGCGCGCCTGGTGCAAATCGCGCAGCTTGACCCGCACGCCGGTGGGGCCCTCCAAGCGGAAGATGCGCGCCGCATCTTCAATGTGCATCAGCACCAGCGCGGAGTCGTATTCAAAATGTCCGGAGTCAAAGGTGCCCACCACCGTCATCTGCTTGAGGCGCGGCACGATACCGGCGGGGGTCACCTGGCCACTGGGCGCCACCAAAGTCACCTTGTCGCCCTGACGCACACCCAAAGATCGCGCCAGCTCGCCGCCCAGCACAACACCAAACTCGCCGGGGATCAGGCGGCTCAGGCCGGTATTTTTGAGATCAATGGCAAGGTCCGTCACCTCGGGCTCGCGGGCTGGGTCAATGCCCCGCACCATCGTGCCTTTCATGTCCTCGCCCCTCGCCAGCAGGGCTTGAGTAGCTATAAAAGGTGCAGCACCAACCACCTGGGGATGGGCCCGCACCTGGCTGAGTGTGAGTGCCGCGTCGGGCAGGGCCGCACCGTTGGGGGCAAAAATCTCAATGTGCGAGACCACACTCAGCATACGGTCGCGCACCTCTTTCTGAAAGCCGTTCATGACGCTCAACACGATGATCAGTGCCGCCACACCAAGCGCAATGCCCAGCATCGACACACCCGAGATGAAAGAAATAAAGCCGTTGCGCCGGGTCGCGCGGCCAGCGCGCGTGTAGCGCCAGCCAAGAATGAGTTCATAAGGGAGTTGCATGGACCGCCAAAGTTGAAAACAGGGGCCATTGTGGCATTGACACCCCGCCACGCCATTTCCCGGACAATCAAGCCATGCACCTCCTGATTCCATTCGCGTTTTGCAGCTCTGAAGGCTGCCGCCAGGCCCTGACCCCACTCAAACTGCCGAACCTTGAAAAACTGCTGCGCCGCCTGACACCGCAGCCGATGGACAGCGGCGACGAGTCCAGCCTCTCGCCACCGCACGAACGCGCTTTGGCGCGCGCCCTGAACCTGCCGGTCGCGGATGGCTTGATTCCCTGGGCGGCGCTGCAGGCACAAACCACCCTGGCCACACCCGGGGCCGGCAGTGCCTGGGCTTTCATCACCCCTTGCCATTGGCGAACCGGATCCAAGCATGTCGCCATGGGCGGCGTGCCGCTGCCCGACTTTGCGGCGCAGGAGTCCCAAGCCCTGCTGGCGGCGATGCAGCCCTATTTCTCGGAAGACGGCATCAGCCTGCACTACGAAAAGCCTGAGCGTTGGCTGGCCCGCGGCGCTGTGTTCAATGACCTGGCCACGGCCTCGCTGGACCGTGTGATCGGGCGCGACGTGGCGCACTGGCTGCCCGCCGCAAGCAGCGCGATCCCCTTGCAGCGCCTGCAAAGCGAAATGCAGATGCTGCTCTACCACCACCCGGTCAACGACGACCGCTCGGCGCGCGGCGTGCCCATCGTCAACTCGTTCTGGATCAGCGGCACCGGCGCTTTACCGGAAATGCCACACCAGGCTGGCACTGCACCGAAGCCCGTGCTCGTGACCAGCTTGCGCGAAGCTGCGTTAGGTGACAACTGGCCCGCTTGGGCGCAGGCCTGGCAAGCACTGGATGCGACCGAGTGCGCGGCGCTGTTGGCCACGCTGAATCAAGGCGGCAGCGCTGAGCTGACCCTCTGCGGCGAACGCAGTGCCCAGACCTTCGTGGCCAGGCCACCCTCGATCCTGAAAAATTTTTTGGGCCTTTTCGACTCCCAGCCCCCGTCCCTATTGCTTGAGAAGCTATGAAAATATTAGTGCGTGAGATTCCGCCCCGTTCTGCCTGGGCGCTGGAACAAGCCGGCATCCACCCGCTGCTGGCCCAACTTTATGCAGCACGCGGCGTACAAAGCGTGCAGGAGCTCGACGACGGCCTGACGCGCCTGATTGCGCCCACTGAGATGCTGGGCTTGAGCGCGGCGGCCACGCTGCTGGCCGACGCGATTGCGGCGGACCAGACACTCTGCATCGTGGCCGACTACGACTGCGACGGCGCCACCGCCTGCGCGGTGGGCATTCGCGGCTTGCGCCTGCTGGGGGCGAAACACGTCAGCTACATCGTCCCCGACCGCGTGGTCGATGGCTACGGCCTGACCTCACCAATTTCAGAGCGCGTCAAGGCCAGCGGCGCTGACGTGCTGATCACGGTGGACAACGGCATCGCCAGTTTTGAGGGCGTCGCCACCGCACGGGCCTTGGGCTTGCAGGTGCTGGTAACGGATCACCACTTGCCCGCCAGCCGGGACGGCCAGATCGTGCTGCCCGAAGCGGACGTGATCGTGAATCCGAACCAGCCCGGCTGCACCTTTGCCAGCAAGTCGATCGCCGGTGTGGGCGTGATGTTTTACGTGTTGCTGGCACTGCGCGCCGAGCTGCGCCAGCGTGGCGTGTTCCATGCGGCCACGCAACCGAAGCTCGATGCCTTGCTGCCGCTGGTGGCGCTGGGCACGGTGGCCGACGTGGTCAAGCTCGACGCGAACAACCGCCGCCTCGTGGCCCAAGGCTTAAAACGGGTTCGCGCCCTGATGCTTCCTACCGGTTTAGCTAGTCTTTTTGTAGCAGCTGGGCGCGACGCCCAGGTCGCCACCACGTTTGACTTTGGCTTTGCCTTGGGGCCGCGCATCAACGCCGCCGGGCGTTTGTCCGACATGACCCTGGGCATTGAATGCCTGCTGACTGACGAT
This sequence comes from Rhodoferax ferrireducens T118, assembly GCF_000013605.1. Lineage (NCBI taxonomy): Bacteria > Pseudomonadati > Pseudomonadota > Betaproteobacteria > Burkholderiales > Comamonadaceae > Rhodoferax > Rhodoferax ferrireducens. The sequence goes on from NC_007908.1 coordinate 3,583,342, forward strand.
GCAGCGCGTGGCCTGGAGCTGGCGAAAGCACTCGACGGCATCAACCGCGAGCGGCGCGAGATTGAAGGCAGCATGCGCGAACAGGCTTTGGCCGTGGCCGAATCCTTGTTTGACGACAACGAGGAGGCGCCGCCAGCCATCTGCGTGTTCGACCCCGACTTTCACGAGGGTGTGGTCGGCATCGTGGCCTCGCGCATCAAGGACAAGCTGCACCGGCCGACCTTTGTTTTTGCGCAAAGCAAAGCGCCGGGGCGCGAGCATGAGCTCAAGGGCTCGGGCCGGTCCATCCCCGGCTTTCACCTGCGTGACGCACTCGACCTGGTGGCCAAACGCCACCCCGGCGTGCTGCTGCGTTTTGGCGGCCACGCCATGGCGGCCGGTTGCACCATTGCCGTGGAGGACTTCGATGCCTTCGAGCAGAGCCTGAGCCAGGTCGCGCGGGAATGGCTCGATGCCGCCACGTTGATGCGCCGCCTCGATACCGACGGCCCCTTGAAACCCGAGTACCGCCGGGTCGAACTGGTGGACGCGCTGCACAAGGAAGTCTGGGGTCAGGGTTTTGCGCCGCCCACCTTCAGCGAAGAAGTCGAAGTGCTGTCGCAGCGTCTGGTGGGTGAAAAACACCTGGCACTCAAGCTCAAGCACCAGGGCCAGCCGGTGGACGGCATCTGGTTTGGCCACACCGAGCCGTTGCCCGCGCGCGTCAAACTCGCGTTCCGGCTGGATGCCGATGCCTGGAACGGCGTTCGCCGGGTGCGGTTTTTGGTGGAGGCGGCTCAGGCGGAGCTTTGAGGGATATCCGTCAGGACTTCTTTGAGTGCTTCCGATACATCGGATGTTGTCAGCGTGTTCAGGTCCTTGCTCGCATGCTCCCCGGTGTGCAAAATCCGGTTGGCCTGCACCTCCACGCAGCGCTGAAAGACGTTGCGCGCAAAGCGGCCGTTGTCGGTCGTCTGGCCGCCATTGAACAGTGTCGTCAGGTTCTCTTGTAGAAAAGCGCGGGCGGCAGCGTCCAGCACGTATTCCGATTCGCGGCAGAAGGACTCGAATATGGCAAGAAGATCGTCAGGCCCGTAGTCGTCAAACTCAATGTAATGGTTAAAACGCGAACGCAGGCCCGGGTTGCTGTTGATGAAGTTGCGCATGGGTTCCGGGTAACCGGCCACGATGACCACCAGTTGATCCCGGTAGTCCTCCATGGTTTTAAGCAGGGTGTCGATGACTTCCCGGCCGAAATCGTTGTTGTTGTCGCCTTGCGCCAGCGCATAGGCTTCGTCGATGAACAGGATGCCACCCAGGGCAGACTCCAGCACCTCCCGGGTTTTGATCGCTGACTGGCCGACATACCCCGCAACCAGCCCGGCGCGATCCACCTCGACAATGTGGTTGGACAAGGTGATGCCGAGGCTGAAGTAAATATCCGCAATGATGCGCGAGACCACCGTTTTGCCCGTTCCCGGATTGCCGGTAAACACCAGATGCTGTGAAAACCCGGCCGCCACCCTGCTGCCCGCTTCGGCGCGCGCGTGTTGTATGCGCACAAAGTCGGACAAACGCTGCACCTGCTTTTTGACCCGGCCCAGCCCGGCCAGGTCGTTCAGCCGCTTCAGGGCAGCCTCGTAATTGGCCGACAGCCCCTGCCCCTGGTCCGCCGGGAGAGCTTCCCCCAGCCCCTTTTCCACGTCCGCGGGCAGGATCGTCTGCAAGTCGGACTTCGACGCGTTTTCCAGCGCAAACACACGCTGCGCCTGCGCTTCGATCACCCTCTCGAACAGGTTGCGCACGTAGCGTGCATTGCTGAAGCGCTGTCGCTGCACATGAATTTCACGGCTGAAGATCGTCTGCAGACCTGCATGAATCGAATCGCTCAGCTCATAAGAGTGCGCGCTGCAAAACTTCAGGAAGATCTCCAGCAACTCAGCGGGGGTGTAGTCTGGAAATCGGATGTAGCGGTTGAAGCGCGAGGCCAGCCCCGGATTGGAATTGATGAAGTCGTCCATGTCGGCAACATAGCCGGCAACGATCACCACCAGTTCATCGCGATGGTCTTCCATCATCTTGAGCAGGGTTTCGACGGCTTCCCTGCCGAAGTCCTGTGCACCGGATCTGGCCAGGGCGTAGGCCTCGTCAATAAACAAAACGCCGCCCAGCGCGGACTCCACGATGGCCCGCGTCTTGAGCGCCGTCTGGCCAATATAGGGGGCCACCAGTCCGGCACGGTCAGTCTCGACGACCTTGTCAGTTTTCAGGATGCCCAGCCGCTGGTAGAGGCCGGCGATGATCCTGGCAATGGTTGTCTTGCCGGTGCCCGGATTGCCAATAAATACCAGATGGCGCGAAGGCGCGGTTGGCACGCGCAGGCCCTGCTGTGCGCGCAGCTTTTGTACCTGGATGTAGCTGGCCTGACGAAAGACCTCCTCCCGGACCACGTCAAGCCCGACGAAGCCGGCGAATGCCGTTTCGAGGTACTCGGTGATGGACTGATCATTGCGCAGAGAGTGTTTGAAAACGGTGTGCAGGTTTGCGCTTCGTTCCCGCAATTTCAACAAACGCTGTTTCGCCGTTTCAAATTCCTGCCGCGCGGCTACTTCGTACCAATGCCGCGCCTGCTCCAGGTCCTGGGCCACGCCCAGACCGTTCTCGTAGAGCCAGCCCAGGTTGCTGCAGGATTCGGCATGCGCTTGTTCTGCCGCAAGCCGGTTCCAGTAGACACTTTTTTCATAGTCCACCGGAACGCCGAGCCCGTGCTCATAGGCCAGTCCCAATGCACACTGGGCCTCGGGCATGCCCTGCTCTGCGGCCAATTGGTACCAGTGGACGGCCTGCGACTGGTCTGTGGGCACGCCTCGGCCGCTGGCCAGCGCAAAGGCCAGGTTGTACTGCGCGAAGACGTCGTTTTGATCGGCGGCTAAGCGGAACCAGCGCACCGCCTCCTTCTCGTCCGCAGGGACACCATGGCCGATCGCAAAGTGGTAACCCAACTGGCGCTGCGCGGGCGCGTCCGCCCCGTCGGCGGCAAGACGCAATCTGCGGATGCCTTCGGCGTCGTCCCTGGGAACCCCTCTGCCGTGAAAGATGGCAAACGCAAGATTGCGCTGAGCCTCTGCATTGCCTTTGTCAGCAGCCAGGCGAAACCAATGGGCAGCTTCTTTCTCGTCCTTGTCAACGCCCGTCCCCTTGGCATAGCGCCGTCCGAGGTAGAGCTGTGCAACGATATCAGCCGGGCGAAAAATGTCGCCTTGCGCGAGCTTGCGTAGTTCCTGAACGGTGAGGGCCTCGTATCGCTTGGATGGCATGAATATTTGCGCTTAAAGCGGTCTAATCGAGCTTGTATTCCAAGTCTCGCGAAAGCTGGCCCCGTATTTCCTGAATTCGAGATAAGCCAAGCGGCCCCATAGTTTCCATATATCGCATGGTAACCGCCGCTGCACCCATTTGTTGACCAGTTCCATCTGGCTTGGCCCCACCGAGCCGCTACCCGCGTGCGGTTTTTGCTGGAGACTGCAAAGCTGAAATCGCCTACCTATGCGAAAATAGTTCTTGTGACATCTCCTTTCAACGCCGACCTCCATTCCCACTCCACCGTCTCCGACGGCACGCTGACGCCTGAAGAACTGGCCGCACGCGCCAAAACCAACGGGGTTGCGTTGTGGGCGCTCACGGACCATGATGAAATTGGCGGTCAGGCGCGCGCCGCCGCGGCGGCCAGGGCACTGGGCATGGACTACCTCACCGGGGTTGAGATTTCAGTGAGTTTTCTGCACCAGACCGTCCACATCGTGGGCTTGGGTTTTGACGCCGACAACGCGGCTCTTGTCAGCGGCCTGCGGCAAACCCGGGGCGGACGTGAACAGCGCGCCCGGGAAATGGCGGATAGCCTGGCCAAAGTCGGCATTCAAGGCGCTTTTGAGGGTGCGCTCAAGTACGCGGGCAACCATGACCTGATCTCACGCACGCACTTTGCCCGTTTTCTGGTGGAAGCCGGCGTTTGCCGCGACACGCACGAAGTGTTTCGCAAGTACCTGACCGAAGGCAAGCCCGGCTTTGTGGAACACCGCTGGGCCAAGCTGAAAGACGCCGTGGCCTGGATCACGCAGGCGGGTGGCCTGGCGGTGATTGCGCACCCGGCGCGCTACAAGTTTTCTGCCAATGAGGAATTTGCCCTGTTTACCGAATTCAAGGGTCACGGCGGACGCGCTGTCGAAGTGGTCACCGGCAGCCACACGCCGGCCGAATACATCAGCTACGCTGACACCGCGCGCGAGTTTGGCCTGGCAGCCTCGCGCGGCAGCGACTTTCACAGCCCCGACGAGAGCCACACCGAGATTGGCACGCTGCCGCCCTTGCCGGCTGGACTGACGCCGGTCTGGGAATTGCTGGCCGACCGGATTCAGGTCACCGCTCGCTTGAGCCTGGGGGCTGCGGCCCTCGCAACTCATTAGCTCGCCGATGGCATTTTGGCGCACCCAGCAAGGCGCTGGCATTGCTTTGATTGTGCTGGCGACCCTGGCCTTCGCCATCCTGGACACCGTCACCAAATACGCCGTCACGCTGGTGCCGGTGTTGATGCTGCTCTGGTTTCGCTATGCGTTTCAGGCGCTGCTGACTTTTGTTTTGCGCTTTCCAGTGCAAAAGCGCCGCTTGTTCAGGACCCCGAATCCGCGCTTTCAAACGCTGCGCGGGGTGTTGTTGCTGATCACCAGTGCCTGCTCTTTTTTTGGTCTGCGCTACTTGCCGGTGGGCGAATTCACCGCCATGGTGATGCTGTCGCCGCTGGTCGCCACGGCCATGGCCGCCTGGGTGCTGAAAGACCATGTCTCGCACCAGCGCTGGTTGCTGATGGCGGCCGGTCTGGTCGGGGTGCTGCTGGTGGTGCGTCCCGGAGGCCAGGTGTTCAGCTGGGCTTTGCTGTTTCCGGTGCTGCTGGTGACCACCTACGGTTGGTTTCAGGTGCTCACCAGCCGATTGAGCGGCGAAGAAAACCCCTACACCACGCACTTTTACACCGGTCTGGTGGGTGCGGTGGTGATGAGCCCGATTGTGGTTTTCAATTGGAGCACAACGGCCCTGCTGACCTATTGGCCGTGGTTTTTGCTGGTTGGATTTTCGGGCACTTTTGGCCACCTGATGTTGATTCGGGCCTACACCCGCGCTTCGGCGCCTGTGCTCACGCCTTATCTGTACACACAGATTGCTTTCGCCACGGTCGCGGGTTGGCTGGCGTTCAAGCATGTGCCTGACGCGCTGGCATGGCTTGGCATTGCCGTGATTGCGGCCAGCGGCGTGGGCAATGCGTTGTTGTCTGCGCACGAGGTGACCAAGCTGCGCCGGGCCGTTGCCCCTGCGGCCTAAGCAGCGTTGACCCCGGCCATGCGGCGCTGACCGGCCCAACTTCGCCGACAATACATCCATGCCTCAACTGTTCGAAGTTCACCCCGATAACCCGCAGCCCCGCTTGCTCAAGCAGGCCATCACCCTGCTCGACCAGGGCGACATCCTGGCGGTACCCACCGACTCCAGCTACGCCCTGGTTTGCCATCTGGACGACAAGGCGGCGGCCGACAAGCTGCGCCGCATCCGTGGCGTGGACGATAAACACCACCTCACGCTGCTATGCCGCGACCTCTCGGAACTGGCCAACTACGCACAAGTGGATAACCAGCAGTTTCGGCGCATCAAATCAGCCACACCCGGGCCTTACACCTTCATTCTGCAAGCCAGCAAGGAAGTTCCGCGTCGCCTGAGCCACCCGTCACGCAAGACCATTGGCCTGCGCGTGCCCGAGCACAAGGTCTTGCAGGCGCTGCTGGACCTGCACAACGGTCCTCTGCTGGCGACGACCTTGATCCCGCCGGGTGAGGTCGAACCCATCAATGACGCGCTGGAAATTCGTGAACGTTACAAAAAACAGATTGCGGCCGTGATTGACGCGGGTGCCTGCCCGCGGGAACCAACCACGGTCGTCGATCTCACCGAGTCCGAGCCCATCGTTATTCGCCAGGGCAGAGGCTCGCTGGCCGCCCTTGGCCTGTAAGCCGCTGATCACCCCCATTAGATATTGACCCCATGGATATTGCCAACCTGATTCAGACCGTTGCCCTGTACGCGCTGCCGGTGCTGTTCGCCATTACGGTGCACGAGGCTGCGCACGGCTACGTGGCCCGCCATTTTGGTGACAACACGGCCTACATGCTGGGGCGCGTCACGCTCAACCCGCTCAAACACATCGACCCCGTGGGCACCATTTTGATGCCGCTGCTGCTGTACTTTGCCACCTCGGGTGCCTTCCTGTTTGGCTATGCCAAACCGGTGCCGGTCCGCTTTGACAAGCTGCGCGACCCTAAACGCCACATGATCTGGGTGGCGCTGGCCGGGCCGGGCGTCAATTTCATTCAAGCCTTTCTGTGGGGCGCGCTGTTCTATGTGCTCAAAGGCACGGGTGTGACCGAGCCCTTTTTTATCAAGATGGCACAAGGCGGCATTCTGGTCAATCTGGTGATGTTTGCCTTCAACCTGTTCCCGCTGCCGCCGCTGGACGGCGGGCGTATTCTGGTCGGCTTGCTGCCCTACCGCCAGGCCGAACTGGTCTCGCGGGTGGAGCCCTGGGGCTTTTTCATCGTGATGGCGCTGGTGATTTCAGGCATCGTCAGCACGCTGTGGCTGCAACCCTTGATGACGCTGAGCTACTTTGTGCTCGACATCTTGCTCAGCCCTCTTGCCATGATTTTTGGCTAGCCTGCAGCCTCTTTCTTTGGCCCATTAAAGTTTCCCTTCTCTATGAGTTCCACGCGTTTTCTGACCGGTATCACCACCTCTGGCACCCCCCACCTCGGCAACTATGTCGGCTCCATCCGGCCTTCGGTGCGGGCCAGCCTGAGGGCCGATGTCGAGAGTTTTTATTTTCTGGCCGACTACCACGCCCTGATCAAGATTGATGAACCGGCACGCATCCAGCGTTCCACGCTGGAAATAGCCGCCAGTTGGCTCGCCGCCGGGCTGGACCCCGAGCGCGTCGTCTTCTATCGCCAGTCCGATGTCCCGGAAATTCCGGAACTCACCTGGCTGCTGACCTGTGTCATTGGCAAGGGCGTGCTGAACCGGGCGCACGCCTACAAGGCGGCGGTCGACAAAAATACCGCCGCAGGTATTGACCCCGAGTCCGATGTCAGCGCCGGGCTGTTCATGTACCCGGTGCTGATGGGTGCCGACATTCTGATGTTCAACGCACACAAGGTGCCGGTCGGGCGCGACCAGGTGCAGCACATCGAGATGGCGCGCGACATGGCGCACAGCTTCAACCACCGCTATGGCGATCACTTTGTGCCGCCCGAGGCCGAAATTGAAGACAACGTCGCCACCCTGCCCGGTCTGGACGGGCGCAAGATGAGCAAGAGCTACGACAACACCATCCCCCTGTTTGCGCCGCGCGCACAACTCAAAAAGCTCATTGCGAGCATCGTCACCGATTCGCGCGCACCAGGTGAGCCCAAAGACACTGAAGGCTCTGCCCTGTTCCAGATTTACCAGGCCTTTGCCACGCCAGAGGAAAGCAGCACGCTGCGCCAGGCTTATGCCGATGGCATCGCGTGGAGCGACGCCAAACAAATTGTTTTTGAGCGCATCGACGACGAAATTGCACCGCTGCGCGAGGTCTATCAGGCGCTGTTGGACGACCCGGCTCGAATCGAGTCCATCCTGCGCGCGGGCGCAGCCAAGGCCCGTCATATTGCCACCCCCTTCATGGGTCGTTTGCGTCAGGCCGTGGGCTTGCGTGACCTGCGCACGCAAAGCAGCAAAGCCGCCAAGTCCGTCAAATCCGCCTTGCCGGTCTTCAAACAATACCGCGAAAACGACGGTCAGTTTTACTTCAAACTGTTGGATACGGACGGCCGTTTGCTGCTGCAAAGTACGGGCTTTGCTTCACCCAAAGTAGCAGGCCAAACCATTGCCACGCTGCAGACCCAAGGTGCGAGCGCCCTGAATGAACTGAAAGACCAGTTGCAATGGGGCCTGGACGTGCAAACCCAGGACATTGATACTGCCCTGCAAGCGTTGCTGGATGCCAAAACCAAGTGAGTGGCAGGCGGGGCCACTGCTACAATCCAACACTTGAGTTCTAGGAGAGGTGGCAGAGTGGCCGAATGTACCTGACTCGAAATCAGGCGTACCGCAAGGTACCGTGGGTTCGAATCCCACCCTCTCCGCCAAAAAACAAAGCTCTTTCACCAAATAAAAATTGGTGAAAGAGCTTTTTTTCATGGTTAGCTCCTGCATTGATATTGAATGCCGGGTCAAGACCCGAAAAGACTGACGCAGTTGCCACCGCTCTCTTTGGCAAGGTACATGGCGGCATCGGCACTGCGCGACAGCGTCAGCTCGTCACTACCATGTTCTGGGTAGAGGGCCACACCGATGCTGGACCCAATCAACAAACTGCGGCCATCAAGATCAAAAGGCTGACTGAGGGCCTTGCATATTTTTTCAGCGACCAGCACGGCATCCTGGTCCTCCTCGACATGGGTCAGCAGCACGACAAACTCGTCACCCCCCATGCGCCCCACCGTATCGGCATGGCGCACACAGGCCTGCATCCGTTTCGCAGCGGCGTTCAGCAGCAAGTCCCCAACGTGATGGCCGCAAGTGTCGTTGATGTCCTTGAACGCGTCCAGATCAACAAACAGCAGGGCCATGCGCGTCTTGTCGCGCCGCGCTTGTGAGACCGCTTGACGCAGCCGGTCGTCAAACAGTGCGCGGTTGGGCAAACCGGTCAGTGAATCATGTTGGGCCAGATGCTCAAGCGCTTGCCGACTCTCTTTCAAATCGCGCATGTTCGCCACAATGATGTTCTGCATGTCGTTGAGGCTGCTGGCGAGCAGCCCGATTTCGTCCTTGCGGGCGGCCGACAATTCGTTGACCACATGCTCTTTTGAAAAGGCACTCATCGCATCAACCATTTTCCGCAGGGGGCCGATCACGGCGCGCGAAACCAGCGCCGCCAGAAGTATGGCAAGAACCCCCAGCACAAGAATAATTTGAACGGTGTTCCAACCCAGCTTCGACGTTTCCCGCACGACGTTCTCCAGCGGCTGCGACAGTCCCAGAATCACAAAATCCGTCTGGACCGAGCCACCAAAAGGCATGCGGATAAAAGCGGCCACCAGCCCGTTGCCAGCTTGCTGAACGGCGTCAATATTGGTAACCACACTGGCGCTCGTGCCGTTAATCAAGGCCGCAACCGGCTCGAAAGACTCCTGAATAAAGATTCTGCGTCCCTGGTCAAAGCCAAAGGCTTCGGCCGGGTTGGGGTGAATCAGAAAGTCGCCCCAATGGTTGCTCAGGTACAACTGGTAGGCGCTTGGCAGATCGGACTTCAGGCGGTCAAACAGGCCGTTCAGATCCACGTTGATCACGATCAGCCCCAGCACTTTCCCGCTGTCGTCCAACACGGGTGAGGCGACCCGGACGGTGGGCTTGTGCAACCCGGAATGCGCCCCTTCTTCGTGGTTGATCGTGATGTCCGACAAATAGACTTGCCCCCTGCCCAGTTGCAAGGTGTTGAAAACATAGGGGTAATGGGCTTTTTCCTGCAGATTGTCTGCTTGTACCGGCACCAGTTTGCCGTCGTCTCGGTCCAACCGAACCAGTTCCAGGCCGTGCTGGTCAGCACCAATCAGTCGAATCTGGAAATATTCAGGATGCGCCGCCATCATCGCCGCGAAGGTATCGCTCAACCCCTTTGGGTCACGGCCCGCTGGCATGCTCTCAGGGCTAGTGACCATGGCAGAGCTTGCCGGGAGGCTTGCCAGCAGCAAGGTATCCCTGGCCACTGCGTCGATGCTGGCCTGAAAGTTGCGCCCCAGCACGTGGGTCGCCGTCAGCAAATCACGTTGCGCGGCCGCCAGCAAGGTGGCACGGCCACTGGCGTACGAGTAGTAACCGACGATTCCCATCGCCACCAGACTGAAACTGGCCAGCAAAAGCCCCAGCTTGAAACCGATGCCATAACGCATGAACTAGAACCGCCCTGGCAAATCGCCAGAAATAATGCGCCCCCACAGGGCTGCCCGGCGTTTGTCATCCTCGACCGGTTCGAGCCAGATGATCTTGTCCGCATCCGCCGCGTCGGTGTCGACTTCAATCGTATTGGACAGACCCTGGCGTCGGGTCAATTCGCTGCTCACTTTTTTGTCCAGCATGAAGTTGATCCAGCTCTCTGCCAGTTCCTTGTTCTTGGCCCCGCGCGTCAGCGCCCAGCAGTCCAGCCAGGCCAGTGCGCCCTCAACGGGAATGACATAACCAACATCGGCGCCCGCGTCGCGCAACAGTTTGAGTTGTTGGTGACCGTAATTGGCAAACAGAAGTGCCGCCGAATGACGACGAAACAGCTCGACTGATTCTTCCGGCAAGGTGTAGAAGGTCAACACATTGCGGCGCAAGGCGATGAGGTGGTTGACCACGCCTTTGAAATCTTTATCTTCAATCCGAAAAGGATTTCCTCCCAGCACCATTGAAGCGATCGAAAAACTGTGGCTACTGGTATCGAAGGCGAGCACCCGCCCCTGGTACTTGGGATCCCACATCGCAGCAAGCGAGGTGGGCGCTTGCACAAACTGTTTGCGGTCATAGATCAGCCCCATTTCCGAATAGGTGTACGGCACCGCATAGGCCTCACCCAGACGGGTGATTCCCGGAATGCTCTGCAGGTTGCGAAAGCGGGGTAACTGCTGCGCCGTGTTGGGAATATTGGCAAGCCGCAACGGCACCACCAGTCGCTCGTTGATGTAGTGCTGCATTTCGGCCGTGTTGGCCGCAAACACATCGAAGTCGCCGCCCTGGTTCGCGCTGATCTTTTGCCGCAGCACATCATCGGAACTGACGAAGCTCACCTCGACCCGCACGCCGTGTTGCTTCTCAAACAACTTGACCAGATCACTGTCGGCGTAGCCAGGCCACGTCAATACGCGCAAGGTTTCCACTGCCTGGCCTGGCAGACTCAATGTCACTAGGACGATGAGCAGCAGTAGGCGCAGGTTCATGGCAAGCTACATATCCATGTCATTCATGGCGGTGGCACCCAGAACTTTTTGGCCACCCACATAAGGACGCAAAGCCTGCGGTACGGTGACCGAGCCATCGGCATTCTGGTAGTTTTCCAACACCGCCACCAGCGCGCGCCCGACCGCCAGTCCCGAGCCGTTGAGGGTGTGCACCAGCTCGTTCTTGCCCTGTGCGTTCTTGAAGCGCGCTTGCAGGCGACGTGCCTGGAAGGCCTCGCAGTTCGACACCGAGCTGATTTCACGGTAGGTGTTTTGCGCCGGCAACCAGACTTCCAGATCGTAGGTCTTGCTGGCACCAAAGCCCATGTCGCCGGTGCACAAGGACATCACCCGGTAGGGCAGACCCAGCTTTTGCAAAATAGCTTCCGCGTGACCGGTCATCTGTTCCAGCGTCTCGTAACTCTTGTCGGGGTGCACGATCTGCACCATCTCGACCTTGTCAAACTGGTGCTGGCGAATCAGGCCACGCGTGTCGCGCCCGGCACTGCCAGCCTCGGAGCGAAAACACGGCGTATGTGCGGTGAGCTTGACCGGCAACTCGGCCTCGGCCAACACCACGTCGCGCACAAAGTTGGTCAGCGGCACTTCGCTGGTCGGAATCAAATAAAGTGCGCTGTTGTCGGGCGCCGCTTCAGCCTCTTGCCCGCCTTTTTTGGCGGCAAACAAGTCGGCTTCAAACTTGGGCAACTGTCCGGTGCCGCGCATGCTTTGCGCATTGACGATGTAAGGCGTGTAGCACTCGGTGTAGCCGTGTTCCTGGGTTTGCACGTCCAGCATGAACTGGGCCAGCGCCCGGTGCAGGCGTGCAATCAGACCCTTCATGACGGTGAAGCGGGCGCCGGTGAGCTTGACGCCCAACTCGAAGTCGAGCCCCAGCGGGGTGCCGATATCAACGTGGTCTTTCACCTCAAAATCAAACGCCTTGGGCCCCTTGCCGTCGGGACTCCAGCTGCGCACCACCACATTGCCATGCTCATCCGCGCCCACCGGCACGCTCTCGTGTGGCAAATTGGGCACGCCCAGCAACAGCGCCTGCAACTCCAGCTGAATTTGTTCCAGCCGGGTTGCGGAGGTTTCCAGCTCAGCCTTCAGGCCCGCCACCTCGGCCATGACTGCATCCGACTCGGCTTGACCGGCTGCGCCCTTGGCCTTGAGCTGGCCAATTTGTTTGCTCAAGGTATTGCGCTTGCCCTGCAACTCTTCGGTGCGCATCTGAATCGTCTTGCGCTCGGCCTCCAAAGTCCTGAAGGTGTCCACATTGAGAAAGGCTTGCGGTGATTTACGGGTCTCGAGACGGGCAATAACCGAGTCGAGGTCTTTTCGGAGGGTGGTGATGTCTAGCATGACAAGATTGTAAATTTTTTGTATCTTGGATTGCCTGAAATTGCTACCACGCGGCCCGCAATTGCCCGTCCACCAGTCGCACGCCGCGCGCGGCCATGGCGCGGGCCTCGGCTTCGTCGTGCGTCACCAGCAGCGTGGCCATACCGGCGGCGGCAATATGCCGGCAAAATTCCTCGCGCAAGCCTTGGCGCAGCTCGGCATCCAGGGCTGAAAACGGCTCGTCCAGCAGCAGCGCACGCGGATTCGTGATCAGGGCCCGCGCCAGCGCGACACGCTGCTGCTCACCGCCCGAGAGCGTCCACACCTTGTGCCGGGCATGATCAAGCAGACCAAAACGCTCCAGCATCCGCGCTGCTCTCGCGCGCGCGTCCGATTTGGCAAGCCGCTGCTCCACCAGCCCAAAAGCGACGTTATCGAGCACATTCAAGTGCGCAAACAGCGCAAAGTCCTGGAACATGAGGGCAAAGTGGCGCCGCTCGGGCGGCACCCGGGTAATGTCCTGGCCATCAAACCAGACGCTGCCCTTGAGTGGCGGTTGCAAGCCCGCCACGATGCTGAGCAGCGTGCTCTTGCCGCTGCCCGATGGCCCCAGCAGGGCCACAATTTCACCGGCAGCCACTTGCAGGTTGATGTCTTGCAGCAGGACCCGATCACCATAGTTCTGACTGATATGGCGCAGCTCAAGCATGAAGAAACGCCCCCACAGCCACAGCACTTGCCGGTGAGCGCCTGCGATCGTGATGATCGGCCGCCGGCCACTCAATCAGCAAGAACGCCAACAAGGCCAACAGCATCAGCAGGCACGCCAGCACCATGGCCTGATCCAGACTGCTCTCCCCCGGGTGACCCAGGCGCTGGTAAATCAAGGTCGTGAGCGTGGCCCACTCGGGGCGCGACAAGAATAGCGTCACCGCAAACTCACCCAGCGCCGTGGCGGCTGCAAACGCCATGCCCCGGCGTAAAGCGGGGCGCAACAGCGGCAGGGTGACACGCCAAAAAGTACGCTGCGGACTGGCACCCAGCGTGCGGGCAGCGTGCAGCACATGCGGGGGCAGGCTGTCCAAACCGGCTGACAAGGATTTGGCGACAAAGGGGTAGGCCAGCACGGCGTAGGCTGCCAGTAGCAGGGGCAAACTGGCCGTCCAACTCGGGTACAACAACAGCAGGCCAAACGCCACGGTCACCGGTGACACCACAAACGGCAGAAATGCCGCGGCGCGCCAGGGCACCGAGCGCTCTGCAGCCAGCGCGTGCAGCACACCCAACAGCGTCGCCACAGCCAAGGCCAGCGCAGAAAAGCGCAAGGTATTCCAGAGAGCGCCACGCACCTCTGCATCCAGCACAGTGACCCAAGTGGCCCAACCTGCATCCAGCGCGCGCCAGACGATGGCCAGAACGGGCAGCGCGCAAATCACAAACAGCACCCCGAGCGCCGCCAGCAAGGCCAGCCATTGAGCCATGCCGTGGGGCGGCCTGCGCGCAATGGGTTCCACGCGGCCGGGAGCCGCCAGGCGTTTCTCAAGCAGGGCATAGACCAGCGCCACCGTACCCGTCAGCAGCAGCATCCACAGCGCCAGCACGCTGGCTTGGCCCAGTTGCAGCTCGTGTGCCACCAGGGTGTAAATCTCCACCTCCACAGTGGCGTAACGCTGACCGCCCAGCACCAGGGCCAGGCCAAAGCCGGCAAAGCAATACAAAAACACCAGGCACAAGCTCGACATCAGCCACGGCGCGATCGACGGCCACTCGACCCGCCAAAACGCCCGCCACGGCGTGGCGCCCAACGAGCGTGCCGCCGCCACCTGGCGCGCATTCACCTGGCCGAGCGCATCGACCCCGGCGCGCACCACCAGACACAGGTTGAAAAACAGGTTGCCGTACAGCAGCAGCCAGGGCGTGTTGTGCAGGTTGACACCGAGCCAGCCACCGAGCACGCCGCGCGGACCCCACAGCGCCAACACACCCAGAGCCGCCACCAGGGTGGGCACCACAAACGGCAGCATCAACAAGCGCAGCACCAGCGTACGTCCCGCAAACTGAAAGCGGGCCAGCACCCACGCCAGCGGCAAGCCCAACGCCAATGCCAGCACGCAGGTGATGCCCGCTTGCGCGAGCGACCAGAGCACGCGCCAGCGCAGGTAATCGTCTTGCCAGGGCAACCAAAACGACCATGCCTCGGTAGCGGCTGCACCGGTCAAACTGACATCACCCGCCCACCCGGCCAGCACCAGCCGGCCCAGCGGCGCAATCAGCAGCACCAGCAAAGCAACAGCAGGCAGCAGCCCGAGCCAAACGCTGCGGCGCAACCAGCCAGGCAAGGCGACGGGCGACATCGACTGCCGCGCTACTTGAGCACCACTTTGGTCCAGCGTGCGACCCACTGCGCACCCTTGCCGGCTACCACTTGGGTCGCCGGGGCTTCAAACTCGGTCGGCTCGGCGGCGTGGCGCATCACCTCCGCAAGCGGGGTTTTGGCCTGCACCGGGTACATCCACATCGCCGTTTGCAGGGCCTCTTGCACGGGGGCAGAACGCAGAAAATCGACAAACTTCAAAGCCGTCGCCCGCTGGCCACCCCCTTTGACCAGGCCCACACCTTCCACCTGGCGGAAAACGCCGCCCTTGAGGTTCAGGCTCGCCGTGGGCGACTCTGGCGTTTTTTCCTTGCTGTAAAACACCTCGGCGGCCGGACTGGTGGCGTAACTCACCACCAGCGGGTAGGCACCCTTGTTACGCGCAAAGTCGGTGTAATAAGCTTCGCTCCAGCCCTTGACCACCTTGAGGCCGTTGCCGCGCATCTGCGCCCACCAGGCAAAGGCGGGCTCTTCGCCCATGGCGGAAATGGTGGCCAACATGAAGGCGTAGCCGGTGCTGCTGGTGGCGGGGTTGGGTGTGACCAACCAGTTCTTGTAGGCGGGCAGCGTCAAATCCTGCAAGGTTTTCGGCAAACTGATGCCGCGTTTGGCCACAGCCGCTTTGTCGTAATTCAAGGTCACGAAGCCATAGTCCACCGCCGCCAGCGCAGCCCCCAGATTGGCATCGGGCGCTTCGGCGGTCTGGGGCAGCGCAGGCTCCAGCACACCAGCGGCCAGCGCCTTGCCCACCAGCGTGTTGTCAATGCCAAACACCACATCGGCGATGGGTTGGGCACGGGTCAAAATCAACTTGTTGAGCATTTCACCCGCGTCACCGCCCTTGATGATGGCCAGCCGGATGCCGTTTTGCGCTTCAAACTGCGCCAGCAGGGGCTTGGGCAGTGAAAAAGAACTGTGCACCATCACGCGCAGTTCATCGGCCGCACGGGCTTGGGTTGACAGCGAGAACGCAGCCAGCGCGGTGGCGGCCAGCGTGAAAAGACGACGGTTCATGGCAAAGCCTTTCGATGCGCCAACGCACAAAACGCCGGGATGAAGGCCAACCTTCACGCTCCCTACGCTGGCATGATCCAGATCAGGTGAGTGGGGTATTTCTCAGACCATCTTGCAACGGACACCCCCGGTGAACTCGCCATTGTAATGATGCAGTTCAAGCGGCACGGGCGCGGCGCTTGCAGCCAGCGCGGGGCCCATGTTCAGCTTGTGAGTGTCTCAACCGCAAGAATCGCGGCCTGCAGTCGGCGGTCACCCGAGCCAGACACCTCAATACACGGGTGGCGCATGGCGTGAAGCTCGTGCCGCAGCCTGGCGTGAATGGCGGCCCGCGCGGGGTCACCGTCACGCTGCAGGCCATCAGACACCCACGGCATGTCTGGCTGCAAGAGCAGCGTCAAGGCATAGCGGGTATGCAAGACATGGGCGCACTCAAAAAGCGAGGGGTCGGAGAAATAAAAGTCGCTGTAAATCGCGGTGAGCAGCGGCGCACTGTCACAGAGCACATACGGGCAAGCCGTTTGCCGGGCCAGTGCTGCCGCCTGCTCTTCTTGCTCAAACTGGGCACGCATGATCAACACCTGCTCATCAGCCCTGGGCGTGCGGCCCTGCAAGTCACAAAAAGAGCGCAGATGCTCTGGCACCCACAGGCTGGAAAAATGCGCGGCCAGGGCTTTTGCCAACGTCGTTTTGCCGGTGCACTCAGCGCCTATCAGGCAGATGAGTTGCGGGTTGAATCTCACATCACGCACCAAGTTGGTCAGCGGCCCTTCGGCGGTGGGAATCATGTGGAGCGCCCGTTGTTATTGCGCAAGCAGCTATAAACTAAATAGCTAACCCAGGTCCTCGGTATCCTTCAGACGCAAGCCCTTGGGCAGCGGAAACTTGACG